>NZ_CADFEM010000004.1:0-583373 GCF_902833245.1 Burkholderia sp. BCC0398
CGACGACGATCTGGCATCGATCTCGCGCTACCTGAAATCGCTGCCGGCGGCAGGCGGCACGGGCGCGCCGCCGTACCGCTATGATCCGAAGGCGACGCAGGTCGCGCTGGGCCGACCGGCAACGGATCCGGGCGCGAAGGTGTATAACGCTTACTGCCTGCATTGCCACGGTGTGGACGGGCGCGGCTATGCGCCGCTGCTCGCGCCGCTCGCCGGCAATCCGAACGTGCTCGAGGCCGATGCATCGTCGCTGATCAACGTGACGCTGAACGGCAGCGACACGCTCGTGATCGGCGGCGTGCCGTCCGCGTATCCGATGCCGGCGTTCTCGAACCAGTTGAACGACCGGCAGATCGCCGACGTGCTGACGTTCATGCGCGCCGGCTGGAACAACGGCGCGCCGGCCGTGCAGGCGGCGGACGTCGCGAAACTCCGCAAGGCGACGGCGGCCGCGCACTGAGCGCGGTGCGCCGCGCAACGATGGCGGGCCGGCGTGCCTGCCGTCGACGCCGCCGGGTGCGTGCCTGCCCCGGCGGCTTGGCTTTTTCTGTCAACCGGCGTGCGGCCGTTCGCGGCCGCGCGCGTTTTATCGACGCAATGTAGGGGTGTCTGGATGGCTAACGTGACTTATACGGATACGCAATTGCTGATCGACGGCGAGTGGGTCGACGCCGCGAGCGGCAAGACGATCGACGTCGTGAACCCGGCGACCGGCAAGGCGATCGGCAAGGTGGCCCACGCGGGCATCGCCGATCTCGACCGTGCGCTCGCCGCCGCGCAGCGCGGCTTCGAAGCATGGCGCAAGGTGCCCGCGCACGAACGCGCGGCGACGATGCGCAAGGCGGCCGCGCTGGTGCGCGAACGCGCCGACGCGATCGCGCAGTTGATGACGCAGGAGCAGGGCAAGCCGCTCACCGAAGCGCGCGTCGAAGTGCTGTCGGCGGCCGACATCATCGAATGGTTCGCGGACGAAGGGCGCCGCGTGTACGGCCGGATCGTGCCGCCGCGCAATCTCGGTGCGCAGCAGACGGTCGTGAAGGAACCGGTCGGCCCGGTCGCGGCGTTCACGCCGTGGAATTTCCCGGTCAACCAGGTCGTGCGCAAGCTGAGCGCCGCGCTCGCCACTGGTTGTTCGTTCCTCGTGAAGGCGCCGGAAGAAACCCCGGCGTCGCCGGCCGCGCTGCTGCGCGCGTTCGTCGATGCGGGCGTGCCGGCGGGCGTGATCGGTCTCGTGTACGGCGATCCGGCTGAAATCTCGTCGTACCTGATTCCGCACCCGGTGATCCGCAAGGTCACGTTCACGGGTTCGACGCCGGTCGGCAAGCAGCTGGCCGCGCTCGCGGGCCAGCACATGAAGCGTGCGACGATGGAACTGGGCGGCCACGCGCCGGTGATCGTCGCCGAGGATGCGGACGTCGCGCTCGCAGTGAAGGCCGCCGGCGGGGCGAAGTTCCGCAACGCGGGACAGGTCTGCATTTCGCCGACGCGTTTCCTCGTGCACAACAGCATCCGCGACGAATTCACGCGCGCGCTGGTCAAGCATGCGGAAGGGCTGAAGATCGGCAACGGTATCGACGAAGGCACGACGCTCGGCGCGCTCGCGAACCCGCGACGCCTGACCGCGATGGCGTCGGTCGTCGACAACGCGCGCAAGGTCGGCGCGAGCATCGAGACCGGCGGCGAGCGGATCGGCGCGGAAGGCAACTTCTTCGCCCCGACCGTGATCGCGAACGTGCCGCTCGAAGCGGACGTGTTCAACAACGAGCCGTTCGGCCCGGTCGCGGCGATTCGCGGGTTCGACAAGCTCGAGGATGCGATCGCCGAGGCGAACCGTCTGCCGTTCGGTCTGGCCGGCTACGCGTTCACGCGTTCGTTCGCGAACGTGCATCTGCTGACGCAACGCCTCGAAGTCGGGATGCTGTGGATCAACCAGCCGGCGACGCCGTGGCCGGAAATGCCGTTCGGCGGCGTGAAGGATTCGGGCTACGGGTCGGAAGGCGGGCCGGAAGCGCTGGAGCCGTATCTCGTCACGAAGTCGGTGACGGTGATGGCGGTTTGATGGTCGGTTGAGGGTGGGCGCGCTGCAGTTGGGGCGCGCCCGATTGGCAGATTTTTCAGCGTATGGACGCATTCGAGATTGCCGAACCCGCGCCATAGAGGGTGATCATGGCTATTTAAAATTTGACATAAGGTGAATTATCGACATTGTGTGTTGTAGTAGCTAAGTTCAAATGTCCGCTTCTGGCTAAGTTCAGATGTCCGTTTTTCGACCCATCGTAAGCTGACCGGCTGCCGGTTGTCCGGCGCCGGAGGCTGCGATGGCTGCAACGGAACGGATCACGATGACGATGCGCGAACTGGACAGGTTCAAGGTCATTCAGGACGTGGCGGACGGCAAGCTCAAGCCATGGCGTGCGGCAGAACGGCTGGAGCTGACGACCCGGCAGGTTCGCCGGCTGGTCGCCAGGCTGCGGGAACACGGGCCTCAAGGTCTCGTGTCGGGACGGTATGCGAAGCCAAGCAACAACCGGCTGGACGCGGTAATTGTGGACCGGGCGCTGTCGATCATCCGCGATCGCTACGCCGATTTCGGGCCGACGCTGGCCTGCGAGAAGCTCTGGGAGTGTCACGGCATTCGGCTGGCCAAGGAGACGGTCAGGAAGCTGATGACGGAGGCTGGCCTCTGGATTCCGCGTCGGCAGCGTCCGCCGAAGGTTTATCAGCCGCGAGCGCGCCGGGCGTGCCTCGGTGAACTGATCCAGATCGACGGCAGCGATCATCGATGGTTCGAGGAACGGGCGCCGGCCTGCACGCTGCTGGTGTACGTCGACGACGCGACGAGCCGGTTGATGATGCTGCACTTCACGCAGACCGAATCGACCTTCAGCTACTTCGAGGCCACGCGGGCGTATATCGAACGCCATGGCAAGCCCGGAGCGTTCTACAGCGACAAGGCCAGCGTGTTCCGCAACGTGAAGCCAGGCAAGACCGGTAACCGTGTGACGCCGTTCGGCCGCGCGATGTACGAGCTGAACATCGACACGTTCTGCGCGAACAGCAGTTCAGCCAAGGGGCGCGTCGAGCGCGCACACCTGACGTTGCAGGACCGATTGGTCAAGGAGATGCGATTGCGCGGAATCAACACGGTGGCCGACGCCAACGCTTACGCGCCCTCCTTCATGGCCGCCTACAACACACGCTTCGCGAAGCCGCCGAAGAGTGACTTCAATGCGCACCGGCCGCTGCGGGCCGACGAGAGTCTGGACTTGGCGCTGACGTGGCGCGAGCCGCGGAAAGTAACGAAGTCGCTGACGGTGCAGTACGACCGGGTGCTGTACTTGCTGGAGGACACGCCGGAGAATCGGAAGTTGATTGACCGGCAGATCGAGGTGTGGGAGTACCCGGATGGACGGATTGAACTACGGGCTGACGACCGGGTGTTGGACTACAGACAGTACGACCGCCTAACCGAAATCGATCAAGGCGCCGTCGTTGAGCACAAGCGCTTGAGTCATGTGCTGCAGGTCGCGCAAGCGCTTCAGGCGCAACGCGATAACAGCCGAATCGGTAAAGCGCCGTCACGGACACATCGCGGCGACTCAACCCGGACCAATCGAAACGACCCGCAAGCGGGAAAGAAGAAGCAACGCGAGATCACGCAGGCCGACGTCGAGCATGTGATCGTGGAGCTGGCGCAACGTCGGCAAACCGCAAAGCCGCCAACCAAACCTGGCCGTCGGTCTGCAAAGGCTAGTGAAACAAACGTAAGCGCCCTGCCCGTTCAGGCGCCGACCTTCGACACTGCGTAATGCTCAAAACGAGGAAAAAGACGCAGCAAAACCAACCTAAAAACCGGACATTTTTAAATAGCTGGAAGGTGGACATCTGAATCCGGGTATGACATGTGTTGTGGTAGCTTTTTAGAAATGTCGTGTTTTGGCCTGTAGGTTGATCGTCTGCACCCTTGAGAGCGCCGGCGCCGAACGCGACTGGGACGATCACCATGACGTCCACGTCACATCGGATCAGCCCGCCGTCGTCCGCCCCGATTCAACACGGCACCCGACCACCCACACCGTTGCCCATCATCGTGCACCAGCGCTGCGTGTCCTGTTGCGGTGCCGGATACGGCAACCCGGTCCGCGGATCGATCGAGTCCAGCGGATTCGGGCCGGGCGGATGGTTTGCCGCGTGCATCGCGGCGTTCTCCGCCATCTGTTTCGCGGTCGCCGCGTTCTGTCGAGCGAGGTCCGCCTTCTGCGCGTCGTCCAGCTTCTTCGTCATGGTCACCAGCCGCGCGAACTGCGGATCGCGAACATCCTGCAGCGGCGGCAAAGGCGGTGCGAACGGCATGAAAAGCAACGGCCCGTCATATCGCGGCACCGCCAGTTTCGACGGCTTGCCGAAATCCGCGGCCATGCTGATCTCCCACATGCCGGCGTTCATGCCGAGCGCGTGTTCGTAGTGTCGGTTCACGTCCGCCAGGCTGAGCGGCCCGGACGGTGCAGGCAATGGTTGCAGGGATGGCGGCAACGTCTGCCGGGTGGCAGGATAGATTGCGCGAACCCAGCTCACCGCAGCGAGCGAGTATTGATAGAGAACCGCGTCGTACTTTTCCAGCACCTGCGCTCGACTATAGTTGCCGGGATTCTGGAAAACGGGCTTGTACGCCGCGAGACTGTCGATGTATCGCATGTTCGCATTTCGCTGCTCCGCAACGAACTGCTGCTGAGGGTCGACCGGCGCAGATGAAGACAGCGCAGCGCAGCCCGACAGCAGACTGACGACGAATGCAACACCGGCCGTCGTTCGGGACGCCAACCGGATGGGACGCAAGATAGGGGACATCGGAAACGCCATGGAGACTCGACAGGTTTTCGTGAATCGGCGCGCTGCCGACAGCGGTCGGCATGCGCCACGCGCGCCCTATTCTGCCCTGCTCCATGTCGTTCCAGGTGGAATCGCGTCCGATCGTGGTGGATTCCGGTCTCGGGATTTCTACGGCGAGCGTTCGGGCCGGGTCTAGACGTTCGGCACACCACCGTCGCGCGATGGCGCGCCGAACCCTACGCACCGTCTCAGCCGCTCCTTCCCGACCGCCTCCCCGCAAGTCGCCCCACCGCGATTCCGAGTGATTGGGCAGAGGACCTTTCCTGTGCAACGCCTTAATCGACCGCCGCACGATCTCCAATAATGGCCGCTCGATCCGTCGGCCGCCAGGCCGGCCCAACAACAACAAAACGCCTATGCATTCCTGCCAAACGAACCAGCATGCCGGCGCACGCGTCGCGGGGACCGTCATTGCCGCCTGCCTGACCGGCTTCGTGTCGGATGTCGCGCTTGCCCAGAGCAGCGTGACGCTGTACGGCCTGATCGACACGTCGATCACCTACTCCACCAACCAGCGCACGCGCGGTGCCGGCTCGCCCGGCAGCGGCGGCGTCGCGATGACGAGCGGCGCATTGAATGCGTCGCGCTGGGGGCTGCGCGGTCGCGAGGATCTCGGCGGCGGACTGGCCGCGGTCTTCTCGCTCGAAAACGGCTTCTCTGGCACCACCGGCAAGCTGTCGCAGAAAGGCGTCGATCTGTTCGGCCGCCAGGCGTGGCTCGGCGTGGAATCCAGGACGGCCGGCGCGCTGACCTTCGGCCGCCAGTACGACCTGATCCTCGATTTCGTGACGCCGCTCGGCGCGTCCGGCCCCGGCTGGGGCGGCAACCTTGCGGTCCACCCGTACGACAACGACGATTCGAACCGCAACCTGCGCATCAATAACGCGGTGAAGTACACGAGCCCGACGGTTCGCGGGTTGACCTTCGGCGCGATGATCGGGTTTTCGAACACGCCCGGCCAGTTCTCCAACAACGCGGTGTGGAGCACGGGCTTGTCGTACGCGAACGGGCCGCTGAAGCTCGGCGCCGGCTACCTGAAGATCAGCCGCGACCGCAACGCGCCGAATCCGGACGGCGCGCTGAGCACGGTCGACGGCTCGGCGACCATCACGGGCGGCAACCAGCAGATCTGGGCGATGGCCGGCCGTTACGCGTTCGGGCCGCACTCGGTCGGCGCCGCGTGGTCGCATTCGACCACCGACGGCGTGACGGGCGTGCTCCAGGGCGGCAACATCGCGCCGCTGAAGGGCGAATCGCTGGTGTTCGACAACTTCTCGATCGACGGACGCTACTTCGTCACGCGCGCGCTGAGCGTCGCCGCCGCGTACACGTACACGATTGGCCGCTTCGACACCCGCACGGGACAGACCCGCCCGAAATGGAACCAGGTCGTCGCGCAGGCCGACTATGCGCTGTCGAAGCGCACGGATGCGTATCTCGAAGGCACTTACCAGAGCGTGAGCGGCGGCAACGGCAATCCGGCGTTCAACGCGACGGTCTGGACCATGACGCCTTCCGCGAACAGCAATCAGGCCGTCGTCGCGCTGGGGCTGCGCCACAAGTTCTGACGATGCGGCGTGTGGGCGGCGCCGTCACGCGGCTGACCGACTGCATTCGGCGAGCGCTTCCTCCATCACCCGATCGCGGTGTCCGGCACCGGCAAGGCCGCGCGCTCTGCGCGGCCTTTTTCGCCGTGGCGGGCGTCGCGTACCGCACCCCAGGCGCGGAAGCAAGAATGCCTCCCGGCTGTCGCGTTTGCGCAAAAAATGCGGAGAAACTGGGCACGTTGTGACATTTTTCCTAATCTGTTTGCAGCGACGCCGCGCTCCGGCGTTCCGGCCCGCAACATTCTTTCATCTGGCGCACCACCGGCTTACGAACCTGCATCACGGCAACGGAGCCGGACCTTTCGCGCCATGGCGACCGGACGGCTGCGTGCGAATGGCACGCGCCCCGCTTTCAACGCAGTCAACCGCTGGAGAAGAACGATGAGCAAAATGAAGCGAATTGCGGTCCTGGCAACTTTCGTCCTGCTGGCCGGTTGCCACCACGCGGCGAAGACGCCCGAGAATGCCGGCGCGGCGCCGACGCCGTCGAGTGAAACCGTCGCGACGGTGACGGCCGACGATCTGAACAATCCGAACAGCCCGCTCGCGAAGCGCAGCATCTACTTCGATTTCGACCAGTACTCGGTGAAGCCCGAATTCCAGTCGCTGCTGCAGGCGCACGCCGACTACCTGCGCAGCCATCCCGCGCGGCGCGTGCTGATCCAGGGCAACACCGACGAGCGCGGCACGTCCGAATACAACCTCGCGCTCGGCCAGCGCCGCTCGCAGGCCGTGGCGAGCGCGCTCGAAACGCTCGGCGTGCCGGCGACGCAACTCGAGGCTGTCAGCCTCGGCAAGGAAAAGCCGGTCGCGCTCGGCCACGACGAGGAAGCGTGGGCGCAGAATCGCCGCGCCGATCTCGTCTATCGTTGATCCAGGCACCGCCGCGGCGATACGCAAAAAGCATGGAATAAGCGCCCCGCCGAAACGTCTTGTCATCGCGCAGACGCGGTTCACGCGAACCGCCTTTCCTGTTGCCTGCGCGCAGCAAGGAGATCGCAATGAAATCGGCAACGTTGGCTGCGGCGCTGATCGCGGCGCTGGTGCTTGTGCTGTCCACGGGCTGTACGTCGTCGGGCAGCGGTACGTCGCAAGGACCGGGCATGAGCCGGTACGGCGGCGCGGGAGGCAGCGGAGGCGGTGGCGGTGGCGGTGGCGGCGGCGGCGGCTACTGACGCGCCGCCGCAAGGAAGAGGCGCGAAATCGCGCGCGAACACCGGAAGCCGGCTGCTCGCGCGCGGTGCACTACCCCGGGACGCGACTCAACGCATCGCCTTCACGTCGGCCGGCGTGACGCTCGCGGGCTGGCCGCCCCACGTCGCGCGTAGATAGTTCGCGAGCTGCGCGAGTTCGTCGTCGCTCAGCGTTTTCGCGAAACCCGGCATCGGCTGAAGGTTTTCGAAGCCGGCAAACTTCTGCTCGTCGATGCCGTCGAGCATCGCGACCAGCAGATTGCGCGAGTCGGCCTGACGCACCGTCGAATTGCCGTTCATCGGCACCGCCACGTGCGGCTTGCCTTCGCCGTTGAAGCCGTGACAGCCCGCGCACACCGCGAGATACACCGAGCGGCCGGCCGCCAGTTGCGCGGCATCGGCCGACACCGGCTTCACCGGTTGCGGCGCGGGCGGCGTATCGCCGAGCAGGTACGTCGACAGGCCGCGCAGGTCGTCCTTCGTCAGGTATTGCGTGCTCAGATGCACGACCGGATACATCTCGCCGAACGCCGAGCCTTGCGGCGCAATGCCGACGCCGAAGAACGTCTGCAGGTCGGTGCCCGTCCAGCCGCGCGCGGCGAGGCCGGCCGGCGTGATGTCGGGCGCGGCCACGCGGCCGAGCGCGGCGCCCGCGAACGGCTTCGCGCCGTCGAGCTGGCCCGTGAACGCGCGCGGCGTGTGGCATTCCGCGCAGTGACCGAGTGCGCCCGCGAGATAGCGGCCGCGCTGCCAGTCGGCGGATTGTCCGGTCGATGCATCCGGCAGACTGTCCTTCAGGAACAGCATGTCCCAGAAGACCATGCCGAAGCGCAGGTTGTACGGGAACTTCAGGTCGTGCGCGCGGTTTTCCTGCGCGACAGGTTTGACCGTCATCAGGTACGCGTACATCGCGTCGGCGTCGGCGCGCGTGAGCTGCCGGTACGACGTGTACGGCATCGACGGATACAGGCGCTTACCCGGCGCCTTGCCGTCGTGCAGCGCGGCGTAGAAATCGTCCGCGCTCCAGCCGCCGATCCCGTGATCCTTGTCAGGCGTGATGTTCGAGCCGTAGAACGTGCCGAACGGCGATTCGAGCGCCGCGCCGCCGGCGAACGGCGCACCGTCCTTCGCGGTGTGGCACGCCGCGCAGTCGGCGGCCTTGACGAGATAGCGCCCGCGCGCGACCGCGTCGGCGCCGGGCGCGCCGGACGCCGCGCTCGACGCCGGCGCGTCGTGGCCGCCGCACGCGGCGAGCAGCAGCGCGAAGGACGCCGCGAGCGCGGGCAGGCCCGCGGCCCGCGCGGCACGATGAGCGAATGTGCGTTTCATTGCGCTTCCTTCACGAGTCCCGGCGTCGTCAGCACCACGTCCTTGACGGCTTCGTAGTAGCGGACATAGCCCGTGCAGCGACAGAGGTGTGCGTCGAGCGCGTCGGTGATCGTGCGTTCCACGTCGGCCTTCGCGATCGGCTCGCGCTTCAGGCGCTCGATCAGCACGGTCGCCGCGTTGACGAAGCCCGGCGTGCAATAGCCGCACTGGAAGCTGAAGTGTTCGAGGAACTTCTGCTGGATCGGCGACAGCTCGACCACCTCGCCGGCTTCATTGCGCTTCGCGTGGCCTTCGATCGTGCGGATCGAACGGCCGTGGAAGAAGTGCGCGCCGGTGATGCACGTGCGCATTTCGTCGCTCGTGCCGTCCGGCTTGTCGACGATCACGACGCACGCGTGGCAGATGCCCTGCCCGCAGCCGAGCCGCGAACCGGTGAGGCCCAGGTACTCGTGCAGGAACTCGATCATCATCAGCCCTTCCGGCACCTGCATCGGGCCGACCGACTTGCCGTTGATGTTGAGCGACAGCGGCTTCTGCTGGAACCGGACGAGCGGACGCTCGACGGGCGCCGCAGCGAGTGCAGCCGGTGCGACGGGCACGGATGCCGAAGCGGCCGAAGCCGCGCCGGCGCTCGCGGCCGAAGCCGCGGTTTGGGCGGTCGTCATGCGAGCACCTCCTGAATCTTTTGCGGGGTCACCGGCAGGTCGGTGAAACGATGGCCGATCGCGTGCGCGATGCCGTTCACGATCGCGCCGACGACGGGAATCATCACCACTTCGGCGACGCCCTTCGGCGGATCGGTCTCGGACAGCGGCGGCAGCACGTCGCCCGTCTGCGTCCATACGGCGACGTCGGACGCGCGCGGCAGCCGGTAACGGTTGAAGTTCCACGTGCCGTTGCCGGGGCCGTCCTCGTAGAGCGGCAGATACTCGTGCAGCGCATGGCCGATGCCCATCGCGAGACCGCCCTGCAACTGGCCCGATACGAGTTGCGGCGAAATCTGGTTCCCGCATTCCATGATCGAGTGATGCGTGAGCAGCTCGACCTTGCCGGTCGCTTCGTGCACGGCCAGCTCGACGAGCGTGCCCACCGCCGTGTAGTACGTGACGGCCGCGTTGTTGCGGCTCGTCGGCGGGATGAACACGCGCTTGCGATCGAGCACGCGATAGCCGTTCGCGGTCGGCGGCAGCGTGCCGCGCAGCGCGGTCGCGCCGGCTGGTGCGGCGGTGCCCGGCAGCGGGCCGTCGTCGCCGGTCTTCGGCGCGCCGACGCGCAGCGACAGCCCGTCGATCGGCAGACGCTCGACCGCGCCGCCCACTTCGAATTCGGCGTCGGTCCACTGCCAGCGGTTGAACACGTGCACGACGGCGCCGGTCGGCAGGCCGAGCGCATGCGCCTGCTTCGCGAGCTGCTCGAACGTCAGCGGCTCGAGGCCGTCGGCGGTCAGCTTGCCGTCGACCCAGCGCGCGTCCTCGATGCGGATCGTGTACGGCGCGGCCTGGCCGCCGCCGAGGCCGCGTGTCCAGATCGACATCGCGGCCGGCCACAGCCCGTAGCGGAACACGGCGCGCGCGGCTTCGCGCGTGCTGTGCGTGAAGTAGTACGCGGAGTTCGTCGCGCTCGACGGCGACGCATAGCCGGGCGACCAGCGCGGGTTCGCGCTCAGGCGGTCCTGATCGGCCTGCGACATCAGGTACGGGTCGCCGCTCGTCTCGACCGGCAGGTCCGGCCATTCGGTCAGCGCGACGCGCACGTCGGTCGCCGGACGGCCGAGCCATTTCGCGACCGCGACGGCCTGAGACGTCGACATCCCGGTGCCGATCTCGGCCGCCGTGTGTTGCAGCGATACCTTGCCGTGCGCGTCGAATTCGACCTTCGCGAACGACGCTTCCGCACCCGTGCCGAAATCCTTCTGCACGCACGCGAAGCCGACGCCGTAGCGCTTGCCCGGATGCGCCGCCTCGAATTCGGCCTTGCGCGCGGCACGGCGCGTCCACAGCGGATGCTGCTTCGCGCGCTCGAGCACTTCGTCGACGCGCAGCGCGCCGGCGGGAATCGCCCCCTGTGTGTTCTTCATTCCCGAACGCAGCGCGTTGCGCAGCCGGAAGTCGATCGGGTCGATGTTCAATTGCGCGGCGATCTCGTCGACCGCCATCTCGGTCGCGGCCATGCTCTGCAGCGTGCCGTAGCCGCGCGCGGAACCGGCGTCGATCGCGCGCGACGCGATCGCGACGGCCGCGAGGTCGCTCTTCGGGAAGTAGTAGATCGATTGCGCGGCCGTGGCGCCGACCATCGCGACCGACGGCGAGAAGTTCGAGCGCCCCCCGCCGTTCGCCTCGAAGTCGCCCTTGAACGACTGCAGCAGGCCCGTGTTGCGGTCGACCGCGATCCGGTAATGCATCTTGAATGCGTGTCGCTTCAGCGACGTCTGGAACTGCTCGTAGCGATCGTTCGCGAAACGCACCGGGCGGCCGTCCGCGTACAGCGCGCAGACGAGGCCGTAGAACGGCACGTTGAAGTGATCCTTCGAGCCGTAGCCGACCGTGTAGCACGGATGCACGAACAGCTTCTTCACCGGGAAGCGGCATTTCGCGACCATCGCGGCCGCGTTCTCCGACACTTCCAGCGGCGACTGGGTCGGCACGACGAGATGCAGCGATTGCGTCGCGGCGTCGTACCAGCAGTTCGCGTTGTCGGGCTCGAGCGCGGCCGTGTCGACCGACTGCGTGTTGTATTCGCGGTCGAACACGAGCCAGTCGGCCGACGGCTGGTCGAGTTCGGCGGCGATCTGCCCGGCGAGGAACATGCCCTGCTCGTCTAGCTTGCCGTGCTCCTTGCCGTCCGGCCAGACCGGCAGATGCTTGCGCATCATGCTCGGGAAGATCGGCGCGTCCTTCAGGCTCGAATAGACGTCGTCGTCATAAGCCGTCTTGCCGCCCACGCGCACGTAGCGGAAGGTGCCCCACGGATCGCGCTCGAGCGGGCCCGTGACCGCGCCGTAGCGGATCACGTCGTCGCGGAACTTCAGCGCGTTCTTCGCGAAGCGAAAGCGCGCGAAGTCGTGATAGATCAGGATCGCGACCGCATGGCCGAGATACGCGGGCGTCTTGCCGGCCGGCAACAGCATGTCGTCGCCGTAGAACGCCGGGAACGCGACGCCGTCGCGCGCGAGATCGTCGGCCGTGACCACGCGGTCCGGTTTCAGCTCGTCGCCGAGCAGCGACAGGTCGAAGCCCTCGTACGTGCGGTCGGCCTGCGTGACGCGCAGGATCAGCGCGTGCGACTGCTGCTGCGGCCAGTGCGGCATGTCGGCCGCGCGCACGTCGCGGGCGAACACTTTCGAGCCCGTGACCTTCGCGATGCCGTCGATGCGGAATTGGGGGATGCCGGTGACGCTATCCCATTTGACGGGTGTGAGGAGTTTTTCTTCGAAGAGCGCCGCGAACGCGCGGCTGCCGATGGGCGCGACATACACCGCGACGCCCGCCAGCACGCTGGCTTTCAGAAAACCCCGCCGTGACAGGCCGTGGTTTTTCATTTGGGGGGAACCTCCTGAGGCGGCTCGGACGGCGATCGGGTGTCGCGGCGTCCGGAGCGGCGCGCATTCTGGCATTGTTTTGGATATATCGCCTATAGTATTTCCCGCATGAAATACTTATTGGAATTCTTATAACGGGTTTCAGCCGGGCTGCGGCGGGTGGTTGCAGCGGCGATTCGTTTGCGGTTTGCTTGCGGCGGAGGCAGTCGCGCCGGCTTCGGCGGCCGCCGCACATCGTTCCGTTCGCAACGAACGCTGCGTTCGCGCCGCCGCATCCGCAAGCCCCCGCCGCCGGGGCTGACAACCCGCGCACGAGACGATGCGCGGCGCCGCCAACCGGCCCGCGACGCCGGTTTTTCGTGGTAATGTCGTGCGCATCCGGCTCGGCCGGGCTTCCGCCACGTGCCGTGCGGAGCCGCCAGCCATCGCAACATCGTGTCGAGGTCGACAATCATGGCAGTCAGGGCGTCTCTCCTGAACTCCGTTCTCGCCACTCCCCCCTCCGGCAACCACCGCGTGACGGCCGCGCTGCGTCCGTCGATGCTCGTGACGCTGTTCGAGGACATCCGCCCGATGGCACTGTCCGGGCTCGGGAGCGGTTTCGTCGCGGCCGTCGCACTGATGCGGCTGCAGCAGCTGTGGTGCCTCGCGTGGCTCGTCCTGGACGTCGGCCTGCTCATTGCGCGCCTGTCGATCGTACGAGCCTACACGGTGCGGCGCGACGCAGGCGACGATCGCATCGAGTACTGGGCGATGCGCTATGCGCCGGTGTCGCTCGTCGCGTGCTTCGTGCTCGGCCTGGGCGTGATGGGCTGCGTGCAGGCCGCCGACGTCGAGCTCGGCACGCTGTCCGTGATGGTCGCGGGCGGCGTGTTCGGCGGAATCGCGTCGCGCAATTCGGCGCTGCCGCGGCTCGCGATGACGCAGGTCGTGCTCGGCGTGCTGCCGATCGGCGTCGGTGCGCTGCTGGCGCCGCGAACCGGCGCGTGGCTGCTCGTGCCGCCGCTCGCGATCTATCTGGCGGCGATGCGTACGGTCGTGCAGCGTCACTACCGCGTGCTCGTCGCGCTGATCGCCGCGCGCCAGCGCAACGCCGAACTCGTCGCGCGCTTCGACGCCGCCCTCACCTACATGCCGCACGGCCTGTGCATGATCGACGGCGACAGCCGCGTGATCGTCGCGAACCGGCGCACCGCACAACTGTTCGGCTCGCCGCGCGAGATCATGCTCGATACGCCGCTGCCGGCCGTGGTCGCCGCGCTCGGCACGCATGCCGTGACCGATCCCGGCGGCGCCGGCCTCGCCGCGCAGTGCGATGCATGGCTGAACCGCGCCGAGTCCGGGCCGCTCGACATCGTGCTCGCCGACGGCCGCCAGCTCGAACTGACGCGCCACCGCGTGCCGGACGGCAACGCGGTGATCATCGTCGAGGACGTCACCGCGCGCCGCCAGACCGAACAACAGATCCGGCACCTCGCGCGGCACGACGCGCTGACGGGGTTGCCGAACCGCCACGAACTGCATGCGGCGCTCAAGCGGATGCTCGCGCGCCGGCCGCGGCTGCCGAGCCCCGCGCTCGCCGTCATGTATCTCGACCTCGACGGCTTCAAGTCGATCAACGATCGCTTCGGCCACCAGGCCGGCGACGAAGTGCTCACCCAGGTCGCCGAGCGGCTCGGCAAGACGCTGCCGCCGGGCGAGCTCGCCGCACGCATCGGCGGCGACGAATTCGTCGTCGCGATCGACGACACGACGATGCAGGCGTGCTCGATCCTCGCCGCGCGGATCATCCGGCAGATTTCCGCGCCGTACGCGCTGTCGATCGGCGAGACCGTCTGCATCGGCATCAGCATCGGCATCGCGCTCGACGACGGGCACGGCTCGCCCGACGAGCTGATCCAGCACGCCGACAGCGCGCTGTACGACGCGAAGTCGGCCGGCAAGGGCATCTACTGCTTTTACTCGAGCGGCAGCGGCAGCCGCCGCATGGCGCCGGCCGCCACGACCTGAGCCGCCGACGCGCGCCGCGCCTCCGCCCTTTCCCGGCCTGCCGCCGCCTCCCGACGATTCAATTCCGAAACGCTTTGCGGGTTCGCACGTGACGCCGCGCGTTCGCATGTCACGTGACGTGTTCCGTAACATCGCCGTCCGGCGCCCCGCACGATGACGGCAGAAGCCCGCACGATCGAGGCCGAGCGCGGTATTTACCGGCTGGCATTCTTATTGCTCCTTGATGGGGAAAGAACGTTTCAGGGAGCTCGCCATGAATACCGTCGACGTCCTCGCGCGAACCGAAATCATCGACGAACAGGCGGTGATCGACGGCGCATCGCTGATCCGCCGGCTCGTGTCCGACCGCCGGATGCCGGCCGCGTACGATGCCGCATGCATCGACAATCCGCCGCTCACGCTGTACGGCGCGTTTCGCCAGGGCGTCGCCGATCACGCCGCGCGGCGTGCGAATCCGTATCGCGCCGGCAGCCGTTTCTGGGCACTGTGGGAAGAAGGACGTCTCGAAGCTGAAACATCCGGCCGGTAAGCCGGTCGTACGCGCCGGCCCTGTCGCGACAAGGGATCGGCGCGAAACGCGACGCGCGAATGCAGCCGGCTGGCGCACCGGCATGCGTTCATCGCTGCAACATCGCGCGGCCGCGCGTGGAGGGCCGCCAACGCACGGCAACGCGCCCGGCCGCGGCCGCGCGTCTCGCGGTCGATCCCGCCCCGCCCGCCGCGCGCGGCCGGTTTCCCCTATAAGATGGCAGATTCCGTTCATCGAACGATACCGCCATGACCGCCTCTTCCTCTCCGCGAAATCCCATCCACTGCGAAATCGATCTCGACGCGCAAGGCAAGCACGCGGGCTACCTGCGGCTACCGCACTCCGTGCACCGCTCCGCCTACGGCTGGCTGCCGATTCCGATCGCGTCGATCCGCAACGGCGACGGCCCGGTCGCGCTCGTGATGGCCGGCAACCACGGCGACGAGTACGAAGGCCAGATTATCGTGTCGCAGCTGATGCGCGAGATCGAACCCGACATGGTCAGCGGCCAGTTGATCCTGCTGCCGATGGCGAATTTCCCGGCGGCGGATGCGGGCCTGCGCGTGTCGCCGCTCGACGAAGGCAACCTGAACCGCAGTTTTCCCGGCGACCCGACCGGCACGCCGACGCAGATGATTGCTCACTACATCGAGCACGCGCTGCTGTCGCGCGCGCAGTATCTGGTCGATCTGCATTCGGGCGGCAGCTCGCTGCTGTACCAGGGCGGCAACATGCTCGCGATCGATCCGCTCGATGCCGACGAAGCCGAGAAGCTCAACGGGCTGCTGGTCGCGTTCGGGTTGCAGAACGCGCTGCTGCACGCGCCGAATCCCGTGCATTCGGCATCGGCTGCGCGTCGGCAAGGCGCGATCTCGATCGTCACCGAACTCGGCGGCGCCGGCATGGCCGATCCGTCGCTGATCCGGCTCGGCCGCCACGGGCTGCTGCATTACCTCGGCTATATCGGCCTGCTGCATGGCGCGCTCGTGCCCGACGCGCCGCCGACCGTCACGCGTTTCATGCGCGTCGACGGCGATCGTCATTTCGTCTATGCGTACGAGCGCGGGCTGTACGAGCCGCTCGTCGAACTCGGCGACCAGGTGAAAGCCGGCCAGCCGGCCGCGTGGGTGCATTTCCCCGATACGCCGTTACGCGAACCGGTGCTGCACCGGTTCAACGGCGATGGCGAAGTGGTGTGCAAGCGGGTGCCCGCGCAGGTCCAGCGCGGGGATTGTCTGTTTCAGTTGGCGGAATTGTCGACGCCGCCGCGCGTCATCGAGTGAGGAACGCGACTCGCGTGTTCGGGACCGTCGTACGCCAACGCCGGTGCGTACACGCGGACCGTCAGTCGGATGACACCGGCGACTCATTGCCCTGCGCAACGCCGCATTGATGGCAATGCGGGAAAAAGAAGAAATTCCGGCCACCGCATTCGCATACGTTGAAAAGCCTCAATCCGCAATGCACGCAGAACGTGGAATCGTCGCCGCCGAGATTCCATTGTTTGTCGCACGACGGGCAGCGCTTTTTCTCGAGCGACCGGACGGCTTTTTCGTATCCGATCGTCCGCGCGCGTTCGCCTCGATCCTGCTGCAATTCGAGCCGTTTGCGCTCGGCATAGCGCTGAAAGGCCTTCATCATGTAAAGGCCGGCGAATACCGTCAGCACGATACCGACCACGACCCGCACATAGCCGCCGAAATTCGGCAGGTACGGCACCAGTTCAATGAAAAACGCGCTCAATGCAAATAGGCCGAAACCGTACACGAACGGCCAGTAGCGCGCCTTCCGACAGCGGATGAACAGCCCGGTCGCAACCAGCAGGATCGGCAGCGTCAGCGCCAGTCGCAGCCCGAACACCTGCATCTCGTAGCGCCGCGTTGCGTCGTCGAAGCGCCATTCGGCGGCTGCGTCCGCTTCGGCGATTTGCGTGTCGACTTGAGCCTGCTGCGATGCCAGTGCCCGTTGCTGGTCGCCGATCGCATCGATCTGATGCTGCCAGTTGACCACCACGGCCTGGAGCGTATCGAGCGTGCGCGTTCTCGCCAGAATGTCCGGGTCCCTCGTCCCGTCACCTGTCACCGCGCGGGTGGCCAGCCAGTTGCGGAAGCTTTCCTTCTCGGCCGCGTATTCCTTCGCGGCGCGGCCGCGCGCCACTTCCATCGTGTCGGCCTTCTCGGCAAGCGCGTCGCGCTGCGCCCGCAACTGGCGCCGCGCCGCGTCCAGCCGCGCTTTTGCCGGCGCGTCGGCGAATTGCTCGATGACCGGCGGACCGCCCCTCGGGGCGAACGCCATGTCGCGGATCACGAGACTGCCGAGCATGTTCAGAAAGACGGCGAAGATGATCGCAATCGCCCATGACGCGAGTCGCAGCAGCCGCGCCGGGCTGGTCAGGCCGTCGCCGGAAGTCATCATTGTTTTTCCCCGTTGTTCGACTGGTTTCCATTGTCATCAATCTTGATGCAACCGTCGATTGTCTCTTTTTCGATAGCGGACAGTCATCTCGACATTTCCGGAGGAACGTGCGGGTTTAGCTCGATGAGTTCTCGGGCTAACGAGGCATCAAATGTCCGCAACTGGCCGCTACTCGCCTCGTCAGCTAGAATGACGCGCTTTGCCCGTACGCCTATGTGGTTCAAGAACCTTCAGCTTCACCGTCTTCCCGCACCCTGGGCCGTTACCCCCGACCAGATGGAAAAATGGCTGGCGCCCCATGCGTTCCAGCCGGGCAGCAGCGTCGAAATGCAGCGCGCCGGATGGGCGTCGCCGCGTGACGACGGCGCGCTCGTGTATTCGAACAACCGGCAGATGCTGCTGCTGTTTCGTGCCGAAAAGAAGCTGCTGCCGGCGTCGGTCGTCAATCAAGTGACCAAAGCGCGTGCGCTCGAAATCGAGGAGCAGCAGGGCTTCAAGGTCGGCCGCAAGCAAATGCGCGAACTCAAGGAACAGGTGACCGACGAACTGCTGCCGCGCGCGTTCAGCATTCGCCGCGATACCCGCGTGTGGATCGACACGGCGAACGGCTGGCTCGTCATCGATGCGGCTGCGCAGGCGCTTGCCGACGACGTTCGCAGCCTGCTCGTCAAATCGATCGACCAACTGCCGCTCGCCGGCGTTCAGGTGGCGCGTTCGCCGGTCGCCGCGATGACGGACTGGCTGCTGTCCGGCGACGCGCCGGGCGGATTCACCGTCGATCAGGACGCCGAGTTGCGTTCGACCGGTGAAGGCGGCGCCACGGTGCGATACGTGGGCCACGCGCTGGAAGCGAACGACATGCGCCGGCACATCGAAGCCGGCAAACAGTGCATGCGCCTCGCGATGACCTGGGATGACCGGATCTCGTTCGTGCTGACACCGTCGCTGACGATCAAGCGCGTCACGCCGCTCGACGTGATCAAGGAGGCGGCGGACCCGACCGCGCAGAATGACGATGAACGCTTCGATTCGGACTTCACGCTGATGACGGGTGAATTGGCGCGGATGCTGACCAGTCTTGTCGAGATCCTGGGGGGCGATCGGCAGGACGCGATTCCTCAGGCGGCGGCAGCCTGAACGCCGCCGTCGTCGTCGATCGTCGCCCCGCGCTGACCCGACAATTCGGGGAGAACCCGTCGCCACGCTGGCGGCGGGCCTCGGCCGAGCGCTCGCGATCCTGACGAGCCAGCCTCGAATCGGCCTCACCAGTCGGCCGTCGAAACGACGACACCGCGCCAATCCTCGGCGATCATCCACGTCTTACACACCTCGAACGGGCATGGCCGTCACCCCGCCCGTTCGCCCCACCCCACTTCTCCTGCAAGCCTTCTTCCACCTTCGTCGAAATCCTTATCGAAATTGCTTCGTTCGTCTTTGCCGGCCGCGCCGCTAACGTGTTCAAAACGGCGGCGGCGCGCCCGATGCATCGCACGAAGCACGACAGCCGCCGCCATCACGACAACTGCGTCGCGATAACGGAACAGACCGGACGGGCCGCGTGCCCGCACCCCGCCAGGAACGTCCGCATCGCGCGCCATTCGCGATGCCCATGGCCACGAACGACCGCATCATCGACACGACGCCGCTCGACGTCCGCGCGCAGCCGCTGATCGACGCACTGATCGACGAGTATTCGACCCGTTACGACGCATACCGCCCCGACAGCCGCGCGTCGGCCCGCGACGAACTCGCGCGCTACCCGGCCGAACTGTTCGCGCCGCCCGAAGGCGCGTTCGTGCTGTTGCTGCGCGACGGCGAGACGATCGGCGGCGGCGCGTTCAAGCGCTACGACGCGCAGACCGCCGAACTGAAACGCATCTGGACGCGCATCGACCTGCGCCGCCAGGGCCTCGCGCGGCGCATCGTCGAAGCGCTCGAACTGCGCGCCACACAGCAGGGTTATCGCCGTCTCTACCTGACGACCGGCTTTCGCCAGCCCGAAGCGTGGGCGCTGTACGACCGCACCGGCTACACCCGGCTGTTCGATGCGTCGATCGATCCCGAAGCGTATTTCCACCTGCGTTTCGGCAAGGATCTCGTCGATCCGTCGCGCACGTCGACGCTGGCCGACCTGTGGGCGCCCGTGCCCGAAGCGGCACTGCCGCGCTGATCGCACGGCACCCGTTCCGCTTTCAACGATTCCCCGCTTCCACGACAGGACGTTTTCATGCATCGAGCCGTACCGCTTTCATCCCGTGCCGTGCGCACGCTGGCCGCCGCGCTGATCGGCCTGAGCGCCTTCGCCGCCGCGATGGCCGCGGCCGCCGCGACCTTCGACCTGAGCCCCGAGCAGCGCGGCCGCCCGCGTGGCGCGGCCGATGCGGCGGTCGAGCGCGCGGTACCCGCGTCGTTCAAGTTCGCCGAGCCCGGCACGCTGACGATCGGCATCGCGCCGAGCCTGCCGCCGATCAGTTCGTATGCGACCGACGCACGCACGGTGATCGGCTTCGATGCCGACGTCGGCCAGCTCGTGTCCGACAGCCTCGGCCGCAAGCTGAAGATCGTCGCGCTCGCGTGGGCCGACTGGCCGCTCGCGCTCGAATCCGGGAAAGTCGACGCGGTGATCTCGAACGTGACCGTCACCGAGGAACGCAAGCAGAAGTTCGATTTCTCGACCTACCGCAAGGATCAGGTCGGCTTCTACGTGCGCAACGACAGCAAGATCCAGTCGATCCGCGAGCCGAAGGACGTCGCGGGGCTGCGCGTCGTGACCGACGCCGGCACCAACCAGGAAAAGATCCTGCTCGCGTGGGACCGCGACAACGTCGCGCACGGGCTGAAACCCGTGCAGATCCAGTACTACGACGACCAGGCGATGCGCATCGTCGCCGTGCAGTCGGGCCGGGCCGACGTGGTGTTCAGCGTGAACTCGGTGCTCGCGTATCAAAGCGCGCAGCAAGGCAAGACGCGGCTCGTCGGCGCGATCAGCGGCGGCTGGCCGCGCACGGCCGACATCGCGATCGCGACGCGTCGCGGCAGCGGCCTCGCCGATCCGCTGACCGTCGCGCTGAACGGGCTGATCAAGAATGGCCGCTATCAGCAGGTCCTCGACCGCTGGAACCTCGCGTCCGAAGCGATCGACCAGTCGCGCACGAATCCGCCCGGGTTGCCGAAAAGCTGAGCGCCCGCAACCGTCCATCCACGCTCACGCAGGAACGCCGCTCACCATGTCTTATTCGCTTTCGTTGCTGGACAAGAGTCCGATCGCCGACGGCGCGAACGCCGCCGATGCGCTGCGCTTCACCACGACACTCGCGCAACGCGCCGAACAGCTCGGCTACGAACGCTTCTGGGTCGCCGAGCATCACGGCACGCCGGGGTTCGCGAGCTCGGCGCCGGAGATCGTCGTCGCGCACCTGCTCGCGCACACGTCGCGCATCCGCATCGGCTCGGGCGGCGTGATGCTGCAGCACTACAGCCCGTTCAAGGTCGCCGAGACGTTCAAGCTGCTGGCCGCGCTCGCGCCGGGCCGCGTCGATCTCGGCATCGGCAAGGCGCCCGGGGGGCTGCCGCTGACCACGCGCGCGCTGCAGTGGTTCCACGACAAGACGCGCAAGCCCGATTTCGCGGGGCAGCTCGCGGAGCTCGACGCGTTTCTCGGCTGGGGCGTGGCAGAAGATCATCCGCTCGCTGGCGCGGTCGCGATGCCGGTGCCGCCGCAGTTGCCCGAACGCCTCCTGCTCGGCGGCTCGCCGGATAGCGGCGCGCTCGCCGCGCGCAACGGCTGGCGCTTCTGCTACGCGGGCCATTTCAACGGCGATGACGCGAATCTCGAACGCTCGCTCGACGCGTACCGCAGCGCGGGCGGCGAGAAGCCGCTCGTCGCGCTGTACGCGGTCGCCGCGCCGACGCGCGACGAGGCCGAGCGGCTGATCGGGCCGCTGAAGATCTTCAAGCTGCAGTTCGCGGGCGGCCAGAGCTTCAATCTCGGCAGCGCGCAGGCCGCCGCGGAATTCGCGCGGCAAAGCGGCGCGTCCGACTACCGGATCGACGAGTTGCGCCCGACGGTGCTGGCCGATACGCCCGAGCGCGTGCATCGTGCGCTCGACGCACTGAGCCGGCGGCTCGACGTCGACGCGTTCGTGATCGATTCGCCGGTATCCGACTATGCGGCGCGGCTCGCGTCGGCCGAATGGCTCGGCGGCGCGTTGTCCACCACGCCGTTGCAGGCGGCCTTCGCGGCCGACCGCTCCCTCTCCCCTGACCAGAACGCGTGACGCTCTCATCATGACGACCCGACGATCGATCCCTTTCGGCCTGATGCTGCAAGGCGCAGGCAGCCACATGAATGCGTGGCGGCATCCGAGCAATCCGCCCGACGCAAGCATCAACCTCGACTTCGCGATCGGCGTCGCGCGCAAGGCGGAAGCCGCCGGCGTCGCGTTCGCGTTCGTCGCGGACGGCCTCTACATCAACGAGAAATCGATCCCGCACTTCCTGAACCGCTTCGAGCCGCTGACCGTGCTGTCGGCGCTCGCGGTCGCGACGAAGAAGATCGGGCTCGCGGGCACGATTTCGACGTCGTACAGCGAACCGTTCACGGTCGCGCGCCAGCTCGCGTCGCTCGACGCGATCAGCGGCGGGCGCGCGGGCTGGAACGTCGTGACGACGCCGCTCGAAGGCACTGCGAAGAATTACGGCAAGGCGCACCCGGATCACGAACTGCGCTACGAGATCGCCGACGAATATCTCGACGTCGTGCAGGGTCTGTGGGACAGCTGGGACGACGATGCATTCGTGCGCGATCGCGCGACCGGCCGCTTCTTCGACCGCGACAAGCTGCATACGCTCGATCACCACGGCCGCTTCTTCCAGGTCGCGGGCCCGCTGAACATCCAGCGCTCGCCGCAGGGGCAGCCGGTGATCTTCCAGGCCGGCTCGTCCGATACCGGCATCGGCCTCGCGGGCAAATACGCGGATGCCGTGTTCACGCATTCGCCGTCGATCGACGAAACGGCCGCGTTCACGCGGCGCGTGAAACAGAGCGCCATCGAGCACGGGCGGCAGGCCGACGACGTGAAGATCTTCCCGGGCGTCGGGCCGATCGTCGGCCGCACGGCCGCCGAAGCGGAGGACAAGTACCAGGCGATCCGCGACCTGCTGACCATCGACGAAGCGCTCGCGTACCTCGGCCGCTATTTCGATCACCACGATTTCACGCAGTACGCGCTCGACGCGCCGTTCCCGGAACTCGGCGAGCTCGGCCGCAACAGCTTCCGCTCGACCACCGACCGCATCAAGGCCGATGCGAAACAGAAAGGCCTGACGCTGCGCGAGACGGCGCTCGCGGTCGCGACGCCGCGCCCGAACTTCATCGGCACGGCCGAGCACGTCGCCGACGAACTGATCCGCTGGCACGACGCGGGCGCCGGCGACGGCTTCATCCTCGGTTTTCCGGTGCAGGCGCAGGGCGTCGACGATTTCATCGAGCTCGTGATTCCGGTGCTCGAGGCGCGCGGCCGCTACAGCCGCGACCTGCCCGGCGCCACGCTGCGCGACCACCTCGGTCTGCCGCGCAAGGCGAGCCGCTACGCGACGCCTGGCGCCGCACAGGAAGCGGCCGCCGAAGCGCACGCTTGACGCCGCCGCGCCGCCCGTGCGCGGCGCGGTGCACCTGCCCGATCGATCGATTCGAGGATTCCCACGACATGAGCGACACGACCCACCTCGGCGGCGCGCTGCCGCCGCTCTCTTCCCCCGGCACACGCGAGCCCGGCACGCATGTGCGGATCGTGCCCGCGCGCCACCGGTCGCGCACGGCCGGCACCGTGCTCGCGCTCGTGCTGATCGCAATCACGCTGCATTCGATCCTCGGCAATCCGCAGTGGGGCTGGCCTGTGTTCGCCGAATGGTTCCTGTCGCCGCCGGTGCTGTCGGGGCTCGCGCGCACGCTGGTGCTGACGCTGCTCGGCGCGGTGTTCGGCTTCGTGCTCGGCGCGTTCGTCGCGCTGGCCCGGCTGTCGCGTTCGCGCCTGCTGTCCGCCAGCGCCTGGACCTTCGTGTGGCTGTTCCGCTCGATTCCGCTGATCGTGCTGCTGCTGATCCTGAACAACCTCGGCTACCTGTACGAGCATGTGCGGCTCGGCGTGCCGTTCACCGACATCGTGTGGTTCGACACGCCGACCACCGATCTGATCAGCCCGTTCCTCGCGGCCGTGCTCGGCCTCACGCTGAACCACGCGGCGTTTTCCGCGGAAGTGATCCGCGGCGGCATTCTCGCGGTCGACCAGGGGCAGCTCGAAGCCGCCGCCGCGCTCGGGCTGCCGCGCGGCCGGCAGACGTCGCGGATCGTGCTGCCGCAGGCGATGCGCGCGATCCTGCCGACTGCGTTCAACGATCTGATCTCGCTCGCGAAAGGCACGTCGATGGTGTACGTGCTCGCGATGCCGGAGCTGTTCTACACGGTGCAGGTGATCTACCGCCGCAACCTCGAAGTGATTCCGCTGCTGATGGTCGCGACCGTCTGGTACCTGATCATCCTGACCGCGCTGTCCGCGATCCAGGTGCAGGTCGAGCGGCACTATGCGCGCGGCGCGCTGCGCAATCCGCCGCCGTCCGTGGTCACGTTCGCGCTCGCGCGGATCGGCGGGCTGTGGCGGCGTGTCGCGTCGCGTCGTGCGGTATCGAGCGCGCATGTCGACGAGCGCCGCGCCGATACCGCGGCGGCCGTGTCGCGCACCGGCGGCGAAGTGGCCGTGCATGGCGTGTCGAAGCAGTTCGGCATGCAGCGCGTGCTCGACAACGTATCGTTCGTCGCGCCGCGCGGCAGCGTGACCGTGATCGTCGGGCCGTCGGGCTCCGGCAAGTCGACGCTGCTGCGCACGATCAACCATCTCGAACGCGTCGACGACGGTTTCATCGACATCGACGGCGAACTGATCGGCTATCGCCGCGACGGCGACGTGCTGCACGAATTGAACGAACGCGACGTACTGAAGCGGCGCACGGCCGTCGGCATGGTGTTTCAGAACTTCAACCTGTTCCCGCACCTGACGGTGCTCGAGAACCTGGTCGAAGCGCCGGTCGCCGTCGCGGGCGTGACGCACGACGCAGCCGAGCACACGGCGCGCACGCTGCTCGCGCGGGTCGGCCTCGCGGATAAGGCCGATGCGTACCCGCGCCAGTTGTCCGGCGGCCAGCAGCAACGCGTCGCGATCGCGCGGGCGCTCGCGTTGCGACCGAAGGTGCTGCTGTTCGACGAACCGACGTCGGCGCTCGATCCCGAACTCGTCAACGAAGTGCTCGACGTGATCAAGGAACTCGCGCGCTCGGGCACGACGCTCGTGATCGTCACGCACGAGATCGGCTTCGCACGCGAAGTCGCGGACAACGTGCTGTTCATGGAACGCGGGCGCATCGTCGAGGCCGGGCCACCCGCCGTCGTGCTCGACGCGCCGTCGCATTCGCGCACCCGTGCGTTCCTGTCGCGGGTGCTGTGATGCGCGCCGCTTCCCACCTGCGAGGTGCCGCGCGATGACCGATCGACGCCGATTCATCACGGCCGCGCTGGTCGCGGCATCGGGCCTGCCGCGGCATGCGGCGCGCGCGGCGGCCACTACCGCCGATCTTGATCCGCGCCAGGCCGGCCGCCCACGCGCCGGCCCCGACGACGCGGCCATCCGCGCGGCAAGCGGCTATCGCTGGGTACGCGACGGTGCGTTCACGGTCGCGATCTCGCCGCATGCACCGCCGGTGTCGACCTATGCGACCGACGCGCGCACCGTGGTCGGCGCCGATCCCGACTATGCGCAGCTCGTCGCCGACGCGCTCGGCCGCACGCTCGTGCTGCTGCCGATCGCGTGGGCCGACTGGCCGCTCGGGCTGACGTCCGGCAAGTACGACGCGGTGATCTCGAACGTCGGCGTGACCGAGAAGCGCAAGGAGAAATACGATTTCACTACCTACCGGCTCGGGCTGCACGGCTTCTACGTGCGCACCGCCAGCCCGATCGCGAAGATCGCGGAGCCGAAGGACGTCGCGGGTTTGAGGATCATCACCGGCGCCGGCACGAGCCAGGAGCGCATCCTGTTCGAATGGAGCAAGCGCAACGTCGCGCAGGGGCTGAAGCCGGCCGAGCTGCTCTATTTCGACGACGATGCGACCGCGCGCGTCGCGCTGCTGTCGGGCCGCGCGGATGCGGAGCTGAACCCGAACGCGTCGCTCGCGTACGAGGCCGCGCGCAGCGGCAAAATTCGCCGTGTCGGCGTCGTCAATGCCGGCTGGCCGGCGAATGCGGATGTGGCGATCGCGACGCGTCGCGGCAGCGGGCTCGCGCCCGCGCTGACGCTCGCGACCAATGCGCTGATCGGCAACGGCCGCTACGGACAGGCACTCGCGCGCTGGGGGTTGCAGAGCGAGGCGATCGCGCGGGCGGAGACCAATCCGCCGGGGTTGCCGTCGTTTTGAGCGTTCAATGCACTCGCCCCGGCATGCCGTGACGGCGATGCCGGGGCGATTCGACTCACTGCTTGTTCGCCTACGCCGACACCGCGTCCCGATACCGGTCCAGTTCCGCGACATGCGCATGAATCGCCGGAATCAGCTCGCGCCCGTAAGCCAGCGCATCGTCGAGCGGATCGAAACCGCGAATCAGGAACGTCGATACGCCGAGCCGATAATACGCGCCCAGCGCCCGCGCGACCTGCTCGGGCGTGCCGACCAGCGCGGTCGAATTCCAGCGCGCGCCGGTCAGGTTCGCGACGCCCATCCACAGCCGCTCGTCGACCACGTCGCCCTGCGCGGCGGCCGCCATCAGCCGCTGCGAGCCCGCATTCTGCGGCGCGTGACCCGCGATCGGCTGGCCGTTCGCGATCCGCGCCGCGCGCACGCGCTCGCGGATCGCCTCGGCCTTTTCCCACGCGGCTGCCTCGGTATCGGCGATGATCGGCCGAAACGACACGCTGATGCGCGGCGCCCGCCCGAACGGCGCGGCAGCGGCACGCACGCGCGCGATCTGCTCGCGCACCGCGTCGAGCGGCTCGCCCCACGTCATGTAGACGTCCGCATGCTCACCGGCGACCGCGAGCGCGGCCGGCGACGAGCCGCCGAAATAGATCGGCACGTGCGGCCGCTGCGCGCCCTTCACGACCGGCGACGCGCCGCGCAGCCGATAGAACGCGCCGTCGTGATCGACCGGCGCATCGGCCCGCCAGATCTGTTTCAGCACGTCGAGATATTCGCCGGTGCGGCGATAGCGCGCATCGTGCGGCACGAAATCGCCGTCGCGCTGCAGATCCGCATCGTCGCCGCCGGACACCACGTTCAGCGCGAGCCTGCCACCGCTGAACACGTCGAGCGTCGCGATCTGCCGCGCGGCGGCCGACGGCACGATCACGCCCGGCCGGTGCGCGAGCAGCAGCCGGATGCGTTCGGTCGCGGCGGCCGCGAACGACGCGACGATGAAGCCGTCCGCCGCGTTGCTGAAATGGCCGACCAGGATCTGGTCGAAGCCGGCCGCCTCGTGCGCCTGCGCGAAGCGGCGCACGTAGTCGGGCTGGACGGCCGCGCCGCCCGGTACGTCGACCTCCGCGCCGGGTGTCGCGGTGATCATGCCGATGATGTCGACTGGCATGTCGGGGTGTCCTTGGGTATGTCGATCGGGAATCGCGGAAATCGCGGGAATCGTGAAGCGGGCCGCACGGTCACTGCGCGGCTGCCGTCTTCTGCGCGAACGCACCCGCATACGAGCGGTCGAGCAGCTTCGACGTGTCGTACGCGGCCGGAATCACGCCGG
This sequence comes from Burkholderia sp. BCC0398, assembly GCF_902833245.1. NCBI lineage: Bacteria > Pseudomonadati > Pseudomonadota > Betaproteobacteria > Burkholderiales > Burkholderiaceae > Burkholderia > Burkholderia sp. BCC0398. Next base: position 27,305 of record NZ_CADFEM010000004.1, read on the forward strand.
ACTTGTGCAGGAAGTCGGCCGTGTTCTGCGCATCCTTCGCGGCCGTTTCGTCGACCGGGCCGACGCGCTGTTTGGCATTGTTGAGCCAGCGATACGCGACGTCGGGTTCGAGATTCGCGCGTTTCGCCCACAGGTCCGCGTACTCGCGCGGATGACTGTCGACCCACTGGCGCGCGGCCACCACGCGCCGCAGGAAATCGGTGATCTCGGCGCGCTTGCCCGACGCGGCCTGCTCGTTCGCGGCGACGAAGCTCAGCGCGGGCATCAGCCCCTGCGCGGTCGTCACGGGCCGCGCGCCCTGCCGCAACGCGAGCGTGCTGACGAACGGTTCCCACAGCGATACCGCATCGACCGAACCGTTCGCGAGCGCGTTGGTCGCGTCGATCGGCATCAGGTACGCGTACTTCACCGAATCGGCGCGCAGGCCCGCATGTTCGAGCGCGCGCAGCACGAGCTGCTGGCTCCAGGCGCCGCGCCAAACCGCGATGGTCTTGCCCTGCAGGTCGGCCACGGTGCGCACCGGCGAGTTCTTCGGCACGAGGATCGCGACGCCGTCGAGGCTCTGCCGCGACACCGCGACGACCTTGACCGGCGCGCCGCGCGCGGCCAGCGTGAGCAGCGCGGAATCGCCGAGGAAGCCGATGTCGATCGCGTTGCCGTTCAGGCTTTCGGCCACCGGCGCGGCGGCCTGGAAGTGCTTCCACTCGATCGTGTAAGGCAGGTCCTTCAGCACGCCGGACGCTTCCATCGACGCCTGGATGTTGAAGTAGTTCTGTTCACCGACGCGCAGCGTGACGGTGTCTTTGGCGATGCCCGGCTGCGCGGCGAGCGCCAGCAAGAGCGCCGTGACGATTCGGCTCAACAACATGATCTCCCGGAAGGTTGGCGGGCAGCCGCGCGACCGCGGCGCCCTTTTGTCCGTTTCGTCCGCCGTGCGAAACCGCCGGCGAGACGGATGGAACCGGTGAAGATACGTCGATCCACTTCATGACACAAACGCAATATTCTTCTATGTAAAGATGCGAATGTTTTATGAAGCATTCGTCCATGAGCGGGGCTCGCCGCCGGCCGCCGCTTCGTGAATTTCGAACGATTCCTCGATATATATTTCGCACACGAAATAAATCATGAACTATATTTCGCATACGAAATAACTGCCCGATCGAGGATGGCCATGACCTCCCAACCCATCGAGTTTTCCGCGGCCGACGGCTATGTGCTGCACGGCACGCTGTGGTCGCCGGACGCGACGCCGCGCGCGCTGGTCCTGATCCATCCGGCAACGGCCGTGCCCGAGCGGCTGTATGCGGGCTTCGCACGCTTCCTGACCGAGCGCGGTTTCGCGGCGCTGACCTACGACTATCGCGGCATCGGCGCATCGCGGCCCGCGCGGCTGGGCGCGCTGCGGGCCCGCATGCGCGACTGGATGGAGCTGGACGTGGGCGCCGCGACCGCATGGGCCCGGCACGCCTACGAAGGGCTGCCGCTGCTGGCGGTCGGCCATAGCGTCGGCGGACATGCGATCGGGCTGTCCGGCGCGACGCCGCATCTGCGCGCGGCCGTGCTGGTCGCCGCGCATGCGGGCAGCACGCGGCTGATCGCGCAGGCGGCCGAACGCGTGAAGGTCCGGCTCATCCTGCGCGTGCTCGGCCCGCTGATGTCCGCGCTGCTCGGCTACGTACCCGGCAAGCGGCTCGGGCTCGGCGAGGATCTACCGGCCGGCGTGTTCCGCGAATGGAGCCGCTGGACGACGCTGCCGCGCTACTTCTTCGACGATCCGACGCTCGGCGCGGCCGAGCGCTTCTCGAAGCAGCAGTTGCCGATCCTCGCGCTCGGCTTCGACGACGATCCGTGGGCGAACCCGGCCGCGATCGGCCTGCTGGTAAGCTATCTGGCCCGCGCGAAGGTCGAACGCCGTCAGATCGATCCGCGCGCGGCGGGCAGCGGCCCGGTCGGGCACATGGGCTTCTTTCGCAGCCGGCCCGGCGCCGTGCTGTGGCCCGACGTCGCCGACTGGCTCGCGCAGGCAATCGACACGCCGCGCAGCGCGAGCCGTCCGTCCCTTTCCATTGCAGCCGGGAACCCAGCTTGAGCGAAGACCGACGACTGTTTTTCATGTTGAACATCGGCCAGCGGCGCGTGCAGCGCTGGATCGACCGCAACGCCGAAACCGACACGCGCGCGAGCGCCGCGCAGGCCGGCGCGCTGTTCTGCCTCGCGAAGCAGGACGGCGCACTGATCGGCGAAGTTGGCGCCGCGCTGCAGCTCGCGCCGTCCGCGATGACGGGGCTCGCCGACCGGATGGCGAAGGCCGGCCTCATCACGCGTCACGCCGATTCGGACGACGGCCGCGCAACGCGGCTCTATCTGACCGACGCAGGCCACGCGGCGCTCAAGCGTGCGCGCGTGCTGCTGCGCGAACTCAACGGCAAGCTGTGCGACGGGTTCTCCGACGACGAACTCGACGTCGTCGCGCGCTGGCTGCACGCGTTGCAGGAACGGTTTCCGGCAGAGCGCTGAGCAGCGCATCGCGCTGGCGACCGGCTCGCGCCGGCATCCATCGCAAGCGATTGCGATTCGCGTTTTCGATTCGATTTTCATGCCGCCGCAACGGCAAATCTTGCATGCCGGCCACCCGCTTCCGGCAACGCTTTCCGGCTACGTCCTGTTACAAAAAACCGCCTGTCGCGCGACATTCGAATCGCCTACATTGCAATCCACTTCGACACATTCGTCGCATGCCCTGACTGGCGTTCCCGTCGGGTCGACATCGCAGACACACCCGACAAGCATTGAAAACGAAGAGGAGTCTTAACCGAAGCGCTGGCGGCATCCAGCGCACGCGGATTGCGATGACTGAAGCGGCACGCTGAACCGGACGTCACGACGTGCGCGGCACGATCGGCCGCGCTTCGGTTCGCATTGCCTCGTCGTGCCCCGCCATCGCCCCCGCACCTCACCGAGGAGTCGTCCATGCGACGCATGATCGTGTCCCATCCGCTTGTCACCCGCCTGTCCGCCGCGATGGCGCTGGCCGCCGCTGCCGCCGCGCACGCCGACCCCGTCGTCGTGTCCGGCCCGAGCCCGTTCGCCGCGTGCACCATCGGCGGCCCGGGCACCAACTACGTGAATGCAGAAGTCGAACCGTGGCTCGCGGTCAACCCGGCGAACCCGAACAACATGATCGGCGTGTGGCAGCAGGACCGCTGGTCGAACGGCGGCGCCCACGGGCTCGTCGCCGGCTACACGTTCGATGCGGGCGCAACGTGGGCGCGCACGCCGCAGCCGTTCAGCGCCTGCGCGCCGGGCGGGCTCAAGTACGAGCGCGCGTCCGATCCGTGGGTCTCGTTCGGGCCGGACGGCACCGCGTATTCGGTATCGATCTCGTTCAACCAGTCGAACAACGCCAACGCGGTCGGCGCGTCGGTGTCGACCGACGGCGGCCAGACATGGAGCAGCCCGGCCGTGCTGATCGCGAACGACGAACCGACGACGCAGTTCTTCAACGACAAGGAATCGGTGACCGCCAACCCGGTGAAGGCCGGCACCGCGTATGCGGTATGGGACCGCCTCGAGCTGCCGAACGGCAATCCGTACGCGAACCTGCACACGGCGGCGTACCGCGGGCCGACGCTGTTCTCGAAGACGACCGACGGCGGCAAGACGTGGAGCGCCGCGAAGGTCATCGTCGACGTGCCGTCGCGCCAGCAGACGATCGGCAACCAGATCGTCGTCGATCCGAAGAGCGGCACGCTCTACGATTTCTTCGACCTGATCCAGCCGCCGTTCAACAAGGCGGCCGGCAAGGTCGCGTTCGTCAAGTCGACCGACGACGGCGCGACGTGGACCAAGCCGCGGATCATCGCGGGGCTGCAGACGGTCGGCGTCACGGATCCGAACACCGGCGAACCCGTGCGCACCGGCGACATCATTCCGGAGCCGGCGATCGACCCGGCATCGGGCCAGCTCTACGTCGCGTGGCAGGACAGCCGCTTCAACGGCGGCACGTACGACGAGATCGCGCTATCGACCTCGAAGGACGGCGGCGCGACCTGGAGCGCGCCGCAACAGGTGAACACGCCGACCGGGCGCCCCGCGTTCAATCCGTCGGTGCGCGTCGACAACACGGGGGCGGTGATGGTCACGTACTACGACTTCCGCGACCTGCAGGCCGGCAACACGACGACGCTGCCGACCGGCTTCTGGCGCAAGATCTCGCACGACGCCGGCGCCACGTTCGCCGACGAGCGGCGCGTCGGCGGCCCGTTCGACATGAAGCTCGCGCCCAACGCCGAAGGGTTCTTCATCGGCGACTATCAGGGGCTCGACGTTCGCCCGTCGTCGTCGTTCCATCCGTTCTTCGTCCAGACCAATGCAGGCAACCTGACGAACCGCACCGACGTGTTCTTCGCGCCGTGATGCGAGGATGACCGTCACGCCGCCGCCGCGACGCCATCCGTCGCGCGGCGGCGTGCGCCTGTTCACCGCATCAATGCATGTCCGTCAGCACGATGCGGCCGTCGACCTTCCCTTCCCGCAGCTTCGCGAAGATGTCGTTGATGTTGGCGAGCCGGTCGCGATGGATGTGCGCGCGCACCAGGCCGTCCGCCGCGAAATCGAGCGACTCCTGCAGATCGCGCCGCGTGCCGACGATCGACCCGCGCACGGTGATGCCGTTCAGCACGGTCGAGAAGATCGGCAACGGGAAATCGCCCGGCGGCAAGCCGTTGAGCGCGACCGTGCCGCCGCGACGGACCATCCCGAGCGCCTGCGCGAACGCGCTGCGCGACACGGCCGTGACGAGCACGCCGTGCGCGCCGCCGATTTCCTTCTGGATCACTTTCGCGGGGTCGTCGACCGACGCATCGATCGTCAGGTGCGCGCCCAGTTGCCGCGCCAGCGCGAGCTTGTCGGGCGAGATGTCGATGGCCGCGACGTGCAGGCCCATCGCACGCGCATATTGGACGGCCACGTGCCCGAGACCGCCGATGCCGGAGATCGCGAGCCACTGGCCCGGCCGCGTGTCGGTGACGCGAATGCCCTTGTAGACCGTGACGCCCGCGCACAGGATCGGCGCGATCTCGTCGAACGCGACCTGCGCGGGCAACTGGCCGACGTAATCGGGATCGGCCAGCACGTATTCCGCGTAGCTGCCGTTCACCGAATAGCCGGTGTTCTGCTGGCCATGGCACAGCGTTTCCCAGCCCGTGCTGCAGTACTCGCAATGGCCGCAGGCCGTGTAGAGCCACGGCACGCCGACGCGATCGCCCTCGCGCACGTGCGTGACGCCCGCGCCGACCGCCGCGACGATCCCGACGCCTTCGTGGCCCGGGATGAACGGCAGCGACGGCTTGACGGGCCAGTCGCCGTCGGCCGCGTGCAGATCGGTATGGCAGACGCCCGACGCCTTGATGTTGACGAGAATCTGGCCCGGCCCCGGTGCGGGAATCGGAACTTCCTCGATGCGCAACGGCTCGCCGAACGCGTGTACCACGGCCGCTTTCATGGTCTGGGTCATGCGTTGCTCCTGTCTGGTCGATGAGCAAACCAGTATCCGGTTTCGGTATCGGAGCACGTTGATACGCGTCAACGCATCGGAACGATGCGACGGTCGACGCGACAGCCCGAGCCGGCGGCCGCACGCTGCCCCGCCGCTCACGCGACCATTTCACCGATCCGACAGAAACCCGACGGAGTCCCGCCATTCAGCTTGGAATTTGAAATGATATAACATATCATTTTGCGTGCTCGTCCGCCTGACGCCGTGTCAACCCAGGTGGCCGGGCCTCGCCGAGCCATGTTCCAGCGGGTCATTGCGCGTCAATGACGCAACAATATATCGTATCCAGCGGTGACCCGCATCGCTCGTTATCCGATCCGATTCCAACCGATTCACCGACCATGCGCGACCTTCCTCGCTTACCGCTTCGCCCGCTCTCGTCCCTGTCGTTGATCCTGTTCGCCGCCGCTGCTCACGCGCAGACCGACGTGCCCGCCGCGGCCGGCACCCATACGCCTGCCGCCGCGCCGCTCGCGCCGATCTTCGTGACCGCGAACCCGCTCGGCGACACCGAACTGATCGCGCCGACCGTCCAGCTTTCCGGCGAGGCGCTGACGCGCCGCCAGGCCGATTCGCTCGGCGAAACGCTCAACGGGCTGCCCGGCGTGTCGACCACCACCTACGGGCCGATGGTCGGCCGTCCGGTCATCCGCGGGATGGACGGCGACCGGATCCGGCTGCTGCAGAACGGCGTCGCGGCGTATGACGCGTCGTCGCTGTCGTACGACCATGCGGTGCCCGAGGATCCGCTGTCGATCGAGCGCGTCGAGATCGTGCGCGGCCCGGCCGCGCTGCTGTACGGCGGCAACGCGGTGGGCGGCGTGGTCAACACGATCGACAACCGGATTCCGCGCGAAGCGATCGAAGGCGTGACCGGCGCGCTCGACGCGCGCTACGGCGGCGCGAATTCGGTGCGCGCGGGCGCCGCGCAAGTCGAAGGCGGCAACGGCCGCTTCGCGTTCCACGTCGACGCGTTCGACCGCGAAACGAGCAAGCTGCGGATTCCCGGCTACGCGCGCAGCAGCCAGCAACGCGCGATCGACGGCCCCGACACGCCGCAGCCGGAAGGCAACGTACCGAACAGCGACGGGCGCGTGCACGGCGGCGCGGTCGGCGCGTCGTACACGTGGGCGGACGGCTTCGCCGGTCTCTCGTACAGCGGCTACGAATCGAACTACGGCTCCGTCGCGGAAAGCGACGTGCGGCTGCGGATGCGCCAGGAACGCCTCGCGTTCGCGTCCGAGGTGCGCAACCTGAGCGGGCCGTTCACGAAGCTGAAATTCGATTTCGCGTACACCGACTATCGCCACAAGGAAGTCGACAACGGCGAGACGGCGACCACCTTCCGCAACCGCGGCTACGAGGCGCGCATCGAGGCGCGCCATCGCAAGATCGGCCCGTTCGAAGGCGCGATCGGCGTGCAGTTCGGCCAGAACACGTTCTCGGCGCTCGGCGACGAAATGCTCGTGCCGTCCACGCGCACCAACAGCGTCGCGCTGTTCGGCCTCGAGGAATGGCAGGTCGTCCCCGCGCTGAAGCTGAGCCTAGGCGGCCGCTTCGAGCACGTGAAGGTCGATCCCGATCCGGCCGGCATCGAGAAATTCGCGGGCGCGCAGCCGCGCGACTTCAATGCGGGCAGCCTGTCGGCCGGCGCGCTGTTCTCGCTGACGCCGGTTTGGTCCGTCGCCGCGAACGTCGCGTACACCGAACGCGCGCCGACCTTCTACGAGCTGTATTCGAACGGCCCGCACGATGCGACCGGCCAGTTCCTGATCGGCAACCCGAACGCGTCGAAGGAAAAAGCCGTGTCGACCGACCTGTCGCTGCGCTATGCGAGCGGGCCGAACCGCGGCAGCGTCGGCGTGTTCTACAACCGCTTCTCGAACTACCTGACCGAGTACAACACCGGCCGCGTGGTGGACGACGACGGCGCGCCCGTCGCGCCGGGCGCCGACGGCTCGCTCAACGAGGCGATCTATCGCGGCGTGCGCGCCGAGTTCTACGGCATCGAGCTGGACGGCAAATGGCGCGCGTTCGCGCGGCGCGGCCACACAGTCGATCTCGAACTGACGGCCGACTACACGCACGCGCGCAACGTCGACACGGGCCAGCCGCTGCCGCGCATCGCACCGCTGCGCGCGACGCTCGCGGCCGACTACGGTTACGGCCCGTTCGGTGCGCGTGCGCAGGTCACGCACGCGTGGTCGCAGCATCGGGTGCCCGACGACGACTTCTCGACGGACGGCTACACGTCGCTCGGCGTGATGCTGACGTATAAGTTCCGCGTCGGCCCGACGCACTGGCTCGCGTACCTGCGCGGCGACAACCTGACGAATCAGGAGATCCGCTACTCGACGTCGGTCGTGCGCGGCTTTGCACCGCAAGGCGGCCGCAGCGTGATGGCCGGATTGCGCACGACGTTCTAACCGCGGTACGGCTCGCGGCGCCCGCCGCGGGCCGCTTACCGATGCGAATCCGAACTGGCTGCACGCGCACGAAGCCGACATGCGCCACTGGCGACCGCCGACCGGCTTCCGCGTGACGGCATACGCGACGGAGACGACGATGCGCATGCCGTCATGCACGCATGCGCATGCGTCGGTACGATCGCGCGTCATTCGCGCCGCTCGCCGCACAGCCTTGTGCCCACTGCGTCACAGCGTGCAGCAAATTTCGGTCCCGCTCGGGCATCGCCCGTTGCCGCACCGCCGTCATGGGATACCGCGCGACAGGTTCGCGCGCGCCGTTTGTCGACCCGGACTTTTAAAACGCACGAATGACGAGTATCCTAAAAAAGCACTTTTCGACCGGACGGCGAATCGCGTGCCCCTGACTCCCGTCCGATCGCCATGCGGCCCCGTCGTATCGCGCACCGCGCGCCGATGGCGGCGTATGCCTGTCGCGCCCTGGCCGCACGAACCTTTCCCCAACAATCGTCAGGAGAGCTGGTGAGCCGACTCGTCGTCGTATCCAATCGCATTGCAGATCCCCGTAAAGCCGCGGCCGGCGGGCTTGCCGTCGCCGTGAAGGACAGCCTGCAGGAAACCGGCGGCGTCTGGTTCGGCTGGAGCGGCAAGCTACGCGGCGGCGACGATCGCCCCACGCATGGCGACGACGTGCAGATCCAGAACGTCGGCGGCATTCAGCTCGCGACGGTCGATCTCGATCCGCAGGACTACGACGCTTACTATCTCGGCTACTCGAACAACGTGCTGTGGCCGGTGTTTCACTACCGGCTCGATCTCGCGCAGTTCGACCGGCGCTTCGCCGACGGCTACCGGCGCGTGAACCAGCTGTTCGCGCGCAAGCTGCGCACGCTGCTGCGGCCCGACGACGTCATCTGGGTCCACGACTATCAGCTGATTCCGCTCGCGGCCGAGCTGCGCGCGATGGGCTGCACGAATCCGATCGGCTTCTTCCTGCACATTCCGATGCCGCCGCCGCCGATCATGGCCGCGATCCCGGAACACGAATGGCTGATGCGCTCGCTGTTCGCGTACGACCTCGTCGGCTTCCAGACCGAATCGGATCTGCTCCACTTCGAGCATTACGTCGAAGCGGAAGCCGGTGCGGCGCGGCTGCCGGACGGCCGGCTGCGCGCGTTCGGCCGTACGTTGTCGGCCGGCGCGTTCCCGATCGGCATCAACGTCGACGAGTTCGAATCGCTCGCGCGCGATCGCGACGGCCTCGACATGTTCGAACGCATGCGCGACGAGTATTCGCGCCGTCAGTTGCTGGTCGGCGTCGATCGGCTCGATTACACGAAAGGGCTGCCGCAGCGCGTGCATGCGTTCCGCGAGCTGCTCGAACAGTATCCGGAGAACCGCGACCGTGCGACGCTGATCCAGATCGCCGCGCCGAGCCGCGAGGATCTCGGCGCGTACGACGACCTGCGGCGCGAGATGGACAGCCTGTGCGGCGCGATCAACGGCGACTACGGCGAGCTCGAATGGATGCCGATGCGCTACATTCACCGCACCGTCGCGCGCAAGCGCCTGCCGGGCCTCTACCGCGCGAGCCGGGTCGCCCTCGTCACGCCGCTGCGCGACGGGATGAACCTCGTCGCGAAAGAGTTCCTCGCCGCGCAGGACGCGGCCGATCCGGGCGTGCTCGTGCTGTCGCGCTTCGCGGGCGCGGCCGAGCAATTGAAGGCCGCGCTGCTCGTCAATCCGTACGACACGCAAGGCACCGCGCAGGCAATCCAGCGCGCGCTCACGATGCCGCTCGAAGAGCGCCGCCAGCGTCACGCGGCGCTGATGGCGATCATGCGCAAGACCGACGTGCACTGGTGGCGCACGCGCTTTCTCGAAGCGCTCACCGAAGCGGCCGAAGTCGCGGCCGCGACCGAATCCTGACGCGCTGACGCGCGCCTACGCCCCGTCGTCATGCATTCGAGCGCGCCGCCGTTCGACTGATACGTGCGCGTCGCTCAGCGCGACGTCGTGGTGGGAAGGACCATAAAGAAAGACCATAAAGAAAGCGTGCGACGTCGGAATATCGGCGCGCGCCGGTCCACGCAGCAGCTTCAGCGATCGGATTCGTGCGACCGTCCGTACGCGACGAAATCGCGCTCGACGGTGGACGCCTGCTCCGTTTCGATCGCGCCGCCGCGCGCACCGGCGTCGTCGCCCGACGAGGCCGACGCGGCCAACGACGGTTCGATGCGCGCGTCGATCAGCGCCTGCAGCGCGTCGCGTTCGAGCACCTCGCATTGCAGCAGCCGTCGCGCGATGCGTTCGAGCGCGTCGCGACGTTCGCCGAGCGTCGCCGCGACGCGCGCATGTGCATCGGCCAGCAGCGTGCGCACCTCGTCGTCGATCATCCGCGCGGTGTGCTCGCTGCAGCGGCCGTCGCCCGCATGCCATGCGCCGGGCAGGCCCTGGCGCGCGTCACCGTCGTCGAACGTCGCGAGCCCGATCTTCTCGCTCATCCCGTACTGCATGACCATGTGGCGCGCCATCGCGGTCGCGCGTTCGAGGTCGTTCTGCGCACCGGTCGACACGTCGCCGAACACGAGTTCTTCCGCCACGCGCCCGCCGAGCAGCGCATCGATCCGGTCGAGCAGCTCGCTGCGGCGCAGGACGTAACGATCCTCGGTCGGCACCTGCTGCGTGTAGCCGAGTGCAGCGACGCCGCGCGGAATGATCGACACCTTCTTCACCGGATCGCAATGCGCGCGGCTTTCCGCGACGAGCGCATGGCCGGCTTCGTGATACGCGATGGTCAGCTTCTCCTGCTCGTTCATCACGCGGCTCTTGCGCTCGAGGCCCGTCAGCGCGCGGTCGATCGCCTCGTCGAAGTCCGCCATCGCGACCGCCGGCTTGCCGAGTTCGGCCGCATGCAGCGCGGCCTCGTTGACGACGTTCGCGAGATCGGCGCCGACGAAGCCTGGCGTGCGCGACGCGAGCTCGCCGAGATCGACGTCGGCGGCGAGCTTCACGCGCTTCACGTGCACGTCGAGGATCTGGCGGCGGCCGTTTACGTCGGGCCGGTCGATCGCGATGTGACGATCGAAACGGCCCGGGCGCAGCAACGCGGGATCGAGGATCTCGGGCCGGTTCGTCGCGGCCATGATGATCACCCCGGAGCCGGCCTGGAAGCCATCCATCTCGACCAGCAACTGGTTGAGCGTCTGTTCGCGCTCGTCGTTGCCCGACATCGTGCCGACGCCGCGCACCTTGCCGAGCGCATCGAGCTCGTCGACGAACACGATGCACGGCGCCTTCTGCTGCGCCTGCTCGAACAGGTCGCGCACGCGCGCGGCGCCCACGCCGACGAACATCTCGACGAACGCCGAGCCGCTGATCGAGAAGAACGGCACGGCCGCCTCGCCGGCCACCGCGCGCGCGAGCAGCGTCTTGCCCGTGCCCGGCGCGCCGACGACGAGCACGCCTTTCGGAATCTTGCCGCCGAGCCGCTGGTAGCGATCGGGGTTGCGCAGGAACGCGACGAGCTGCTGCAGTTCGGCCTTCGCTTCGTCGATGCCCGCGATGTCATCGAACGTGATGCCGGTCTCCTGCTGCACGTACACGCGCGCGCGGCTCTTGCCCATGCCGGTGAAGTCCTGCAGCCCGCCACGCTTGCGCAGCATCATGTTCCACACGAACACGAGCAGCATCAGCGGCAGCAGCCACGACGCGAGCGACGCGATCCAGCCGGTGTCGGGCGTGCCGTGATAGCGGATACCCGCGGCGGTCAGCGTGTCGATCAGGTGTTCGTCGGTCACGCGGCTGGTCGTGAAGCGCCACGGCGCGCCAACCTGCTGCACGACCGCCGCGTCGGACGCCGGCAGCATCGCGCCGGCCTGCGGCATCTTCAGCGCGCCCGAGATCGACGCCGGGCCGACCTCGAGATCGTCGACGAGCCGCGCGGCGACGAGCCGGTGGAAATCGCTGTACGCGATCGGCGTCGACGTCGGGTGCAGCATCAGCAACTGCGCGGCGAACAGCACGAAGAAGCCCGCCGCGATCAGCAATCCCGGGTAGTCGAATTTCCTGTCCATCGCATCGGGCCTGCCATCTCCGCTGCGCGGCGTGCGCTCACGCCGGCACGCGCGCAACCGGTACGCGCGCAACCGGTACGCGGCCGCCATGCGAAAACGACTTGCATCCGCGCATCGTCGCCTCGCCGTCTCGCGTCGTTCGTCGCATCGATGCCGCCTCGACAACACCGTCGTCGGCATTGCCGGGCGATCCTCGCCCGGGCGGCACGCCGTGACGCACCGCCCTCGATTCCAGTCTAGTTCGTGCGCGGGCGTCGCGCCGCTCGCCGCGCAGCGTCGAATCGTCGGACGAACGGCTTTCATCCGCCCCCTTGCCGCGCTATAGTCGCGTGCATGACATTTTTGTGACAGTCGCCTCGCGCTGCCGGGCGCGAGGCCGGCCGTCTCATCCCGTCCCGCGTCGCGGCAGCCCGCGCGGCGCCGGCGCGCATCGAACGACAATGCCCACCCGCCCATCCGAGGAGCCCACGACGTGAACGACACCCCCGATCGCCCCGACGACCTACCCGCCGATCCCGACCGCCGCCGTGTGCTCGGCGGCCTCGCCGCACTCGGCGCCGGTGTCGCGCTCAGCGGCTGCGAAACCACCGCGGGCAACGCGCCGCGTTCGGCCGCCGACCTGCGCATCGACGAAGCGCTGCGCCAGCGCGTGCGCCACATCGTCGTGATCTATGCGGAAAACCGCAGCTTCGCGAACCTGTACGGCGATTTCCCGGGCGTGCGGTATCCACTGAGCGAAGTGCGGCCCGAACACGCGCAGCAGCTCGATCGCGACGGCAAGACGCCGCTGCCGGCGCTGCCGAAGATCTGGGGCGGGCTCGTGCCGCAAGCGCAGGAAGTGGACGGCAAGCGCTACGCGATCGCCGAGCGCGACATCGACAAGCTGCCGAATGCGCCGTTCCGGATTTCGGACGCGCAAGGCAAGCCGCTGCCGAACGGCGTGATCACGCGCGACCTGTGGCATCGCTTCTACCAGAACCAGATGCAGATCGCGGGCGGCCGCAACAACCAGTTCGCCGCGTGGGCCGATTCGGGCGGCCTCGTGATGGGCCATTACCGCAATTCGGCCGACACGCTGCGACTGTGGAATCTCGCGCGGCAATACACGCTGTGCGACAACTTCTTCATGGCGGCCTTCGGCGGTTCGTGGATGAACCACATGTTCCTGATTTCCGCGCAGCCGCCGCTGTATCCGGACGCGCACAAGCATCCGCATGCGGCGAAACTGCTGTCGAAGGTCGAAGGCGACGACCCGGCCGGCACGCGCCTGAAGCTCGCCGACGATTCGCCCGCGTCCGCGCTCGACGGTCCGCCGAAATTCGCGGTCGACGGCCCGCTGACGCCGGACGGCTACGGTGTGAACACGATGGCGCCGCCGTACCAGCCGAGCTACGTGCCGCCGCCCGATCCGGGCAACGCCGCGTATGCGGATCCGGCCGACCATCGCGTGATGCCGCCGCAGGGCTACGCGACGATCGGCGACCGCCTGTCGGAAAAGAATGTCGACTGGGCGTGGTACAGCGGTGCATGGCAGTATGCGCTCGAGCATCGCGACACGGGCATGGTGCCCGACTTCCAGTACCACCACCAGCCGTTCAACTACTTCGTGAACTTCGCGCCGGGCACCGAAGCGCGCCGCAAGCATCTGCGCGACGCGGGGCTCGGCGACGAGCCGTCGACCAACCACTTCATCGCCGACATCGACGCGGGCCGCCTGCCGGCCGTCACGTTCTACAAGCCGCAAGGCAACCTGAACATGCATGCGGGCTATGCGGACATCGAATCGGGCGACCGCCACATCGCGACCGTGATCGACCATATCCGGCGCGGCCCGCAATGGGAAAACACCGTGATCGTGATGACGCACGACGAGAACGGCGGCTGGTGGGATCACGTCGCGCCGCCGGTCGGCGATCGCTGGGGCCCCGGCTCGCGGATTCCCGCACTCGTGATCTCGCCGTTCGCGAAAAAGGGCTTCGTCGATCACACGCTGTACGACACGAACTCGATCCTGCGCTTCATCAGCCGCGTGCACGGCCTCGCGCCGCTCGACGGCGTGGTCCTGCGCAACAACGCGTTCGCCGCGCGCGGCGCGACGCCGCCGGGCGATTTGACGAACGCGCTCGATCTCGGCTGACACCCGGCCGAGCGCCAGAAACGACGACGCCCCGGGCCATGCGATGGATGGCCCGGGGCGTTCATGCCGCTTTCAGGTGGTGACGTCGATGCCGCTCGTCAGCCGCCGATACGCCGCTCGATCTTCTTCATCGTCTCGGTCATTTCAGCCGGCAAGCGCAGCTTCAACGTATCGAACAGCGCCGCGTGCAGCTTCAGTTCCTCGCGCCATTCGTCGGCGTTCATCGACGTCACCGCATCGAACTGATCGCGCGTGAAATCGAGGCCGTCCCAGTGCAGATCTTCATACGCGGGCGACACGCCGAACGCATGCTCGCCGCCACCGCCCGTGCCTTCGAGACGATCGAGCATCCACTTCAGCACGCGCATGTTCTCGCCGAAGCCCGGCCACACGAACTTGCCGTTCGCGTCCTTGCGGAACCAGTTGACGCAATAGAACTTCGGCAGCTTCGCGCCGGCGGCTTCGAGCTGCTTGCCGAGTGTGAGCCAGTGCGCGAAATAATCGCTGACGTTGTAGCCGCAGAACGGCAGCATCGCGAACGGATCGCGGCGCACGACGCCCTGCTGGCCGACCGCGGCCGCGGTCGTCTCGGAGCCCATCGTCGCGGCCATGTACACGCCTTCGACCCAGTCGCGCGCTTCGGTCACGAGCGGCACGGTCGTCGAGCGGCGGCCGCCGAAGATGAACGCGTCGATCGGCACGCCGGCCGGGTTTTCCCAGTCGTCGTCGATCGACGGGCACTGCGCGGCCGGCGCGGTAAAGCGCGAGTTCGGATGCGCGGCCTTGCGGCCGGTTTCCTTGCCAATCTCGGGCGTCCACGGATTGCCCTGCCAGTCGGTCAGCTTCGCGGGCGGCGTGTCGGTCAGCCCTTCCCACCACACGTCGCCGTCTTCCGTCAGCGCGACGTTCGTGAAGATCACGTTTTCCTTCAGCGTGGCGATCGCGTTCGGGTTGGTCTTCACGCCCGTGCCCGGCGCCACGCCGAAGAAACCGGCTTCCGGATTGATCGCATACAGGCGGCCGTCGCGGCCGGGCTTCAGCCACGCGATGTCGTCGCCGATCGTCGTGACCTTCCAGCCGTCGAAGCCCTGCGGCGGGATCAGCATCGCGAAGTTGGTCTTGCCGCACGCGGACGGGAACGCGGCCGCGACGTGATACTTCTTGCCGGCCGGCGACGTCACGCCGAGGATCAGCATGTGTTCCGCGAGCCAGCCCTGATCGCGCCCCATCGTCGACGCGATGCGCAGTGCGAAACACTTCTTGCCGAGCAGCGCGTTGCCGCCGTAGCCCGAGCCGAAGCTCCAGATCTCGCGCGTTTCCGGAAAGTGCACGATGTACTTGACCGGATTGCACGGCCACGGCACGTCCTGCTGGCCGGCTTCGAGCGGATGACCGACGCTGTGCACGCACGGCACGAAATCGCCGTCCTCGCCGAGCACGTCGTACACGTCGCGCCCCATGCGCGTCATGATCCGCATGTTCACCGCGACGTACGGGCTGTCGGACAACTCGACGCCGACGTGCGCGATCGGCGAGCCGAGCGGGCCCATCGAGAACGGCACGACGTACAGTGTGCGGCCGCGCATCGCGCCGCGGAACAGCCCGTTGAGCGTCTCGCGCATTTCGGCCGGCTCGATCCAGTTGTTGGTCGGGCCGACGTCGTCGCGCGACGCCGCGCAGATGAACGTGCGATCCTCGACGCGCGCGACGTCCGACGGATCGGATTGCGCGAGATACGAGTTCGGGCGCTTCGTCGGGTTCAGGCGTGTGAGCGTGCCCTGGTCGACCATCGCCTGGCACAGCGCGTCGTATTCTTCCTGCGATCCGTCACACCACACGACACGCTCGGGCTCCGTGAGCGCCGCGATGCGCGAGACCCAGTCGATCAGCTTGCGATGCTTGACGAAGGCCGGCGGAGCGATCAGCGGGCCGTGTGTCGCTTCGGCCAAAGTGTTTTGCGACATGAGGATGTCTCCAGATTATTGGGCGGGGATGGGGATGCGGGGCGAGCCCGCGAGATGGGGAATGCGTGCGGAGCGCAGGAAGATGCGGCGCGCAGGACGGGACGCGCGAGCGGAGCGCGCGTCGATGCCGCGATGCGGGCGAGAGAAGATGAAGTCTCGTTAGAAAGTGCGAACACGAGTTTCGCCATGCAAGCAACCTGCCATACAACTCCATGCCGGCCAGCATACCATCGCCGTTATTGACGAGGCGTTGCGTTGCAACAAGAAACAATTGTGACGACGTGCCGGCATGCGCGTTGCAGACGGGCGCTTTTTACGGCGTCGTCCCGCGCGCTTTGGGGACGAAACGAGCGCGACGACCGCCCCGCAAGGGTTTCGCACGAACGGCAATTTCAACCTGCCGGCCGTGCGCACGAACCACGCGAACCCGCGCCGTGCGAGTTAGCGTTTTCGCTACTCAGGCAAACCCTGAATTAGGTTGTGTACACAAACATCCCGTTCGAATACCCGATGCACGCCCCTGCTTAAAACGGTGCGCGCGGCAATCCGGGGTAATACGTGCGCACGCTGTTCGACAGCGTTCGCAATGACGAGAAATTCCAGCGCAATGTGCGCCGAGATGATGAACCGCCGCGGGCGTTTCATCGATTTCGAACCGATCGACGTGGTGTCGACGAACCAGTACGCAGTACGTCGTAAAGGCCATGTACGGGTAACGCACGGCGATCGCGCAGACAAAAAAACGCCAGCCCCGAGGAGCTGGCGTCGTGCTGCGGATCTGACGATGATCAGAACTGGTTCATCGTGTTGTCCTTGCCCGCTGCCTTCAGCGCCGCTTCGCCGCTGAAGTATTCCTTGTGATCGTCGCCGATGTCCGAACCTGACATGTTCTGGTGCTTCACGCACGCGATGCCCTGACGGATTTCCTTGCGCTGCACGCCCGCCACGTAGCCGAGCATGCCCTGGTCGCCGAAGTATTCCTTGGCCAGGTTATCGGTCGACAGCGCAGCCGTGTGGTACGTCGGCAGCGTGATCAGGTGGTGGAAGATGCCTGCTTCACGCGATGCATCGGCCTGGAACGTGCGGATCTTCTCGTCGGCGAGCTTGGCCAGTTCGGTTTCGTCGTATTCGACGCTCATCAACTGCGCACGGTCGTAAGCCGACACGTCCTTGCCCTCGGCCTTCATCGCATCGTAGGCCTGCTGGCGGAAGTTCAGCGTCCAGTTGAACGACGGGCTGTTGTTGTACACCAGCTTCGCGTTCGGGATCACCTTGCGGATCTCGCTGACCATGCCGCCGATCTGCGCGATATGCGGTTTTTCGGTTTCGATCCACAGCAGGTCGGCGCCGTTCTGCAGCGACGTGATGCAGTCGAGCACGCAGCGCGCCTCGCCCGTGCCGGCGCGGAACTGGAACAGGTTGCTCGGCAGGCGCTTCGGACGCAGCAGCTTGCCGTCGCGCTTGATGACGACGTCACCGTTGCCCAGCTGGTCGGCCGACAGTTCTTCGCAATCGAGGAACGCGTTGTATTGATCGCCCAGGTCGCCCGGCGTGTTCGTCACGGCGATCTGCTTGGTCAGGCCCGCGCCCAGCGAATCGGTCCGCGCGACGATGATGCCGTCGTCCACGCCCAGTTCCAGGAACGCGTAGCGGATCGCGCGGATCTTCGCGAGGAAATCCTCGTGCGGCACCGTGACCTTGCCGTCCTGGTGGCCGCACTGCTTCTCGTCCGACACCTGGTTTTCGATCTGGATGCAGCACGCGCCCGCTTCGATGAACTGCTTGGCCAGAAGGTAGGTCGCTTCCGCGTTGCCGAAGCCGGCGTCGATGTCGGCGATGATCGGCACGACGTGCGTGACGTGGTTGTCGATCTTTTGCTGGATCGCGGCCTTCGCAGTCGCGTCCTTCGCGGCATCCAGCTCGCGGAACAGGCCGCCCAGCTCGCGGGCGTCGGCCTGGCGCAGGAACGTGTAAAGCTCGCGGATCAGCGCGCTGACCGAGGTCTTTTCGTGCATCGACTGGTCAGGCAGCGGGCCGAACTCCGAGCGCAGCGCGGCGACCATCCAGCCCGACAGGTACAGGTAGCGGCGTTCGGTGCTGTTGAAGTGCTTCTTGATGGAGATCATCTTCTGCTGGCCGATGAAGCCGTGCCAGCAACCCAGCGACTGCGTGTACTTGGACGGATCGGCATCGTACGCGGCCATGTCGGCGCGCATGATCTTCGCGGTGTACTTCGCGATGTCCAGGCCGGTCTTGAACTTGTTCTGGGCACGCATGCGGGCCGCATACTCGGGGCTAATGGCATTCCACGCGCTGCCGTGGTTTTCCTTCAAGCCAGCCACTGCCTTGATGTCGTCTTGATATTGGGACATGTCTATCTCCTGGGAACGAAGCGCATTTGAGTAAAGGGGTTCAGCGTGCCCGCCGCGTGTGACGAAGCGAACTGCATGGACTCAATAGTAATCCTGTCTCACGCGTTTTCGGCCAAGTCTTATATAAGACATAAGATATAAATTTCTCTTGTTTTTCAATTAGATAGCCAGTCGTTTTTGCGATGCAAAACACGGTTTCAAGCGGCGGTAAAACGCGGCGGCAGGAATTCGGCCTGCATCCCGCAATATGAAATTCCCTTTCGGCTGCTGAAGAATCGGCGCGCTTCGCGCACACTGGCGCCCCGACGCCCGCCGCCCTTTGTCATATCAATGACAAAACGTCTATACTTGGACGATTATTTGACCCGTGCGCCTCGACGCGTGGGCCTGCCTGGAGCGACATGAACGACTCTCCCGTTTTCGACACGCTTTGCGAACTGCTGACGACATCCGGCGCGCGTTTTCGCGTGCTCGAGCATCCGGCGGAAGGCAAATCCGACGCGATCGCCGCGCTGCGCGGCACCCGCCCCGAACAGGGCGCGAAGGCGATGCTCTGTACGTTCAAGGATGGCGGCGACGGCGCCGCGCTCGCGGTGATTCCCGGCCATCTGAAAATCGACTTTCGCAAGGTCGCCGATGCGGTCGGCCGGCGCAAGGCGACGCTCGCGTCGCCCGACGTCGCGGCCGCCGTCACGCGCTGCGTGATGGGCGCCGTACCGCCGTTCGTGTTCGATACGAACGTGGCGCTCGTCGTCGATCCCGCGCTGGTCGAGCGCAACGCCGAGATCGCGTTCAACGCGGGCCGCCTCGATCGCTCGGTCGTGCTCGACGCGACCGACTACGTCCGGATCGCGCGCCCGCTGCTGGCCGACATCACGCGGCCGGAAACGACGGACACCCCGACACACCAGGATCACGCATGAGTACAACCCGCAAACCGCTGCTGTCGGAGCAGGCATCGCTGATCGAACAGGTGCAGCGCATCGCCGAAGGACTCGGCGAGATGTTCGCGCCGTTCACCGAGGTCGTCGTGCACGACCTGCGCACGCCGGAGCACGCGATCCTCGCGATCCACAACAACCTGTCCGGACGCGCGGTCGGCGATCCCGCGACCGAACTCGGCCTCGCGCGCATCGCGGACGACGATTTCCCGCAGGTGCTCGCGAACTACCCGAACCGCTTCGCCGACGGCCGCACCGCGAAAAGCACGTCGATCGGCATCAAGGATTCGACCGGGCGCTATGTGGCCGCGCTGTGCCTGAATGCCGACGTCACGTTGTTCCGCGGCTTCCAGGGCATGCTGAACCAGTTCTGCCGCACGGACGGCGAAGCCGTCGTCGACACGCTCGACCCGGCCGGCGCGGACGCGATCCGGCAGCGCATCGACGCCTTCGCGACGCGCCTTGCGACGACGCCGCGCGAGTTGAAGACCGACCAGCGCCGCGAGCTGATGCAGACGCTGAAGGCCGACGGCTTCCTCGAGGTGCGCCGCGCGATGGAGATCGTGTCGCAGCATCTCGGCGTGTCTCGCGCCACCGTCTACAACGATGCGAAGTGACCCGGTGCGCCCCCGCATTCCAGTCGACTGACTTTTCAATCCTCCAGCAACCATGAACTCTCCCGCTCTCCCCACGTACGACGACGTCGCCGCCGCCGCGACCCGGCTCGAAGGCCACGCGCACCGCACGCCGGTGATGACGTCGCGGACGATCGACGACGCGCTCGGCGCGCAGGTGTTCTTCAAGTGCGAGAACCTGCAGCGCATGGGCGCCTTCAAGTTCCGCGGCGCGTTCAACGCGCTGTCGCGCTTCAACGCGGAACAGCGGCGCCACGGCGTCGTCGCGTTCTCGTCGGGCAACCATGCGCAGGCGATCGCGCTGTCGGCGCGCATGCTCGGCATTCCCGCGACGATCGTGATGCCGCAGGACGCGCCGGCCGCGAAGATGGCCGCGACGCGCGGCTACGGCGGCAACGTCGTGACCTACGATCGCTACACCGAGGATCGCGAGCAGATCGGGCGCGATCTCGCCGAGAAGCACGGGCTCACGCTGGTGCCGCCCTACGATCACCCGGACGTGATCGCCGGCCAGGGCACCGCGGCCAAGGAACTGTTCGACGAAGTCGGCCCGCTCGACGCGGTGTTCACGCCGCTCGGCGGCGGCGGGCTGCTGTCGGGCACCGCGCTCGCCACCCGTGCGCTGTCGCCGCACGCGAAGCTGTACGGCGTCGAGCCCGAAGCCGGCAACGATGCACAGCAATCGTTCCGGTCCGGCACGATCGTGCACATCGACACCCCGCGCACGATCGCCGACGGTGCGCAGACGCAGCACCTCGGCAACCTCACGTTCCCGATCCTGCGTCGCGACGTCGACGACATCCTCACCGCGACGGACGCGGAACTCGTCGACTGCATGCGCTTCTTCGCCACGCGTATGAAGCTCGTCGTCGAGCCGACCGGCTGCCTGTCGTTCGCCGCCGTGCGCCGAATGAAGGATGCGCTGCAGGGCAAGCGCGTCGGCGTGGTGATCAGCGGCGGCAACGTCGATCTCGAGAACTTCTGCGCGCTGGTGTCGGCACCGGCCTGAGCGTCGCGGCACGCATCGATAACGACACGCGCCGGCCGTCGGCCTTCGGAACGACGGCCGCCGGTTCCGGCGCGACCGGACGCGTTCGAATCCGGCCGTTTCTTCAGACCTGAAACACGGCCCGCGCCCCTCGAACGAAAGGATTCGGAAAGCCGCCGCCGGGCAATGACGTTTTTTCGCACCCGCGCGCGGCCGGACGATTGACGTCCCTGACCGCCCGCCATTACCCTTGCGCGCTGATGGTTCCCGGAGACGGGATCAAAAGGGAACGCAGCAGGGGCAACGCCCCGAATCTGCGGCTGCCCCCGCAACTGTGAGCGGCGAATCCGTGCCACCGCATGCCACTGGGAAACCGGGAAGGCCTGCACGGATGAGGACCCGCGAGCCAGGAGACCTGCCATCGACCCGAGGTCCACGCAGCCGCACCGGGCGGGGTGTCCCGATGCGCGCGGCACCGCCCCCGGCGGTCGCCCGTTGCATGGACGACCCGACCTCAGGATCCGTCAGATGTCCATCGTTCCCGAATCCGCTTCCCGACCCGAAGCGTCGCACCGACGCGCCGTCGGCATGCGCCACCTGCCCGCCCTCCGCCCGCGATCGCCGTACACGTCACACGCCTCGTCCCGCCGCCTCATGAACATTCGTCACCTGCTCGCCACGTCCGCCGCCACCGCGCTGCTTTCCCCGCTCGCCCACGCGGCCGGCGAAACGGCGCTCGCGCAGCCCGCCGCGCCCGCGCCCGGCGCGGACCTGCCGACGATCAGCGTGACCGACACGCGGCACCTGCCCGAATCGTTCGACCGACGCTATGCGTCGACCCAGGTGCTCACGCGCGAGGACCTCGACCGGCTGTCGCCCGCCGACCCGAGCATCACGCAGGCGCTCGCGACGCTGCCGGGCGTGACCGTCGCGCAGAACGGCGGGCCCGGCTCGTCCGCGTCGGTCAGCATCCGCGGCTCGTCGGCGAGTCAGGTCGCCGTGTTCATCGACGGCATCCGGATCGGCTCGCCGACCACCGGAATCGCGCCGTGGGCCGACCTGCCGACCGAAGCGTTCGAGCGCGTCGAGGTGATCTCCGGCCCGGCCGCCGCGTCGTTCGGCAACAACGCGATGGGCGGCGTCGTGCAACTCTTCACGCGCCGCGCCGCCAACCAGCCGAACCGGACCACCGTGTCGGCCGGCGGCGGCTCGAACAAGACGTTCGACACGCAGTTCCGCACGTCGGGAACGGTGCCGTCGACCGGGCCGCTGGCCGCGCTCGGCGGCCTCACCTATTCGCTCGGGCTGCACGACTACAACACGGCCGGCATCGATGCGACGCGGCCGTTCTTCTACGGCCACGAAGACGGCCGCAATCCGTATCACGCGCAGGATCTCGACGCGCGGCTCGGCTATGCGCGCGACAACTGGTCGATCTCGACGTTCGCGCTGTATCACCGCTCCGATCTGTCCTACGACAACAGCGGCTACGCGAATCGCGAGCTCGACCACCAGTTGACGACGGGCGTTGCGTTCCATCTCGACATCACGCCCGATACGCAGTTCGACCAGTCGTTCGGCTATGCGAACGACCGCCAGTTCATCTACGCGGACGACCCGGCCCTCGCGACCGACCAGATCAATTCGCAGCGGATCAGCACGTCGACGTCGCTGACTCATCAGGAGCACGGATTCCACCTGTTCGGCCTGCCGTTGTCGGGCGAATCGAAGCTCGCGTACGACTTCACGCGCGAACAGGCGTTCCTGCCGGTCGACATTCCCGGCGGCGTGCCGACGCGCAACGATTCCGCGTTCTCGCTGCACCAGTCGGCGACGCTCGGCAGCGTAACGATGTTCGTCGCCGGCCGTCACGAGATCATCGCCGGGCAAGCGGTGAACACCGGCAACGCCGCACTGTCGTGGGCGATCACGCCGGTCTACACGGCGCGCATGTCGTACGGCAACGCGTTCCGGCTGCCGACGTTCAACGACCTGTACTACCCCGGCTACGGCAACCCGAACCTCAGCCCGGAACGCAGCACGTCGGTCGAGGCCGCGCTCGACGCGAACACCGCGTACGGCACGTTCACCGCAGCGATCTACGACACGCGCGTCAACAACCTGATCGCGTACAACCCGGCGACGTTCTCGCCGATGAACATCGGCCGCTCGCATATTCGCGGCATCGACCTGTCGTACAAGGGCACGATCGGTCGCTCGACGCCGATCAGCGTCGCGGTCGGCATCCTGAATCCGCAGGACGAAACGAACCGGACGTGGCTGAGCCGCCGGCCGCGGCAAACGGTCAGCCTGAACGTCGATCACACGTGGGACGAACTGAAGCTGCATGCGCTGAGCACGGGCGCGTCGCTGCTGTACGGCGGCTCGACGTTCGACGATCCGGCCAACCGGCAGTATCTGGCGTCGTACCTGACGGTAAACCTGCGCGCGTCGTACCGGATCAATTCGCACCTGACGGTGTCGGCATCGCTGTCGAACCTGTTCGACCGGCAGTACATGACCGCGTACGGTTACAACACGCTCGGGCGTACCGCGTTCGGCAAGGTCAGTTATACGTTCTGACGGCCCCACGCATCGGCGCAACGCGCCACGCCGGCACGCGCATGAAATTGACATCGCGACGAAAGCTAATAGAATTAGGTTTTTGACTAATCTTCGTAGCATTCGTCATGGCGCGTGCCGGCCTTACCGTGGACAAACTCGTCGAAGCCGGCGCGCAACTCGCCGATGAAGCCGGTTTCGAGCAGCTCACCGGCGCGGCGCTCGCGCGGCATTTCGACGTGAAGCTGGCGAGCCTGTATTCCCATATCCCGAGCTTCGACGATCTCAAGAGCCGCATCGCGCTGTTCGCGCTGCAGGAACTGGCCGATCGCGCCGCCGACGCGCTGGCCGGCCGCACCGGCAAGGACGCGCTGGCCGCGCTCGCGAACGTCTATCGCGACTACGCACGGGCGCATCCGGGCCGCTTCGCCGCCGCGCGCCATCCGGTGAGCGCCGAGCGCGCCGCCGCGAGCGCGGGCGGGCAGCTCGTCAGGATGACGTCGGCGGTGCTGCGCAGCTACGACCTGCCGGATGCCGAGCACGCGCATGCGATCCGCCTGCTCGGCGGCTTCTTCATGGGCTACGTGACGCTCGAAAACGCCGGCGGCTTCTCGCACAGCGCACTGGATGCCGACGCGTCGTGGTCGCGCAGCCTCGATGCGCTCGACGCGATGCTGCGCCACTGGCCTTCGCCCGCATGACGCCCCGAACGGAACCCAAGCGATGAAAGACAAACCCGACGGCGTCGTGCTGCCGAGCCGTGTCGTTCCCTTCCCGACCTCGATCAGCGATGAAGCGCGCGCCGCGCTGCAACGCCTGACCGGCGACGACGGCGTGCCGCTGAACGCGCTGCACGCGATGCCGGCCGTCGACGACATCGACGCATGGATGCGCGTGAAGGCCAGCGCCGACGCGCATTACGCGACCGCTGTCGCGCAGTTCGCCGGCTCGTTGCGTTCGGGCGTCGAGACGATCCGGGTCGGCGCTGCGGACGTGCACGTCGCGACACCCGAAGCGGTGCCGTCCGGCGCATGCGCAATCATCGACCTGCACGGCGGTGCGCTGATCGTCGGCGGCGGCGCCGCGTGCCGTGCCGGCGCGCAAATGCAGGCCGACCGGCTCGGCATTCGATGCTACGGCGTCGACTACCGGATGCCGCCCGAGCATCCGTATCCCGCCGCGCTCGACGACTGCGTCGCAACCTATGCCTACGTGCTGAAGCATTACGCACCGGAAAACGTCGTCATCGGCGGCCGTTCGGCCGGCGGCAATCTCGCGGCCGCGATGGTGCTGCGCGCCCGCGACGAGGGCCTGCCGCTGCCGGCCGCGCTGGTGCTGCTGTCGCCGGAAGCCGACCTGACCGAATCCGGCGACAGCTTCGAAACCAACCGGCTCGTCGATGTCGTGCTGCCGGCGCCGCTGATGGCGAACAACCTGCTCTACGCGAACGGCGCCGATCTCGCCCATCCGTATCTGTCGCCGCTGTTCGGCGATTTCGCGGCCGGCTTCCCGCCGACCTTCATCCAGAGCGGCACGCGCGACCTGTTCCTGTCGAACGCCGTGCGGCTGCATCGCGCGTTGCGCCGCGCACAGGTGCCGACCGAACTGCACATATTCGAAGGGATGCCGCACGGCGGGTTCATGGGCGCGCCGGAGGATATCGAGCTGAGCCAGGAAATCGCGCGCTTCGTGCATGCGCACTTGCATTTGCACGCATCGAATTGAGCGAAGATGAACGGCAACGCACACAAGAACGACTTCGGCATCGGCCCGGATCGCTGGATCGCCTGCGGCGATCTTGCCGGCGGCCACGCGCAGGCGATCGACGTCGATCCGCATCTGGCGGCCGTCATGCCGTTGATCGACGCGCTGGAGATCCACTGTGTCGCCGGATGCTGCGGCATCGATGCGCTCGGCCTCTGGCCGGACGACATCGCCGTTGCGCTCGACACATGGGAACCCGACGCATTGACACGGCTCGTCGATGATCTGCTGTCGGTTCGGCACGCGATCGAGGCGCTGCCGTCCGATATCGTCGTCAGCATGCGATCAACCAGTACTTCCGGAAAACGGTGATGCTCGAGCTGCTCGCCCATATCCGGACGACGGTCGACGCGATCCGCTCGACCCGCGCTGCCCCGCGCGCCTAGATCAAGCCACGTACGCCCGCGACCAGCTGGATCGCGCCGAATACCGCGACGACCGCTGCCGACATGCGCGACAGCCCGTGCATGAACGCGAACGACAGCTTCGCGCGCAGCGCGGCGGTCGCGCTGCTCAGGCACAGCCACCACGTGGCCGAGCCGACGAACACCCCGGCCACCATCCACGCGACGGTCGCCCACATCGCGCCTTCCCGCGCCCCCGGCAACGGGCCGAGCGCCGCGAAGATCCCGACGAACGACACGATCGTCATCGGGTTCGACAGCGTGAGTCCGAACGTCGTCAGGAAATCGCGCAGAACGGTCGTACGCGGCAACTCGCGCTGCCCCACCGGTGCGGCCGGCGGCTGGCGCGCGATGGTCCATGCGAGCCACACGAGAAACGCGCCGCCGCCGATCTTCAGGCCGACGGTCAGCATCGGGAACGCGGTGACGATGCCCGCGACGCCCAGCGCGCCGAGCAGCCCGTAAATCGCATCGGCGCACGCGGCGCCGATGCCGGTCGCGAATCCGGCCCGGAAGCCGCGGCTCAGGCTGCGCTGAATGCACAGCATGCCGATCGGGCCGACCGGCACCGCGATCGACAGCCCCATCACGACGGATTTGATGAACAACATCGCCTGCTCCTTTCCCACATCCAGTGGCTCGAACAGGCATCGTAGGGAAAATCCGCGCCCCGCTGAATGCGGTTTTTGAGGAAAAATGGCGGCTCTACCTTAAAAACTCCCGCCGCGATGGACGATCTGGACTGGAAGATACTGGCGCTGTTGCAGGACAACGGACGCCTCAGCTATACGGAGCTCGCGCGCCAGGTCCACCTGTCGGTGCCGGCCGTGACGGAACGCGTGAAGCGGCTCGAAGCAGCCGGCGTGGTCGAAGGCTACACCGCGCGGATCAATCCGTCCGCGGCCGGCTATCCGGTGAGCGCGCTGATCGGCATCACGGTGCAGCAACCGGCGAAAGCGAAGTTCCTCAAGCTGCTGGAGACGATTCCCGAAGTCGTCGAATGCCATCACGTGACGGGCGCGGATTCGTACGTGATGCGGTTGGTCGCCGTCAGCATGGCCCATCTCGAACAGCTGATCGAACGCATCAACCTGTACGGCGAAACGCGCACGTCGATCGTGATGTCGACGCCGCTGCCGGCGCGCGGGCTCGCGCGGCCGGCGTCGAAGCCCGGCGACACGCGCAGGTAGCGGGCCACGGTTTCGGGATTGTCCGATGGTCCCGGGCGGGACCCGTGAGCGCCGATGGCGGTCCTTCCCTGGTCATTCGGCCGGGTTCCCGTATGACGCGGTACGGGCCGGCTATTTTCCGGCCACGCCGCCGAGCAGGCCGCCCACCAGCGACGTCACTGGCGCGAGCGGATTGGAGAGACCGCCCAGCGACGAGCCGCCGCCGCTCGTACTGGTCGCGGAGCCGTTGTGCACGGTCGCCGGGATGCCGCCGACCACGCTCGTCACCAGACCGGCAATCGGCGCCGCGCCATTCGCGCCGCTCGGGTTCACGAGGCCGCCCGCATTGGTCACCGTGTTGCCGACCGCCCGGACGAGACTGCCGGCAGCGCCGACGATCGGCTGAGGCGACGTGGACGTCACCTGCCATTCGGCCGACGTAATCGCCCCGCCGACCTGTCCGAGCAGGCCCGCGACCGGCTGCCCGAGGCCGGTTGCGGTGCCGACCTGCTGCGTGAGTTGGCCCGCCGTCGTCACGACCGGCGTGATCGCGGTGCTGATCGCTTGCGTCGCCTGCTGGACCGGGCCCGACGACAGCGCCGAGCCGAGCATGGCGCCGCCCGACTTCAGGCCGCCGGCCACCGTGTCGAGCAGGCCGCCGACGGGCGTCGCGAACGGCGCGAGCGGCGACAGCGGGCCGGCGCCGAGCGCCTTCACCGTTTCGCTGAGGCCGTTGACCGGGTTGCCGGTCGAGCCGACGAGGGTGCCGAGGCCCGCGACCGTCCCGCCGACAGGGTTCGGCGTGAAGCCGATCTGGCCGATACCGTTGCTCACGGCATTCGTCGTATCGCGGATGATCGTGCCGACGCCGGTGACCGTGTCGGCCGGCCCGGCCGTCGCGGCCTTGCCGACCCCGGGCAACGTCACGTCGCCGAGCGTCGCCCCTGCGGCCAGCACGACTGCGCCGGCGGAACTGATGATGCCGTTCGTGCCGGGTGTGCCGCTGGTTCCGCTCGTTCCGCTCGTTCCGCTAGTCCCACTAGTCCCACTAGTCCCGCTAGTCCCACTAGTCCCGCTAGTCCCGCTAGTCCCGCTAGTCCCGCTAGTCCCACTAGTCCCACTAGTCCCACTAGTCCCACTAGTCCCGCTAGTCCCGCTAGTCCCGCTAGTCCCGCTAGTCCCGCTAGTCCCGCTAGTCCCGCTAGTCCCGCTGGTTCCGCTGGTTCCGCTCGTACTCGTCCCGATAGTGTTACCTGCCGGCGTCGGTGCCGTAACGTCCCCACCGCCGCAGCCCGCGAGTGCACACGCAGCGGCAACGGCGGCGAGTGCAACATTCGCCGTGATGAAGTGATCTTGCATGGAAGCCCCCGTTCGCTATTCAGCCGATCACTCCACCAAGCATCTACCGTGCCATTTCCATCGGCCTCCTTCACAGTTTCACAGTCGCCTTGCAATGGACGTCCACGCCGCGCGGCGGGGAAGCGCGCATCGGATGCGGATCGTGCTGCCCGGCTCAGCCCGGGCAGGCATTCCGATAACACTGACGTAACACCGGCCCTGCGTTACGTAGCACAAGAAGGGAAAAACCGACGGCGCCCACCCGTGCGCACGCCGGATCGTCGTCACGGTCGCTTCACCAGCTTCACGATCGTCAGTGTGCCGTTGACGTTTTCCACCCGAACCCGAACCTTGTCGCCTACATGCAGCGACGGGATCATCGCCGCGTCGCCGGCCCTGAATGCCATCGTCATCGGCGGCATCCCGATGTTGTCGAGCGCGCCATGCTTCAGCGTCACGCGCCTGCGCCCGGCGTCGATTTCCTTGACTTCGGCATCGGTCATTTTCGAATCCTGCGCCAACATGCTCGCATCGCCTGAATTCATGCCCGACATGTCGCCGCCCGCGAGCGCCGGCATTGCAATGACCGCCATCGCAAACGACATGGCGACAGTGTGAAAGCGGATCTTCATCGAGCGTCTCCCGTCGCACCCGGCGTGTTTCTGCCGCCAGCCGGTGCCGCGCATCACACGATCAACGTCACACCGGCCCACGCAATCAGCACGACACCCAGCACGCGGCCGATACGATCGCCGCCGGGCACGACCTTTTCCACGAACACGAACAGCGACAACGCGACGATCCACACGACATTCATTACGCCGCCGACGAACAGCAGCGCCATCAGCAACCAGCAGCAGCCCACGCAAACCACACCGTGCCGCGCGCCCAGCAGGAAACTGCCGGCAACGCCCGGACGCCAGTGCGCAACCAGGAACGCCGCCGGCGCACGGCATTGCCGCAGACACGCGCGTTTCAGCGGCGAGAATTGATAGAGCCCGGCCAGCGCCAGCACGATGGCGGAAAGGAGTGCGCTCTTCGACCACAGCATCATCGCGGAGATCAGCCCGGCCGGCTGCAGCAGCGCCTGAAGCAACGCCGCGCCGATCGAGAACGCGAGCCATGTCGTCAGATAGCCGGCCAGCAGCGCCACCGACGTGAACGCCGATCCCGCCGCTCCGTTGCCGTGCTGCCGCAGCACGCGCCGGTACAGCATCACGAGCGGCGCGGCGCCAGGCGTCATCATCGCGATCATCATCACCCACCACATCGCGATCACGGTCGGCAGAGACGGATCCATGCTGCCCATGCCATCCGCCAGCCGATGCGGAAACAGCGCGACGGTCGTCATCTCCCGTGCCGACATGCCGGTTCCCGCGCCGGTCCACAGGTAAAACCAGCACAGGCCGACGAGCGCGGCCATGCCGAGCAGCGTGACGGCGCGCTCGCGCGCGAGCCATGTATCGACCGGCGTCATGCCGCGACGCGATGCCGGATCAGCCCGTGGTTGTTCAGATGCAGCCGAGCGAATTGCGCATAGGTTCCGTCGAGATTCAGCTCGATGTTGCCCTGCGAGCGCCCCGTTCCCGAACCGATCTCGGCCAGCTCGTATTCGAAACCGTGCGGCAGGTCGATCCGCACACGGTGCTCGTCTCCCGTCACCGGATTGCGGATCGGTTCGCCGGCGGCATCGAACACACCGTCCACGTGAATCCGGCCCCGCCGCGCGTCGACATCGACGTCGAAATCGATCGTCGTGAAGATCGGATCGAACGCGTGCTCGAGCGTCGACGCATACACCGAGAACATCGTCGCGAATGGATCGGTATCCTGACCGGTCATGATTTTCAGCACGGCGTCTCGCTGCGCCGGACTCGCGCGCTCGTCGACGATCGGCTGGCACTTGCCTTTCCCTTCGTGAACCGCACCCGGCCATTGAAACACCACCGCGATCCTGACGCCGTCGAGCACCACGTCGCCGTAGTGGCCGCGGTCGATCGAAATCGCGCCCATCGCTTCGCAGCTGCCGTTGGTCGGCAACGCATTGAACTGGCAAGGGCAACCGTATGAGCAATTGCAACTGATCATTTCGGTACCCTGAATCTCCCACGGCGTCATGGCTTCACCTCGCGCTCGGAAACGGACGAACGCTTCGAATCTAGTGCACGCGACCGGGGAAAGCAAAGCGATAACGACAGCATGAAAACCGCGGGTTTCGGCCTCACGTAAGACGTTTCGGGATGGGTTCGCGCGGTTGTGCCGGCAACCGTCCGGTCACCCCGTTCTCACACGAACAGCGACACGACGATTGCACACCACACCGCGCTCGCGCCGCACAGAAACACGCGTCGCGCGACGAACATTCGCGACTCGTCGTCGGGCGTTTTCATCGGCGACGTCGCGAGAAACGGCACGCTGGCGAGGCACGCGAACCCGGCCAGCGCGGGAACGATCACGACGTAGTCGCCGAACCGCCAGGGCAATGCTTCGTGCCATCCCCAGTAGCCGAGAAACAGCATGCCGATCGAGAACATCGTCGCCGCGGCCGAGCTGAGCGCGACCACCGATCCTGCTGGAAATTGCACGGGAACCTCCCCTCGCGCAGCGCGCGATGCAACGCCTGTCGCCGGAGATCAGCATGATCTCGTCCGCCGGCAGCGGAATCAGCGTTCGTTTGGGACGCGAATGCATCGAGCGCACCGTCTCCACTCGTCAGCGAATGCGCGTTGTCACGGATTGACGGATTCGATCCGGTCGAGCGGTATTTCGTGCCCGTTCAATCGGGCAGCACCTGCATGACGTGGCTAACCCGGTTTCTTCGTGCCCTGCGCAACGGAAATCCACCCGACCACCGCCGCGGCGACCCAGCAACAAGTGATCATCAAGTCCAGATCCATCCAGCCCTGGAAATTCGTGCTGTTTTCGAAGCTGCAGCGCTGATGGCCCCTGACCCACATGCAGCCGCTGATCAACTGCTGGACGTGCATGTAGATGCTGTACACGGCAACCGCCGACGCGATGACGGCGACCCGCAGGCTTAGGCTCTTTTTCATTGACGCTGAAGGCGTGGGATGGTCGTGGGATGGTCTCCCGACGATCTTAAGCCAATGGCGATGCGTGACGCAATCGATCCGGTGTCGACCCGATTGACCGGCACGCGTAAAGAGCGTCGATTCCGACAGCGGCGAGCGGATGCGGGACGGCGCGGGTCGGCGCTCGCCGACTCTGGCCCCCCGCCCGGCGTCCGGACTGTCAATCCGGACGAGACGCATCGCCACCGACGGCGGCAAAGAACGAAACCGTACTGGCCATTCTCGCCGCGCGAACGCGAGCGACCTCGATCCGCGTCAGGTCGTATGCATACTCGTCCCGTAGCACACGGAGCCGGTCCGAACTGCCGTTATCGAACTGGCGACGGGTCATCTCCAGAACGGTCCGTTGCCGTCGCGCGACCGCGCTACGGGCCTGCAGCGCGGTCGCATCGCGATCGATTTCGGTCATCGCATCGGCGACGCTCTGCAACGCGCCCAGCACGACCTTCCGGTAGTCTTCGAACGTGGCATGGTAAGCGGCAACCGCCGCATCCCGCGCCGCACGCAATTCTCCACCATGAAAAACCGGTGCGCTGAGCTGAGCACCGATATTCCAGATCGTCGTACCGCCGGCGAACAACTGACCGAGCACCAGCGGTGACGACCCAATGCGCGCATCCAATTCGATCCGCGGGTAAAGATTGGCCGTGGCAATGCCGGCCAGCTCGCCGGCTATATGCAGGCTCGCCTCCGCTGCGAGAATGTCGGGCCGTTGCCGCACAAGCTCCGACGGAACCACCGATGGCAGATCCTGCGGCAACTGCAAATCGTCCAAGCGAAACTGCGGCAGCGATACGGGCGATGGAACACCGGCATAGACCGCAAGTTGAAACCGAACCTGCAGCAGTTCCGCGCGCAATACCGCCAGTTCTGCCTCGATTCGATCAGCGTCCGAATCGCCATCGATCGTTTCCCGATACGCGACGCTGCCGATTTCATGCCGTTCGTGCAGCATCTGCCGAACGGCTTGCCGGTTCTGCAACACTGCGTCGGTCAATTCGATTTCGTCGCGCAGCCGCCCTTCCCGGACCACCGCAGCGATGATATTGCTGGCCAGTGTCAAGCGTGCAGCGTCTGCCTGATGCTGTCTCAGAGCCGCTTCGTACCGTTTCGCCGCGATCCGATGGCGCTGCGCACCGAAGAAATCGAAGTCGTATCGGACGTTCACGTTCGTGTTGTAGAGCATGAACGGGGACGGGTTCGGAATCATCGGCAAGCCGGCAGCTGCGGTATTCAACTGCTCCCTTTTGGCCGACGCGCCGAGGTCGATCTGCGGATAGCGACTGGCACCGTGTTGTCCCGCAAGATACTTCGTGGCCTCGATCAACCGCGACTCCGCGCTCTTTACGGACGGACTATCCTGCATCGCCTGCTCGACGAGTGCATCCAGCGCCGGCGAGCCAAAGCGCCGCCACCAACGCGGATCGGGTTCGCCACGCACACCCGCGTCATTGCGATCGATCGACCTGGCACTCATTCCCATGAAGGTGGAAGGCAATGCCAGCTCGCCCGCGGAGCGTGGGATAAACGCGGGATGGCTGCACCCCTGCACCGCGACGATGGCAACCGCGATCAACAGGACCGCAATCGCACGGCAGGCGCGGCGGCGTGGAGAGGTTCGTTGTGCCATCGTCGTTCAATCGAGCGTGGTTCGGTACGCGAGCAGGCCGACCGTCATCGCAACCAGCGCGAAAACGACCATTGTCGCGGCATCGGGCCATACTTCGTTCCATCCGCTCCCCTTCAGAAGGACACCTCGAATGGCCCGGTTGAAATAGGTCAACGGCAATCCGTTGCCGAGCAGACGCGCCCAGCCCGGCATGCCTGCAAACGGAAACATGAATCCGGAGAGCAGGACGCTCGGCAGGAAATAGAAGAACGTCATCTGCATCGCCTGCAACTGGTTGCGTGCGACCGACGAAATAGCGATGCCAACCATCAGGTTCGCGACGATCAGCAACGATGCGAGGCAATAGACCGTTACAGGATTGCCTTCAAACGGCACGCCGAACACGAACCGGGCCGCCAGCAGGATGATCGTGCATTGCAGGAGGCCAATCAGAATGTACGGCACGATTTTTCCGCAGATCACCTCGATCGAGGTTGCCGGTGACGCGAGGATGTTCTCGATCGTTCCGCGTTCACGTTCACGCGTGATGGCGAGGCTCGTCATCATGACCATCGTCATCGACAAGATGACGCCCATCAATCCGGGGATGATGTTGTACTGCGTAATGCCGGCCGGATTGTAGATCCGGTGCACGCGGGCCGAGAATATTTGCGGTGACGCAGTTGTCGCCAAGGCCCCCGTCAAATCCTTGTTCAACACCGTCTGCGTCATCGTATTGAACGCGGCGATCGCATTTCCCGTTGCCGCGGGATCGGTCGCATCCGCCTCGACCAGAATTTCCGGACGCTCGTTGCGCACCAGCCGGCGCGAGAAGTCGTGCGGCACGCTGACTACGAACTGCACGGTGCCCTTTTGCAGCGCGTCACGGGCCGCCCGTTCGGAAAACAGGCCGCCCCGGACATCGAAATATCCCGTGTTGCGCATACCGGCGACGAGCGATCGCGAAAATTCGCTTGTGTCGTCAGCGAGCACGATCGTCGGAAGATGCCGAGGGTCGCTGTTGATCGCAAAACCGAACAGCGCCAGCTGCACGATCGGCAACACGGCGATCATCCCGAGCGTCACGCGATCGCGACGGATCTGAAGGAATTCCTTCGTCACCATGCTCCACCAGCGGGAAATCGAGAATTCGATCATGATCAGCCGGGCTCCCCCGATGCGTCCTTCATCAAATGCAGGAAAACGTGCTCGATATTCGTCGCGATTCTGTGAACCTCGACACCATCGCCGCAGACGGCTGCGAGACTCGCCGCAAGCATGGCCTCGTCGCGTCCCGATACGTGCAGTGCACGACCGAACGCAATCACCTGTTCGATGCCCGGCCGGCCCTTGAGCCGGTCGTTCAGCCGGACGAGATCGCCCCCCGACACCGACCAGGTATGGAGCGCGTGCCTCCGTACGAGATCACCGGCCTCGCCGTGTGCCAGCAGCGTGCCGTACGAGATGTAGGCCAGCTTGTGGCAACGCTCGGCCTCGTCCATATAGTGCGTGCTGACGAGCACCGAAATACCGCGGGCCGCCAGACGGTGCAGTTCCTCCCAGAACACCCTGCGCACGCCCGGGTCGACACCGGCCGTCGGTTCGTCGAGCAGCAGTAGTTCCGGCGACTGCAACAGCGCAGCGGCAAGCGCCACCCGCTGCTTCCAGCCGCCCGACAACGAGCCGGTCAGCTGGCTCGCGCGCGACTCCAGACCCATCTCGGCGAGAATTCGCGCGACGCGTTGCTTTCGCGCGTCGATCGCATACAGCCGGGCGACGAAGTCGAGGTTCTCCCGCACCGTCAGATCGTCCCAGTACGAAAAACGCTGCGTCATGTAGCCGACTCGTCGCTTGATCTCCCGGCATTGCGTCAGGATGTCGAATCCGAGACAGGTTCCGCTGCCGGAATCCGGCGTCAGCAATCCGCACATCATGCGCAACGAGGTTGTCTTGCCACTCCCGTTCGGACCGAGAAAGCCGAATATCTCGCCGCGGCCGACCTGCAGGCTCAGGTTCTTGACGACGTGCCGGGTGCCGAAATGCTTGTTCAGATCGCGCACATCGATCAGCGGCATCGCACGGTTCATGGCGTCACCTCGATCGGCAGGCCGGGATGTAGACTCCGCGCGGCAACGGTATCGGGCCGCGCCTCGACGAGAAACACCAGCTTCGAACGCGCATCGTTGCTGTAGATGACCGGTGGCGTATATTCCGCGTCCGACGCGATATGGCTGATCGTCGCCGTATAGCCGCGTTCGCAGCCGTCGCATGCGATCCTCACGACACGACCGACGTGTAAATTGGCCAGCGCGGCCTCAGGCACGAAGAAGCGCACTTTCGTATTGCGATCGACCAGAATCTTGACTACCGGGTTGCCGGCGACGACCCACTCGCCCGGCGTGAAGAACGTATCGACGACGACGCCCTCGCCGGGGGCCTCCACGGACAGTTGCCGGTATTGCGTCTGCAACCGTTCGTATTCGGCCCGCTGTGCGTCCGCGCTCTGTCGTTGAGAATGCAGTTGACCGTCGCGTGCCGGCAAACGCGCCGTCCTCAGTTGACTGGCGAGCTCGCTGACTCGTGCTTTGTCCACCCGGGCTGCCGCACGTTCGCGTTCGAGCTGATCGCGCGAGATCGCCTGTATCCGGTAGTCGTCTTCTGCACGCGCGAGCCGTTGCGTTGAAAGGGCGGCGCTCGCCCGGGCCTGTTCGATCTGTGCCTTCACCGTATCGATTTCCGATGGGCGCTTGCCCTGCTGCAGGTCGCCAAGTACGTTCAGCGACGATTGCCACTGGTGATACTGACGCTTGATCGCCTGTTCCAGGTCCGGCGCGCCGATCTCGAAGACGACCGCGCCCGATTCGACACGATCGCCGCGCGCCGCGCGCAATGTCTTCAGGTTTCCCGCGTATGGCGCAGACAGATAGGAAAACTGCCCTTCGACATAGCCGTGATACGTTTCCGGCGACTTGGTACAGCCCGCGGCGAAGAAGCACGCGCAAACGAAGCCGTACCCGACCCACCGGGGCATGAGCGTGATGCGTTCCATAGTGAAAGAACCGAATGTGGCGCGGTTGTATGCGATGAACGCTTACGCGGTCGGCGCGCGATGGCCCGACTGGCATCGAGCGCCGATTCGCTGCCTGTAGGCATCGAAAAACTCCGCGGCTGCAGCTCGCCGGATTTCCGTCACGTATTGCGTGCAGCAATGGTCTCCATCGGCGAACAACGTCAGCTTGACGCCGTCGGTTCGCCCGAGCTCGTTCAGGGTATCGCGCAGCCATGTCTTGTCTGCGACCGACACCAGCGGATCGCGGCCGCCATGAACGATGTGGACACGGGCACGGATCTTTCCGAGCATCGTGACGTCGCGGATGGCGAAGTGGTCGACCGAATCCCGGGCGTCGTCGAGCGACGTAATGCCGAGAATCTGGCAAAACTTGCTTTTCAGGAAGAAAGGCAGCTTGTTGAATTGGCGCGCATCGACCGGGCCGCCCAGATCGAGAATCGCTCCAACACGCGAGTCGACTGCTGCAATCTTGTAAGCCCACATGCCGCCCCAACTGATACCGGCAATGGCATAGCCTTCCGTGTCAATTCCCGGATAGTCGGTCAACGCGTCGACGGCCGCGACGATCGCCTCGTCGAAGTTCTCCGGCCACGTCGCGCCATCGAGCAGAAATGTTTCGCCTTGCCCTGGGCCGTCGATGCACAACACGGCAAAACCCGCTTCGGAAAACAATAGCTCGCTCGCAAGATGCTCTTCCTTGACGTCGTCCATGCCGTGCACGATCACGACCAACGGAATCGGCCCCGACGATAAGCTCGGTTCCGGCAAATGCAGGTTCGCCCACATCGGTTTGCCTTGCCAGTCGATGCGCATACGGGCGAATCGCGCACCAAATGCCCGGCGTTCGGCCTCGATGTAGAAGTCTCGACAGTGCCGATAGGCCCTCGTCTTCGCCTCCGAAAGCGGCAGGCAGCCCCATTGGACCAGATGGGCGAGGAACGACAACCGCCGGTAGTGCGCAATGGCATCGTCGCCAGACATCCCAGGCAGCATCGCCTCGACCTGCCGAATCTCGGCTTGCAGGAAGTCCATGCCTTCCGTCGGCCAGTCGGAAAGACCGTCTATCGCCGCAAGGAAGCGATCGAGCGTGTTCTGGTCGAACAGCGCCGCCCGCCAGCGATTCCAGAACGGCCGCGTGATGTTCTTCACGCCCACGACGCGCGACAGCGCGAAGACGGCGCGACTCAGAATGTGATCGGCAAAGGAGTAGGTCTCGGTTTCGCTCAGGTTACGCATCGTGATTACCCTGCCTAATCTTCACGCCGAGTTCGGCGGCCTCCTGCTCGCTCAAGCCGAGCATGGTTGCGCCGAGGCGCACGATGGCCGGATCCGGCGAGCCCGCGGCCGCCTGATCCGGCGCGTACCCGAGCCGACGTTCGTTCGCGTCGATGACCTGATACAGATCGAAACCGAATCTCGAACGCATGACCGCCCGGCCCAACTCGTTGATCATGCAATTCGAGCTGCATGCGCCCGTATTTTTCGGGCGGATCCAGTCATATCGATCGATAAGCGCAATCTGGATCTCCCGCTCGGGCTTGCGCACGAGTTCGTAGTACGGCACGAGCACGGTCGGAAACCCGATCTTGTCGGGATCCGCATCGAGCGAAGCCGCGTGATCCGGGATCGCTTTGCGGAACGGCTGCACGAACCTGGCGACGAGATCGTTGACCTTCGGCAAGGCTTGCGCCGACAACACGCCCGCACCCTCCAGATTCAACCGGTTCTGCCCTTTCTGCGTGCCGATGAAGCACAGCGGAATGCGATGACGATTCGCAAAGGCGCTTGCGCTGACCGCGATCAGCGAAAAACACGGCCAGCACGCGGAGCCGTACGTCATGGCTCCCTTCTGTAGATCGACATCCGAGTTCCCGTCGATCGAAAATCCTGATCGGAACAGCGTATCCGCAAGCGCTTTATCCGGACGTTCGATCACAAGCGGAATACCGAGTTTGGCGGTGACGCGCCGTGCACTCTCGAGTGTTTGCGGCGACTGGTAACCGGGATCCAGCATCCACGCGCAAACATTCAATCCTTTCTCCGCCAGTTGAACCAGCATGTAGGTGCTGTCCTTGCCGCCGCTGTAGAGCACCATCGCGGAATACGTCGAACGCGGTTCGCGTGCCGGAATCGAATCGAGCATGGCGGCCGCCGTCCCGAGACCGCCGTCACCGACGATTGGCAAGCGTTTCGCGACCGACAGCGCCTTGTGACGCCAGGTTCGTTCGCCGTGGGCGCTGGAAATAATCGCATCGAGCAACCATTCGTGATCGGCGTCTCGTTCGTATTCGCGGCGGCGCCGATCGGATTGCATGCCCGAACAGTGTGCGCATAGCGCCGACGCTACGGTCTTGTCGACGTCGGTGCCGTTCATCAGCGCGTCGTAGTGCAACGGCATCCCGCAGCGATTGCATCCTCGATAGATCGGGATCGTCTTCACGAACGGCCTCCTCGCTCGCCGGACAATCCGTCCCCATCGCGCAGAAAACGGCGGAAAGCGGTCACATCAAGCACATGCTTTCCGCATTGGAGGGATGGAATTCCGAACTTCAGCTCATCGAACGCGCGCTCGTAGGCGAGCAGTTGTGCCACATCGGCCTCGCCGATATTGCTTGCGAGCTGCGGCAGACTGGCGCGTAATACCCCCTCGGCCAGGCACGACCATGAGACGACGCTGCCGTGTCCGACGTCATCGGCGAAATCGAACGGAAAGAACGACCGATATGCGGTCGCACCTGCATCGACGAGCCCTGCGTCGCACGGAAGGATGTCGCCACGTGCCCGCACGCGCGCCCACGCTGCGTTGCGATCCCAGCAATATGGCTGGCTGTCGTCGATCAGGATCGTGCCGGCGCGCACGAGGTCGATATCGAGGATGGATGGCGTGCTGACCGCACTGACGATTACGTTGGCATCGCGGTAGCACCGGCTGCCATCCGGCAACGCGTAACGCGTCGGAAGCACCTCTACCGATACCCGCATCGGTGAACATGCCATCACTTCGTCTGCAATCGCGCGAACCCTGTCCTGCTGTTGCAGCGTGTCGACGAGGATCAACTCCGCGGGTCGCGTGGCCCGGGGCGAGTGCGCCAGCAGCCTCGCTACTCCCGCGCCCACACTGCCAACGCCAAGGATGGCGAGGACCGCATCGCCACCGCTCAATCCCGACTCGGACAGTGCCTTGTCGATCTGCCGGACGATCGAGACCGACGTCACCGCATGGCCGGTCGTCAATTCGATACCGAGTTCCTTCGAACGTGCTTCGATGCGGCGGCCGTAATTCGTCAGCGCCCCCGTCAGGCCGCCCAGGCAGACATGTCGTGCGCCCATCGCGGCCGCCTTGGTCAACCCCTCCTTCTCCATGCGACTGCGACTCGATGCACGCTTTCTCGGATCGAGCATGTCTTCCGCGAGAATCGGCAAAAAAAGGATTCCGATGTTGATGCCTTTCGCCTCGATGATCTCGCCATAGACGGGTTGCAGACAGTCCAGCAGATCAGCGAGTGCGTCGCCGTCGAGCATGCCCGCCCACGGAAACATCCGCTCGACATCGGCTCTATCGCGCGGATGAGTCAGCAGAACGACGTCCACGTCGCGCGGCGCACCGCGTCTCAGCCATTTTCTCTGCGCGGAAGGACCAAAATAGACATTCGATGCCGTTGCGGCTCGGGATTCTTTTGTTTCATCCATTGATGCGCCTCCATCATTAAAATTCGAATAGACACGACAAATCCATACAGGATGGATTTAAATTCGATCAGATGTGGTAAACCGCAAACCCGAATGCGACTAGACCAAAGAAAAACCCGCAAGCGAAGCGAATCGCCATCGTCAGTTGGGACGCACGATGCAGGAAAGTAAAACTCGGGACGAAGCAAAA
Source organism: Burkholderia sp. BCC0398 (assembly GCF_902833245.1). NCBI lineage: Bacteria > Pseudomonadati > Pseudomonadota > Betaproteobacteria > Burkholderiales > Burkholderiaceae > Burkholderia > Burkholderia sp. BCC0398. The sequence goes on from NZ_CADFEM010000004.1 coordinate 67,292, forward strand.
ACCCCCTAGACTGGCGACGGATTCTATTTTTATGGAATCAATGCGTCAATGCATGACGATGCGCCTTTTCATTCTAATTTTGAGATTGAGGTGATAATTTTCAGTTTGAAACAAATTTATCACTAGGACACGTACTAAATAAAATCCGTCAGCCGAATAAACTCCGTGGCATGCTTCAGAAAATTGGCGACCCACGAGGCCGATCATCGCAATTCCGCATTGCCGATAGTGCCCTCAGTATGCCGATAGCGATAAAGCAAACCAATTCGTCAATCCGGTAGCTGAATGGTTTTCGGCATCGCAACGGCAACGTTCCGGCCTGTGGTCGTGCCGACCGCCTGCCCCCGCGACGGCCAATCCCGCCGTCCCGACAAAAAACGCGGAGGCTTGAGCTCCGCCGATGGCAGGCTTGCGTGCGATGGCGCCGCGAACCAGCCGCGCTGCACGCGCTGGTCCGTGACGCGCTGGCACGAAAGAACGTGACCGGCGCGGCATGCGGGGCGCCGCTCGCGCCGCCGGTGCCGATCAATCAGCAAGCGGGCCGCTCGGCCGCCGTTTTCCTGGGACGCGATTCCGATTGCCGGCCGCAGGTCTCGGACGACGCTGCAGGCCATGTTCAAGCTGACCCGCAGCAAAGCGTCGCTGGTGCTGCATCTCACGCAAAAAGGTTGTCGCTCCGGAATTCTGCCAAAACGACGGCGCCCCACCACAGCCCCGCGCGGTTAATTTGCCCCCGGTGTTGTGGGAAATGGGCGTGACGCGGCAGACCGAGCTGACGACTGGCATGCCGTTTGCGTCGCTGCCCTCGCCCTGCTGACACCATGCCGGCAGCAGGCGGCGCTTAAGCTCGCATGATCGCCCGCCCAGGAATGTCGCCCATGACTCGTCCCGGAGAAGTTTCTGCGCTCGTCGGCCGCATCGTCAAACGCCGCGGCGTGACCCTGCTCACGCTGTGCCTCGCCGTGCTCGTCGCCCAGATCGACACGGCCGTCGTCAATCTCGCCACACGCGCGATCGGCGCCTATTTCCATGCCGGTGTCGGCGCATTGCAATGGGTGGTCGACAGCTACAACCTCACGTACGCGGTGCTGTTGCTGACCGGCGGACTGCTCGCCGACCTGTACGGCCGCCGCCGCGTCTTCCTGGCGGGCACGGCCGTCTTCACCATCGCGTCGCTGCTGTGCGCACTCGCGCCGTCGGTGTCGGTGCTGATCGCCGCACGCGCGCTGGCCGGCGTCGGCGCGGCGTTGTTGCTGCCGGCGTCGCTCGCGATCGTGCGGGTCGTGTGGCGCGACCCGGTGGAACGCGGCCGCGCGCGCGGCATCTGGGCCGCGTGCAACGGCGTGGCGATGGCGATCGGGCCGACGCTCGGCGGCGTGCTGATCCGGCACTTCGGCTGGCGCAGCATCTTTTTCGTCGTCGTGCCGCTGAGCATCGCCGCGATGCTGCTCGCGATCCCGGCCGTGCCCGAGTCGTCCGATCCGCACGGCCGGCATTTCGACGGCGCGGCGCAAGTCACGGGCGCACTCGCGCTCGGCGCGCTCGCGTATGCGGCGATCGTGTTCCGCGAGGCGCCGGTCGCATGTTCGATCGCCGGTTGCGTCGCGGTTGCGTCGTTCGTTGCGTTCGTCGCGATCGAGCGCCGCCACGGCGAATCCGCGCTGGTGCCGCTCGACATTTTCCGGATCAGCGCGTTTCGCGGCGCGATCGCGGCGACCACCGGCATGACGTTCGGGATGTATGGCGTGCTGTTCCTGCTGCCGCTGACGTGGCAGAGCACCGGCCGCCTCGATTCGACCGGCGCGGGCCTCGCATTGCTGCCGATGGCGCTCCTGTTCGTCGCCGTGTCGCCGTGCTCCGGGCGGTTGTCGGAGCGCGTCGGCACGCGGGCGGCGACGGCCGGCGGCGTCGCGGTGATCGCGAGCGGACTCGTCGCGATCGGCGCATCGGCCGGTTCGTCGAGTCTGCTCGGCGCGGAGATCGGGCTCGCATTGACGGGGCTCGGGATGGGGGTCGCGACGGGTCCTTTGATGACCGTCGCGGTGGGCGCGGTCGACGCCGCGCGCTCGGGCACCGCGAGCGCACTCGTCAACGTCGCACGCATGACCGGCGCGACGCTCGGGATCGCGGTGCTCGGCACGGCGTTCGCAGCCGCGCACGGCGGCGCGGCCAGCCTGCGCGTGGCGATGTTCGCCGGCGCGGTGGTTCAACTGACGGGCGCAATGGTATCGGCAGTCAGCGTGCAGCGGGCCGCATGACGCGTCAACTGCATGCTCGCCCTTCGCTCGACGATGCTTCCCGCCACACTTGCGCGTCCGGTGCTCGGCGCGTCTCTGCAGCAGCGCCGGCATCAGTTCCTCGATGTACTGCCACGCCAGCCCGCGCGTAAAGCCGCGGGCGAACGGCGTCGCAGCGTGCACGGTCGGTCGTCGGCCCGTGCGGTTTCAGCGATGCAGGCGACGTTTGTCGCATGCGATCCGAACGCGCGGCTCGTGACGATACCGAATGGCGGGCAGTAACCGATGCCGGAATGTTCGCTGTATTTCGCGATGGCGATCGAGGATTGCCTGCGGGACGCGGCCGCCTGAGCGAGGAACACGCGCGGCGCCGGCAAAGGCGGGAGAGGTAGAAGTAGCCGCCGCGGCGCGATGGCGCCGCTGGCGACCGACGAACGGCGCACCGTGCGCCGTTCATCCGGTTCGTCCGGCCACGGGGCCGGACAGTTGGCGATCGGTGCGCGTTGCTGCGCACCGGTCCTGGCCGCTTAGCGGCGCGGCTGCCCGCTTCGCGGCGGACGCGGGGAATTCGCGTCCTTGTGCCGGAAGTTGATGCGGCCCTTGGTGAGGTCGTACACCGACAGTTCCAGCGTCACGCGATCGCCCGCGAGAATGCGGATGTGGTTCTTGCGCATGCGGCCCGACGCGTACGCGCCGACCACGACGCCGTTTTCCAGCGTGACACGGTATTTGCTGTCCGGCAGCACTTCGTCGACGATTCCGTCCAGTTCCAGCAGTTCTTCTTTTGCCAAACCAATTCCTCCAGACAAGGTGATTGACCGCGGCCGCGGCAACTGCCCGGCGCCGCTCCCGCAAACGGGACGGCGGCCGGCAGGCAGCCGGGATCGGTTCGTTCAGACGGGCCTCGGGCCTGTCTTGCGATCGGAGCCCGGCGCGTTGCGACGTTCGGGCGGTCGGTGGCTGCGGCGCCAGCAGCGCCGCGCAAGTCGGGACCGCGCCAGCTACGGCATGGCGGCGGTCTGCTCGGGTTGATGCGTTGAAGCGGTGATGCGCTCGCGAAACGACGTGCGCTTCGCGAGGGCGTTGCGTCGCATGCGGTTCACGCATGCGATGAGGGAGGCGTCACGACCGATGCATCGTGAATGTCGCGATGCATCGGTCGTGCGCATCGGAACGCACAGGCCGCCGTCATGCGGCGCCCGCGCGATACTCCATTCGGCATCGGCCGCCGCTTGGCGACCGCTGCCGATGCGGCTTACTGCGGCGTGATGTTCGACGCTTGCAGACCCTTCGGGCCGCGCTTCACTTCGAAGCTGACCTTCTGGCCTTCGGCCAGGGTCTTGAAGCCCGTGCCGCGAATTTCGGAGAAATGGGCGAACAGATCGTCGCCGCCGTTGTCCGGGGAAATGAAACCAAAGCCCTTGGTTTCGTTGAACCACTTGACGGTACCGGTATCCACAAATACTTCCTTAATACAAATAATTGAACATGCGCCCGCGACGGGCACAGAAAGAATCAAAGAGGGAGAGACCAACGACTGCCGCACGGTGTACGGCCAATGATGAGCAATCGGACTTCTTGATGACTTCGGTCTCGGACACTACGCGGTACCGGACGTTTCGTCAAGTTATTTTGATGCGGCGCACAAGCACGAGCGCTTCGGACGCGTTCCATGACGGAGGTTTTGAGTCGACACAGCCCGTTTGAATGCATCCCTCGTTCTTTGCTGACCGCCCGCTTTTACTGCGGCTCCGATTCGTGTCACCACCACAAACCCAGCATGTCGGTCTACAGCGCCATGGTGCCCGGCGCGAACAGCGAATGCGTCGCACGCGGCATCGAGCCCGCCCCCGGCGCTAGTCGAACGGATTCAACAACCGAACGCCGGTGCGAGCGAAATCGTCGACGTTACGCGTGACGACCGTCAGATCATTGATCAGTGCGGTGGCCGCGATCAGCTTGTCGAGTTCGTGCGTCGGATCGGGCACGCGCAAATGCCCCCACATCTGGCTGATCTCGATATCGACCGGTAGGATGTTCGGCGCATAGCCGGACACGATCATCGCCATCCAGGCCTCGAGCGCCGACGCCTGCGGGTGATCGCCGCGATGACGGATCAGGTCGACGCCGCGCCGCAGCTCGGCCACCGTCACGACGGACAGGTAAAGCGGGCTCGCTTCGGCTTCGGCCTGCCTGAAGAACGCCCGCACGCCGCGGTTGGTTCGCCTGCCCTTCCTGATTTCGCTGATGACGTTCGTATCAATCAAAAACACGCGTGACCTCGCCTGAATCCTGAACACGTTGGAAATCCGCGTCTTCGCCCACCTCCGGCATGCTCATCAGCACTTGCGCGAATGTGCGCCGCTTCGGTCGGCCGAGCGCTTCGGCCAGAATGGCTCGATGTTCGGCCTCGGCGCTCCTGCCATTAGCCGCGGCCTGCTCGCGCAGGCTTTGAACGATAGTGTCATCCACGTTACGCACCAGAAGATTTGCCATGAGTACCTCCATCCAGATTTGCTATCAATGATAGCACCATGAAGGTAAATTGCAAGCATTGCTATCACCTTCAGGACCGGACGGATCCCGGGTCGGCGTAGACCAGCGGCAACGGACGGCAGGAATCCGCCCTTCTTCCGCCGCTGGCCCGACGCATCGAACTGCTGTCGCTCAAGGTAAGCCCGCGCCGGACGACGGGGAAGCCGGCCGAATGGCCAGTCGCGTGCCATTGACGACGACGAATGTCCGACCGGCGAGGAACAGGATTTGCGAGGCGAGCCCCGCAGGCGACCAGCACGACGAGTACGCGCCCGCATCGATTCGCCCTGAAACATCGTGTTGCACAACGGGCCGCCACATCGCCCGCGACGCTCGCAATCGTTTGATACCATCGGATCACAAGACCGGTGATCGAAAGCCGTGCGAAGCGCGCAGAAGACCTTGCATCGACGCGGACCATCCGACCATCCGTGCCTGACATCCCGATCCAAGACACGAGACGCTCTTCAGTGGACTTTGTTACGCCCTCTCTGGAAACCCTGTTCTCCCCGACACCCGACAAACTCTACTTCCCGGCATGCGTTGCGGCCGTGGCGATCATCGCGTGGCTCGTCGCGCGACACGTGCCGTTCTACCGGTCGGCCGTCGACAAGTCGCTGTCGATGCGCTATCGCAATCTCGACGGTTTCCGCGGCCTGCTGGCCGTCTCCGTGGTCTTCCATCATTTCGCGTGCAACCAGGCGTTGCTGTCGACCGGCGTCTGGGGTGCCGGCACCGATTTCCTGCGCAATCTCGGCACGATTCCCGTCGCGATGTTCTTCATGGTCACCGGGCTATTGTTCTGGGAACGCGCATGCCGAGGCGCGCTCGACGTGCGGACCTTCTTCGTCGGACGCGTGCGACGCGTCGCGCCGCTCTATCTGTTTTACGCGGCCGTCATCGTCGTCTGCACGCTTTACTGGTTTCCCCGCAACGCCGTCGGCGCACCGACGCAGTTGCTGGCCGACCTGCTCAAGACCGTTTCGCTCGGCTGGTTCGGCGCGTTCCCGATCAACGGAGCGGAGCGGACGCCGTATCTGAGCGGCGTCTGGTGGACGCTCGCCTACGAATGGCGGTTCTACGTCGCCGTTCCGTTTCTCGCCTGGTTCGTCGCCACACGTGCGTGGCGCAAGCTGCTCGCGCTCGCGATCGTCACGGCGTGCGCGGCGCTGTTCGGGCCGCCCGGCGGCATGGCGCTGCTGTTCGCGCTCGGCGCGGTGGCCTACGAGGTGTCGCGGCACCCCGCGATCCGCGCACGGCTCGCGACGAAACCGGCGGCAACCGTCGCGGTGCTGATCCTCGCGATGTCGCCGTCCCCGGCCGAACGCTATTCGATCGAAGGCGCGCTGCCGCTGCTCCCGGTGTTTCTCTGCATCGCCAGCGGGAACACGTTCTACGGCCTGCTCGACACCCGGCCGCTCGCGCTGCTCGGCACCGCCAGTTTCAGTATCTACATGATCCACATGGTGATCGTGTACATGATCATTCATGCGTTCAACAAGTTCGTTTTCCCGATCAATTCGGCTGGCGATTCCGGCATCTGGGCGCTCGCGCTCGCATGCGCGCTGGTTGCCGTCCTGTGTTCGCTGCTGACTTACCGCTATGTCGAGCATCCGTTCATCGCCAAGCGCCACGACGCACGCGCGGCACGCCGCGCGACCGCGCAAACGCGCCTGCGCCACGTCGAGCAGCGTCCCGCCGACGACGAACATGCCCTCGATGCGGTCGGCGAGACCGCTTCCCGATGACCGGCGGAATCGGTACCATCGAGCGCTTGAGGCCCGGCGGCCGCCGCGCGACCCCGCGCCGGCGCCCGTCTTCCGTACCACCGATTTCACCATGTCCCGCGAACCCACACATTCCGCGCTGCTCTGGATCGTCGCCGCGGCGTTCTTCATGCAGTCGCTCGATACGACGATCGTCAACACCGCACTACCGTCGATCGCCCAAAGCCTGCATGCGTCGCCGCTCGCGATGCAGCCCGTCGTGGTCGTCTACACGCTGACGATGGCGATGCTCACGCCGGCCTCCGGCTGGCTCGCCGACCGGTTCGGCACGCGCCGCGTGTTCTCGGTCGCGATCCTCGTGTTCGTGGTCGCGTCGATCGGCTGCGCGGCGTCGCACACGCTCGGCCAGCTCGTCGTCGCGCGCGCCGTGCAGGGCATCGGCGGCTCGATGCTGCTGCCGATCGGGCGGCTCGCCGTGCTGCGCCGCGTGCCGGGCGAGCAGTACGTCGCGGCGATCGCGTTCGTGTCGATCGCCGGCCAACTCGGCCCGATCGTCGGGCCGACGCTCGGCGGCTGGCTCACGCAGGCGATTTCGTGGCACTGGGTGTTCATCGTCAACGTGCCGGTCGGCGTGATCGGCTTCATCGCGGTGCAACGCTACCTGCCGCACGACCAGGCGACGCAGCCGCCGCCGTTCGACTTCGTCGGCTGTGCGCTGCTGTCGGCCGCGATGATCGCGCTGTCGCTCGCGATCGACCCGCCGATGTCCGCGCACCGCACCGCGTGGGCGACCGGGCTCGCCGGGCTCGGGCTGGCGAGCGCGCTGGCGTACCTGCCCCACGCGCGGCGCCGCACTCAGCCGCTGTTCCGGCTGGGGCTGTTCCGCGAGCCGAACTTCGGCTCGGGGCTGCTCGGCAACCTGCTGTGCCGGATCGGCACGAGTTCGGTGCCGTTCCTGCTGCCGCTGCTGATGCAGGTGCAGCTCGGCTATACGCCGCTGCAATCCGGGCTGATGATGCTGCCGGCCGCGATCGCGGGCGTCGTCGCGAAACGCTGGATCGCGCCGCTCGTGAAGCGCTTCGGCTATGCGGCGTTTCTGGTCGTGAATACGGGGATCGTCGGCTTCGCGATCGCCGGGTTCGCGCTGGTGTCGGCGCGGCCCGCGCCTGTTCTGGAAGGCGTGCTGCTGATGGTGTTCGGCGCGGCGAATTCGATGCAGTTCGCCGCGATGAACGGCGTGACGCTCAAGGGGCTGTCGCATGCCGATGCCGGCAGCGGCAACAGCCTGTTCACGATGATGCAGATGCTCGCGATGGGGCTGGGCGTGTCGATCGGCGGCGGGCTCGTCAACCTGTTCGCTGCCTATCGGGGCTCGATGGCGCACGGGTTCATGCTGTCGTTCGCGTGCATGGGCGCGGTGACGCTGCTGTCGTCGGTCGTGTTCCGGCGGATCGATACGGCCGCGCCGCCGGCCGGTGCGGCGGCGCGCCCTTCCGCGTGATCGCGGCCGTCAGTTCACCTGGCTGCGCTCGACGACGCGCTTGAGCACCCAGCGGATCGACGAACCGTCGGCCGGCGGCCGCGCGACGCGGTATTCGTCGACTTCGAGCGTGTACAGGTAGCCGGGCTGGTACGCGAACCCTTCGATTCCCGCATACCACAGGCTCCACGGCTCGCTCGGGCTGCTGCGCACCTGCAGGCACTCCATCGGCGCGACGCCCGTGCAGCGCGCGGACTGCGGCGCGACATAGACCGTCTTCGTCACGGGCGTGCCGTCGGCCGGGCGCGCCGCGCTCGGCGCGATGGCAGCGGCGTCGGTCTGGCATCCGGCGACGAGCGTGCTGCCGGCAATGACGGCCGCGCCGAGCAGCGTTCGAATCTTGTGAATCATCTGGTATGCCTCTGCGAGCGTTGGAGGGCCAATTAGACGAACCGCCCGGTGAGAAGGTTCACAAACACCTTACTGAACGTGCTCGACTGCCGTCGTTTATCGGATGTCGCGTGCGAGCCGATACGTTACCGTGTTCCGGTTCCGCCGCGCGCTTCGTCACCGGCCGGGCGATCGCCGTCGACGGCGGCTTCACCGTATGGTGATCGTGTACCATCGGCGCTTCCCGATACGCTTTCGTGCGCTGCGGTCGTGCGCCCGGCCACGCCCGTGCGATTCGCGCAGCGCGTTTCCTTCGCATGACCGCATCCGCTTCGCCCGACACTGCACTCCGCCCGCTGCCGATCGATACGCTGACCGTGCCGGCCGCGCTCGACGGACGCTCAGGCACCAATCGGTCGGGCAGCGCGCATCCGCAGATCGCCGCGACCAACGACCTCGACGCCGTGCGTGCGTGGCTCGCGCGCTTCGTCGATACGCCGACCACGTTCCAGAACTACCGCAAGGAAGCCGAACGCCTGCTGCTGTGGGCCGTGATCGCATGCGGCAAGCCGCTGTCGTCGCTCACGCACGAGGATCTCGTCGTGTACCGGCAGTTCCTGCTCGCGCCCGCGCCGGCCGAGCTATGGTGCGCGAACGGCGGCCGCAAGCATCCGCGCGACGATCCGCGCTGGCGGCCGTTCTACGGGCCGCTGTCGGCAGCGAGCCAGCGGCAGGCGCTGGTGATCCTGAACGTGATGTTCTCGTGGCTCGTGCAGGCCGGCTATCTGGCCGGCAACCCGCTCGCGTTGTCGCGTCAGCGGCAGCGCCGGCCCGCGCCGCGCGTCACGCGCCATCTCGGGCAGCCGTTGTGGCAATCGGTGAAGGATGCAATCGCCGCGATGCCGCGCGACGATGCACGCGCATGCTTCCATGCGGATCGCGCGCGGTGGCTCTTCACGCTGCTGTATCTCGGCGGGCTGCGCATCACCGAAGCGGCCGATACGACGATGGGGCAATTTTTCTGCCGGCGCGACGCGAACGGGCACGCGCGCTGGTGGCTCGACGTGACGGGCAAAGGCGGCCGGCGGCGGCTCGTGCCGGCCACCGACGAGATGATGGCCGAGCTGTCGCGCTACCGGCGTGCGCACGGCCTGCCCGCGCTGCCGCTCGACGGCGAACCGACGCCGCTCGTGCTGCCGGTCGGCCAGACGCGCAAGCCGCTCACGCGTGCGGCGCTGCACCGGATCGTGAAGCAGGTGTTCCGGCACGCGGCCGACCGGCTACGTGCGAATGGCGAGGCCGGCGAGCAGGCGGCGCGCGTGCTCGAACAGGCATCCGCGCACTGGTTGCGTCACAGCGCGGGCTCGCACATGGCCGACGGCCGCGTCGACCTGCGGCTCGTGCGCGACAACCTCGGCCATGTATCGCTCACGACGACGAGCCAGTATCTTCACGCGGACGACGACTGGCGCCATCGCGAGACGGAGGAGAAGCACCGGATCGGGTGGGACTAGGCTGCGTTGCGCCGCTCAGCGTACGAGGTCGAGCCCGCCGAGACCGCCGTTGCTGCGGCACTTCGCACGATCGCTTGTGGCCGGCACGTCGATCTCGCCGCACAGCAGCACGTCGATGCGCTTGCCGTGTCAGTACACGGCCACCCAATGCCCCGGCACCCACGCCCAGTGATTGCCGGCCCACCGGTAATGCCCCTTCGCCCAGCGATAGCCGGGTGCGGGCGACGGCGGCGCCACCTCGACGACGGGCGCGGGCTGCGGCGGCCGCACGGGCTCGACTACGCAGGCGGACATCAGCATGGCGCTCGCACTCACCAGCACGGCCAGCGAAACGGATTGGATCTTCAATGTCGATTCTCCCTGTTGGGTAATAGGTTGATCGGGCCGCGCGCGGCATGCGCCACGTTACGCGACCCCACGAATCAGGCCGCTCATCGGCCGTGTCGCGCCGCTTTCCGCAAATAACGCGGACGCGGTGCGGCGCGGATCGAGCCGCAGGCTGTCGGCGGCCGCGCCCGCGATCAGCGCGTCGAGCGACGCGGTCGGCTTCAGGTCACGCCCTTCGTACAGGTCGCCCGGCCGCAGCCCCGGCCAGTCCGCGATCACGCGCCCGCCGGCAACCGCGCCGCCCGCGAGCATCGCGACCGACGCCTGCCCGTGGTCGGTGCCCCCCGTGCCGTTCACCGCGGCCGTGCGGCCGAACTCGGTCGCGACCAGCACCGTGGTCTGCTGCCACGCAGGTCCAAGGCCGTCGCGCAGCGCGGCGAGCATCGTGTCGAGCGCCTTCAACTGATTCGCGAGCCGCGCGTTCTGCGCGCTATGGGTATCCCAGCCGCCCGTCTCGATCATCGCGATCCGCGGCCCGTCGTCGCGCGCGAGAAACGTCGCGGCGAGCTTGCCGACGCCGGCCGGGTCCTGCCGTGCATGCGCGTCGCCGGCGAGGCCGCGTGCTTCCATCGCGGATTGCCACAACGGGCCGAGCTGCGCGTCGGCTTCGTAGAGCGCCGACACGCGGGTGAGCAGATCGTCCGGCGCGGCCGGCAAACCGGACGGCGCATACGACGCGGCCTGCACCGTGCCGCGCAGCGCGAGCGGCACGGTGGGCGCGAATGCGATCGCGTTGTCGCGCGTCGCCGGCAGCAGCGCGGCGAGCCGGTTCAGCCAGCCGTCCTTCACCTGGTACGGTGCGCGGCCGCCCGTTTCGAGCACGTTCTGGCCGTCGAAATGCGAGCGGTCGCGATACGGCGACGCAATCGCATGGACGAACAGCGCCTGCCCGTCTCGGTACAACTGCGCGGTCCGCGCGAGCGACGGATGCAGCGCGAACGTGCCGTCGAGTCGCGTCGCGGCCGCCGCGTCGATCGCGAGCGGGCCGCGCAGCGACGCATACGCGGGCTCCGCATACGGGACGACGATGTTCAGGCCGTCGGCTGCGCCGCGCTGGATCACGAACACGAAGCGCCGGTCGGTCTCGACGTTCGCGAACACGATCCGCGGCGCGACGAGGATCGCGCCCGCGCCGGCGGCGGCCACGCGGAGGAATTGTCGGCGGGACAGTGTCATGGTCATCTCCGTTGGAAATCGGGCGACACGAGCAGCAGCGCGAGCGAGGTCGTCGCGCTTTCGGCGCGCGCGACCGCGGTCGCGGTCGGCGCGCTCATCGAACCGGCGAGCAGCGTGTTGCCCAGCGTGCGCGGATCGAGCCGGTCGCCCGTACGCGCGGCCAGACGCTGCGCGATCTCGACGCGGCGCACGAGCGCGTCGGGCGCCGCCCAGCTCGCGGCGACGTCGTCGTAGCCGGCCGGCGAGCCCGGGCGCCACACCGGCTGGCCGAGCTGCGCGAGCAGCGGCGCGGCCTTGAGATCAGCGGTGTCGCGCCAGCCGAGCCCGCGCAGCGTCGATACGGCCCATTCCCACGGCGTCTTGAACTTGCGGTTGACCGGCGACCACGCGTCGGGCGCGTCGACCAGCGCGCGATAGACGGTCGGCAGGTCGCCGCCGCTCGCGTCGAATGCGCGCGCGAGCCGGTCGGTCAGCGCGGGCGGCGGCGTGTCGGCGACGAAATGACGGGCGAGCTGGAACGCGATGTGCCGGCCCGTCGCCTCCGATCGCGCGAGGTCGTGCAGGACCGCGCGCCCCTGCGCTTCGCCCGGTTGATCGTAGGTGCGGCCCATCACCGTGCGTGAACCCGGTTCGTGCAGATTCGCGCGAAACACGAATGCGCCGGGCGCCGCATCGCCCGGTTGCGGCCCGCGGCCGCCGGCGATGCTCCAGCCGGTCAGCGCACGCGCGAATTCCGTCACGTCGGCTTGCGTGTAACCGGTGCGCACGCCGAGCGTATGCAGTTCCATGATCTCGCGGGCGAGGTTTTCGTTGAGCCCGCGCTTCGCCGACGGATTGCGTGCCTGCGCGCGCAGCGCGGCCGGGCTGTCGGGGCCAACCGAGCGCGCCTGATCGAGGAACACCTGCATCGCGGGATGCTGCTCGACGGCGACGAGCATGTCCTCGAAACGGCCGAGCACGTGCGGGCGGATCGCGTCGCGCTCGAACGCGCCCGCGTACGCGGCCACCTGCCCCTTGTCGACCGATACCGCGAAATGGTTCGCCCAGAAATGCACGAGACGCTCGACAAAAGGCGCGGACGTAGTCAGCGCGCTGTTCATGCGCGCGGCGACGGCGCTGCGATACGCGTCGTAGCCGTCGCGGCGAATCGATTGCTCGGTTGCGCGCTTGGCGGCCGGGTCGTCGCTCGTCATCGCGTTGCGGGTGTTCGCGAAGCGCGTGGCGAGCATGATCGCGTCCGGCTCGCTCGCCCATGGGGCGGGCCCTGCGTCGTAGCGGTCGAACTGGGCGAGCAATGCGGCCTTCGGGTCGGCGGGCGGGGCTTCGTCGGCGCGCGCGCCGAGACCGAAGCGGTTCAGCGCGATCGCGGCCGGTGTGGCGTCGTTCGGGTGGTCCATGACGGGCTCTCTTGCGGTGCATACTCACGTTCAACGCAAGCACACCAAGAAATCCGTCGCGGGAAGGGAAATATTTTTTGTGATCGGGGAAACGCCGGGCGAAAGTCTCGCAGCGCGGCGGCGTGCGTCGTCGATGGATAACGACCGCGCGATTCATCGGAAGCGGCACACGCATGACGCGCGAGCAACACGCAGATTGCATGCCGCCCGCGCGCGCGGTGTTTATTCGGCTTACTCGCTCGCCGATGCGTCCGGCTTCTTCTGCAGCCTCGGCGGCAGACGCCAGTTTCCGCTGTGCTGCAAGCCGTCGACGAACTTCACGCGCTCGTCGGGCGTCAGCGTCGCCGCGAAATCGACGACGCTGCGCTCGATCTGCGCCCGCATCGCGGTGTCGGCCGCGCGCGTGCGGTCGAGCGCCGCATCGATCGCCGCCCGATCGAGTTGCGGCGCCGCGAGCAGGTCGAGCACGGTGATCCGGCCGTCGCGCCCTTCCCGCGCGAAATCGCGGCCGCTCTTGCGCGCCGCCTTCAGCGCGGCGGCGAACTCGCGCTGCCGCGCATCGGGCAATTCATCCGCGGCGAAACGCAACGCGGTGCGCGATGCGGGCGTGCCGGCCGCGTGCAGGTCGCGATGGGTCGAGAACCACTGATACGCGCCGCCGCCGATCGCACCGAGCATGAACACGTTCAGCACGACCGAGCCGATGAGGGTGAATTTCCAGCCGCGTTCGGTCATTCGTCGGCTCCGTCGATGCTCGGGCCGCCGAACGTCGTCGTCAGGTAGCCCGGTTCGTGTTGCGCGATCGGCGCGCTGCCGAGCATCAGCATCGACACGGCCACCGCACCGGCCAGCGCGCCGGCCAGCCCGACGCCTGCGAACGCGGCGCCCGACCACCACACGCGGCCGCGGCGGCGCGCGCGTTGCGGCGGCGGCGCCGTCGCGACGATACGTTCGACCAGCGCCGGCGCGGGCGGCGCCACCGCATCCTGCATCAGCCACGCGTCGAGCTCGGCGGCCTCGTCGAGCGCGTTCAGTGCGTCGCGCGGATGCGCGTGCGCCCACGCTTCGGCCGCCGCGCGTTCGGCTTGCGGCCAGCGCCGCGCGTCCGAGCCATACGCGGCGACGATGGTACGAAATCGTTCGGGTGTCATCGCTTGTCCTCGCTAGGTGGGTCGCCGGCCAGTTGCGCGCGCAGGTTGCGCCGCGCACGGGCGAGCAGGCTTTCCAGCGCATCGACGGTGATGCCCATCAGGTTGGCCGCTTCCCCATTCGACATTTCCTGATAGTACTGGAGCACCAGCGCTTCCCGCTGCCTCGGCGGCAACGCGGCCAGCGCCTGCCGCACGCGCGCGTCGCGCGAACGCAGTTCCGCATGCACGGCCGGGGACGGCTGCGTGTCGGGCACGTCGGGCAGCGTGTCGCCGGGCTCCTCGCGCCGGCTGCGCAACCGGTCGTAGCACAGGTTCAGCACGACGCGATGCAGCCACGTGTCGAAGCGGGCTTCGCCTTCACGCCAGCGCGGCGCCTGGTTCCAGATTCGCAAGAACGTCTCCTGCGCGACGTCCTCGGCTTCGTTCCGGTCGCCGAGCATGCGCGTCGCCAATGCGAGCAGCCGCGGCAGCTTGCGTGCGACAAGCACGCGCACCGCCGATGCATCGCGTGCGCCGACGCGCGCGACGAGTTCCGCGTCCGGATCGCGGTCGCCGCGATCGTTCAACGCCGCCTGCTCCGTTGCGCGGCGCGCGGGCGCCGCATTGTCACGGCAGAAGGACCCGCCGCCCGGCTGAAGCTCATCGTCGTGCTCTCCTTGCATGCGTCGGGCCATCGCCGGACGGCGCCATGCCGACGGTTCCGATGGTTCGGGATCTCCGCGCGCGTCGCGCCAGGCGTCGCACACGGCATCGGCCGTGCCGGTTTCATCGACATCCGGTTCGCGCCGCATGTCGATCCTGTCTGCCGGCCGCGCGACCGTCGGCCGGCGCGCTCAATATACGACGACCGGCGCGGGCCGGTAATACACCGGACGGGCCGGCACCACGACGCAGCCGGCCAGCACGAGGGCCGCGGCCGCCAGTATCACGATGGTTCGAAAAAGCATCGCTTCGACTCATGAGGTTGCATGAAGAATCCGCCGCGCGCGCATCGCTTCGACGCGCGGCGGCGTGCACGTCAGGGCCCGTCAGGCCCAGTGGCCCGGCACCCAGCGCCAGGCCGGGCCGCGCGCCGCCCAATGCCCGGGCACCCAGTGGTAACCGACCCGCACGATCTGCCAGTGGCCCGGAATCCACACGTAACGGCCCTGCCGCCAGTGCCAGTGCCCTTGGTCCCAGACGTAGCCCGCCCGGGGCGCCGGCATCACTTCGACGCGCGGCGGCGGCGGCGCAAAAGGCGCGACGATGACGGCCTGCGCGAATACGGCGGACGTCGCGAACGCAGCCATGCAGCCGGCAGCCCATCGCAATGGAACAGAAAGTTTCATGAAAGACTCCGAAGTAATGGCATTGACCGGAAGCGGTCGTTCATGCGTTAAACGGAGCAGGCGGGAGAAATCCGTCGCGACATCGGCGAATAATTTTCACGGAGGCCGCGCGGCGCGGGGCCCTATGTATCGGCCAGCGCACACGCCGGGTTGCGAACTGTCACAACGCGGCAAAACTGCCCTTCGACAATGCATGCGACCGGGATCCCGCTCGTTTCCGGCCCACGCCCCGGCCGCGCTCGCGCATGGCCGTGCGGCTCCCCTCTCGCGTCCCATCAACGAACACACCGACCATGTCGAACCAGGACACCTCCCCTGATCAGCCGAACGAGCCGGCCGCTTCCGTGTCGCGTCGCGGCTTCCTGAAACTCGCGGGCGTCTCCGGCCTCGCCACCGCCGCCGGCGGGCTCGCGGCCGCCCGCGCTGCCGCGTCGAATCCGGACGGCACGCCCGAACAGGTTCACCTGACGTGGGGCAACGACCCGACGTCCGAAGTCGTGATCTCGTGGGCATCGCTCGCCGCGGCCGTCAATCCGCGCGCGCGCATCGTCGCCGACGGCGAGCCGCCGCGCACCGTGCACGGCGTCCAGCGCCTGTACACCGACGGCCTGAACGGCGAGACCGTGTTTGCGTATCACGCGCGCGTGCACGGGCTGAAGCCCGACACACGCTACCGCTACGAAATCACGGCCGACAACGACAGCAACGCCGCACAGCCGTTCTCCGCGAATTTTTCGACCGCGCCGCGCGGCCGGGCGCCGTTCCGTTTCACGAGCTACGGCGATCTCGCGACGCCGAACGGTGCGTGGGTCCTGTCGTCGCCGCAGAGCCGCTTCGCGGTGCAGGCCGTCGAGCAGTTCCAGCCGCTGTTTCACCTGCTGAACGGCGACCTCTGCTACGCGAACCTGAACCCCGCGCACCAGCCCGAGGTGTGGCGCGATTTCGGCAACAACAACCAGACGTCGGCCGCGAATCGCCCGTGGATGCCGTGCCCCGGCAATCACGAGATCGAGTTCAACAACGGCCCGCAAGGGCTCGACTCGTACCTCGCACGCTATACGCTGCCGGAAAACGGCACGCATTTCCCGGGCCGCTGGTACAGCTTCCGCGTGAGCTCCGTGCTGTTCGTGTCGCTCGACGCAGACGACGTCGTGTACCAGGATGCCGCCGCGTTCGTCGGCGGCCCCGCGCCGCTCGTGCCGGCCGCGAGCACCGGCCGACCGCCGATCGAGCCCGGCACGTCGTTCTACGTGCGCGGCTACAGCAACGGCGAGCAGACGCGCTGGCTCGAACGCACGCTGCGCCATGCCGCGCATGACGACGACATCGACTGGATCGTCGTGCAGATGCACCAGGACGCGCTCAGTTCGTCGAAGACGGGCAACGGGTCTGACAAGGGCATTCGCGAAGCGTGGCTGCCACTGTTCGACCGTTACGGCGTCGATCTCGTGCTGTGCGGCCACGATCACGACTACGAGCGCAGCTACCCGGTGCGCGGCTGCAATCACCGCGCGGGCGTCGACGCGAAGACCGGCGAAGTGGTCGAGACGCTGCAGCCGCGCCCGGTCGGCTCGAACGATCCCGACCGCACGAAGTTCGACACGAGCCACGGCACGATCCACCTGATCCTCGGCGGCGGCGGCACCAGCGCGCCGCTCGACGTGTACGGCGAAAACCCGTCGACCGGCTTTGCGCAGGCGAAGGTATTCACGAAGCCGAACCGGCCGGTGCCGGGCACCGCGCCGAACACGTTCGTGCGCCAGCCGGCCGATGCGCTCGAGGATGCGATCTGGTCCGCGCGCCGCGATACGGGCACCGGCTACGGGATCGCGGTGTTCGATCACGATCCGGGCAAGCCGGGCGGCCACACGACGATCACGATGCGCTACTACCACGCGCCGGGCGCCGACCAGCACCCGACCGCGCAATACGAGCTGTTCGAGACGATCGAGCTGAGCAAGAAGCGGCGCGAGCGGTGATCGACGCATCGGGCGCCCGCTGCGGTGGGCGCCCGATGCGTTACAGTCGACGGACGGGAGGCACGGCGCGGGTTAGACTGCCCGCCTCGCACACCGGTCCGCGCAGATGAGTTTCGAATACCGCATTCACACGCCCCCTTCGGCCGACGCATTCGACGCCATCGCCAATGTGCTGCGACAAGCGCATGGCGACGTCGACATCGACGTCGATCCACACGAACGACGGCTTGAAATTCGCGATGCGGCCAACGGCTGGCCGCTCATCGATCTGTCGATCGAAGCAGCCGGTTTCCTCCTTGTCACGACGCTGGGCCCGACGCGGAACGCGATGCTCGATTCGATCGGACGTGCGCTGTCGGAAATCGGTGCACCGTGGCGTATCGACGACGCGTGATCGGCTCGCACGACCGAATCGACCGGACACGCCGGTCCGGCTGAATCGCCGCGACGGCTGCGCCCCCGTAAAATGCGCGCTTCCGGCGAAATCTCCGTTTTGTATCGCTGCTCGCGATGACGGCATGCGCGAGCCGACCCGAATCATCCGAAATCGAATCAGCATGTTGAAACAGGCAGCAAACATCAAACGCAAGAACAACGCAACGCTCGTCGGGCTCGGCGCGGTGCTGTTATGGGCGTCGGTGGTCGCGCTCGTGCGCGGGGTCAGCGAAAACCTCGGCGCGACCGGCGGCGCGGCGATGATCTATACGGTGGCGTCCGTGCTTCTGCTGTTTTCGATCGGCTTCCCCGACCTGAGCCGGTTCCCGAAAAACTATCTGCTGTGGGGCGGGCTGCTGTTCGTGTCGTACGAGGTGTGCCTGTCGTTGTCGATCGGCTATGCGAGCAACGCTCGACAAGCGGTCGAAGTCGCGATGGTCAACTATCTGTGGCCGAGCCTCACGCTCGTCGCCGCCATCGTGTTCAACAAGCAGCGCGCGAACCTGCTGGTCGTGCCCGGCGTCCTGCTGTCGATGCTCGGCATCTGCTGGGTGCTCGGCGGCGACCAGGGGCTCGATCCGGCCGGCATGCTGCGCAACGTCGCGGACAATCCGCTGAGCTACGGGCTGGCGTTCTTCGGCGCGCTGATCTGGGCCGCCTATTGCACGGTGACCGCGCGCATCGCCGACGGCAAGAACGGCGTGACGCCGTTCTTCATGCTGGTCGCCGCGGTGCTCTGGATCAAGTTCGCGATCGAAGGCGGTGGCGGCATGACGTTCAGTTTGCGTGCGGTCGCGTATCTCGTGCTGGCGGCGTCGGCACTCGGCTTCGGCTATGCGGCCTGGAACACCGGCATCATGCACGGCAACGTGACGGTCATCGTCGGCGCATCGTACTTCACGCCGGTGCTCGCCGCCGCCCTCGCCGCGACGCTGCTGCACGCGCCGCTGTCGGCGGAATTCTGGCAAGGCGCGTCGATGGTGTGCGGCGGCTCGATCCTTTGCTGGCTCGCGACGCGCGGACGGCGTCGCGACACGACCGAGCCCGTGCCGATCGCCAAGGGAGCGAAGAGCAATTGCCAAGGGTGACGATGCCGGGTGCCGTCGACACAACGCCGGATCGCTGCCGGCGATTCCCGGAACCATTGATCGACGCGCGCTAGCTTCACGATTCCAGCGCGATCCGCACGGCCAGCCCGGCCAGCACCGTGCCCATCAGCCAGCGCTGAACCGCCGCCCAGCGCGGCCGTCCCGCGAGAAAACCCGCGATCGAACCGGCCGCGCACGCGATCAGCGCGTTGACGCTGACGCTCACCGCGATCTGCACGCAGCCGAGCGCCAGCGATTGCGCGAGCACGCTGCCGTGCCCCCGCACGATGAACTGCGGCAGCAACGACAGATACATCACCGCGATCTTCGGGTTCGCGAGGTTCGTGACGAAACCCATGATGAACAGCCTGACGCGACTGTCGTGCGGCAACTGCCGGACCTGGAACGCGGAGCGCCCGCCCGGCTTCAGCGCCTGCCATGCGAGGTAGGCCAGATACAGCGCGCCGGCCGCGCGCAGCGCATCGTACGCATACGGCACGGTCATCAGCAGCGCGGCGATGCCCACTGCCGCGCACACCATGTAGAACACGAATCCCAGCGCGACACCGCCGAGCGAGACCAGCCCGGCGCGGCGGCCCTGGCAGATCGAGCGCGACACCAGATAGATCATGTTCGGTCCGGGCGTCAGCGCCATGCCGAGCGACACGAGTCCGAACGCAAACAGGATGGGCAGGGCCGGCACGGCACACTCCTTCGGGATCGATGACGAGGTAGGAACAATGTATTGCATCCCGGCCATCGTCAGCATGAATAAACTGCACGTCGCCCATGAGCGCCGTTCATCGCGTTCGCCGCTCGCTATTTGCCCTTTTTCGCGCGCGTCCGGATCGTCTTTTCGGCCTTCGGACGCTGCGCGTCGACGAGCCGCACGAACTCATCGGCAACCGCATTGCCGGCGGTATTCCACGCCAGTCGCACGGAGCGATGCAGCCGTGGCGACAGCGCCAGCACGCGGCCGCCGAACGGCGTGTACGTGAGCGTGATGCGCGGCACGATCGACACGCCCATGCCGGCCTCCGCCATCGACAGGATCGTGCGCATCTCGACGACGTTGAACGCGGCCCGAAGCGGCACGCCGCCGCGCGCGAAGTAATCCGCGATCACCGGCCCGCACCCCGCCTTCGAGAAAATGAACGGCGCCGCGGCCAGTTGCCTGGCCGACACGCTCTTGCGGCTCGCGAACAGATCGTCTGCCGCGACCGCGACGAAATCCTCGTCGAGCAGCGGCAGGTGGTGCGCGAACGTCTTCGTGCCGGCCACCACGCCGACGTCGGCCGTCCCGTCGTCGATCCACCCTTCGACTTCGCTATCCGTACCTTCGAGCAGCACCGCCGATACGCCCGGGTGCATGTCCTTCAACGCCTCGAGCGCGGGCACGACGAACGCCAGCGACACGCTGGGCAGCGATGCGACCACCAGTTTCCCTTCGAGCTTGCCGCGCGACAGGCTGAACTGCTGGCGCAGCAACTGCGCTTCCCGCACCACGCTCTGGACATACGGCCACAGGCGTTCGCCGGCCGCCGTCAGGACGACCGGTTGCCGGTCGCGCCAGAGCAGCTTGACCTGCGTGATGTCCTCCAGCTCCGTCAGTGCGTGGCTGATCGCGGATTGACTGCGGCTGAGCCGGTCTGCCGCGGCCGTCAGCGAGCCGAGTTCGACCACGGCGGCCAGGGCCTGCAACTGGGCAAGCGTCATCGGATTTCCTTTCGTTCGGGGATATGCACGCCGCGCATCAGGCGGCCAGTTCTGTTGAATTATATTGAACCGGTTCGACGGTCATGCGTGGGGCGCGAGCGGGATCGCGCACGGGTTCCGAAAGCTGCGACGCGCCTGTACCGCGGGCCGTCGACCGCCCAGCGCGTCATCCGTCCGGCGCCACGCCCTGCTCCATTCCCGAAGACGCGTTAGACTATTCGGATGGAACAATGTCGTTATTGCCAGAGAATCCGCGATGAATGGGATTGCCACGGCGACGAATGCCGCCGCGCAATCGCGAAGGCGCTGCGCCGACAGCGCGCGGGCCTGCCGATGGTGCCCGATCGCATCCGCAACGAGTTGCCGTCCGGCGCGCCGACCCAGCAGGTAATCGCCGTCCTGTCGCGCCAGCGCCTGCGCGCGCGCCGCGGTAACGAGGAACGTCGCGAGCGCAAGGAAATCGACGACGACGGGGTCTGATCCGGCAGCGCTGTCGCCCTGCGGTTCCACCGTGAGGTCTTCGCCCCGTCGTTTACCGTCCGGCGCGGGCCCCAGCCGCCGCCCCCACTTCTCCCGCGATTGCTTGCCATCCTCGCAATACAGCATGGGGACGGATCGCGTTTGCGTCGAATTATTACCCGTAAAGCAACGATCTTTCGCTGAAAGTCACGTTTACCCTAGGTGAGCCGACGCCTACGATGTAATCAACCGCTGACGACATGGTGTCGAACGCGGAAAGCCAATAAACATCGGAGGTCATCATGAAATCGCTCGTTTCCGCAGTCGTTGCCGCCGTCGCCCTGTCCGCCTCGTTCGGCGCATTCGCGCAAAGCACCGTGACCCGCGCCCAAGTGCGCAACGAACTGGTCCAGCTCGAAAAGGCCGGCTACAAGCCCAGCCAGGCGAGCCCGCACTACCCGGCCGACCTCGAGGCCGCGCAAGCCCGCGTGCAGGGCATCGACAACAGCGGCTTCGGTGCGCAACCGGCCGCGACCGTCGAAGGCGGCGCACCGGTCGGCCGCGCACACAGCCCGCGCGACTCGGTCTACTTCGGCCACTAAGCGTGCCGCTGCGCGCCTTGCGCGTGCAGCCCGCACCCATGGCGAGCCCGTCCCGCGACGGGCTCGTCGCGTTTTGCCCCGCCGTCAGCCGCTGCTGCTCGATGCGGCACGGTCGGTCCCGTCGGGCACGCCGCCGCGGACCAGATCCTGATAGCGCACGCACACGCACTGCGTGGAGGCCTTCGCCGCGTACATCGCCGCGTCGGCCTTGACGAGCAGCTCCTCGGCCGATGCGCCGTCCGCGGGAAACTCGCTGACGCCGATGCTCGCGCCGACGGCCATGCGCCCTTCGTCGAACTCCAGCTCCTCGGCCATCACGATCTGGATGCGCGTCGCGACATCGCCGATCACCGCCGGTGAACGCACGTCCGAAATCAGCACGATGAATTCGTCGCCGCCGAGCCGTGCAGCCATGTCGTCGCCGCGCAGCACCTGGCTCAACCGCTTCGCGACCGCGACGAGCGTGCGATCGCCGGCCGAGTGGCCGTGCTGGTCGTTGATCTGCTTGAAGCGATCGAGATCGACGAACATCACCGCCAGCCCCTCGCGCGCCGCGGCCGCATGCCGGATCGCCGCATCGAGATGCTCCATGAACAGCAGGCGGTTCGGCAGGCCGGTCAGCGGGTCGTGACCGGCGAGATGCGTGAGCTCCTGCTGCTTCGCGCGCAGCATCGCCATTTGCGTGCGGATCTCGACGCGCATGCTGTCGAAACAACGCGCGAGCACGCCAATCTCGTCGGCCCGCGCGACCGGCAGCCGTTCGGCAGCCGAATCGTCGAACACGTGCGTCGCCGCGCGCGCGAGCGCCTGCAGCGGCCGCGTGATCGCACGCGCGAACAGGATCGCGAGAATCACCGCCAGCACGCTCGACACGAGCACCATCCTGACGATCCGTTCGCCCAGCATGCCGTCCGGCGCGAGCACGTCGGCCAGCGGGCGCGCCATCCCGAGCACGACGAAGCGGCTGCCCTCGTCGTGCCCGAACGGCGTGCGCACGAACGCGAACATCTGGCCCGGCGCCTGATCGGGCTGCGCGAGTCCATTGAGCGTCACGTTCGTGCGCCCGCCGTCGAACAGCGCGCGCGTGACGGCAAAACGGTCCTGCATCAGCACGCGCCGGCCGCGATCGAAACCGAACGCCTGTTCCGGATCGGGATGCACGAGAAAATCACCCCACTCGTTCGCGAGATAGACCGCATAGTCGTCCGGCAGATCGCGTTCGATCCGGTCGAACACCCGGGAAAGTTCGACATCGACGACGAGCGCGCCGACCGTCTGGCCCGACGCGTCGACCACCGGCGTCCCGACGCGCAGGATCGGCAGCCCTTGCGCCGCATGAGATCCCGTCTCGTGATTGATCACGATCGGCGACAGGTAGATATGACCGGGCGCCGTCGCGAGCGTATCGAATACGTAGGAGAACTGCCCTTTCTCCTGAAACGCGCTTTCGGGCAGCACGACGATGCCGCGCGCATCGCGATCCACGTGAATGCGTTCGATCCCGAAATGCCCGCTTGCGATCAGGCGGATCTGCAGGTATTCCGCATGATTTCTCATGAAACTGTAATACACCTGCTCGAGCCGCATGCGTCGCGCGTTGTCCGCATTGTCGCCGCCCGCGACGGCCGCGGACGACGGCAACTGCGCGAGCACGAGCGCGTCGTCCGCAACGTCGGCGAGCGCGGTCGTGAAGCGCTGCCCGAGCAGTTGCGTCGACATCAGCAGACTGTGCTGCGCTTCCTGCACGAGCATCGCGCGGTTGGCGCGATACGCGTAGTAGCCGGTCGTGCCCGACGCGATCACGCCGATGCACGCGAACAGCACCGACAGCTTCGACGTGAGCCCGAGCCGGATCATTTTGCGAACCGCTCCGGCCGATCGCCCGACACGATGCGGCTCCACAGCGACTCGCGGCGCGCGATGTCCTCCACGGGCTGAAGCCACACGAGATGCTGGCGCCCGGTATCCAGGCCGCGCGGCTCGAGCGTGTTCGCGAGCCCCTGACGCTCGGTCAGCAGCGTGCCGATCGCCGGTTCGAGCATGTAGTTGATCCACGCGAAGGCAAGCTCCGGCCGTCGCGCGCCTCGCGTGACGGCCCAGCAATCGAGCCACGCGAGCGCGCCTTCGTCCGGGATCACGTAGCCGACGTCCGCGCCGGCGCGACGCAACTGCTCGACCTGCTGCGTGCCGTAGTTGCCGAACATCAGCGCCGCGCGATGCTGGATGAACAGCGCGGTCGCTTCCTCGGGAAGCGTGTAGTACGTCAGCAGGTTGCGGCGCAAGTCGATCAGCTTGCGGGCCACGGCAAGCGTCTGCGCGGGCGACAGGCGGAACGGATCGGGATAGCCGAGCGCCAGCGCCGTGAACGAGAAATTGTGCTGCGCGCTGTTGAAGTCGAGCACCTTGCCGCGATAGCGCGGGTTCCACAACTCGCGCATCGAGCGCGGCGCGGCCGGCACCTGCTTGCGGTCGTAGATCAGCCCCATCGACGAATACGTGAACGGGATCGCGTAGGACGCGCCGTCCTGCACGAGGCCGCCGATCGTCGCGAGCTGCTGGAAATTCGGCAATTGCCGCCGCCGGTTCGGGATATGCGTCAGGTCGATCGGCGCGAGCAGGCGTTCATGCGCATAGCGCTGGATCTCGGCCGTGTTCGCGGCCAGCACGTCGTATGGCGGCGGCGACGCGCTGTGCATCCGCGTCCACAGCGCTTCGTCGGAATCGACCAGCGTCACTTCGACACGCACATGAAACTGCGTCTCGAATGCGCTGACGATATCGCTATCCGCGTAACCGGGCCAGGCCAGCACGCGCAGCACGTTGTCGTTGACGGTTTCGGGAGAGACGGCGAAGGCCGGCAGAGCGGGCGCGAGCCAGCCCAGCATCGATATGACGAGCAGCATGCGCACGGCGCCGCGGGCGCGCGCGCATGCGCCGATTCCCCTGATCAATCGGACCCCGCGTGAATCGCCCGCCTGCATCCGACTGTCCTTTTTTGAGTCGATGCGATATCCCGCAACGAGACCATAAAACGCAGGGTCACGCAATCGGAACAAGCCGCACATCGCGCATATTCGCGGGCCTCACGGCCGAACGTCCCCCAATTACAGGGGCCCGTGTGGGGGTCGCGCCGACGCCCGCGCACGTCGCATCGCGCGGCGGCATCCGGAACTGCGCGGGCAATTTCGCGGGCATCTTCATCACGACCTTCACCGACGTGATGCTGTCGATCGCGACAGGCTCGTTCGTGGCGCCGCTCGCGGTGGCCGGCGGGCTGTGCGTCGTCGTGGTCGGCAAGGTCGAGCCGGTGCCGCCGCCGCCGCGCGGCAGCGGCGGGCCGATTGCCGAGCCGAACGCGGCCTGACGCAGCGGGACGGCGCGGCCGACACACCCGCGCCTTTCCTTTTCAGGCCGCGCATCGGACAATGTGCCGCGCCCGCCGGCGCGGCGCCGCTCCGGCCCGCGCACGGCGACGACGCGCTCCGCCCACGCCGATGAAACGCTACGAAACCCTCGCCCATACGATCGCCGACGACATCCGCAACGGCAACCTTGCAGTCGGCACGCGCCTGCCGTCGCTGCGGCAGATCATCGCGCAGCATGGCGTCAGCCAGTCGACGGTGTTTCGCGCGTACTACCTGCTCGAACAGTGGGGACTGATCCGCGCGCGCGAACGCTCGGGCTACTACGTCGCGCCGGGCGCCCAGCCGGCCGCGAGCCCGACGACGAAACGCCGCGCGAGCCGCGCCGGCGTCACGCGCAAGGTCGACATCAGCTGCCTCGTGTTCTCCGTGCTCGATGCGGCCACGCAGCCCGGCATCGTGCCGCTCGGCTCCGCATTCCCGGCGCCGCAGCTGTTTCCGCTGCCGCGCCTGGCGAAGTCGCTCGCGCAGGCCACGCGGCTCGTGAGCCCGTGGAGCACGGTCGTCGACCTGCCGCCCGGCAACGAGGCGCTGCGCCAGCAGATCGCGCGGCGCTATCTCGCGACCGGCATCTCGCAACCGATCGACGAAATCGTCGTCACGAACGGCGCGCTCGAAGCACTGAACCTGTGCCTGATGGCGGTGACGCGCCCCGGCGACGTCGTCGCCGTCGAAGCACCGGGCTTCTATGCGGCGCTGCAGGCGATCGAGCGGCTCGACCTGCGCGCGGTCGAGATTCCCGTCGATCCGCGCACGGGCCTCGATCTCGATGCGCTCGCGAACGCGCTCGACCGGCACGACATCCGCGCGTGCTGGTTCATGACCAATTTCCAGAACCCGACCGGCGTCACGCTGACCGCCGAAAAAAAGCGCGCGCTCGTCGAATTGCTCGCGGCGCGCAACGTGCCGCTGATCGAGGACGACGTGTACGGCGAACTGCATTTCGGCCCGGACTATCCGCTGCCCGCCCGCGCGTTCGACCGTCATGGCCTCGTGATGCACTGCAGTTCGTTCTCGAAAACGCTCGCGCCCGGCTACCGGATCGGCTGGGCCGCCGCGGGCCGGTTCGCGGAGAAGGTGCAGCGGCTCAAGCTGATGACGACGCTGTCGGCCAGCATTCCCGCGCAGGCCGGCATCGCGAACTATCTGGAGCACGGCGGCTACGACCGGCACCTGCGCAAGCTGCGCGGCGCGCTGCACACGCAGCTCGACCGGATGGACGACGCGCTGCGGCGCTGGCTGCCGGCCGGCGTCGAATGGGTGCGGCCCGACGGCGGGTATTTCCTGTGGCTCGCGTTTCCCGACGCGATCGACGCGATGGAGCTGCATCGCCAGGCGATCGCACGCGGTATCAGCTTCGCACCGGGCCCGCTGTTTTCGGCCGCGCACGGCTTCGAGCGCTGCGTGCGCGTGAATTTCGGCCATCCGTGGAGCCGCGACATCGAGCGCGCGATCCGCGTGCTCGGCGAACTGGTCGCGCAGCCGTCGGTCCGCAAGGCAGGCTGATCGCGCAACGCGCGCTGCGCCGGCCGCGTCACGGCCATGCAGACGATCCGTACGCGGGTTACATTGCAGGTCCCGCCGCCCTTTCCCGATTGCCCATGAGCCAATTGCCTTACCTCGATCACGACGCGCTGCTGAAACTGACGGCCGAAGCGGCGCACGTCACGCTGCCGTGCACGTGCACGAAGACCTCGCTCGCCGGCTGGACGACCCTGCCGCTGTCGCTGCCGGACACCCAACTGATCGAAGTGGCCACGCTCATCCCGCCGGGCGAACCCGAGCCGACCTACGCGGAATATCATCCGGCCGGCACGCGCTACGCGTCGGACGACGCGCCGATCGCGCCGCGCCATTTCCCGTACAACCGCTGCGCCGTCAGCCGCTGTCGCGCGTGCGGCCGCCTGTTCCTGCGCTACCAGGAAGGCGGCGGCTACTTCATCGACCAGCGCATTCGCGCGCTCGATCCGGCGCTCGTCGTCGACGCGTGACCTCGGCCACGGGCATGCGCGCATGCCCGGCCCACGCCGGCGCCCCGCCGGCCATCTGCTGCGCCTTTTTCGTTCCGATCTGCTGCTTGTCGCGCCGCATCGCGTTCCCTACGCTGTCTTCCGTTGCCTGACATCCGTCGCAACGCCTTCCCGCGCCGCGCGCCATTCGCCGTGGCGCCTCTCGCGTATCACGTCATGTATCGATATACCGATTTCGACCGGGCGCTCGTGCACAGCCGCGCCGCCCAGTTCCGCGACCAGCTCGAACGCTGGCAGCAAGGCACGCTCGGCGAAGACGCGTTCCGGCCGCTGCGCCTGCAGAACGGCTGGTACGTGCAGCGCCACGCGCCGATGCTGCGCGTCGCGGTGCCGTACGGCGAGTTGTCGAGCGCGCAGCTTCGCATGCTCGCGCGGATCGCGCGCGACTACGACGTACCCGACGACGCCACCTACCGCGCCGCGTGCGACGCCCAGGCGTTGCTCGGCACGTTACGCCTGCCGACCCGCAGCGCGCACTTCACGACGCGCACCAACGTGCAGTTCAACTGGATTCCGCTTGCGAAGGCGGCCGACGTGATGGACCTGCTCGCGACCGTCGACATGCACGGCATCCAGACGAGCGGCAATTGCATCCGCAACATTTCGTGCGACGAACGCGCGGGCGTCGCGCCGGACGAGATCGCCGATCCGCGCCCGTTCGCAGAAGTGATGCGCCAGTGGACGACGCTGCATCCGGAATTCGCGTTCCTGCCGCGCAAGTTCAAGATCGCGATCACGGGCGCGACCGAAGACCGCGCGGCGACCGACTGGCACGACGTCGGGCTGAAGCTCGTGCGCGACGACGCGGGCGCGCTCGGCTTTCGCGTGAGCGTGGGCGGCGGGATGGGCCGCACGCCGACGATCGCGATGCTGCTGCGCGCGTTCCTGCCGTGGGAGCACGTGATGAACTACATCGAGGCGATCGTCCGCGTGTACAACCGCTACGGGCGGCGCGACAACAAGTACAAGGCGCGGATCAAGATCCTCGTGAAGACCGAAGGGCAACGCTACATCGACGACGTCGAGGAAGAGTTCCGCCAGATCGTCGTCCACGACGGCGGCCCGCACACGATCCCGCAGGCCGAATTCGATCGCGTCGCCGCGTCGTTCGTCCCGCCGCGGTTGAAGCCGCGCACGCTCGACCTCGCGGACGCCAACGCGCGCGTGTCCGCGCAGGCGAGCCGTCATCCGGCGTTCGCGCGCTGGCTCGCCCGCAATGTCGCCGATCATCGCGACCCGGCACTGCGCATCGTCACGCTGTCGTTCAAGCGCCGCCTGCAGGCGCCCGGCGACGCGTCGCCGGACCAGCTCGATGCGCTCGCCGATCTCGCCGACCGCTTCTCGGCCGGCGAGGCGCGCGTCACGCACACGCAGAACGTCGTGCTGCCGTGGGTACACGTCGACGACCTGTTCCTGCTGTGGGAAAACGCCCGCGCGATCGGGCTCGCGAGCGCGAATGTCGGGCTGCTGACCGACATGATCGCGTGTCCGGGCGGCGATTTCTGCGCGCTCGCGAACGCCCGCTCGATTCCGGTCGCCGACGCGATCGCCGAGCGCTTCGACGATCTCGACCTGCTGCACGACATCGGCGACATCGACCTGCACATCAGCGGCTGCATCAACTCGTGCGGCCATCATCACAGCGGCCACCTCGGCATCCTCGGCGTCGACAAGGACGGCGCGGAGTGGTACCAGGTCACGCTCGGCGGGTCGGACGGCTCGATCGCAAGCGGCCCCGCGCGGCCGGGCAAGGTGATCGGCCCGTCGTTTTCGGCGGACGAGATCGTCGACGTCGTCGACGCGATCGTCAACGCGTATCTCGACGCGCGCGTCGACGCGAACGGCCGCTGCGAACGATTCATCGACACGGTGCGCCGCGTCGGAACGGAGCCGTTCAAGGCCGCCGCGAACGCCGCGCGTCATCAGGAAGAACCCGTATGAACCACGAGATCGCGAACGCAAACGAACGCATCCGGCTGCTGACGCCGGCCGACCATGCCGACGATACAGAGCAGCACGGCGCGACGACGCTGACGATCGGCAACGACGAGGCACTGCCGCCGCTCGCCGCGCGCATCGCGCAGGCCGAGCGCATCGACCTGCAGTTTCCGTCGTTCACCGACGGCCGCGCATACAGCCAGGCCTACCTGCTGCGCAAGCGCTACGGCTTCGCCGGCGACCTGCGCGCAACCGGCGACGTCCTGGTCGACCAGTTGCTGCTGATGGAACGCACGGGGTTTTCGAGCGCGGTGCTCGGCGACGACACCGACCTCACGGCCGCACGGCGGCAGCTCGACCGGTTTCCGGGCTTCTATCAGCGCGATGCGAGAACGACGATGCCGCCGCAGGACGCGGCAGCGCAGCCCGGAAAATGAAACGGGCGGCTCGCTGGCCGCCCGTACGATGAACCGGAAGCAAAACCGGCCGGCGCCCGCCGTCACGCGGGCGCCGCCGGCGTTCAGCGCGCCGCCGCCGGCTTGCCGAACCCGCCGAGGATCTTCTTCTCGAGCGCGATGTAATCGCGGCCGAAGTGGTGATCGCCCTGCGTCTTGATCACGTCGGCACCCGTGTTCGCGAGCGCCGGGCACATCGTGTCCGTCTCTTCCGCGCCATAGAAGCACTGCACGAGCGCCGGCGGCACCTTCGCGATTTCCGGCGCAACCTTCAGCGCCTTGTCGCTCGCGGGCATGCCGAGCCAGCCGGTCACGCGGATCTGGAAATCGGCCGACGGCGCGAAGCCGAGCAGCGACATCACCACGACCTTGTCGCGCAGGTCGGCGGGCAGCCGGTTGTACGCGAACGGCATCACGTCGGCACCGAACGAATAGCCGACCAGCGCCACGCGGTTCGCATGCCAGCGTGCCGTGTAGGTGCGCATCACGCGGGCCAGATCGCGGCTCACCTGCGCGGGCGGCTTTTCGCTCCAGAAGTAACGCAGCGCGTCGATGCCGACCACCGACACGCCGTCGCGCTGCAGCGCCTCGGCGATCGTCTTGTCGAGATCGCGCCAGCCGCCGTCGCCCGAGATCACGATCGCGAGCCGGTCGCTGCCGCCCTTGGCGGGCAGTTCGACGAGCGGCAGGTCCGACACGTCGAGTTCGTCGCTGCTGCTGGTGTCGCGCAGGTGCGACGTGACGAGCGATACGAGCTTCGCGGTGTCGCCCGCGGCAGCCGTTTCGACGAAACCCGGCATCGCGCGGCGCACGATCGTCGAATCGGGCGGGCACGGCTTGAAGCGCGGATCGAGCTTCGCGGCCGGACCGACCGCGACGACGCCGGCGATCGTGTTCTCCGGCGCCATCGACAGGATCTGCTTCGCGATCGCGCCGCCCTGGCCCACGCCCGCGACGATCGGCGTGAAATAGCGCGACGACTGCGCAAGCCGTTCGAGTTGATGGCTGACCGCCTCGGCGTCGCCGTCGAGGTGGTGGCAGGCCTCCTGCTTCGCGGCGAGATTCGCCGCGTAACGCCCGGAATCGACGCCGACCGTCATCGCGCCGGCTTTCGCGAGCGCGTCGGCCGCCTGCTGATCGGCGGCATGCCAGCCGGCCTCACGCGAGAACAGCACGACGAAACCGCGCAGCGGCCCGCTCGGCCGGGTCACGGTCACGGGCCCGTAGCGGCCGCCGGAGACGGTTTCGGCTTTCACTGCGGCCGGCTGCGCGGCGCACGCGGCGCCGGCCAGCATCATTCCCGCGCAGGCGGCTGCCGCCCGCGCGATTAACTTCTTCGACATCATGAACGCCGACCTCCAGCCAGCAATGACAGATCCGCGAGCGTGACGAACACGCCGACCGAGCCCGAGGCCGCGAGATAACGCGGCTCCCAGTGCGGTTCGAACTTGCTCTTGAAAGCGCGCAAGCCGCGGAAGTTGTAGAAGCGGCCGCCGAAGCGCCAGACCATCAGGCCGAGCCGGTGAAACGGCGACGGCATCTTCGCCGCCCCCATCCCCGAGAACGGCGCGATGCCCAGGCTCAGCTTGCGGAACCCCGCTTCCTTCAGGTGCAGCGCGAGCTGCGTAAACAGATACTCCATCGCGTACGGCGATGCGTCGGGCAGATGGCGCATCACGCCGACCGTCGCCTCGGTGTTGAGGTCGGTCGTCATGAACGTGACGAACGCGATCGGCTTGTCGGCCTGACGCACCAGCATCACCGACTGCGTCGACAGATAGCCGTCGTGGAACGCGGCCACCGAGAAGCTCTTCTCGCGCGCATCGCGGCTGTCGAGCCAGCCGTCGGAGATGTCGCGCAGCGCCGGCAGCGCGGCCGGCACGTCGCCCGGCGCGATCACCTCGACCGTCAGCGCATCCTTGTCGCCGCGGCGCAGCGCGTAGCGCAGGTGCGACCGGTTCGATCCCTTCAGGTCGAACTGGTCGAGCGCGATATGCGCTTCCTCGCCGAGCTTCATCAGCGTGAGCCCCGCGTCGAGATACAGCGGCAACGCGTTCGCGCGCACCTGGTAGAACGCCGCGCGGCCGCTGTGCGCGTGTGCGAGCGCGATGAACTTGCTGATCAGCGCCGGCCACTCTTCACGCGGGCCGACCGGGTCGTGCAGCGCGGCCCACGTGCGGCCGTTCTTCGCGTACATCAGGAACGCGCGACGCGATTCGGAAAACAGGAACGACTTGTCGCCCATCAGCGCGAGGCCCGCGTCGCTGCACTCCTGCGCGCGAATGATCTGCTCCGCGTCGATCAGGTCCTGCTCCGCGGGTTTCACGAAACGCCCGGGTGCCGGGCGCAGCAGTTGCCACAGCGCGAACAGCGCGACGAACACGCCGGACGCGAGCGTCGCGCGCAGCGCCCGCGGCGCGCGCGCATCGAACGAGAAATGCGACCACAGATCGCGCGTGTACGGCACGTCGCGAAACGCGAAGAACAGCACCCACACGGCCAGCATCAGCACCATCGCCACCGACACGAACCAGCTCACCGTGAAGCGCTCGGCGAGCAGCGACGAATGACGGTTGAACCGGCGACGGCTGACGAGCAGCAGCACGAGCAGCGTGCCGAGGACGCCGGCCTCGACGAACGCGAGGCCCTTGGCCAGCGACAGCGCGAGGCTCGCGAGCGTCAACGCGAAGGTCATCCACCACGCGCCGTCGAGCCGGCGCAGCAGCCCGCGCGCGACGAACAGCAGCGCGACGCCGAGCACGCTGCAGATCACCTGCGAGCCTTCGAGCACCCACAGCGGCACGATGTGGCGCAGGATCGCGATCCGGTGCCAGAACGCGGGCGTCGCGCTCGAGATCACCAGCATCCCGCCGACCGCGAACGTCACGAGGCTCAGGAACACCGGCGCGAGCTGCGACACGCGCACGGCCTGCCGCGTCACGAGCCGGCGCCGCAGCGCGCGGCCCTCGAAACCGGCCAGCAGGCCGGCCGACAGCACGAGCGGCACGCCGAAGTAGATCGCGCGATACGCGATCAACGCGGCGACCATCGCGTGCGCGGGCACTTCGCGACCGAGCGTGAAGACCATCGCCGCCTCGAACACGCCGATCCCGCCCGGCGTATGGCCGATCATCCCGAGCAGCAACGCGGCCGCGTAAACGGTAATGAAGGTCGGGAAGCCGACGGGCGCCGCCGGCAGCAGCACCCACAGCGTGAGGCCTGCGGCAACGACGTCGAGCACCGCGTAGACGACCTGCGCGACGAGATCGCGCCGCGCCGGCACGTCGAACGACAGCCATTTGAAGCGCGTGACGACCGGGCGTGCGGTGTTGCCGCACAGCACGACCAGCGCGGCGAGCGCGACGAGCAACGCGGCGCCCGTCCACGTGAGCACGCCGGGCGCGACGTGCAGCATCGCGGCGAGCGCCTCCGGCACGCAGACCATGCCGACCGCCGTCATCAGCACCATCGCGAGCGCCAGCGTGCCGCTCGTGAACACCGTCATCCGGCCGATCTGGGCGGGCGTGACGCCCGACACGCCGTACACGCGGGCGCGCACCGCACCGCCCGTCAGCGCGCCGAAGCCGGTCGCGTTGCCGAGCGCGGAACCGGCGATCGCGCCGATCCACAACGCGACGCGCGGCACCTTGGCCGCGACATAGCGCAGGCCAACGGCATCGCGGGCGACGAGCGCGAGGTAGCTGAGGGCCGTCGCGGCGAGCGACGCGCCCCACTCGCCGACGGACATGTGACGCAACTGGCGGATCACCGAGCGGTAGTCGACGGATTCCGACAGATGCTGGAAAACCACGATCAGCAGCAGGCCGATGCCGAGCGCGAGCAGCGGCGACAGCACGCGCTCGTGGCGGATCAGCGCCCGGGCACGGGCGATCACCGCCTCGGCACGGCCGGGCGAACCAGGGTGGCGGGAAGACATAACGTGTTCAGTGGTGGTGCATAGCGTGTCGCGGCGCGGGTTGGCCGGGCGGCGACCTGTCTGGTTGTTCTGCATGGGCGGCCGGCCGAAGACGAGCGTGGCGCCTGGATCAGAACTTACGAGTATACGGAACTTATATTACAGAATCTTTCACGTCGCCTTTGTGCGGATTTGTGGTTTCTCGCGCATCGAAACGCATAAAGAAACCGTGCGTCCCACGAACGCAAGGTGCGCATCATACCGGCAACGGAGGTCGTTTTTTCATCGGATGAATGACTTGTGATGCATTTCGGTGGAATTTACCGCGCCGAGCCCGCCGGGTGAGGACGAAAACGCGAGGGCGCGGCGCGGTGCGGAATGGCGGCGGGCCGATTCGCTGCGCCCCTCCGCGGCGCACCGCCGGTACGGACATACGCCACCGCGCGTTACTTCGCCCGCTCATGCTCCCCCATCCCGATCGCCTTGTAGTCGTATGTCGGGTAGAACTCCGTGCGGTACGCGCCCCAGGCCGTATCCTCGAGCACACGATTGACCTCGCGCACCCGCGACGCCGGCAGCCGCAGCACGACGATCTGCCCGACTCCCATCGTCACCGTCCAGCTCACCACCTCGACGCCCGGCGGCGGAAACGCCTTGTAGAACCCCTGCTTCGCAAGCTGCGCATTCAACTCGGCGAGCGGGCGCGACTGGTCGTGTTTCAGGAACACGGTCAGCAGCACCGCGTTGTCGGGCGTTGCGACAGCCGTGCCGGCCGGCACCGTCGACGTCTGGCCGATGGCCGCTGCGCTGCACACCGCGGCGGTCGCCAGCGCGGCGGCAATCACGAACGTTCGAATCGGAAAATGCGGGAATACGGTCATCACGCGACTCCATGGCTTCGTGGGGGGAGCCGCCATCATGCGCCGCCGGGTCCATTGCTGCAGCGAGCGGCCGACGTGCTTACGCCGCACCCGCGCCTTCGCGCTCGCGCAGCACGTCGATGAACGCGCGCAGCTTGGCCGGCATGTGCTTGCGATTCACGTAGTACAGCCACATCGGCGGCAGCGTGCGGCACGCGCCCGGCAGCACCTCGACGAGCGTGCCGTCGCGCAGGTCCTGCTCGATCCGCTCGCGCACGAACGCGAACGCGATGCCGACACCGGCGCGCGCCGCGTCGATCACCGCATCGTCGTCGTTCGTCACGAACACGCCGTCCGGATCGAGATCGACGTCGCGTCGCCCGTCGCGCAGCAGCCATTTATGCAGGCGTCCGCTTTCCGAGAACCGGAAACGGACGCACGCATGATGCTCGAGCTGCGCAATCGATTCCGGCGCACCGTACCGCGCCAGATAGCCGGGCGACGCGACCAGTGCACACGTCAGCGCAGGCGCGATCCGCACGCCGATCATGCCCGGCTGCAATCGATCGGCCAGGCGAATCCCCGCGTCGAAGCCGTCCTTCGCGATGTCGACGAGTTCGTTCTCGTAGCGAATTTCGAGCCGGACTTTCGGATAGCGCTCGCGGAACGTGGCGAGCACCGGCGCGATCACGAGCAAGCGCGCGAGCGGCAGCGCGGTCACGCGCAATAGCCCGTTCGGCTCGCTGCGCGCATCCTTCAGTTCGTCCCGTGCCTGCATGACCTGCCGGTATGCCGGCTCGGTCTGCCGCCGGTAGCGTTGGCCGGCTTCGGTGAGGCTCACGCCGCGCGTGCTGCGGTTGAACAGCTTCACGTTCAGCTCGCCCTCGAGCTGCCCGATCGCCAGGCTGACGGCCGCCGGCGTCAGGCCGAGCGCGGCGGCGGCCCGCGTGAAGTTGCCGGCCGTCGCGACGGTCATGAACACGTGCAGGCCGGCCATCGGATCGCGTCTGCTCATCGTCTGTTCATCATTAGAAAAACTTGAAACTGCTTCGAGCGGAATACGGATTCTCCCATATACCGCAAGTGCCTACACTGGCGCTGTCGTTCCTCGGAGCCTCGCATGAACCCGCTCACTGCCTCACTTCCGCTGCCGCTCGCCGTCGCCCGCCGCACGATTGACGCTGCGCTCGCGCATGCCGCGTCGCTGCAGGTGGCCGGCGTCGCGATCGCCGTCGTCGATGCCGGCGCGAACCTGCTCGCGTTCGTGCGCACCGACGACTGTTTTCTCGGCGCGATCGACCTCGCGCAGCGCAAGGCGCTGACGTCCGTCCGCTTTCGCACGTCGACCGGTGCGCTGGGTGCGATGTCGGGCGACGGTCCGCTGCGCGGCATCGAACACAGTCACGGCGGGCTGGTCACGTTCGGCGGCGGCGAGCCGCTCGTCGACGGCGACGGGCGCTGCGTCGGCGCGATCGGCATCTCGGGCGGCAGCGTCGACGAAGACGCCGCGATCGCGCAGCACTGCCGCGACCTTTTTCAGGCAACCCTTCACTCCACGAGGTAAGCACATGACACGGAAACGCATCTTCATCACCGGCGCGGGCACCGGCTTCGGCCGCGAAGTCGCGCTGCGGCTCGCCGAACGCGGCCACGACGTGACGGCCGGCGTGCGCACGGCCGTCGAGATCGACGCCCTGACGGACGCCGCCGCGCAGCGCGACACCGCGTTGCGCGCGGTGAAGCTCGACGTCACGTCGGCCTACGATCGCGCGCGCGCCGCCGAACTCGACATCGACGTGCTCGTGAACAACGCGGGCGTCGGCGAAGCCGGCGCGCTCGTCGACCTGCCGATCGAGATCGTGCGCGAGCTGTTCGACGTGAACGTGTTCGGGCCGCTCGAACTCACGCAGCAGATCGCACGCGGGATGCTCGCGCGCAAACGCGGCAAGATCGTGTTCGTGTCGTCGATCGCGGGGTTGATCACGGGGCCGTTCACCGGCGCGTACTGCGCGTCGAAGCACGCGGTCGAATCGGTGGCCGAGGCGATGCACGCGGAGCTGGCGCCGCACGGCATCCGCGTCGCTGTCGTGAACCCGGGCCCGTATCGCACCGGCTTCAACGACCGGATGATGGAAACGACGCGGCGCTGGCACGATCCGGCCGTGCATACCGTGACGCCCGAGCGGTTGACGTTCCCGCTCGAACAGCACGACCCGGAGGAAATGATCGCGAAGATGGTCGACGTGATCGACAGCGACGGCGGCGCGTTCCGCAACCTGCTGCCGGCCTCGTCGGAAGCGTTCGTACGCGCCGAGCAGGCGCGTGCGTGGGAACGGCAGCAATAAGAAACGCCAATGAGATGAAAGGCCGGGGGCTGTTTGAATGTGTCAGGGTCCTCAAACAGCTCCCACTACATGAGCCCCTGACTTCTCCCTCCCTCGGCGAGAAGGTAGTCGGTGACTGGGCCCGCGAACACGGCTGTGCCCGTGATCTTGCTGGACATGCACTCGTCGCCTGCTCAGGGCTGAAATTGTCGCTCGCAATCGAACGTCAATTCGTAATGGTCACTTCGACACGACGATTTCTCGCCCTTCCGGACGCGGTAACGTTGTCCGCCAGCGAATCGGCATCGCCATTTCCCTCGACGATGATGCGCGGCGCCGGCACGCCTGCCGCAGCGAGAATCTGGGCGACGTGCCGGGCACGTGCTTCGGAAAGCGCGTAGTTGGATGCTTGACGTGCCGAACTGATCGGTGTGCTGTCCGCATATCCTGCCACTCGGACGGTCGCGTCCTTGGTCACGGTCGCGATTTCCCGGCCTGCCGAAGCCGCGACCGAAGCGCCCCACGGCGCGACCGTTGCGTCGCCGGGCCCAAACATTCCGCTGAATCGGAGCGTCACCGCATGGCGCCCGGCGTCGCGAATCAGTTCGACATTCCCTGCCGCGACTTCATCGCGCAGCCGCAGTTCCAGATTGCGAACCAGTGCATCGAGCGTCGACGCCGGTCGCCTCGATTTCGCGTGAACCCACCGGTCCACCGCGGCGTAGCCCCCGGCCCCCAGCAATAACGCGACGGCGAGACCTCCGGCGAACCTCGCTCGCGATCGACGCACCGAAACGGGACGTACCCACGGATCGACCGTCTGTCGCTGACGTTTCGGCGGCTTGCTGACGCGATTCACGCCGTGTCCCCCCGTCGTGACCACGTCGTGTACGTGTTCGCGAATGACCTGCAGGCGCTTTTGCCCCCCGGCTTCAAACCGGTAGCGCCCACGAAAGCCGAGATCGAGTACGTTCTGGTATAGCTCGATCAGATCGAGGTTCGCACGCGGATCGCGCATTGTCTCGTCGATCAGTCGGAAAACACGGTCGCCGCCCTGACGATCATGTCCGAACGCACTCGCCAGGCAGTTGTCCTGCCATTCGACGCCGGTTGCTTCGCCCTTTCCCCAAGACGTCTGCATCGCCGCCTCGTCGAGCGCGGAGCACAGACAATAGCTTGCGGAACGGACATGCTCGGGTCGGACCGGGAGCGCATTGCAGATCCAGGTAAAGAGGCGAACTTCGTGCCCCAGCCATCGACGCCGCGGTGCGATCGCATCGGCATCGAGCGTTTCCGGCGTATCGGCCAACGCCTGCAACAGGACGCGCGACGCTTCGAGTAGCGGGTTGATCGCTTGCCGGGCAGCCTCGAGACGTGCGGCAACAGGCAGCG
Organism: Burkholderia sp. BCC0398; assembly: GCF_902833245.1. Taxonomy (NCBI): domain Bacteria; kingdom Pseudomonadati; phylum Pseudomonadota; class Betaproteobacteria; order Burkholderiales; family Burkholderiaceae; genus Burkholderia; species Burkholderia sp. BCC0398. The sequence continues at coordinate 105,230 of NZ_CADFEM010000004.1, forward strand.
ACGCCACAGCCCTTGCGTCACCCTGCGGGCAAGATGTCGAAAGAGTCATCGATCGAGTCCTTCCGATTCAGCGGGAGGCGCTTTCCGTGCTCGCCGGCAACATGCCTCGCGGCAACCCCGGCGGCGGGCCGCTGTCCGGCAGGTTGAACGTCGACATCGTGCTGGGACACCGGAAGGTCTTCAGCACGTCGCTCGTGAGCGGATTCGCGACGCTCCCGGCGCTCACGACGTCGAGCGCCGCTTGTCGACCGTCGAAACTGAACGCGATGCGCGTACGGCCCGGCGTCGCCGTGTCCACCACGCGACCTTTCTGGAGCAGGCGCATCAACGCCCACGGTCCGTCCGCTGCGATCGTCGACGTGTCCGGCCGAATCCGCGGGCTGGCCGTGATTTCCGTGTGGACGCCACCGCGCGGCCCCGGCCACGTGACCGTGAAAGGCGCGACCGGACCGTGTTGATAGAGCGCAGTCTGTCCGTCGATGTCGAGCGACAGACTCATGATCGTCGGGTCAAGCTCGGGAATCCGGATGTCGGCCTTCCATGTCAGTTGCTTGTGGCCGGGATCGTTGAAAAAGACATCGCGAATGGCCTTCGCATGCTCGAACGGCTCCAGGTCCGGCCCCCGCATGGGTTCGGTTGCGCCAGGCAGCGTCCGGTAGCGCCACGGCTTCGCGGCCGTGTCGACGAACGGGGCAAGCGTTTTCGTGAAGAAGTCGTCGATCAAGCCGCCCTGCGCAAATACCCGCGTGAAATCGTCGATGCCGACGTCCCGCGTGCTGTCCGGTGAAAACGGATAGTTGCCCTCGACGATCAGCCGGCACGTATCGCCGACCACCGCCTGCATCTGGCGCGACAGCAGTTGGCCGATCCCCTGATTGACTTCGCGCGAGCCGTCGGCAGAGAGCTGCAGCAATACCGCGCGGAACGGCGCGGGCATCGTGTCGGCCGTCATTTTCAATTTCGCGGCGACGTCGCTCGCCGGCGGCATGCTGTTGTTCGACAACGCATTGTCGGCGACGGTGAGCGCCGTGTAATAGTCGTTCAGCAGGTTGGTGACGCCATCCAGCCCCGTCTTGTCCGCCCGCGCGGCGACAGGCTGCGTATCGGACTGCGCATCCACGCTCCCCGTCACGACCTCGCGCAGCGCCGCGAAGTGATTGTCGACGAGTTCCCGTTCAACGCGCTCCGACGCCCGAATACCCGACGCCTTGTCCGCCTTCTGATTGAGCTGGTCGGCGGCCCGCTGCAGCAGCGAACCGTCCGACGCAGCGAGCGGCTGCGTGAGCGTCGTCTCGCGCACGGCCGCGCGGGCCAGCCGCACGAGCGGCGAATCGGGCGCCGCGAAGCTGCGCAGCACCTTCAGATTGAACGCAAGGCTCGTACCGCTCACGGTGCGGATGTCGTCGAGAAACGCGTCCCATTGCTGCGCATATTCCATCAGGTATTCGCGGCGGACCGCGTCGGTCAACGCATCGTCCGCGCCGGTCGCGCTGCTCACGATCTCAGCCGTTTTTTTTTGAGCCGAATCCGACGAACCCGCCAGATACGAGCGCCCCATCACCCACGCATCGTCGTCTCGCGCGATTTGCACGAATTCCGGCAATCGCTTGTCGAACAGATTCCGATAGCCTTCGAACGTAAAGAGCCCCGACACGCCGCGCGACAACGGTGCGTCGCTCGCTCGCGTGAACACCGTGCCGGCCTGCGGGCCGATCGCGCGCAGCAACGTAAATTCGTCGGGCGCCTCCTTGAGCATGGCTGCCTTCGCGCGCTGGTAAAGGCGATCGGTTGCGTTGCTGCCGTCGAGAAACGCGCGCGCCTGCTGCACCAGCGCATCGTTGCGGATCAGCGGCGACTGCACCACGCGCGCTCCGGAGAAAAGCTGCTGCACGTGGTCGATCATCGACGCACGTCCACCGAAAACCGCCGCGCTGTCGGTCTTCGCCCAGTCGTCGAGCACCCATGCCTTGACGTCATCCGCGTTGAACTTCGCCTTGTCGTACAGCATCAGGTAGACGCGCAGCGCATCGTAGGCGGCCTTCGGGTCCTTGCTGGCGATCGCCCGGGACACGACGTCTTCCAGGCGGTGCACGATCTGCGGCAGCAACAGGTTGTCCTCCAGCACGTCATACGCATGGCGGCTTTCGGTGGCAATGTCCGCCGACGTGTAGAGACCGTAGCGCCACGTGCTGTCCGGATTCGACAGGTCCAGACCGGGGAAGGTCGGCAGATCGCGCGCGTCGGTCAGCGTGTCCGGCACGGCCTCCGGTTTGGGTGCCTTGTAGAGCTGGGTGACGCGCGCCGCAAGCGCCTGCACCTTGCGGTCAACTGCATCGAGATAGTCGCTGTTGTGGCCGAAGCTCGCGCGGAGTCCGATTGCCAGCCACACGAACAACACCAGCGCCAATGTGTGGCCGATCAGGCGCGAGAGGCGGTAACGATATTCCCAGCGCAGGTTGGGGCTCACCAGATGCGCTTCAGGGAACACGACGCGAGTCAGGAGATCGTGCAAGAAGAAACCCTGATTGCCCTCGGCGCGCGCGGGTGAAACGGGCGCGTGTTTCTGAGTCGACAGAAGACGTTGAACGACTGTGTTGCGCTTCGCAACGAGCTCGCCATCCCGTTGCCGCGCACTCGTGAAATACACGCCGCGCAACGTCGAATGGAGCTGGGTGTCGTCGTAACGCGAATCGAGGAACACGCGGTCGATCATCTCGAGCAGCGGTCCGAGCAGCGCGGCGAACTCCTCGGGCAACGCGGCAAGCGATCGGCGCTTGTGCGATTCGTATTCGTCCTGCAAATGCGTATCGATCGAAGCGCTGAGCCGTTGCGCAAGTTCGGCGAGTTCCGTATGGCAGCGCGCGCGCAGCCCTTGCTTCGCAACGGTTTCCTTGCCATACGGAAGCGCGAAGCCCCATGCCTGCGCCCGCCCCTCGGCTGTCAGCGCGCCGAAATACTCGGCGAAGCCTGTCAGACGATCCATCTTCGTGACGACCACATAAACAGGAAAACGAATACCCAGCTCCTGCCTCAGTTCCGCCAGCCGCGCGCGCAACGCGGCAGCCTCCGCCACGCGCGCCTGTTCGTCGGCGCTTGCCAACGTCGCAAGATCGATCGTCAGCAACGCGCCGTTGATCGGTGCGCGAGGACGATGCCGGCGCAGCATGCCCAGAAATCCGAGCCACTCCGCACGATCCACCTTCTGTCGGCGTTCGCCCGTACCCGGGCCAGGCGACACGACATGGCCGCTGGCCATCGACGTTGCAGCGGCTTTCGAGTGCGACGCCTCGTTCTGCTTCTCATCTTCTCCAGCACCATCCGCAGCCGGCTCGGCATCGGCGCCGGCCTTGCCCGGAACGCGGGTTGCGGGCTTTCCCGTTTCCTCAGAGGGCGCGCCGACGTCATCAGCCGTCGACGTGCCATGACGCGCGTAGTAGCCGGCCGTGTCGATCAATACAGCCTCGTTGGTCAACCACCAGTCCACCGCGGCAGCGTCGCCGACAGGCGTCCCGGCCGCGCGCTGCATCTGCTCGGCAACGGGAAACGCCAACCCACCGCTCATCAGTACGCTCGTCTTGCCGGCCCCTTGCGAGCCGAGCGTGATGTACCAAGGCAGCTCGTACAAATAGCGCTTGCCCTGGAACAGCTTGCCAAGACCACGCGCGCCGGTACGCATCGATTGCAGGCGCACGAGCGCGCTCGTCACGATCCCTTCGATTTTCCGCAGGCGGGCTGCAGCAGGCGACTCATTCTTGCGGCGATCCATGCGCAGCATCTTCTTCATGAACGCATCGTCTTCGCGCATTTTTTGCCACACGCGGACGATCCAGAAGAGGACAAAAGCCGCCACGATCAGTGCGATCGCGGTGAGTCGGGCCGACACGGGCTCGAACGGCGTTGCATGGCCAAGCGACAGCAGCGGCGCCGCATACCAGATCAGCAGGCACAGCAACGCGATGAACACGATGCTCGTCGACACGCCCACGAGCCAGAGCAGCACACCGGCGAGCAACAGCGCGATCAGCAGCACGCGGATGCCGGCGCCGGCGAGCGGCTTGAGCCCGCCGAACGCGAAAAACGGGCCGACGAACCAGATCACGAGCGAAACGACGATCAGTGCGAGGAACGCGAGGAACTGGCGCGAGGCCAGAAACGACAGGAACTGGAACTTCTTCATGTGTTATTCCGGAAACGGATCTGGCTTAGCGTGCGACGTCGATCTCGACGCGCCGGTTTTGCGCGCGCCCCTGCGCGGTGCGGTTGTCGCCGACCGGATCGGCATCGCCCTTGCCGACGGCTTCGAGCCGGTTCGCCGGCACGCCGGCAGTTTGCAGCATCTGCATGACCTGGGTGGCGCGTTCTTCCGACAGCATCTGATTCGATGCGAAATGTCGGCTGCGAATCGGCACGTTGTCCGTGTAGCCGATGATCGTGACCTTGCCCGGCACCTTGGCGATCTCTGTGGCGATCTTCGAAATCAGCGGATTCATCGATGCCTGAACCGAAGCGCCACCGGGCTTGAACATGGCGTCGCCGCGGAACGTGACGGCGCTGTGGCGGGCATCCTCGACGACGCTTACCGTGCCTGCCGCGATTTCGTCCTCGAGCAACTGTTTGAGATGCAGTTGTGGAGGCGGTGCAGGCGGCGGCGTCATGCGGGCGATGTCGGCAATCTGCTTCTGGACGTCCGCGCTGCGGCTGAACAGTTCGTACTTGAACCATCCGAACAGGCCGAGCAGGATGACCGACAGGATCGTGACGGTGATCCATACCGGAAAATCGGTGAACGACAAGCGTTTGCCTGTCGCGGGCGATTGCCAGTGGGGCGATAGCGTCAGCGGCACGGGTTCGCGCTGAGACGTGATCACGTTGTAGAGCCGTTGACGAATCGCGTCGTGCTTGCGCTTGCCGTCGGTCATGTCCCGGTATCGGCCTTGGAAACCGAGGCTGAGAATGCGGTAGATCACTTGAAGGAGGTCCCGGTGCTCATCCGGATCTTCCAGCAAGCGCCCAATCAGAAGATAGACCTTGTCGCCGCCCTTGAGATCTCCGTGGAAAGTGGTTGCAAGCCCATCGTGGATCCATTCGATTGCCGCCGAACCCTCCTGGCCCCATGCGGTTTGTGTTGCGGCTTCGTCCAGTGCCGTGCACAGACAGTAGCTCGCGCCGATCATGTGATCTCGCCGGATGTTTGCCTGTTCGCAGAGTTTCTCGAATACGCGCACTTCCTGATCGAGGAGCATGTGTAGTGCAAGTATCTGCTCAGGTTCAAGATGTTCCGGCATATCCGCCTGCGCACGCAGGAGTGCACTTGCTGCTTCAAGCAACGGGTTTTGTGCGCTCTGGACGGCCAACAGCCTTTTCGGCAACGGGATGGCCATGGCTCCCGGAGCTTCTTGCCGATTATCCGGTGATGGCTTTTGATCGACGAGGGGCGCCACGGCCTCGCTTGATTGGTTAGTCATAAAGAAACATCGATTTTTAATAACTCTTACATAACAATACGAATTTATTTAATTCAAGATACCGATATGGTTTTCAATCGACTCACCAGCACACATCCGCAACCAGCATGATGTGCTTCGAGAGCAACCGGCACTCCATCGACCAGGAAAGTTTCGTCCCCTTCCTCGATTCGATTCACGCCGTGCTCTGCGCAACGGACGAGGTCGAATTTACGAACAATGGCTTTTCCTTCAATACTATCCGTACTACTTCCCGTTAATATCTCGCCGCCGTGAGGTGCCAGCGTGTCACTGACCACAATGATCTGTCGGGACATGTTTTCTCCATTGAAGTCAATTATGGACAAGAAATCGATCGACTGCGGAAATTAAATAAATCGTTGATATGGCATCAAGACCGTGATCGAACGGTAATGCGTCGACGTCCCGCGATATATGTCCTCGACCGTCAGGCGGCGGCACCGCGTTCTTCGTGGACGATGGTGTCGTCGCCTTGGCCGCATCGATCAGTGTCTTGGCGTCGCCATCCCATTTCGGCAACGGCGCCGGCGGGAGCGGAAGAACCTTGTCTAGGTTCGGGAGCTTAAGACGACCCCGGTAATGCTCCAAGACTCGGGCAATCTTGCTATACCGCTGGGCGCGGGCTTGATCGATGTAACCGACAAGATTGCTACCGTCGGTCAAATCAAATCCATCGAATTCGGTAAAGATATTGCTAGCACATTTGGAACTTCCAAGCCTCACCCCCTCGTGCAGCACCTCTAGTGCACGTCGCTTCGCCGATGGCGTCATCGATCGGGCATAAATGTAGCTGAGTTTATTGGCGGCATCCCCATGCCCTTGCGCCAAAGCACACTCAAGCATCTGCGTCGCAATGGGTTCATTCCCCCAGAACTCGCCCCCCGGATCGTCATATGTCCCGGCTAGCTTGCTGGCTAGGAACGTCATGGCCGACGGGCTTCCCATATCAGCTGCTCTTTGGAAGAACGCATAAGCACTGGTGGCGTTTCCGCCTTTGACCAGCCCCCTCTGGTGGTACACACCCATCTGATCGTACGCATCCGCCACGCCTAGCGTCATCGCCTTCTCCACCCAACGAATCGCTACTTCCGAATTACGCTCAGGCACGCCCGGATAGCTGCTCAAAATCAATCCCGCGAGATTGAGCATTGCCTTCCAGTGATCGTGTTCGGCCGCCTGCTCGTATAGTCGATAAATCTTCGCGTAGTCGCGCCGCTTGTAGTACACGTCCGGATCGTCGAGCGCCAACGCCTGCTGGAACCACTGCTCTGCCTGTGGATCGATCGGCCGCACGTGCTGATCCTGATATACGCACTTGAATTCCATGCGGTGCGGATTAAACAGCGGAAGTTTCTCGTAGCGGGGCTGGTCAGACATCGCGGCAGTCAATTTGTTGGTCACGGTAGTTAGCGGCCCCGCCTGCACGCTGACCGCGAACAAGCAAAGGCTCATGACCACAACGCACAAGCTCTGCCCGACCACACTCGTTCCGGATTTGCTCACAGCGCAATCCTTTCGAAACCGTCGTCCGTCCGTGCATTGGGGCTACCCATGAAGACCCACCGCACATGCACTGGGTCAATCTCCAAGTGACGATCAACTGGTTTCGGAAACGGCTGCCCCTCCGGCACGAATGCTTGCTGATCCCAGCGGTTGTACAAGGCCGCGAGCGGATGATCCGCTCCGACGTTTGCCTTCCAAATACCCGTTTGCGGGCATCGCTCCGATCCGTGGCACGACAACTTCTCAGGCTGCGTCTCAAGTTGACGCAAAAATCCGGCATCACGCAGTTGCGCCAGAAATACCGATCGACTCGGCGGCACTGGTCGAGATTCGCCCAGGTAATGCCACTGCACCTGTTCGGCTTCCAGCCAGTTGACGTGCGGCGGGTCGAAACGCTCACCGGCCCGATAGCGCTCGGGGTGACCACCGCGGGCAAATTTCAGTTGGTCCTTACGCATGGTCGACAAGCCGTAGAGCGCCATCCAGTAGCCACTTTCCGGCACCACCTTGTCACCGTTCACGGCATACGGACTTTGCGCTAGCGACATGACACCCTGCCCCTCAGGCATGCGGGCTCGACCTTCCAATTTGGATGCCGGGTCTTTTTTCGGAGGTGGTGTCACTGCCTTGGCTGCATCGATCAGTGTCTTAACGTCACCGTCCCATTTCGGCAATGGTGCCGGGGGAAGCGGTAGAACTTTGTCGAGGTTTGGCAACTTCAAACGGCCTTGGTAGTGCTCAAGCGCATTACCGATCACTTTGTATCGTCGAGCACGAAACTGATCAACATATCCGATTAAATTTTCACCATCAGCCAATCCAAATCCGCGAAATTCTGATGCGATATTATTAGCGCATTTTGCACACCCCAATTTCACACCCTCGTGGAAGGTTCTCAACGCTTGCACTTTCGCCTCAACAGAATAGCCACTTTGCTGATAGAAACCTAACTCATAAGCGGCATTTCCGTACCCTTGGGCCACCGCGCATTGCAACATCTCTATGGCGATTGGCCGATTTCCCCAAAAATCGCCGTCCGGCGAATCATAGGTACCGCCCAGCTTGTCGCCAAGGAAAGTCATAGCCGATGGACTTCCCATATCTGCCGCTCTCTGGAAGAACGCATAGGCACTGGTGGCGTTTCCGCCTTTGACCAGCCCCCTCTGGTGGTACACACCCATCTGATCGTACGCATCCGCCACGCCTAGCGTCATCGCCTTCTCCACCCAACGAATCGCTACTTCCGAATTACGCTCAGGCACGCCCGGATAGCTGCTCAAAATCAATCCCGCGAGATTGAGCATTGCCTTCCAGTGATCGTGTTCGGCCGCCTGCTCGTATAGTCGATAAATCTTCGCGTAGTCGCGCCGCTTGTAGTACACGTCCGGATCGTCGAGCGCCAATGCCTGCTGGAACCATTGCTCTGCCTGCGGATCGATCGGCGGCACGTGCTGATCCTGATATACGCACTTGAATTCCTTGCGGTGCGAATTAAACAACGGAAGTTTCTCGTAGCGGGGCTGGTCAGACATCGCGGCAGTCAATTTGTTGGTCACGGTAGTTAGCGGCCCCGCCTGCACGCTGACCGCGAACAAGCAAAGGCTCATGACCACAACGCACAAGCGCCGCCCGACCACACTCGTTCCGGATTTGCTCACAGCGCAATCCTTTCGAAACCGTCGTCCGTCCGTGCATTGGGGCTACCCATGAAGACCCACTGCACATGCACGGGATCAATCTCCAGGTGACGATCAACTGGTTTCGGAAACGGCTGCCCCTCCGGCACGAATGCTTGCTGATCCCAGCGGTTGTACAAGGCCGCGAGCGGATGATCCACTCCGACGCTTGCCTCCCAAATACCCGTTTGCGGGCATCGCTCCGATCCGTGGCACGACAACTTCTCAGGCTGCGTCTCAAGTTGACGCAAAAATCCGGCATCACGCAGTTGCGCCAGAAATACCGATCGACTCGGCGGCACTGGTCGAGATTCGCCCAGGTAATGCCACTGCACCTGTTCGGCTTCCAGCCAGTTGACGTGCGGCGGGTCGAAACGCTCACCGGCCCGATAGCGCTCGGGGTGACCACCGCGGGCAAATTTCAGTTGGTCCTTACGCATGGTCGACAAGCCGTAGAGCGCCATCCAGTAGCCACTTTCCGGCACCACCTTGTCACCGCTCACGGCATAGGGACTTTGCGCGAGCGACATGACACCCTGCCCCTCAGGCATGCGAGCTCGACCTTCCAATTTGGATGCCGGGTCTTTTTTGGGATGAGGTGTCACCGCCTTGGCTGCATCGATCAGTGTCTTAACGTCGCCATCCCATTTCGGCAACGGTGCCGGGGGAAGCGGTAGAACTTTGTCGAGGTTTGGCAACTTCAAACGGCCTTGGAAGTGCTCCAGGGCATCGCCAATCTTGCTATAACGTTCCGCGCGGTCTCTGTCGACACGTTCTGCAAGACTTTTCCCATTTTTTAGGTACGTTCCATTGAACTCGACGGATAGTTTATTTGAACATTTCGCACTACCAAGCCTTACACCATTATGGAATATTTTCAGTGCGAGTTTTTTTGCCTCGTCAGAGTATCCACTCGATTGCAAAAATCCTAACTCATAGGCAGCATCACCATATCCCTGCGAAACCGCACACTGCAACATTTGCATAGCGATTGGCCGATTTCCCCAAAAATCGCCGTCCGGCGAATCATAGGTACCGCCCAGCTTGTCGCCAAGGAAAGTCATAGCCGATGGACTTCCCATATCTGCCGCTCTCTGGAAGAACGCATAGGCACTGGTAGCATTTCCGCCTTTGACCAGCCCCCTCTGGTGGTACACGCCCATCTGATCGTACGCATCCGGCACACCTAGCGTCATCGCCTTCTCCACCCAACGAATCGCTACTTCCGGATTACGCTCAGGCACCCCCGGATAGCTGCTCAAAATCAATCCCGCGAGATTGAGCATTGCCTTCCAGTGATCGTGTTCGGCCGCCTGCTCGTATAGTCGATAAATCTTCGCGTAGTCGCGCCGCTTGTAGTACACGTCCGGATCGTCGAGCGCCAACGCCTGCTGGAACCACTGCTCTGCCTGTGGATCGATCGGCCGCACGTGCTGATCCTGATATACGCACTTGAATTCCATGCGGTGCGGATTAAACAGCGGAAGTTTCTCGTAGCGGGGCTGGTCAGACATGACAGTGGTCAATTTGTTGGTCAAAGTAATCGATGATCCAGCTTGAACATTAATACCGTTCAAGAATAGAGCAACGCAAATAAAGCGTATAAATATGGTCACACACACCTCCACTCACACCACCAACGTCCCGTCATATGACGGAACAGTTACCTGGGCGTGCATAGTTGCCGTCGCTCGGTAGTCCTCGAATTCAAGCAGAAAACCCTGCATACTCGCACCATCTTTTCTCGCTAATGCGTTTTGCTTCATGAGATCTCCCCATGCTTTATAAACTGTTGGAATCAAGGTTCGCTCCCCCGTCCCGCTGATCCCTCCACCCGATTGCAATCCAAACACCCGCTCACGCAACTTCACCACCCACTCCTCCCCAGTCGCAGCAATATTGATTTCGCTATCCACCGACATACTTCGTTGATTCAGGTTGGCGCTCCCGAGTGTCACGAATACATCGTCGATCAGCATCAGCTTCGAGTGAATATAAATCTCGCGATACGCCATCTTCCCTTCCACCATCCCGCTTGTGCGCAGTCGCGCCACGCTCACTTTCAGGCCAAGCGTGCCCTCCAACGCCTCCACGCTCGGACGATCGAGCACCTTGTGCCTTGCCTTGACCTTGAGCGGATTTCCGTGTTCATCCTTGAGATTCAGGTCGTATTGAACATACTTTGCTCTTTTATAGTCCTGACTCATCCTTCCGGAATCCACCAAATCGGCCTGATTCGGCATCGCTTTTCCGTGACCGAGTTCCGTCAATGTGTCAAAGGTACGCGGCACCATTCCGTCGTCCTCCGGATGTGGAATGACGATGAACAGATGGAGCCTAGGAACTTCGGCAATCGGCTTCTTGGACAGACGATCCCAAGCATCACAGAACTTTTCTCGCTGATCCTTCAAATGACACGCGAATTCCGGGTAATAAAAGTACTGATTTTCGATATAGATGTAGTTACGTGCGTAGCTTGTCGCCTGGAAATACAGCTCCTTGATGCTTTTTTCCCGCTCGTGAGCCTGAGTCCGAACTATCTGTACAGCCTGCCGTGGGTTTTTCGGCAAGGTGGGGATCCGAGGTGGCAACGCTGCCAACTCCTTCGTCTTCCAGTCTTTGGGCGCGAACAAATTCCAGCCTTGCTCAAAATTCTGGTGCAGACGCTTGAGCGCCGGCCCGACTACCCGGCAAGCGTAATCTTGCAGTGGCCTCGCATGCTTGTATTGCCCCGTACCAGTTCGATTTCCGGGATTCTGCGTAGCTTTTGCTTGCGCGTGCTCGCCATCGACATTTGTTGCCGACCAGGTCTCGCGCAGCGAGTCGTCGATTCGATGGTTTTCGCTGTCCCAGTAGTCCGTCACGGAGTTGAGGCCCATGACATATCCAATGGCATGAAGGCCTCCTTCATGCTCGTAATCAATCAGTATCGGCTTCTGGTGATGCGTCGGAAAATTCCACAGAAGCCCGGCCTCGTCTACGGGGTTATACCATTCGAACGCGGGTGGATCTTGCTCCTTTGGAGCCTGATCGATTAAAGCCTTGACATCTGATCTGGAAATACTTCGCAAAACGATCTGTAGATTTGGGTTTCTTCCTTGCGCCCTTTGCGACGAAGGGAGATGATCCTGCCACCACTTCACGCAGTAATCGTGGCGAGCGTGATTTGCGTATGGCGATCCAAGTGGTCCGTGCTTCGCATCGGTGTAACCAGGCATGTTGTTCTGCTTGGTCGATGCGAGCAAGTCATACCAAATCAGCAAGCGAACGCGAACGGGATTCCGCGCTCGAGTAGTGACTTCATGCAGCAACTCACCGTATGTTTTTCCACGCTTCCATTCCGCCCCAGAGCGGACGAGTTCCATTGCCGGATCGAACCCCCAGCAGACAATATCCACGGTTGCCTTGGCGTCACGGATGTCCTTCTCGATTCTTTCGAAGCCTTCGCGGCCACATACAAAGAAATCCAATGCGTTGCCGTAAGTAATCGGATTCTTCTCGCGCTTTTCCAGCAGCCATTGCACGGTGCCTTGCGCCCTACGCCCAGCTTCGTCGATTGCAATATCAACTGGATTATGCGTCTTGATGTCGTCGGCCATATAGTTGTCCCGTAGCGTTTCGAGCACACGTCACACGCGTTCGCCACGATTCGAGCGCAGATCGACATGCTCGGGATCGTGATTAAGCGCATCGCGCACCTTAAGATTGAACTCACCGCCGTTGCTGAGTTTGACGCGATACGCGCTTGTTCCCGGCTGATGATTCATGACGATCACGCGCCCGAACTCGTCGGTCACGCCCTCTCCGATCTTTGCGGTTCCCTTGAACAATTCGTACGGCTCGTCGACGTACCGGTTCGCGGCCCCAGGTAGCGCGCCAAGCGTGAAGTGCAGGTTTTCCGGCAATTCCGGGGCGTCGAGCACGAGCGGGCTGCTCTTGTTGTCCGGACCGGTGAATATGCGCCCAGCCGAATGCACTTCGAAATTCCCGTTTGTACCGCTTGTGATCTCACCGGCACGCCAGCGCGTGTAGCTACCGCCTCCGCTTATTTCCACTTCCTGCTGAGCACTGATGCGAATCCGGTCGGCAACGACCGTGACATTGAGTTTCGCGAGCAGGTTAATACTGTCTTTCAGCGCCTTTAGATCGATGTCACCTGCCGCGGCCACCAAGCGCATACCGGCTTGATAGACAAACAACCGTAACGCCTTGCGCATGCTCGCGAACAAGCCACCGCCCGTGCTGACCGACATGTCGGTACCGACAGTCACCGCGGCAGCACGGCCACTGCTCAGATGAATCTGTTCCGGCGTACTCGCAACGATGCCGGCGGGACTGGCGAGTACAAGCTGAGGGTCCCGGAACTGATTCAGCTTGCCGCCGCCCCGAATAGCATTCGCCTGTGCTTTCAAAGACGTCACAATGGTGGTTTGTTCACCATCGTGCGCATGAACGGACTGAGCAGTGTGTGCAAGCCCTTCTGCAAGCTCCTGGGACTCGGAAAGCTGCGCATCGATCTCGTCGACGCTGAATGCGTCGCCATTGGCGGCTGGTCGACTGAAGGTCGTGAGCAATAGCCCTTCGGCCCCCCGAACCGCAGCTTTGCCGTCCGTTCGCAATTCAGCCCCTCGACCACGCTCATCCTGCCGCCCAGCATTGCCGGCAATGCGCGTGATATACCCGAGATTCAACTGCGAAGTGCCTTCGTCGCTCGACAGGTGGGCCTGGATTTTTCCGTTCGTGTCGTCGAAGGCGAGCGTATTCGCCCGACGGCCGCCGACCTCCCGGCTGCGATAGCCGGCAAGCGTCTGGTTTTTCGGCAATGCGAACGGCGGCATGTTGAATGCATTGGCCGCACGCCCCACGATGATCGGTAAGTCCGGATCGCCGTTGACGAAAGCGACTTCGACCTCATGCCCCCGGCGCGGCAGAAAGATTCCGCCGAACTGATCGCCATGCCACGCACCGGCCACGCGCACCCAGCAACTTGAACGCTCGTCGTTGTTGCCGAGCCGGTCCCACAGAAACTGGAGCTTCACCCGACCGTACGCATCAGTCCAGATTTCCTGATTCTCCGGACACGTCACGACGGCATATTCGACGCCGTTCACACGTGGCTTTGCAATCGTACGCAGCAGCCTGAACGGTTCAATTGTCGGCTGCACCGTAAAATCCGCCTCGCAACGGTATCGCTGGCCGGATCCGGACGCTTCGCCAATCTCCTCGATCGTCAGCTTGCAGGCGATCACCGCATACTCGCGATTCGCCGCATCCTGCGGATAGTGCGACAGCACGAACGTCTGGCCTGCCACCATGCCGCGCAGGTTGCCTTTGCCGTAGGCCCTCAGCCCCTGACAACGCCGAGCCTCCATCTGCACCAGCGTCAGGTACTCCGCTTCCGTGCGCGGCTCGTTGTGATCGCCCGAGAGTCCAGCCGCACCAGCCTGCGGCTGTGCGTAATCACCCCACGTGTAGTGCTCCTGGTGGGCAAGCCCCGTATCGCGAGGATCCTCACGCGTCACCTTCAGGTCCGCACGCGGCAACGTATAGTCGTAGTCGACGCTCGTCACCGCACCTGCGGTCAGCGCGTGGGAGACCGAGAAGTCCTGAATGTGTTCCTCGTCAAGCCGTCGACCGGTCGGCGGTTCGTAGCGAAGCGCGGCATACGCGTCACCAAGCGGTTTGAGCGCGCCCATCGAGTCGCACAGCACAAGGCGATGCTTGCCTTCGCCATGCTCGAAGAAGTAGTAGATGCCCCACTCTTCCCACAGGCGCTGCAGGAACGTCCAGTCGCTTTCGAAGTGCTGGCGTTGAATGTCACGCTTGGGCCATGCGTTGTTCGGCCGCGGCGTGGTGAGCCGTTTTTCGACCGGGAACGGATACGACGAGAGCACCGCATCAGTGATCTCGACCACGGACATGTCCTGGAAGATACGACAGTCGCAATTCTTGGTTGCTTGCCAGAGCCATGGCCGCAGCGTGAGTGCATACACGATCGAACGACCATCCTCGCGCACGAGCGTCGCATGGCTCACGATACCGGTAATCTCGCGTGCGCCCGCGCCGAGATTGGCCATGCCAGCATTGCCGGCCAAGCCGGGGATGAAGCGGCCCTTGCCCTCGAGCTGAATCGATACGGTCACTTCCGTACCGATCAGCGTGTCGAGCTTGACGTTCGCCGCGATGCTCTGCGAAAACCCGAGCGCATCCGGAGTTTTCAGCTCAAGCGTGTACTCGAACAGTTCGCCAACGGTCTCGCCACCGGTGAGTTTCACCGGAGTGAGGATCGACTGTCCCGCATACAGCGGCAGGGCCGCGCCTGAGACTGATAGTGTCCGTGGTGCATCAAACAAAGCCATTCCGACATCTCCATTGAATCACTTGAGCTGCGGTTTACCTATAGTGCGTTCGGGTATCGACGCCTATCCGCCGATTCATTTCCAGCCGTTGACGAGCTGAGGCGGATTATTAATGAAATAGAAAAACAAAATACCCACCGAAACAATCAATACACAAAAAACATATACAAGACCAAGAAAGATTCCGCCGGCGATATCCGGTTCGCCGCGTACAAACAAGACAATCGCACAACCGACCGCTAGCAACGGTGGCACGATAAGGCCATAGCCCCCCCAAAACGACTGCGATCCCACACCTACAAATAAGACAAAGCAATAGCCTACGACCACAATCAACCAAGCCAGTCCGATACCGCGCCGTATGAGTTCTTTCTGAGTTGGGTTCGGAGACCGCTTGGTGATATTTTTCATTTTCCAGATTCGAGTTAGTTAAGAGCTTGGGCCAATTAGCTATCTAGCTCTCTCGCAACGGACGCGCTTATGCCCGTACGCCCCACAATTCGAGCTTGAGCGACGGAAACTCCCCCGCGACATGCAACGCAACGCCGCCATGCCGCACGACTTCCTCCCAAAGCGGCCCGCCCTGAGTCAATTCGTAATAGATGTAGCCCGCGTTGAATGGAATCTGCCGCGGGGGCACCGGCAACGCTTCGAGGCCAATACCCGGCAAGTGACTGCGCACGAGGCTCGGCAGCTTGTCCGACGGCCCCGCCTTCGCCTGCGCGAGAAACTGCTGCTTCAGCGCATCCGCAGGCATTGCCGCATGCACGGCCAGCACCAGCGCGGTGAACCCTTGCATGTCGACCGGATCGACCACCGCGT
Organism: Burkholderia sp. BCC0398; assembly: GCF_902833245.1. Classification (NCBI taxonomy): domain Bacteria; kingdom Pseudomonadati; phylum Pseudomonadota; class Betaproteobacteria; order Burkholderiales; family Burkholderiaceae; genus Burkholderia; species Burkholderia sp. BCC0398. The sequence goes on from NZ_CADFEM010000004.1 coordinate 121,076, forward strand.
TGCGCATGCCGTGACCGCGATCCTCGAGCGCGATGCTCTGCGCGCTGCGCACCAGCACGGCGTTGAGCAGCCGATGCGTGTCGTCGACAACCGGCTTCAGGCACACATGCGGCGTCGTATGCTGATACATCGGATGCGTTTCGAGCGGACGGCGCGTATCGGTGCGCAGATGCGTCGACAACTCGCCAGCCATGCCGATCAGCAGCGCGTATACGTCCGATGGCGATGTCGCCGGCACCCGCAGCAGATGCTGAAGCAGCGGCTCGTAGCGGTTGAGAATCTGCAACAGCAGGTAATCGGTAACAGTCGCCGCGCTCGCGGTGGTGTCATCGGTTCCGGCCAGGCGCTGCGCCAGCGCATTCGCGCGCAAGCGCGCGAGATCATGAATCTTTGTCACCCAACTCGTGAGCAGGTCGCTCGCGCCGTAACCGGATACGGGCGGCACAAGCGTGTCGTCGAGCGCGATGCTGCCATCCGCGCGAATCGTCTTCACGCACGTGAGTGCGAGACCGATCCACGCATCGCCCAACTCCTTTTCAGGCAGCAGGCGTACTCGCAAGTTCGACAGTTGCACCGATTCGGGCGCAAGACCGATCGAGTTCGTGTCACGCAGCTCCGTGTCGAACACCTGATAGCGTGCGAGCGAATCGGGTGTGTTGTCGAAGGTGGTCTCCTCGCAATTCGGCAACCGGACAGGCACGGCCAGATAGATGACCTGATCCAGATGCTCCTGCCGAATCGTCAACGGCGGCGGCAACGGCGTGTTGCCCGGCGCATCGAACGGCGTGCCGTCGGCGAACACCCCGGCCGCCGACTTGACGACCACCTTGCCGAGCGCCAGCGCTTCATGGTCGAGCGCGTAGTGCGTGAAGCCGAAAAAGAACGGCGACAGCGGCGCCGCACGCTGATGCGCGTATTTCTCGAAATAGCGGTCCTGCTGCTGGAACAGCTGCGGGCGGAAGAACAGCCCTTCCTGCCAGGCGACCTTGGCGTACCAGCTCATGCGTGCCGTCCGTTTTGTTGCGCGACGTGTTTCATTTTTTCGCTTCCGTGATCTTGACGGCCTTGGCCTCGAGATCGATGGTCAGTTTCAGCTTCGGCGTGAACAGGCGGTACCACGCCTTGTCCGGTGCGGTCGGCATCACATAAACTGCTCGCCACACCGCATTCGGCAAGTCGCGATAAGCCGCGATCACGCCGATGGCCTTCGTGGCCGAATCGGGCCGGCGCACGAACGTCCGGTGCTCGCCAGGGCGCAACTGCAACTCGTCGCGTTTCACCACGTCGTCGGCCAGCACCGTTTTGTGCTGGGTCTGCAGCGTGAAAAAGTCGGATGCCTCGAAGGCACCGTCGTTCTTCAGTTCGTAAACGCGCACGACGATCGGCGCAGCCCTTCCCCGGTCGTCCGGATTGACATCGGGCAGCGCGTTCACGCGCATATCGAGCCGAATCGGCTCCTTCGGCTTCGGCTCGCCACTGCTTGCGCAAGCGGAAAGCGCGAGCGCGCAGACAAGTGTGGCGACGGTCGGTATCGAGCGCATGCAGCTATGAACCCTTATTCCCAATGTGGGACGCCCCACAACCGACGGAGACGATTCGCCTGCACCGGTTGCGAGGCATCGATGCGATTACGCTTCCTTGTTGCCCTTGATGTCGAAGCTCGCGGTCACGGCGCCACCGCTGCCGCCCTGCGCGTTCTGCACGACGTACTCCTGCTTGACCTTCGCGAACGACAGCGACACCGATTCACGGCTCTTTTCCGCGTCGTTCTTGCTGCCCGACGGCTTCACGCGCGTGACGATCACGTCGCTCATCGTGAGCTTCAGGTATTCGAGCGGGTTGCCGCCGGCCTTGCGCATCACCAGCGTTGCCTGGTCGATGTGCTTGCCCGTGAGCGCGTACTTCATCAGGTTCGGGCTGGCGCGGTCGATGTTGTGCTCGAACGTCAGGTCCTTGACGGTGGCCTTGCCGGCGCCGCCGCCGCTACCGGCGTGCATCGTCGATTCCTGCTGGATGTCCCACTCCCAGGTCAGAACTTCGATTTCGTCCTTGTGCTTGTCGTCGAGCGATTCACCGTTGATGCCGTCGATCTTCAGGAAAATGTCTTGCGCCATGCGTAGTACTCCTCTTATTAAATGATTTGAAACCGGTCGATCATCGTCCACCAAAGGCGTTCGATGTCCGTCCCTGCTGGACCTACCGGATGGTTAAGCCGCTTCCTTGATCGACGGCAGCTTCGTCACGAGCCGCAGCGAGACGGTCAGCCCTTCGAGCTGGAAGTGCGGACGCAGGAAGAATTTGGAGTTGTAGTAGCCGGGGTTGCCCTCGACCTCCTCGACCACCACTTCAGCGGCCGCAAGCGGCCGGCGCGCCTTCGTCTCCTGCGACGAGTTGGTCGGATCGGCGTCGACGTAATGCATGATCCATTCGTTCAGCCAGCGCTGCATGTCCTCGCGCTCCTTGAACGCGCCGATCTTGTCGCGCACGATGCACTTCAGGTAGTGCGCGAACCGCGAGCACGCGAACAGGTACGGCAGGCGCGCGGACAGGTTCGCGTTGGCCGTCGCGTCCGCATCGTGATACTCGGCCGGCTTCTGCAGCGATTGGGCGCCGATGAACGTCGCGTGATCGGTGTTCTTGCGGTGCACGAGCGGAATGAAGCCGTTCTTCGACAGCTCGGCCTCGCGTCGGTCCGAGATCGCGATTTCGGTCGGGCACTTCATGTCGACGCCGCCATCGTCGGTCGGGAACGTGTGGGTCGGCAGGTTCTCGACCGTGCCGCCCGATTCGACACCGCGAATCAGCGAGCACCAGCCGTACTGCTTGAACGAGCGGTTGACGTTGACGCCCATCGCGTACGCCGCGTTCGCCCAGCCATAGCGCCCATGGTCCGAACCGTTCGTGTCTTCCTCGAAATCGAATTCGTCGACCGGGTTGGTCTTCGCGCCATACGGCAAGCGCGCGAGGAATCGCGGCATTGCAAGCCCCACATAGCGCGCATCTTCGGTGTTGCGCATCGAGTTCCACGCGGTGTATTCGAGGTTCTGCGTGAAAATCTTCGTCAGGTCACGCGGGTTCGCGAGCTCCTGCCACGACTCCATCTGCAAAACTGACGGTGCGGCACCGGTGATGAACGGCGTGTGTGCGGCAGCCGAGACCTTCGCAATCGAGCCGAGCAGGTCGACGTCCGGTGGCGTATGGTCGAAGTAGTAGTCTGCGACGAGACACCCGTACGGTTCGCCGCCGAGCTGACCATATTCCTCTTCGTAGATCTGTTTGAAAAGCGGGCTCTGATCCCAGGCCAAGCCCTTGTAGCGACGCATCGTGCGATGCAGCTCGGCTTTCGAGACATCCATGAAGCGAATTTTCAGATGCTCGTCGGTTTCGGTGTTCGACACGAGGTGATTCAGGCCACGCCACGCGGATTCGAGCGCCTGGTAATCGCCGTGGTGCAGAATCAGGTTGATCTGCTCGGAGAGCTTGTGATCGATCTGCGCGATGATCGCCGCGATGCTCTTGTACGCATCGTCGCTGATCGTTGCCGTTTGAGCCAGCGCCTGCTCGGCGAGCGTCTGAACGGCCAGTTCGACGGCTTCGCGCGCGTCGTCGGTCTTGGGTCGGAATTCGCGCTCCAGCAGCTGAGTGAAATCGGATTCGGTATTCGTCTGCGCCACTGCGCCCCGTGCTTCCTGTTTCGCCATGATGGTCATCCTTTATCGGTTCGTCGGTCAGTTCGCGCCGTCTTGTGCGGCGGTTTCGTCCGCATGGCGCTCGGGCTTCGGCGCCGCGGCCAGCGACTTGAGCAGCGCCGGGTCCTGAAGCAGCTGCGTGACGAGCGCCTCGGCACCCGACTTGCCGTCCATGTAGGTCTGCAGATTGGCGAGCTGCGTGCGCGCTTGAAGCAGTTGGCGCAGCGGCTCGACCTTGCGCGCGATCGCGGCAGGCGAAAAATCCTCCATGCTCTCGAAGGTCATGTCGACCATCATCTGCCCGTCGCCCGTCAGCGTATTCGGCACGGCGAACGCGACACGCGGCCGGATCGCCTTCATGCGCTCGTCGAAATTGTCGATGTCGATTTCGAGAAAGCGCCGGTCCGATACCGCCGGCAGCGGCTCGGCCGGATGCTTGCCCGACAGATCGGCGAGCACGCCCATCACGAACGGCAGCTCGACCTTCTTCTCCGAGCCGTAGACCTCGACGTCGTACTCGATTTGCACACGCGGCGCACGGTTGCGCGCAATGAATTTCTGCGAACTGCTGGAAGCGGCCATGAATGAAACTCCTGAACAGTGGTGGTGGGACGGCGAGCTCAGCGAACCGGCTCGTCTGAATGAAGGGCGGTAGCGTCGAACGCGAGGGCCTGCCCCGGTGCGCCGGACGGATCGACCACGCCGATCGAAATACGCGACAGGGTCTGCTTCGCCTCGAAGGCCTCGAGCCACAGCGACGACAAGCGGGGCAGCACGTACTGCTCGATGAATCCGATCAACACGCGTGCGCCGGTTTCCTGCACGAGACAGCGGTCGACGATGTAATCGACGACCGCGTCGTCGTACGTCAGCGCGATTTCATGGCCGTCGGCCATACGCTTGACGACCCGGCCCAGATGCAGGCGGACGATGCTGGCGAGCGCACCGTCGGCAAGTGGCCGGTAGGGCACGACGGTCACGCGCCCGAGGAATGCCGCCGGGAATGTGTTCAGGAGTTCAGGCGTCAGTGCTGCCCGCAGGCCGTCCTGATCCGGCGCAAGCGACGGATCGGCGCAAAGACTCGTGCTCAGTTCGGAACCGACGTTGCTCGTGAGCAGGATCGTCGTATTGCGGAAATCGATATAGCGGCCGTCGCCGTCTTCCATGTAGCCCTTGTCGAATACCTGGAAGAACATCTCGTGCACGTCGTGGTGGGCCTTCTCGATCTCGTCGAGCAGTACCACCGAATACGGACGGCGGCGCACCGCCTCGGTCAGCACTCCGCCCTCGCCGTAGCCGACATAACCCGGGGGCGCGCCCTTCAGGCCCGAGACGGTGTGTGCCTCCTGATACTCGCTCATGTTGATCGTGATCAGATTCTGTTCACCACCGTACAGCGCTTCGGCGAGCGCCAGCGCGGTTTCCGTCTTGCCGACGCCAGAGGGGCCGGCGAGCAGAAACACCCCGAGTGGTTTCTTCGGATCCGTGAGACCTGCGCGTGCAGTCTGCACACGTTCGCCAATTTGACGCAGCGCATCGGCCTGGCCGATCACGCGTGCCTCGAGCGTGTCGGGCAACGTGCGCACCGCGGCGACCTCGTCGGTCAACATCCGGCCGACAGGGATGCCGGTCCAGTCGGACACGATTGCCGCGACGATCGCCTCGTCGACTTCGGGAAAGACGAGCGGCGCATCGTCTTGCAGCGCCGCGAGCGCGCGTTCGAGTTCGCGCAGCTTCGGAAGCGCTGCCGCATCGTCCTGCGGGGTTTCGCCGTCGTGGGGTTCAATGGCTTCGCGTGCGGCGAGCAGCGCCTGTGCGGCAGCCGCCTGAGCGCGCCAGCGATGTTCGATTGCCGACTCTTCGCTCGCCAACGTATCGATGCGCGCGCGCACGGCCGTCAGCGCCCTGTCGGTATCCAGGCCGATACGGGCTTCCTGCACCAGCAACGCTTCCTCGGCACGTGCGGCCGCGAAGCGCTGGCGCACATCGTCCAGTTCACGCGGCGCAGCATGCTGCGACAGCGACACACGCGCGCAGGCGGTGTCAAGCAGGCTGATGGCCTTGTCCGGCAGCTGACGCGACGGAATGTAACGGTGCGAGAGCGTCACCGCCGCGCGGATCGCTTCGTCGAGCACCACGACACCATGATGCCGCGAAAACGTTTGCACGAGCCCGCGTACCATATCGACCGCGGCAGCCTCGGACGGCTCCGCGACCTGCAGCACCTGGAAGCGTCGGGTAAGCGCCGGATCTTTCTCGATGTGGCGTTTGTACTCCGCCCAGGTCGTCGCGCCGATCGTACGGATCGTGCCACGCGCAAGCGCGGGCTTCAGCAGATTGGCGGCATCGCCCGTACCCGCCTGACCGCCCGCGCCGATCAGCGTGTGAATCTCGTCGATGAAGAGGATCACCGGCGCCGGGGATTTTGCAGCGGCTTCGAGCAGCCCTTTGAGGCGCGCTTCGAACTCCCCTTTCATGCTGGCGCCAGCGAGCAATGCGCCAACGTCGAGCGACAGCAGTCGCACGTCGGCCAGCTTCGGCGGCACATCGCCCGATGCAATTGCCCGGGCAAGCCCTTCCACGACGGCCGTCTTGCCGACGCCGGCCTCCCCCGTTATCAGCGGGTTGTTCTGCCGACGGCGCAGCAGAACGTCGATCATCGTGCGAATCTCGAGTTCACGGCCGATGACCGGATCGATCTCGCCCGCGCGAGCGCGCGCTGTCAGGTCTGCGCAGTACTGGTCGAGCGAACCGCCCTTCGATACGACCGGAATTGCACCGGACGCTTCGCCCGGCGTTGCCGCCGAAAAGTCGCTGTGATCGTATGGCACATCGGCGGCTTCCGGCGAGCCGTCGATCCATGCGGGCAATTTGTCGCCCAGCCCGTCGACAGGAATCTTGCCGAACGCGGGGGAGACTGACAGCAGAACGCGCCTCAACTCGGGCGTCGAAACAAGCGCAGCGACGAGCCACGCACCGCGCACGCGGCGATCGCCATGACTCAGCGTCGCGAGCACCCACGCGCGTTCGATCGCCGTCTCGATGTGCCACGAGAAATCGCTGATCGAACTGGCACCGGCCGGCAGCGCGGCCAACGCGGTTGCGAAATCCCGATCCAGTGCGTCGCGATCGATGCCAGCATGCCGCACGATGCGATGCAGGTCACTATCGGGTTGCTGCAGGAGCTGATGCAACCAGTGGACGAGCTCCACGTACGGATTGCCGCGCAGCTTGCAGAACCGTGTCGCCGATTCGATGCTGCGGTAGAGCTGAACCCCGAGCTTGCCGAACAGCGCCTGGCGTGAAATCGTCATGCGAACCTTCTTGTTGTTGATTCGATATTTTCCCGGCTCTGGCCGGAACGATCAGTAATCCTGTTCATGTGGCATTGGTCTACTGACGCACTTCGCACACAAATAATGTGCAAGCCTCTCAGGCCGAACATTATTTCAATTAACTTTCTCCGCCGTCAATCCACTCAAACGGGCAAGCACCCAGCCAATCAAAGATATTCCGCGTTCGTCCCACGTACCGAACGAGAGAGGCAACCACCCACATGACAAACCCACTAACCAATTGATTAAATTGATAAAATAAGAAATTAAACGTGAACTAAATTTTTTACAATCACCCACCAACCCCAACTATCCCAATATTCGCCGTGCGCAATCCATGCATCACATGAATTTATTATTTGGAGATTTCATCTCGATAATATTTTCAAATCGATCGGCCCATTTAAAATCGTCCAATTACGCACATCCATGAGTAAAATGCGTAATCCGCCATCACTGACTCTTCCATGCGCTCATTCCGTTTGCCGTGGCACCGTCGACTCGACACCTCGCTTGCCGAGCCCGAGTTGCGTAACGCGCCGCGCGGTCCCGACAAGCAGGAGGACGGCGCAGCCGCACTCCCGTTCGAATCGTCGGGTCTCGCTGGCCGCGGTCAGTCGATCCTTGATCTGATTGGCAGCCACGGTATCAGCGGAAACGGCGTCCGCGAGAAGCTCGGCGGCGGATCGCTTGCGACGCCGGCCCCTGAACGCACCGACGACCTCGTCGAAACGCTTCACGCGCAGTACTGGCGCGCGCTAACGGACCCGCACACCGCCCTGTCCGACTCATGGCGCGAACAGCTCGACTCCCCTGCGACGCCTGTCGCGTCAGTGATGCCCGATTTGCACGACGTACAGCCGACACCGGCAAATCCAGCCAGCGCTGGTTCCATCGAAGTGCTGCTATCCGGCAAACACAATCTCGAGGACGCGTTCGGACAGCTGGAGCAGAGTTTGATGCCCGATCTGGAAGTCGGATCCGTTCCGGAAGTGTTACGCCTCTTTGCGCCGGCCGAATTCCATGCGGCGCAAGCGCACCGCGCACCGCCTCTGCCGCCCGCGCTCACCCGGCGTGAGCATCACGCGCTGTCGGTCGACAGCCCGCTGTCCGCACCTGTACGCGAGAGCGAAGCATGAAGATGCCATTTGCAGCCGCAGAGCCGTCCAGTCACGCCCCGAACAACGAATCGCGGGGATTTCGGTCTCTTCGAGCTGGCCCGCGCGTAATTTGGCTCGTGTGTGGCGGCCACCACTACCGGAGAATCGGTCGATGACCGAGCGCAAACAGCGTCCAGTGCGGGGCAACTCGGCCGTTCCCCGCCCACCGAGGCAGGCAAACGCGCGCCTGATGCCGACCCTGCTGGACCGGCTGCGGGACGACGCACCGCTTCGACTCGTCGAAGCGCCCGAAGAATACGCCGTCACGCGCAAGCAGATGCGCGATATCGTCCAGCGCGATCTCGCCTATCTGCTGAACACGACGAGCATCGAAGACCAGATCGAGCGCGCGCACTATCCGCAGGCGGCCGCGTCCACCGTCAATTTCGGCGTGCCGCCGCTCGCCGGCACTTTTCTCGCGTCGCGCCAATGGAACGACATCGAGCAGATGATCCGGCGGGCCATCACCGATTTCGAGCCGCGGCTGATCGCCGATTCGCTGGTGGTGTCGCCCCGTCAAGGTGACGACGCCAGCGGTCATCACAATGTGCTCGCGTTCGACGTGCGCGGCCTGGTTCACATGGACCCGTATCCGCTCGAATTCATGGTGCAGAGCTCGCTCGATCTCGAGACGAGCGAGATCCAGATCACCGGCATGCGCGCCGGGTAGGCACGGCACAACGACACAACGAGACCTTTCCTATGGACCCGCGGCTACTCGACTATTACAACCAGGAACTTGTCTACATGCGCGAACTCGCCACCGAGTTCGCACAGGCGCATCCGAAAATCGCGCGCCGGCTCGGCATGCAGGCCGGCGAAGTGGCAGACCCCTACGTCGAGCGCCTGATCGAGTCGTTCTGCTTCATGGCCGCGCGCATGCAGCTCAAGCTCGATGCGGAGTTTCCGCGCTTCACCGGGCGGCTACTGGAAGTGATCTACCCGAATTACGTCGCGCCCACGCCGTCGATCGCGGTCGCGCGCCTGTATCCCGGCCAGGCCGAAGGCAATCTGGCCGCAGGCTACCGTATCGCGCGCGGCACGTCGTTCAAGGCGCGGATTCCCGATGGCGAAAAAACCGCCTGCCAGTTTACGAGTGGCCAGGACGTCACGCTCTGGCCGCTCACGATCACCGATGCGCGCCTGACGGGCATTCCGCCCGACATCCCGGCGCTCGACCGCTATGTTCCACCCGACCGACAGGTGCGCGGCGCATTGCGCCTGCGGCTGGCGACGACAAGCGACATGCTCATCGCCGATCTGAAGGGGCTCGATCGGCTGCCCGTGTATCTGGCCGGCGACGAACAGGTCGCCTCTCACCTGTTCGAGCTGCTGCACGTCGCCGGCGTCGCGTCCGTGATTGCCGCGCCGGGCAAGTTCGGCGCACCGGGGGGCGCTCCCGCCGCCGTGACGCACGGCGCGATCGAACACGAGGGCTTGCGCACCGATCAGAACTTGCTGCCACTGACCTGGACGAAGTTTCACGGCCATAACCTGCTGCACGAATACTTCGCGTGCCCCGCACGATTCTGGTTCTTCGCACTCAACGGTCTGGCGCAAGGGCTGTCTCGCGTGAACGGTCGCGAGGTCGAAATCGTCGTGCTGCTCGACCGAGCGCCGGGCCTGCTCACGAACCTCGTCGACGCGTCGCGCTTCGCGCTGTTCTGCACGCCAGTCATCAATCTCTTCAAACGGCATACCGACCGCATCGAGATTTCTCCCCGCGAGACCGAGTCTCATCTGGTGCCCGCCCGGCTCGCACCGCTCGATTACGAAGTGTTCTCGGTCGAGACCGTGCATGGACAGGTCGCTGCAACCTCGAACGAACTGGAATTCCGTCCGCTCTATCAGACGCTGAACAACGACGAAGGCAATCACGGCCGGTATTTCTCGACACGGCGCGAACGACGGATCGTGTCGGATTCAGCGCGCCGTTACGGCACACGGACGCCCTATGTCGGCACCGAAGTGTTTCTCTCGCTGGTCGATCAGAACGAGGCGCCTTATGGCGAGAACATTCGTTTTCTGTCGGTCGCCGCGCTGCTGACGAACCGCGATCTCGCCACGCTCGTGCCGCGCAATGGCGTGCGCGACCTCACAACCGACGCGTCCACGCCAGTCGAAAGTATTGGCCTCATTCGCCCGCCGAGTCCGCCGAAAGCGCCGTATGCGGAACGAGAAATGGCGTGGCGCCTGATCCGCCAGCTCAACTTCAACTACCTGCCGCTCGAAGGTCTCGATCATCGTGACGGGGGGCAGGGAATACGTGACCTGCTGCGCCTGACCGTGTCGAACGACAACGATGAACAGCTGCGGCAGATCGAAAGCCTCGTCGGCGTCAATACTCGCGCGGTCACGCGCAAGCTGCCGGGCACCGGCCCAATGACGTTCGGGCGTGGCATCGAGTGTGCGGTCACGGTCGACGAGACCGGTTTCTCCGGTGTGAGCCCCTATCTGTTCGGTACGATTCTCGAGCACTGGCTGGCGCGGCATGTATCGATCAACAGCTTCACGCAGACCGAATTGCATTCGATGCAGCGCGGCCGTATCGCACGCTGGCCCGTGCGCACCGGGACCCGCGGAGTGCTGTGATGGAACGCGCTACCTTGCCGGCGCTCGTGCGCGACAGCACGCTCTCGCCCGACCTGCTGGAGAGTCTTCAAATGGAGCCGTGGCGCTTCGGGTTCCTGTCACTGCTGCGGCGCATCGGCGCGAATCCCGCGGTCGACCCCGTCGGCACTGCCCGCCGACCACGGTCGGAGCCGTTCCGGCTCGGACAACAACCGAGTCTCGCTTTCGCGCCGCGCGAAATCGCCAGCGTCCAGGAAGCGGCGGGACGGCTCAAGGTACGGCTCTTCGGTCTCGGCATGCTCGGTCCGAACGGGCCCCTGCCGATCCATGTGACCGAATGGGCGCGTGAACGCGAAGAGAGCCGTCGCGACACGACGACGGTCGACTTCTTCGACATCTTCCATCACCGGTTCCTGACGCTGTTCTATCGTGCGTGGGCATCGGCACAGTCGACAGCCGGCCTCGACCGGAAAGACGACGAGCGGTTTTCGTTCTACATTGCGAGCCTCACGGGCCACGACACCGCGGAAATCGCGCGGCGCCCCCTGCCCTCGCACGCGCGATTGGCGGCGTCCGCGCATCTCGTCCGCGAGTCGCGCGACGCGGACGGCCTGCGCGCCACACTCGAGCACTACTTCGGCGTGCCGGTCGCGATCGACGAGCACGTGTTCCACTGGATCGCAATCGATGCGGCCGATCAGGGACGCATGGGCCGGCCTGGCCCCGCCGCGACGATGGGGCAAGCCGCGATGCTCGGTCGAGTGGCACCGGACCGTCAGCACCGGTTCCACATCGTGATCGGCCCCATCGATCTCGACGCGTATTTGCGCTTCACACCGCAGGGCGAGGATCTGCCGCGCCTCGTCGAATGGGTGCGGGCATTCGTCGGCTACGAACTGGAATGGGAACTTGAACTGCGCATCAAGCCCGAAAGCGCGCCGCCGGCCGTGATGGGCGGCCGCCAACGCATCGGATGGTCCGGGTGGCTTGGCCGCCCGAACCCCGACCGGCCGATTACCGGCATGCGGTTCGAGCCCGAGCGTTACGTACGGCATTTCGAACGGCGCACGGCTGAATCCGACAATCGACCATGAGCAAAAAGCAATCAACCCGACGGTCCGTATCCGGTCAAGGTACCGCGAAGGACACGCCGCATCACGACTGGCTCGCGCCCGTGAGCGATTCCATGCCCTGCGGCCCCGACCTCGAATACGACCACGATTTCGTCGTGCTGTTCGCGCGTGCGGCACCCAGGCAGGATGTGCAGTACGGCGCGTTCGTCGGCGCACCCGATCCCATCAACTGGAGCGAGCTCGAGCGCGACTGCCGACGGCTCATGGTGCGGACGAAAGACATTCGGGTCGCCGTGCTATATACGCGGTGTCGCACGCGGCTCGCCGGTGCCGCAGGTCTCGCGGATGGCACGAAACTGCTGGCCGCGTGGCTCGATGCATTTGCCGAACACGTCCATCCCCAGCCCGATATCGACGGTGGGCACGGCGCCGCAAGTGAAGTGCGGATGAATGCGATACAGGCCCTCGCCGATCCGGAAGGACTGCTCGCAGACGTGCGCGAGATCGTGCTTTCGAAGTCGACGCTGGCGCGACTGCAGGTGCGCGATGTCGAGCGTGCTTTTGCGCACCCTCGCCCCGCCGATGCGCTCGCGCCCGAGTCCGTTACGCAGCAGTTGCTGGATGTGCACGCGGTGCAGCCAGAGGTGATGACGGGTTTCGATGATGCGATTGCGCATCTCGCTGCAGTCGATGCGTGGTGCGCCCGTCATCTCGAAGGATATCTGCCCGATCTGGCGTCACTCACTCGGCTGCTCGGCAAGCTGAGTGTCACGGTGTCGGCGAACACCCCCGAACAGATGGAAGAAGCCCCCGATCCTGCTCTAGTCCACGACGCATCCTCAGAGAGCGATGCGTCGGTGCAACTAGAACCGGCGAATGACAAAACGGTTGCTGCCAACGACCACATCACGGCCCGACCGACATCCTCACCCGCAGACCGCCAGGCCGCGCTCACTCTGATTCGTACGGCGCGAACATGGTTCGAGACCCACGAACCCAGCAGCCCGATTCCCGTATTGCTCAAGCGTGCGGAGCGGTTCGTCGGCAAGCCTTACGCTGAGGTCGTCACGGCAATTCCGGCCGAGCTTCTGGCGCAGTGGGAAGAAACCAGCGGTTCATGACCATGGCCTCCTCGTCAGCGAAACATCGTATAGGCTCATCGAGCGCGCGACGGATTAATCGCCCCGCCATTCATGTGGTTAGCGTTTCCAAGCTGACGGCGGAGCGGCAAGCGCCCCAAGACGCCCGTCGCTCGCCCGGTCAATACACGTCCCGCATATAGCGCCGTGCCTTCGAAAGCCGCGCGACGTAGTCGTTCGCGGCTTCGTCCGACATGCCGCCGTGCGTGGCGACGATCGCCTTCAGCGCCGTATCGACGTCCTTCGCCATCCGCGCGGCGTCGCCGCACACGTAGAAGTGCGCGCCTTCCTCCAGCCATGCGAACAGCTCGGCGCCCTGCTCGCGCATCCGGTCCTGCACGTAGACCTTGTCGGCCTGGTCGCGCGAGAACGCGAGATCGAGCCGCGTGAGGAACCCGCTGTCGCGCATCGCGCTCAGCTCGTCGCCGTAGTAGAAGTCGGTCTGCGCGTGCTGCTCGCCGAAGAACAGCCAGTTGCGCCCGCGCGCGCCGCGCGCCTGCCGCTCGTGCAGGAAGCCGCGGAACGGCGCGACGCCGGTGCCGGGACCAACCATCACGATCGGCACGTCGCCGTTCACCGGCGGCCGGAAATGCGCGGACTTCTGCACGAACACGGGCACGCGGCTGTCGTCCGCGCGATCGGCGAGGAACGTCGACGCGACGCCTTTGCGCGCGCGCCGGCCGTTGTGATAGCGCACGGCAGACACGGTCAGGTGAATCTCGCCCGCGTGCGCGCTCGGGCTCGACGCGATCGAATACAGGCGCGGCTGCATGCGCTTGAGCATGCCGACCAGCTCCGCGCCCGACAGCTCGACCGGGTATTCGTGCAGCACGTCCGCAAGCTGTTGCCCCCACAACCATTGCTTGAGGTCGGCCTTGCGATCGTCGCCGAGCAGCGACTTCAGCGCGCCGTTCGCGCTGCGCGACGCGATGAAGGCCAGCGTGTCCGGATGCGGGCGCGTGATGTCGAAGTGGCGCGCGAGCGCGTCGCCGAGCCGGATATCGCCGACGCCCGGCACCGACACGGGTGCATCGGCCTTCAGCGCGGTGACGGACAGCAGTTCGTCGACCAGCTCCGGGCAGTTGGTCGGCCACACGCCGAGCGCATCGCCGGTTTCGTATTCGAGGTTCGCGCCCTGGGTCGACAGCGACACGTAGCGCGTGTCCTTCGCGGCGCCCGGCCGGTTCAGCCGCAGGTTCGCGACGAGTTTCGACGGCGCCGGATGCGCTTTCGTCGGCAGCAGCCCCGACGGGCTCAATCCACCGGCCGGCACCGCGTGCAGCGCGGCATCGGCCTCCTTGATCCGCGCGACGACGCGCTCGAGCCATTGATCGGCATCGTGCTGGAATTCGACGTCGCAATCGACGCGCGCACACAGGCGCGCCGCGCCGAGTTCCGCGAGCCGCGCGTCGAGCCGGCGGCCGTGGCCGCAGAACTGGTCGTAGTTGCGGTCGCCGAACGCGAGCACCGCGAAATGCACGCCGTCGAGGCGCGCGGCGCTGCCGCCCTGCAACGCGTCCCAGAACTCGCTGCCGTTGTCGGGCGCATCGCCGTCGCCGAACGTGCTCGTCATCAGCAGCACGTATTGCGCGCCGGCCAGCGACGCGACCGGATAGTCGGACATGCACGCGGTGCGGATCTCGAAGCCCGCGTTCATCAGCTTGGTCGCGTAATCGTCGGTCAACGATTCGATGTTGCCGGTCTGCGACGCCCACAACAACGTGACCTTCGGGCGCGGGCGCACGATGCGCACGCCGCCGGCCGCGGCAGCGTCGGGCGGCAGCGCGGGCGCGGCACGCTCCGCGGCGTGCGCGGGCAGCGAGCGGCTGAACAGCCCCGCGAGCATGCCGTCGAGCCAGAACCGCACGGGCGGCGTCAACGGCGCGCCGGCCGGCAGCACGGGCACGCTGCCTTCGCGACGGCCGGCGCTCGCCTTCAACCCGCTGACGAGGCCGGCCACGTACAGCCGCTCGGTGTCGGTCAGCGGCGGCGGCGCGAAATCGGCGACGCCGAGCGCGGCCGCGAAAGTGTCGATGTCTGCCATGTCGGATTCCTGTGAGGCCGTGATCGGCGCTATCGCGGGCACGGGCGCGGGCGGTGCATCGTCCTCGCGTGCGTCGGTGCGCGCCGTGTCGTCGGCGGTCGACGCGAACGCGTCCGTGTCGACGCGCGTCAGCGCGACCGCGCAGTATTTCAGTTCGGGTTGCTGCGATTCCGCGTCGATCGCGTCGTTCGTCACCGCGTTAATGCACAGATCGTCGCCGTACACGTCGTTCCAGTGCATCGGCGCGAAGCAGTTGCCGCGCCGCACGCGGTCGGTCACGACGGCCGGCAGCACCGCGCGGCCGCGCGCCGAACGGATCTCGACGCTGTCCTTCGCGGCGATGCCGAGCGCGCTCGCATCGTCCGGGTGCAGTTCGACGAACGGGCGCGGGTTGAGCTTGTTCAGCATCGCGACCTTGCCCGTCTTCGTCATCGTGTGCCACTGATGCTGCAGCCGCCCGGTGTTCAGCACGATCGGGAACATGTCGTCGGGCAGCTCGGCCGGATCGACGTGCGGCCGCGCAAAAAAGCGCGCCTTGCCCGACGGCGTGGGGAACGCGAGGCGCGGCGCGTCGTTGCCGCCGGCTGCCGGGCGCAGCGCCTGGTTCACGCCGTCGTTCAGGTAGCGGATCGGGTGCCGCTCGCGCGCGGCGCCCGGCGCGACCGGCCACTGTACGGGCCCATCGCGCAGCGCCGCGTGGCTCGCGCCGCGCAGGTCGTAGCCGGTCGCCGGATTCGAGAAACGGACGATCTCGTCGAACACGTCGGCCGCCGACGCATAGTCGAACGCATCGCCGAAGCCCATCGCGCGCGCGACTTCCGCGATGATGCGCCAGTCGGGCAACGCGTCGCCGGGCGGCGCGACCGCCGCGCGCATCAGCGTCATGTTGCGCTCGGAATTGATCATCACGCCGTCGCCCTCCGCCCACAGCGCGCCGGGCAGCAGGATGTCCGCGTAGCGGTTGGTCTCGGTGTCGAGGAACGCGTCCTGCGCGATCACGAGTTCCGCGGCTTGCAGCCCGGCGATCACGTTGCGCCGGTTCGGCACGGTCGCGACCGGGTTCGTGCAGACGATCCAGCATGCCTTGATGTCGCCGGCCGCCATCCGCTCGAACAGGTCGACCGTGCCGTTGCCGGTGTCCTTGCGCAGCGTGCCGGCCGGCACGCGCCACAGGTTCTCGACGAAGCGGCGGTCGTCATCGGACGCCACCGAGCGCTGGCCCGGCAGCCCCGGCCCCATGTAGCCCATCTCGCGTCCCCCCATCGCGTTCGGCTGGCCGGTCAGCGAGAACGGCCCGCTGCCCGGGCGGCAGATCGCGCCGGTCGCGAGATGCAGGTTGCAGATCGCGTTGGTGTTCCACACGCCGTGCGTGCTCTGGTTGAGCCCCATCGTCCAGCAGCTCATCCATTCCTGCGCGTCGCCGATCCATTGCGCGGCCGTGCGGATGTCGGCTTCCGCGAGCCCCGTGATCTCGGCGACGCGCTCGGGCGTGTAGTCGGCGAGGAACGCGGGCATCGCGTCCCAGCCTTCGGTGTACGTATCGATGAACGCGGCGTCGGTGCGCCCGTTCGCATGCAGCAGATGCAAGAGCCCGTTGGTCAGCGCGAGATCGGTGCCTGGCCGGATCTGCAGGAACAGGTCGGCCTTGTCGGCGGTGCCGGTGCGGCGCGGATCGACGACGATCAGCTTCGCGCCGGCCTTCACGCGATCCATCATCCGCAGGAACAGGATCGGATGACAGTCGGCCATGTTCGCGCCGATCACGAAGAACAGGTTCGCGCGATCGAAATCCTCGTACGACCCGGGCGGCCCGTCCGCGCCGAGCGACTGCTTGTAGCCGGTGCTCGCGCTCGCCATGCACAGCCGCGAATTCGACTCGATGTTGTTGGTGCCGACGAAGCCCTTCGCGAGCTTGTTGACGAGGTACTGCGCCTCGATCGACATCTGCCCCGACACGTAGAACGACAGCGCATCGGGCCCGTGCGTATCGAGCACCGCCCGCAGCCGCCGCGCGGTCTCGGCGATCGCGTCGCGCGCCGGCAGCGGCACGAGGTCGTCCTCGCGGGCGCGGCGCACGAACGCACGGTCGAGCCGCCCCGAGCGGCGCAGCGCGACGTGCGCGGACGAACCCTTCGTGCACAGCCGCCCGAAGTTGGTCGGATGGTCGGCGTCGCCGGACACCTTGACGACTTCGCCATCCTCGACGTGCAGCACCATCCCGCAGCCGACGCCGCAGTACGGGCACACGCTCTTGACGGGGGTGGCGGTCATGCGTGCTCCGGGGCGCTCAGGCCGCAATCCATACGAAGCCGTCCTCGACCCGCGACGGATACGCGCTCACCGATTTCTCGGGCGCTTCCAGGCATTCGCCGGTGCGCAGGTCGAAGTGCTGCTTGTACAACGGCGATGCAACGACGACGCGCTCGCCGAGGCTGCCGATCAGCCCGCGCGACATCACGGCGGCCTGCGACACGGGATCGACGTTGTCGATCGCGAACACGCCGCCTTCCTCGGCATGCGCGACGTGAAACACGGCGACCTGCTCGCCGTTGACGAGCGCGCATACGCCGGTGTTCGGCACGATGTCGTCGAGCGGGCACACGCGGGTCCAGGACAGCGGAAGACGATCGTTCATGATGGGCTCCTTGGAAAAGACGCTGGTGTCGGTCAGAGTCAAACGGTTGCGGGTTCGGCGACGACGGGAATCGACACGGGTTTCCCGCCCCCGCGCTCGCCGGGCGTCGCGGGCCGGATCTGGCCGCGCGTCTCGACGAACTCGATGGTCGTATCCGGCGCGTCGCTGTTCACGAAGTGGCGGAAGCGCTTGCGCGTGTCGGGATCGGTGACGGCGCGCTTCCATTCGCACTCGTAGGTGTCGACCACGTGCTGCATGTCGGCTTCGAGCTCGGCCGCGATCCCGAGCTTGTCGTGCACGACGACGTCGGCCAGATAATCAAGGCCGCCTTCGAGGTTGTCGCGCCACACGCTGGTGCGTTGCAGCCGGTCGGCCGTGCGCACGTAGAACATCAGGAAGCGGTCGATATAGCGGATCAGCGTGTCGCGATCGAGATCGGACGCAAGCAGTTCCGCGTGGCGCGGCTTCATCCCGCCGTTGCCGCACACGTACAGGTTCCAGCCCTTCTCGGTCGCGATGATGCCGACGTCCTTGCCCTGCGCTTCCGCGCACTCGCGCGTGCAGCCGGACACGCCGAACTTGATCTTGTGCGGCGCGCGCAGCCCCTTGTAGCGATTTTCCAGGTCGATCGCGAGGCCGACCGAATCGTCGACGCCGTAGCGGCACCACGTCGACCCGACGCACGACTTCACCGTGCGCAGCGCCTTGCCGTACGCGTGCCCCGATTCGAAGCCGGCCGCGATCAGCTCCTCCCAGATCGACGGCAGTTGCTCGACGCGCGCGCCGAACAGGTCGACGCGCTGGCCGCCGGTGATCTTCGTGTAGAGGCCATATTTTTTCGCGACCTGGCCGACCGAGATCAGCCCTTCCGGCGTGACTTCGCCGCCCGGCATGCGCGGCACGACCGAATACGTGCCGTCGCGCTGGATGTTCGCGAGGTAGTAGTCGTTCGAATCCTGCAGGCCGGCGTGCTCCTTCTTCAGCACGAACTCGTTGAAGCACGACGCGAGGATGCCCGCGACGGCCGGCTTGCACACGTCGCAGCCGAGCCCGCGGCCGTGCTTGTGCAGCAATGCGTCGAACGTCGTGATGCGCTCGACGCGGATCAGGTGGAACAGCTCCTGGCGCGAATACGGGAAGTGCTCGCACAGATGGTTGTTGACCGCGAGGCCCTGCTTCTTCATCTCGGCCTTCATGATCTGCGTGACGAGCGGCACGCAGCCGCCGCACGACGTGCCGGCGCCCGTGCACGTCTTCAGCGCGCCGAGGCTCGTCGCGCCGTCTGCGACGGCCGCGCAGATCTGCGACTTCGACACGTTGTTGCATGAGCAGATCTGCGCGCCTTCCGGCAGCGCATCGACGCCGATCGCCGGCTTCGCCGCGCCGTCCGACGACGGCAGGATCAGGAATTCCGGCGACTCGGGCAACTCGATGCGGTTCAGCATCATCTGCAGCAGCGTGCCGTACTCGGCCGCATCGCCGACCATCACCGCGCCGTGCAGGAACTTGCCGCAGTCGGACACCACGAGCTTCTTGTAGACCTGGCGGCGCTCGTCCGCGTACTGGTAGGTGCGGCTGCCGGCCGTCGTGCCGTGCGCGTCGCCGATGCTCGCGACGTCGACGCCCATCAGCTTCAGCTTGGTGCTCATGTCGGCGCCGGCGAACGCGGCGTCCGCCGCTTCGTCCGCGTCGCCCGCGAGCTGCTTCGCGACCACGCGCGCCATGTCGTAGCCGGGCGCGACGAGGCCGTACACCATGCCGTTCCAGGCCGCGCATTCGCCGATCGCGTAGATGTCGGCGTCGCTCGTACGGCACGCGTCGTCGATCGCGATGCCGCCGCGCGGGCCGATCTCGAGCCCGCACGCGCGGGCCAGTTCGTCCCGGGGACGGATGCCGGCCGAGAACACGATCATGTCGGTGTCGAGATGCGAGCCGTCGGCGAACGCCATCCGGTGCGCGCCTTCGTCGCCGTCGACGATTTCGAGCGTGTTCTTGCCGGTATGCACGGTCACGCCGAGCGCCTCGATCTTCGCGCGCAGCATCCGGCCGCCGCCGTCGTCGACCTGCACGGCCATCAGGCGCGGCGCGAATTCGACGACGTGCGTTTCAAGCCCCATGTCGCGCAGCGCCTTCGCGCATTCGAGGCCGAGCAGCCCGCCGCCGATCACGACGCCGCGCTTCGCGTGCGCGCCGCACGCCTGCATCGCTTCGAGATCCTCGATCGTCCGGTACACGAAGCAGCCCGCGCGATCGCGGCCCGGCACCGGCGGCACGAACGGACGCGAGCCGGTGGCGAGCACCAGCTTGTCGTACGCGAGCGTTTCGCCCGACGCGAGCGTGACCGTATGCGCGGCGCGGTCGATCGATGCGACTTGCGCGTTCAGGCGCAGGTCGAATTGCGGATGGCGCGCGAAGAAGCCGGGTTCGACGAGCGACAGCTCGTCCGCCGACTTGCCGGCGAAGAATTCCGACAGATGCACGCGATCGTAGGCCGGGCGCGGCTCCTCGCCGAGCACGGTGGCCTGCAGCGCGCCGGCCACGCCGGCTTGCGCCGCGACGCATTCGAGGAGCTTGTGGCCGACCATGCCGTGGCCGATGACGATGAGTTTCATGATGACGGTTCCTTCGGTCGATCAGTTCGCGGCGCTCGCGGCGGCCAGCGCGCGATCGCGCAGCTCGGCTTCGCGCGCCTTGTGTTCTTCGCTGAAGCGCACGGCCATCGCGCACAACGCGGTCGCGGTCACGGCAAGGCCGAGCAGGCTCAACGTGTGCTGCACGTCGCCGACGCCCTTCAGCAGGAAAGCCGCGGCGACCGCGCCGACGTTGCCGCCCGCGCCGACGATGCCCGCGACGCCGCCGAGCGCCTTGCGGTCGATGAACGGCACCAGCGCGTAGGTCGCGCCGCACGCCATGTGCGTGAAGAGGCCGAAGGTGAGCATCGCGACGAGCGCGATGCCGATGCCTTGCGCATGCGAGAACCAGATCAGCCCGAGCCCTTCGCCGATGATCAGCGCGCACAGCAGCGTCGCGCGCACGTCGAGACTGCGGCGTGCGGCGATCTTGTCGGACAGCCAGCCGCCGAGCGCGCGGGCGAACAGCGCGAGCAGCCCGAACATCCCGACCGCGAAGCCGGCGTCCTTCAGCGACAGCTTGAAATGATCGACGTAGTACAGCGCGGCGATGTTGTGGATGAACACCTCGACGCCGAAGCACGCGCCGTACGTGACGAACAGCATCCACACGCGGTAGTTGCCGCAGGCCGCGAAGAAGCTCGCCCAGCCGCCCTTCTTGCCGCTGTCGATCGTTACGCCCTGCTTGCGCAGCGCGACGAAATCGCCTTGCGGGCAGTCCTGCGTGAAGCGCCAGTACGCCCACGCCATCACGAGCATCGCCACGCCCGGCACGACCAGCGCGATGCGCCACGACGAATCCTCGCCGAAGCCGAGCATCAGGCCCGCGGCGACGAGCAGCGGCATCAGCGCCTGCGTCGCGCCCGCGCCGGCATTGCCCCAGCCGGCCGTCGTCGCGTTCGCGGTGCCGACCACGTTCGGCGCGAACATCACCGACGTGTGGTACTGCGTGATCACGAAGCCCGCGCCGATCGCGCCGATGCCGAGCCGGCAGATCAGGAACCACAGGTAGTCGTGCGTGAACGACACGGCGAACACGGGAATCGCGCCGAGCAGCAGCAGCCCGGCATACACGCGGCGCGGGCCGAAGCGGTCGCACATCGGGCCGACCAGCAGCCGCACGGCGATCGTCGCGGCGACCGCGGCGATGTTGATGTTCGCGACTTGCGCCGCCGTGAGATGGAATTCGCGCGCGATCAGCGGCATCAGCGGCGCGCACGCGAACCACGCGAAGAAGCATACGAAGAACGCCATCCACGTCAGATGGAACGCGCGCATCGGCGCGGTGCGGAGGCTGAAGAGATCGATACGGGTAGCTTTGTCGGTCATGTCGTCCGCCCAAACGAAAAACGGCGTCCTGCGCACCCGGTCTCGTCGAGACCCGATGCGTAGGACGCCGTTGCCCATGAAGCCCGTTGCCGGGCGCGTCAGTATTCGGTACTGCGGGCGAATCGCCGTTGATCCGCCCGAACCAGCTTACGCAAACGCCGTGCCATATCGGCACGAATCCGGCCGAAAGCCTCGTCGCACAAGGCTTGCCGGACAGCACGCGACGCGAGGCGACGCATCGCGCGCTCTCCGTCGCGATGCACCGAGGCACAGATGTGGTGCGCTGCAGCACTGTCGCCGTGCGACATCGCGGTGCGCGCGGACGGCGCACGATGCACACCGATGCGACATGGCGACGGCCTATGTGAGGCATGCGCATGCACGCGTGCGGCCATCGCGCAGTGCATCGCGGCATGCGCTGACCGCGCGTTGCGCCGGTTGGCCCGGATATTGCTGAACGCTATGCATCACCGGCAACGGCGCCGGTGGGCAGTCCCCGCAAAACCCTGCCCGCCCTTCACGGCGGGTCCGACAGGACAACGGCGTCCCCCCGTGCACGGCACGGCCGGATGCCGGTGCGTTTCGACCGCCCGCCGCCGCCGCGCAACAACGCGACATCAGACCGCCGCAGCGATGCGATGCGGCACAGGAATACGACAATGACGACAGGCAAAGTCACGCTGCTGGGCGCCGGCCCCGGCGACCCCGATCTCCTCACGCTGAAGGCGGTAAAGGCGCTGGCCGCCGCCGACGTGCTGCTGCTCGACGATCTCGTCGCGCCCGGCATTGTCGGACTCGCGCCGCAGGCGCGCGTGATCCGCGTCGGCAAGCGCGGCGGCTGCCGCTCCACGCCGCAGGCGTTCATCGAGAAGCTGATGCGTCGCTACGCGCTGCGCGGCGCGCACGTGGTGCGCGTGAAGGGCGGCGACGCGCTGCTGTTCGGGCGCGCCGGCGAAGAGCTCGCGACGCTGCGCGCGGCCGCGATTCCGGTCGAGATCGTCAACGGCATCTCGTCGGGATTCGCCGCCGCCGCGAGCCTCGGCATCTCGCTCACGCACCGCGAGCACTGCCAGGGCGTCACGTTCGTCACCGCGCACCGCCAGGACCATGGCGAACCCGACTGGGCACGGCTCGCGGCGACCGGCACCACGCTCGCGATCTACATGGGGATGAGCCGCGTCGACAGCATCGCGGCCGGCCTGCTCGCCGCGCTCCCCGCGTCGACGCCGGCGGCAGCCGTGCAATGGGCCGGCACGCCCGACGAGCGCCGCTGGACCGGCACGCTCGGCACGCTCGCGCGCGGCGTCGAAGCGGCGCGGCTCGGCAGCCCGGCCGTGATCCTCGTCGGCGGCGCGATCGGCGAAGCGGCCGCGCAGGACGCGGACGCGGCAGCCGACGCGGCGCTTGCGCGGGCCGCCTGACATGCGCGGCATCGCGCGGCCTCAGCCGCTCCCCGTTTCCTTTCGCCCCGGCCGCGCGTGCGGCCTGCCTGCATCGCTCGCCGGTTGCACCGACGCATCACTGCTCCTGTTGCCCGCCTCATGAGTTCGTCCGCCCCCGCCCGCCTGCGCGTGCTGCTCGTCACCGATACCGACAAGCCGATCGGCGAACTCGGCGACGCGCTCGCGCGCCTCGGCTACGAGATGCTGAACGACGTCGCGACGCCCGCGCGCCTGCCGGCGGCCGTCGAGGAGCAACGCCCCGACGTCGTGATCATCGATACCGATTCGCCGTCGCGCGACACGCTCGAGCAACTCGCGGTCATGCATGCAACCGCGCCGCGCCCCGTGCTGATGTTCAGCCACGACGCCGACCAGGAACTGATCCGCGCGGCGGTCGGCGCGGGCGTCAGCGCATATCTCGTCGAAGGGTTGTCGGCCGAGCGCCTCGCGCCGATTCTCGAAGTCGCGCTCGCGCGCTTCTCGCACGACGACGCGCTGCGCCGCCGGCTGGCCGACGTCGAGCGCGAACTCGAGGAGCGCAAGCTGATCGACCGCGCGAAACGCGTGCTGATGGACCAGCGCAAGCTGTCCGAACACGACGCCTATGCGGCGCTGCGCAAGCGCGCGATGGATCAGGGCCTGCGCATCGTCGACGTCGCGCGACAATTGCTCGACGCGTCACCCCAGTCATGAGTCCAATGAATACCTCTCCTCCCGCCGCGCCGGAACGCGCGCATCTTCGCCTCGGGTTCGTCGCGCTCAGCGACGCGGCCCCGCTGATCGTCGCGCAACGCCTGAACCTCGGTGCGCGTCATGGCCTCACGCTCGAATTGAGCCGCCAGCCGTCGTGGGCGGCCGTGCGCGACAAGCTGCTCAGCGGCGAGCTCGACGCCGCGCATGCGCTGTATGGGCTCGTCTGCGGGCTGCAGCTCGGCATCGGCGGCCCGCAGGCCGACATGGCCGCGCTGATGGTGCTGAACCGCAACGGCCAGGCGATCACGTTATCGCGCGGCCTCGCCGACGCTTACCGTGAGACCGGCAGCGTGCGCGCCGCGTTCGCGACGCTCGGCCGCAAGCCGCTGCTCGCGCAAACTTTCCCGACCGGCACGCACGCGATGTGGCTGAACGCGTGGCTCGCGTCGCACGGCGTCGATCCGCTGCGCGACGTGCGCAGCGTCGTGATTCCGCCGCCCGAGATGGTCGCGGCGCTCGCGGGCGGCGAGCTCGACGGCTTCTGCGCGGGCGAGCCGTGGCACGCGGTGGCCGAAGCGTGCGGCGCAGGCCGCACCGTCGCCGTCACGAGCGAGATCTGGCCCGATCACCCGGAGAAGGTGCTTGCGACCCGGCGCGATTTCGTCGCACTGTATCCGGCCGCCTCACGTGCGCTGGTCCGCACGCTTGTCGACGCATGCGCGTGGCTCGACAGCGCCGCGCACCGCCGCGAGGCGGCCGACTGGCTTGCGTCGCCCGACGCGCTCGGCGTGCCGGCCCGGCTGATCGCGCCGCGCCTGCTCGGCGACTACGGCGCGGGGCCGTTTGCGACGCCGCCGCTGCCGATCCGTTTTCACGACGGCGGCGCGGTGAACCGGCCCGATCCGCGCGAGGGCCTGTGGTTCCTGTCGCAATACCGGCGCTGGGGCATGCTCGACGGTTCGCACGACGACGCGGGCATCGCCGCGGCGATCGCGCAGACCGCGTTGTATGATGCTGCGGTCGCCGAAGGCGGCGCGGCGGGTCTGTCGCTGGCGTAGCGCGTAGCCGTAGCGCGCACCGCGCAGTGCAGCCGGTACCCGCCGGCGCCCCGGAGGGGGCCCGGCCGCCGACCGCCGGCCGCTCGTGCCGCTCGGGCGACACCGCCTCGCCACCCCATCCCCGCTCCGAATCAATGCCGAAACCAACGCGCGCGCCGCTCGACGTGCTGCTCACCGAAATCCGCGCGTGCCGTGCATGCGAAGCCGACCTGCCGCTCGGCCCGCGCCCGGTCGTGCGCGCGCATCGCGACGCACGCATCCTGATCGTCGGGCAGGCGCCGGGCGCGCGCGTCCATGCGAGCGGCATCCCGTGGGACGACGCGAGCGGCAAGCGGCTGCGCGACTGGCTCGGCGTCGACGCCGACACCTTCTACGACGAGACGCGCTTCGCGATCGTGCCGATGGGCTTCTGCTACCCGGGCCGCGGCGCGAGCGGCGACAACCCGCCGCGCCCCGAATGCGCGCCACTGTGGATCGACCGGCTACTGGCCGAACTGCCGTCGATCCGGCTCACGCTGCTGATCGGCCAGTACGCGCAGCGGCATTTCCTGCGCGGCGCGCGCAAGGCGACGCTGACCGACACCGTGCATGCGTGGCGCGACTACGGCCCCGCGATCCTGCCGCTGCCGCATCCGTCGCCGCGCAACCAGGCATGGTTCAAGCGCCATCCGTGGTTCGACGCCGACGTCGTGCCCGAACTGCGGCGCCGGGTCGCGCCGCTCGCGACGGGCTGACCGGGTAGGCGCGGGGCCGCGCCCGTCCCCGTCGCGCCCGGTTCGCTGTACCATCGCGGCTCCACCGCGTCACGAACAGCACAATCCTTCATGCCCTCCACCGCCCCGCCGCGCCTGTACGGGATGCCCGAACGCAGCGACCGGCTCGATTTCTACATCCGCGACCAGGCGTCGCGCCAGGCGATCACCGAGCCGCACCGGCACGCGTATTTCCAGATCCAGTTCAATCTCGGCGGCGACACCGAGCAGCGCATCGGCGGCGTCACGCGGCCGTTTCCGCGCGGCGCGCTCGCGTTCGTGCTGCCG
This sequence comes from Burkholderia sp. BCC0398, assembly GCF_902833245.1. NCBI lineage: Bacteria > Pseudomonadati > Pseudomonadota > Betaproteobacteria > Burkholderiales > Burkholderiaceae > Burkholderia > Burkholderia sp. BCC0398. The sequence continues at coordinate 146,914 of NZ_CADFEM010000004.1, forward strand.
CACCGCGAGCACCTGATTCCGCACCCGGAAGGCGCGCATTTCATCGTGATCAACTTCAGCCAGGCGTTCCTGCGCGCCGATCTCGACGTCGATCCGCTCGATCTCGAGGACGTGCCCGCGCACCGCTTCCCCGAGCTGACGCCGTTCCGCTTCCAGGAGCACGTCGATTTCATCCTGACCGGCGATACGTACGACGAAGCGCGCCGCCTCGCGCTGTGCATGCTCGACGCCGATCGCGTGCGCACGTTCGGCTCGACCACGTTGCTGCGCGGCTACCTGCTGCAACTGATCGGGCTCGTCTGCACGCAGTACGCGGGCGCGCTCGACAAGCTCGCGCAACGCGGCGCCCAGCGCGCCGGCCGGCGCGACGCACTGGCCCGCGTGCTGCGCCACGTGCGGGCGAACCTGACCCGGGAGGACCTGACGCTCGCCGCGACCGCCGAAGCCGCGTTTCTGTCGCCGAACTACCTCGCGCACCTGGTGCGCAAGGAAACCGGCAGCACCTTCACCGATCTCGTGACCGAGCGCCGGATCGCGCTCGCGCAGTCGCTGCTGGCCCATACCAGCCGGCGCATCGCGGACATCGCACGCTCGGTCGGCTTTCGCGACGAAGGCTATTTCGCACGGCGCTTTCGTGCGCGGGTCGGCGTGTCGCCGAAAGCGTACCGCGACGCGAACGCCGCGCTGCCCGCCGCCGACGACACGCAGCCGGCCGCCGACGCGTAGTTTTGTCCCGGTAAAACGCAGTTGCGTCGCATCCGCGCGCACGCGCGTCGGGTATCGTTGCACGCATGCCGGCCGACGCGCCGGTCGTCCGTCTTCCTACCGAACGAGGCCAATCCGATGTCCGCCTATGTCATCGACGCCGCCGAGCGTCCTTCCGTCGAAGTCGAACAGTCGTCCGCGCGCTTTCCGGTGCGCCGCGTCTTCTGCGTCGGCCGCAACTACGCCGACCACGCCCGCGAAATGGGCGCCGACCCCGACCGCGAACCGCCGTTCTTCTTCACGAAGCCGGCCGACGCGATCGTCCCGGCCAGCGGCACGGTCGCCTATCCGCCGCTGACGAACGACCTCCACCATGAAATCGAGCTGGTCGTCGCGATCGGCAAGGACGGCCGGTCGATCGACCCGGCCGACGCGCTGTCGCACGTGTGGGGCTACGGCGTCGGCGTCGACCTCACGCGCCGCGACCTGCAGGCCGAAGCGAAGAAGCTGAGCCGGCCGTGGGACTGGGCGAAGGGTTTCGACGCATCGGGCCCGGTGACCGCGCTGCGCGCGGCGACGGCCACCGGCCACCCGGCGACCGGCCGCATCTGGCTCGCGGTCAACGGCGACACGCGCCAGCAAGGCGACCTCGCCGACATGATCTGGCCCGTGCCCGACGTCATCGCATACGTGTCGCGCTCGGTCGAGCTGAAGGCCGGCGACCTGATCTTCACCGGCACGCCGGCCGGCGTCGGCGCGCTGCAGCCGGGCGATCGCGTGACGGGCGGCGTCGACGGCATCGCGACGTTCGAATTCGTGGTCGGCGCGAAGCCGTAACGCGACATGCGCGGCGGCCGCGTGCCCGGGCCGCCGTACGAGATGCTGATGCCGGTCAGTCGTAGCGGCGCAGGAACGCGTCGGCGACGGCGGGCGGATTCAGCGCTTTCGCCGATGCGTTTTCCAGTGCCTCGGCCGCGTCGTCGTCGCTGATCGACGCGAACAGCGTGATGGCCGCCCGGTCGTCGCCCGTGCCGAACACGCCGTCGCGATCGAGCAGCCGCAATGCCGCGATCATGTCGACGTGCAGTTGCCGGGAAAATTCGCTGAAGCGCGACTGGACGAACTGCGGGCTCAGCACTTCGTCGGCGAGCCTGCCGCAGATCGCGTTGAACGGCGACGCCTCGGCCGCCGCGTACGCCCATTCGGACACGCCCCACACGAACCACGGATCGTCGTCCGCCACCGCCTGTTGCGCGCGGATTCGGCGCAGCCCTTCGACAGAATTGGCGGCCGGCACCACCGTCATCGCGCCGCTGTCGGTGTACAGCGCAAACGCATAGAAATGCTCGTCCGGGTGCAACGCCCGCAGCGCCCTGAAGGTCGCCCTCGCGGCGTCGGCAATGTCCCGCTGGAAATCAGAAAAGTCGCTCATCGCATCCTCGTCCAGTCGCCCTTCGCGCTCGCCGGGACACGCGGCGCGCGGATCATGCGTCGTCTCCCGGCATGCGGCGGATTGTCCGTCATTCGGCCGCGCGCCGGTACCGGGGCGCACCCGCGCTCACCGCCCGGCGTCCTGCCCGTCGAACGCCCGCACGCACACGGCGGCCGCCAGCGCGATCGCCGCCGACAGCAGCATCATCGCGAGCGGCAGGTAGCCGGCATTGCGCGGGGTCAGCAGCGCGCCTGTCAGCGACGACAGCGCGGCGCCGCCGCCGATCGTCATCGCGCCGGCCAGCCCCGACGCGCTGCCTGCCAGCTCCGGGCGCACCGACACCGCGCCCGCATGGGCGCCTGGATTGCTCAGCCCGTTGCCGATGCCGACCAGCACGCACGGACCGAACCATGCGAGCGCGTGCGTCGCGCCGCCGGACACGAGCGCGAGGCCGGTCAGCGGACCCGCACACGCCGCGACCCGCCCGCACAGGATCGTCGTGGCCAGCGCGTAGCGGCGCGCGACCCGCGCGGCCAGCAAGCTGCCACCCACGAAACCGGCCGTGATCGTCCCCATGTAGAAGCCGATCTCCGCCGGCGCGATGCCGAACAGCGTTTTCGCGGCGAGCGGCGCGCCGGCCAGGAAGGCATAGAACGTGCCCGTCGAAAACGCCATGCACAGCGCATAGGCCCAGAAACGGCGCGCACGCAGCAGCGCCGGATACGCACGAAGCTGCTGCGCGAAGCTCGACGGCCGGCGCGTATGGGTTTCGACGAGATCGAACGCGCACCAGCCGAACAGCGCACTGCCGACCGCGCCGAGCAGCCAGAAGCTCGCGCGCCACCCGACCGTCTGATCGAGCACGCCGCCGAGCGTCGGGCCGAGCATCGGCGCGAACGCGGCGGCCATCGCCGCATAGCCGATCCGGCTCGCCGCGCGCGCCCCGCCGCCGGTATCGCGGATCGCCGCCATCGACACCGGATAGACCGACGTGATCGCCGCCTGCATCAGCCGGCAGCCGAGAAACACGCGAATATCGGTCGCCATCGCGCAGCCGAGCGAACCGAGCGCGAATATCGCGACGCTCGTCAGCACGATCGGCCGCCGCCCGAACCGGTCGGACAGCGGCCCCGTCACGCATTCGAGCGACGCGGCCACCGCCGCATAACCACCGAGCGACAGCGCGACGAGCGCATAGTCGGTGTGCAGGTCGCGCACGATCGCCGGCAGCGACGGCAGGAACAGGCTCAGCGGCAGCACCGACAACGCGCACAACAGGATCAACGTTGCGTGTCGCGGCGACGCCGGATCGGAAGCGGTCGGCAGGTTCGATGACAAGCGGATGCCCTCCCGCGCACGGGCCGCACGGCCGTGCGCAACACAAAAAAAAGCCCCCGAACGAGTCGGGGGCGCATGGGTGCCGGCGCGGTGCCGCTACCGGACCCTGCGCCTGTGGACTACTACGATGAAGCAAGCCGTTTTCATGCCGAGTGGCTCCTGAATGCGTGGCGGACCGCCAGCGATACCGGACGATGTTAGGCGGACGCTAGCAGCCGCGTCAACGCCCTACCGCACGCGCACCGAGACGAACTTCCGCGCGTTGTTGCGCTGGATCAGCACGGCGATCACGCTGCCGCCGCTCGCTTCGAGCGTCTGCACGTCGTCCGGCGTCTCCAGCAGCGTGTCGTTGAGTTCCAGCACGACGTCGCCGGGCAGGATGCCTGCGCGCGCGGCCGGGCCGTGCACCGCGTCCACCATCATCCCGACCGCGAGCCCCGTCGACCGACGCTCGGCGTCGCTCAGCGCGTGCATCGTCAGCCCGAGGCGATCGCCGCGGTCACCGCTGGCACCGCCGTCGCCGGGCTCGCCGGCGGCCGGCCCCGGCCCCGGCCGTCCAGCGGACTTAGGTGCGGCCATGCCGACCGTTGCGGCCGCGCTCATGCCCGCGTCGTCGGCGCCGGTGATCGTCAGCTTCACCGGCGCACGGTTGCGGATCACGCGCAGCGGCGCCTTCGCGCCGGGCAACAGCGCGGCGGCCAGGTCGTCCAGTTCCGCCGAGCGACCGATGGTCTTGTCGCCCATCTTCACGATCACGTCGCCGGGCTTCAGGCCCGCCGCGGCGGCCGGCGAGCCGGGCGCGACGCCGTTGACGAGCGCGCCTGCCGGACGCGGCAGCCCGAACGCCGCGGCCAGCCCGACGCCGACGTCCTGCACGTCCGCGCCCAGCGCATTGCCCGACGGCGCAGGCGCCTGGGCCTGCTGCGCCTGCTGTTGCGTCTGCATCTGCGCCTGCTGTTGCGCGCGCAACTGGGCGCGCATCCTTGCCGCGAATGCGATCGGGATGGCGAACGTCGTGCTTGCGTAGCGATCGGTGCCCGTATAGACCTGCACCGCGATGCCGATCACGTCGCCCACGCGATTGAACACGGGGCCGCCCGAGTTGTCCGGGTTCGGTGCGATGTCGGTCTCGAAGAACGGAAACGCGCTGCCGTCCGGCAAGCGGCGCGACGTCGCGCTGACGATGCCGGCCGTGACCGTGTTGCCCGATCCGTCCGGCGCGCCGATCGTCATCACCGGTTCGCCCGCGCGGACCTTCGACGAATCGCCGACGCGCACGAACGGCAGCTTCGTCGCGTCGACGCGCAGCACGGCGACATCGCTTTGCGGATCGACGGCCAGCACCGTCCCCTTGAATTCGCGGCGGTCGGTGAGCCGCACCGTCACGTCGGTCACCTCGTCGACCACGTGGGCGGACGTGAGAATCAGGCCGTCGGCGCTGACGATGAAGCCCGAGCCGCTGCCGGACACCGCACGCGGCGTATCGGACGCCGGCGCCGCATGTGCGGGCGGCGCCGCACCGTGCCGGAAGAACGCGGCGAGCGGATCGTCGGGATCGAGGGCGGCAAAGGCCGGCCCGCCGGTTTGCGGATCGGGTGTGGCGGCCACGATGGTCACGACCGCCGGGCCGTAGCGCTCGACGATCGCCGGGAAATCGACCGGCATCGCGTAAGGCGCGGCGGGCGGCCGCACCTTCATCGCCGGTGGTGCGGCGTGCGGTGCGAGGGTGCCGGCAACGGCGGCGGGCGGCGGCCAACATCCGGCAAACACGCCCCCGATCAACGCGGTGCGAAGCACGGCGCGAGCAAGCGTCTGGCAAACCACGGTGCCACCTCCCCCGGCAGCCGCGACGCTACCCTGCGCGAGACGCGCAGGCGCCCGACAAGCACCGGTACACCCAACCATTTATAGCGCACGCGCCGGTTGGAACACACGAATCGAAACCCGTATGCCGGGAGGCGCCGTGGCGGCGGAACCGCGACGGCGTTCGTTTCGAACAAAGCGCGCGGTTCGTCAATCCGAATATCCACCACGCAGCGGTGCGCGTGCCGGCGTCAGCGTGACGGTCTGCGGGCAATCGTCAGCCTGTCGCGCATCACCGACAGACAGCATGCGAAGCGCGGATGGTCCGTCATCGGTCCGCATCCGTCGACGAGCCGGCACCCGCTCCGTTCAGTGGCACGACAATACCGCCACCCCGCCGACGCCTTGCGTGTTCGGCAACGCAGCCGTGTAACCGCGTGCCCCCTGCGACATGCATGCAATGGCAACGAACAAGAATGACGGGCGGAGCGTCATCACGATCGGGCAGCAAGCAGTTGAAATCGCGAAACCATACCATCACGCGCCACCCGCGCCCACCCGCTCCGCGATCGTCGACACCATCCGCAACATCGGCTCGAACGCGTCGGCCGACGTATTGCCGAAGCCGAGCACGAGCCCGTTGCCGGCCCGCGCCGCATCGATCGCGAAACCCGACAGCGGAAACGGCCCGATGCCATGCGCGCGCGCCGCTTCGACGATCGCGCGATCGCGATAACGCGCCGGCAGCCGCAACGCGAGATGCAGCCCGCACGGGCCGCCCTCGACCTGATGCGGCACGCTCAGGCTGCTGTCGAGCGCGGCGAGCAGCAAACGCCGCCGGTCGCGATACAGCCGGCGCATCCGCCCGAGATGCCGGCCGTACTCGCCCGTCTCGATGAAATCGGCCAGCGCGAGCTGCACGTGGCGCGTCCCGCCGCGCAGCATCTCCGGCAGCGCCGGCCGCACGGCGGCCAGCAACGTGTCGGGCAGCACGAGAAAGCCGATCCGCAGCGCCGGAAACATCGTCTTGCTGAACGAACCGAGATAGACGACCGGCGAATCGGACGCGAGCCCCTGCATCGCGCCGATCGGCTCGCCGGTGTGACGGAATTCGCTGTCGTAGTCGTCCTCGATGATCCACGCGCGATGGCGGCGCGCCGCATCGATCAGCGCGAGCCGGCGCGAGATCGACAGCACGGCGCCGGTCGGGAACTGGTTCGACGGCGTCGTGTAGACGAGGCGCGGCGGTCGCTCGCGCCAGTCGTCCGGTTCCGCGCGCAGCCCTTCCGCGTCGACCGGCATCGGCACGACGTCGAGGTCCGCCGCCTGCATCGCGGTGCGCGCGCCGCGATAGCCGGGCTCCTCGACCCACACCGTATCGCCCGGATTCGTCAGCAACTGCGCGCACAGCGCGATCGCGCCCTGCGCGCCCTCGGTGATCACGATTTGCTCCGGGTCGCAGCGCACGCCGCGCGTGACGGCCAGATGGCGCGCGATCGATTCGCGCAACGCGGGCTCGCCGAGCGGATCGCCGTACGCCAGCAGGTCGCGGCCGGCGCGGCGCAACGCACGGTCGATCGCATGCCGCCACGCGTCCACCGGGAAATGCGACAGCGCGGGCACGCCCGGCCGGAAGCCCTCCGATTCGCCGGTGCCGACGAGACTCGGGCGAATCCGGCCGAGCCGCTGCGCGACGGCCGGCGGCGCCGCACGCCGGCGCGGCGGCGTGGGCCGCGACAGCCCGACGACCCGCGTGCCGCGACGGTCCGACTGCAGGAAGCCTTCGGCGACGAGCTGCTCGTACACGGCGGCCGTCGTATTGCGCGACACGCCGAGCGTTTCGGCCAGCGCGCGCGTGCCGGGCAGCCGCGTGCCGGCCGGCATCGCGCCGCCGAGAATCGCGTCGCGCACGCGGCGCAGCAACTGGCGCTGCAGCGAAGGCGCGCCGGGCGCGCGCGCCAGCGGCGCATCGAGCGGTAGCAACGGCGCGTCGGCGGAAGGAAAGGCAGTCGTCATCGGAACATTGCAGCGTGAAAGGCGGGAACGGGACGGATGGGCGGTGGCGCACCGGTAAGCGCTCATACGCCTGACGGCCACCGCTCATGGCACCATAAATTTGCCATACTCTGGCGCTTCTCATGGTACCTCGCCGGGACTACGATCGTCTGCATGCCGGCATGTCGCCGGCCGACAACCGAAGCGAGATCGACCTTGCCCACGCTCACCAACGCTTTCCAGCAGCCCATCGGCCACCCCGTTCCCGACTGGTCCGCGCGTCCGCGCCCCGAGCGCATCGCGCTCGAAGGCCGTTACTGCCGACTCGAACCGCTCGACGCCGAGCGCCACGCGGCCGACCTGTACGCCGCCTACGCGCAAGCGCCCGACGGCAGCGACTGGACCTATCTCGCGCACGGCCCGTACGCCGACGCGTCCAGCTACCGCGACTACGCGCGCGGCGCGCAGGCGAGCGCCGATCCGCTCCACTACACGGTGATCGATCGCGCCACGGGCCGCGCGGTCGGCACGCTCGCGCTGATGCGCATCGATCCGGCCAACGGCGTGATCGAGGTCGGCTCCGTCACGTTCTCGCCACTGCTCAAGCGCACGCCGGTGTCGACGGAAGCGCAGTTCCTGCTGATGAAGTATGCGTTCGACACGCTCGGCTACCGGCGCTACGAATGGAAGTGCGACGACCTGAACGCGCCGTCGCGCAAGGCGGCTGCGCGCCTCGGCTTCCGCTACGAAGGCACGTTCCGGCAGGCGATCGTCTACCGCAGCCGCAATCGCGACACCGCGTGGTTCTCGATCATCGACGGCGAATGGCCGGACGTCCGCGCCGCGTTCGACGCGTGGCTCGCCCCGGATAACTTCGACGCCGAAGGCAACCAGCGCCAGTCGCTCACCGCGATCCGCCACGCGCAAGCCGCCGCGCGCGATGCGGCCAGCCGCGCAAACGACGCCACGCGCGTCACGGTGCGCCCGCTCGTCGCCGCCGACGAAGCCGCGTGGCGTCCGCTGTGGCAGGGTTACCAGACGTTCTATGACACCGCGCTGAGCGGCACGGTGTTCGCGACGACCTGGGCGCGCCTGATGGACCCGGCCGAGCCGATGTTCGTGCTCGGCGCGTTCGACGCGTCCGGTGCGATGGTCGGGATCGTGCATGCGATCTACCACCGCTCGTGCTGGACGGAAGGGCCGTACTGCTACCTGCAGGACCTGTACACGGCGCCCGACGCGCGCGGGCAAGGCGCGGGCGGCGCGCTGATCGAGGCCGTGTACGAACGGGCCCGCGAAGCCGGCGCGAGCCGCGTGTACTGGCTCACGCACGAAACCAACACGACCGCACGTGCGCTGTACGACAAGCTCGCGAACAACGCCGGGTTCATCCAGTACCGGCACGATCTGAAGAAGTAACGTCGTCGCCCGGACGGCGTGCGTCGCCGTCCTCCGGCGCGCCATCGCACGCCGAACCGTCCATACCCGACACCGCTGCCGGGTGGATCATCTCGTCGCCATTGGCCGGCACGGGCCGCCGCACCGGCCGGAACACCGGCTCGCCCGGCTCGATCGTCTGCCCCGAGAGCGCGCAGCGACCGGGCTGCAACGCGACGCGCAGGCGCCAGCGCTGCTCGCCGTAATGACAGCGGCCGCTCTCGACCCATCGCACCAGCAGTGCATCGTCGCCCGCCTCCAGTACCGTGACGAACAGTTGCGGGCGCAACGGCGACGCCGCGGCCGTCGCGTGCGCCGGAATCGGCGCGAGCGGATGCGCGACCACGCCGTCGCGCGACGGCGGCGCATCGTCTCCGTCGAGCGTGGACGCGAGCACATCGCACGACCGGTCTTCTTCGCAGATCAGGCTTTCCATGATGTCGAGCATGCTTGACGGATTTCCGTGCAGGTGGACCGACGCAGGCGCAGCACTCAGCGCCGGCCCATCGGTTCGCGCCGCAGGAACAGACCGATCGCCGCGCCGGCAGCCGCGCGACGGCGGCATGGCGGCATCGGCCGCGACCGGCGCTTCGGTCATCGTCACCGGCATCGAAGCGGCAGCGTGCAACGGGATGCCTGACGCGAGCGCAATCGGACTGCCGCACATGATACAAATTGAAGTTAACTTCAAGTAAAGGGGTAGCGTGCGCAACGATCCGTTTCGGCGATGACGACAATGGCCGGCGCGACGCCCGACGGCGTCCTGATTTAAGCTGTTGGCCTCGCCCCCGACAACGCTGCGCACCTACGCATGCCGACCGCCTCCCCCGCCCCGGCCACGCTGTTTCCGCTCGACGAGGCGTGGTCCGCCTTCCCGCGCCGCAAGGCGGCCGTACGCGCGTTCATCGCCGGATACTGCGCCGCGCGCGACCGGCGCGATGCGCCGCTGTACGACGGCCCGGACGGCCATGTCGTGCAGTTCGACGACGCGATGGGCCGGCCGTTCGAGCATTTCATGATCGAGGGTGCGCCCGTCGCCGGCGCCGGCCCGTTTGCCGTCGGCGCGTGGATCACGCGCTACGGCGCGGCCCCGCTGCCGCCCGCGCTGCACGGCAGGACGCGCCGGCTGACCGACGAGCACTTCATGGCCGCCGATATCGACGGGCTGTCCGGCGACGACGCGCTCGCGCGAGCACTCGCCTGCGACACGCCGGACGCCATCGCGGCGTTCAACGCCAGCGGCGTCTTCCCGCCGTTCCAGCCGAATCCGGCCGCGGTCCTGTTCGCGCACCGCATCGACGGCCAGATCGCGGCCACCGCGCGCTATGGTTTCGCGTCGCCGCGCGATATCGTCGTCGACCGCGTCGGGACGGCGGACGCATACCGGCGTCGCGGCCTGGCGACGCAGCTGCTCGCCGCGATCGTCGCGCACGCGCGGCACCGCGGTGCGCAGCGCGTATGGCTCATCTCGACCGAAGCCGGCCAGCCGCTGTACCGCGCTGCGGGATTCACGGCGCTCGCGACGGTTGCCGTCGACGAAGTGCTCGCCTGACTGCGGATCGAGCAACGCTGCCCGTGGCGGTTCGTCTCGCGATTCGTCTCATTGCGCTGAGACGAACGTCCCGGCGTCTCACTCGACTCGCCGCTTCGCTATCGCAGCAAATTCGACCCGCCATTTCTTCCGAACCTTTACCGGACGGCGAAAAGCGACATGGTGCAGTGCGCGTACCGGCATCTTCCGACCGCCACGCACAGCCCCGATTCACGCTGGCCCCGTTCCTGCATACCGGTCGATCGCGCAATCGCGCGACGGGCGCACCGGCAGCGTTGCCGCACGCCCGACGACAACCTGACGGAGACAGCAACGTGAGTACACCGGCATCGATCACCCCGCCCAGCATGAAAGCCGCCGTCTGGCATGGCCGCCACGACATCCGCGTCGAACAGGTTCCCGTTCCGGAGCGCCCGCCCGCAGGCTGGGTCACGATCCGCGTGCACTGGTGCGGCATCTGCGGCTCCGACCTGCACGAATACGTCGCCGGGCCTGTGTTCATCCCGGTCGACGCGCCGCATCCGCTGACCGGCCTGAAAGGCCAGTGCATCCTCGGCCACGAGTTCAGCGGCGAGATCGCCGAACTCGGTGCGGGCGTGTCGGGCTTCGCGGTCGGCGACCGCGTGACGGCCGACGCGTGCCAGCATTGCGGCACCTGCTGGTACTGTCGGCACGGGCTGTACAACATCTGCGAGAACCTCGCGTTCACCGGGCTGATGAACGACGGCGCGTTCGCCGAATACGTGAACGTGCCGGCCGAACTGCTGTACAAGCTCCCCGATAATTTCCCGACCGAGGCCGGCGCGCTGATCGAACCGCTCGCGGTCGGGCTGCATGCGGTGAAGAAAGCCGGCAACATCGTCGGGCAGACCGTCGTCGTGGTCGGCGCGGGCACGATCGGCCTGTGCACGATCATGTGCGCGAAGGCCGCGGGCGCGGGGCGCGTGATCGCGCTGGAGATGTCGGCCGCGCGCAAGCAGAAGGCGCTGGAGGTCGGCGCGAGCGTCGTGATCGATCCGAAGACGTCCGACGCGATCGCGGAAGTCAGGGCGCTGACGGGCGGCTACGGCGCCGACGTGTCGTTCGAGTGCATCGGCCACACGACCACCGCGAAGCTCGCGATCGACGTGATCCGCAAGGCCGGCAAGTCGGTGATGGTCGGCATCTTCGAGGAACCGGCGCCGTTCAACTTCTTCGACATCGTGTCGACCGAGAAGGAAGTGATCGGCTCGCTCGCGTACAACGGCGAATTCGCGGACGTGATCCGCTTCATCGCGGACGGCCGCATCGACGTGCAGCCGCTCATCACCGGACGCATCGCGCTCGGCGACATCGTCACGCGCGGCTTCGAGGAACTGGTCAACCACAAGGACCGCAACGTGAAGATCATCGTCCAGCCGGCCGTCTCCTGACCGCACGGCATGCGCGGCCGCGGCGTCGATTCACGCCGCGCCGCGCAGGCTCGCGTACCGCCAACGCATCCCGATCGACGACGTGCCGCGACACGACACGACACCACGGCGCGATCGTGCAGGACGCCCCCGGCCCTGCTGCCGCGTGCGCCGATCAATCCGCCGGCCGCCGCACGCGAGTCCGGCGGATCGCCGTCGCGGCAGGCGACACCGCAACCGCGCACGATTCTTCGATATACTGGGCCGAACCCTTTTCGGGGCAACAAGGGCAACGGCGCCTTTCGCGCGTCCGCCCCGACCTGCGTGGACTAGCGCACCGTGAAACCGCGAGCCGGACTGATTCTCGAACTCTTCGTCAACCTCGTGCTGCCCTGGGTGGCCTATCGGGTCGCGCATCCGTATTTCGGCGAAACCGGCGCGCTGTACGCGTCGGCGGTTCCGCCGATCGTCTGGTCGATCGTCGAATTCATCCGCTCGCGCCGTGTCGACGCGGTGGCGGCCATCGTGCTGCTCGGCATCACGCTGTCGATCGTCGGGATGGCGTTCGGCGGCAGCCCGCGCACGCTGCTGATGCGCGAATCGATCGGGTCGGGCACGATCGGCATCGTGTTCCTGCTGTCGCTGTTCCGCGAACGCCCGCTGATCTACTATCTGGCCCGCGCCACCGTGGCCCGCGAGATGGACGGCGGCGCCGCACACTTCGAAGCCGTCTGGGACGCGCAGCCGGGCCTGCGGCAGATGCTGCGGCTGATGACGTTCGTGTGGGGCGCCATCATGACGATCGAGATGCTGCTGCGCTGGTGGATGGTCGTCAACTGGCCGGTCGAGCGCGTGCTCGTCGTGTCGCCGGTCATGGGCTATACGGTGTTTGCCTGCCTGCTGCTGTGGACGTTCTGGTACCGACGGCGGATGCGCGTGCGCAACAGCGTCGACATCCCCGGCCGCAGCGGCGTCACCGAGACGGCCGGCCGCTGACACGCGGCTGGCCCGTTGCCCGGCGGCATGTCACGGCGCCTGCTGTATGATGCGCGGCGTCTCGTCCGCCGATTCGTTTCCCGTCATGTCCCTTTCGCTCCTTCCGTGTGCCACGATCTGGATCGCCCTGTTCGCGGCCGCCGCATTCGCATGGCATCGCCCGCTGCACGGCCTGAGCATCGGCCTCGCCGCGCTCGGCTATGCGGGCGCGCTGGCGTTCGGCCAGCTTGCGCCGATCACGCTGGCGCCGTTCGCGCTGCTGATCGCGGCCGGCTGGGGCGTGCTGCCCGGGCGCCCGCTCGCGGTGCGCATCGCCGCGCACGTCGTCTTTGCCGCGCTCGCGATCGCGCTGAGCCTGCACCTGATTCCCGGCTTCCATAATCCGCGCGTGATCGGGCCGATCCGCTTCACGCCGGACGCCGTGCCGTTCACGATGTACCTGAATTTCGACAAGCCGCTCGTCGGCCTGTGGCTGCTGTGGATGCTGCCGTGGGTCGCCCCCGACGTCGCGCTGTCGCGCGCGCTGCGCACCGGCGTCGTGGCGGCCGTCGCGACGGCTGCCGCGTGCCTGGTCGGCGCGCTCGCGTTCGGGATGGTCGGCTGGGCGCCCAAATGGCCGCCGTCCGGCTGGCTGTGGCTCGCGAACAACCTGTTGCTGGTGACGCTCGCCGAGGAAGCGCTGTTCCGCGGCTACGTGCAAGGCGGGCTGACCCGCGTGCTCCGCGCCTGGTCATGGGGCCCGTGGGTCGCGCTCGCGGCCGGCGCGGTGCTGTTCGGCGCCGCGCATGCGGCCGGCGGCTGGCCATGGATCGTGCTGGGCACGGTGGCCGGCGTCGGCTACGGGCTCGCGTGGCGGCGCGGCGGCCTGCTCGCCGCCGCGCTAGCGCATGCGGGGCTGAACGTCGTGCACTTCGGCCTGTTCACCTATCCAATGCTCGCTACCGCGCGGTGATCGCGCCGACGCCTGTGTCGCCCGCGCCGCCGCTCAGTTGAACCCGGCCACCGCGTGCGGCACGTACGGGCGTTCGAGCGTGGCGATCTCGTCGTCGGTCAGCTTCAGCGCGAGCGCGCCGAGCGCATCGTCCAGTTGCCGCGGCTTCGAAATGCCGACGATCGGCGCGGTCACGCCGCGCTTTTTCGCGACCCACGCGAGCGCGACCTGTGCCCGCGGCACGTTGCGCGCGGCGGCGATCGCCGCGACGGCCTCGACGACCGCCTTGTCGGCGTCGGCCGTCGCGTCGTACAGCCGCTGGCCAACGTCGTCCTGCTGCTGCCGTTCCGACGACTCGTCCCAGTTGCGCGTCAGGCGCCCGCGTGCGAGCGGGCTCCACGGGATCACCGCGATGCGTTCGTCCTCGCACAGCGGCAGCATTTCGCGCTCTTCCTCGCGATACAGCAGGTTCAGGTGGTTCTGCATGCTGACGAAGCGGGTCCAGCCGTTCTGCTTGGACGTGTGCAACGCCTTAGCGAACTGCCACGCGAACATCGACGACGCGCCGATATAGCGCGCCTTGCCGGCCTTCACGACGTCGTGCAGCGCCTCGAGCGTCTCCTCGATCGGCGTGCCGTAGTCCCAGCGGTGAATCTGGTAGAGGTCGACGTAGTCGGTGCCGAGCCGCTTCAGGCTCTGGTCGATGTCGGTCATGATCGCCTTGCGCGACAGGCCGGCGCCGTTCGGCCCCGGCCGCATCCGGTAGAACACCTTCGTCGCGATCACGACGTCGTCGCGCTTCGTGAAATCGCGCAGCGCGCGGCCGACGATCTCCTCGGACGTCCCGTCCGAATACATGTTCGCGGTGTCGAAGAAGTTGATGCCGGCCTCGACCGCGCGCTGGATGATCGGGCGGCTTTCCGCTTCCGGCAGCGTCCACGGGTGCGTGCCGCGCAACGGCTCGCCGAATGTCATGCAGCCCAGCACCAGCTTCGACACATCCAGCCCGGTCGATCCGAATTTCACGTATTCCATTGCACGCCTCGCCACTCAAGTTGGGGGTTGCGGCCGGATGCGCGCCGCGCATCCGCCAGACGTTGCATGGTATCCCGCATGCCGCGAACGCGTAGGACCGCGCGCCGCATGCAGGCTGCGTGAAAGGACGGACCTCGAAGGACGAACCGGAAGGCCCCGGTTACTTGGCCTGGTCGGCGATCGGCTGCAGGAACGCGGAGAAGCCGGTCAGCATGATCTGCACGCCGATGCACAGCAGCAGGAACGCCGACACGCGCTTCGCGACCTTGGTCCCTTCGCTACCGAGGTAGCGCGCGAGCAGCGCGGAGCGGCTGTAGACCTGCCAGATCACGAGCGCGACGAGCACGGACACGGCGATCGACACGATGCTCGACAGCATGAATTCCGACAGCTTGTGCGTGCGGTTCGCGTTCAGCGCGATCGCGGTCGCGATCGAGCCGGGGCCGACCGTCAGCGGCACCGTCAACGGGAAGAA
Organism: Burkholderia sp. BCC0398; assembly: GCF_902833245.1. Taxonomy (NCBI): domain Bacteria; kingdom Pseudomonadati; phylum Pseudomonadota; class Betaproteobacteria; order Burkholderiales; family Burkholderiaceae; genus Burkholderia; species Burkholderia sp. BCC0398. The sequence goes on from NZ_CADFEM010000004.1 coordinate 162,004, forward strand.
CGCGCGCGTCATGATCGCGTTCGCGTCGATCGGCTTGACCGGCGTGTCGCCGCCACCCGGACCGTCCGGTTCGTTCAGCATCTGCCAGCCGGCGACGGCAACCGCGAAGCCGCCGCCGATCCGCAGCGCTTCCATCGAGATCCCGAAGAAATGCAGCACCGGCGTGCCGGCGAAGAACGCGACCATCAGCACGACGAACGCATTGAACGCGACCTTCCGCGCGAGCAGATCCCGTTCGTGCGCGGTAAGCGCCTCGGTTCGTTCGAGAAACAGGAACGCGATACCGATCGGATTGATGATGCCGATCAGGCCGGTAAAGCCGAACAGGATCTCGGAGACAAGGCGATTGACGATCATCGTGCGAAGCATCGGTCGGGACGGGGCCGGCAGCGCGCCGGGGGTCACGCATTGTAGTGCAAGCGCCCGCGCCCGAGATGCAAAATGCGGCCGGCCCGGTTCCGCCGTCGATCGTCGTGAAAGTTCGTCGCGCGGCCTTATTCGGTGCCCGTCTCCCACGCCGGCGGCCGCTTCGCGAAGAAGGCCGCGAAGCCTTCCTTCGCCTCCGGCGTCGCCCGCACGCGGGAGATCGTCTGCGCGGTGAACGCCGTGCGTTCGTCCGACGGCGGATACGCGCCGATCGCATCGAAAAAGCGCTTGACCTCCATCAGCGCGTGCGGGCCGTTGCGGCCGAGCTCCGAAAGCGTCCGCTCGAGTGCGTCGTCGAGCGCATCGAGCGGCACGGCCTGATGGATCAGGCCGATCGCGACGGCCTCGGCGGCCGCGAGCTGCGTCGCGGTCAACGCAAGCCGGCGCGCCTGACGCTGGCCGACCGCCTCGACCAGATACGGGCCGATCACGGCCGGCAGGATTCCGAAGCGCGCCTCACTGACCGAAAAGCGCGCGTGGTCGCTCGCAATCACGATATCGCACGCCGCGCACAGGCCCACGCCGCCGCCGAACGCGTGGCCCTGCACGCGTGCGACCGTCGGTTTCGGGCACTGCCGGATCGCGCGCATCATCGCGGCGAACCGCTCGGCGTCACGCAGGTTCGCGGCGGCGTCGTTCGCGCTCGCGCGCTGCATCCACTGCAGGTCGGCGCCCGCGCAAAATGCGCGGCCATCCGAACGCAGCACGATCGCGCGTACGTCGTCGCGCCGGCCGAGCGTCGCGAACGCGTCGGTCAGCTCCGCGATCATCGTCTCGTCGAACGCGTTCAGCACGTCGCCGCGCTGCAGCGCGACGGTCGCGATGCCGCGCGCATCGACCGCGACGGCCAGGGTCTTCCATTCATCCATCGAACAGGTTTCCTCGGGTAGAACGGCACACATCGACATCAGGCGGCCTGACGGCGATCGATCACGCGCCGCGCCTTGCCGGTCGCGGTCGCGGGGATACCACCGGCCGCCAGCACCGTCACGCCGGACGACACGCCGACCATCGTCTTGATCCGGTGCTGCAGCTCGCGCGCGAGCGCCGCGCGATCGCCATCGGTGACCGATGCCACCGCCTCGGAGCGCAATTCGACCGCGAGGTCGAGCCGGTCCATGTGACCGTCGCGCGACAGCGTGATCTGGAACTGGCCCGACAACTGCGGCAGCGCGACGACGATTTCCTCGATCTGGCTCGGGAACACGTTCACGCCGCGCACGATCAGCATGTCGTCGGAGCGGCCCGTGATCTTTGCGAGCCGGCGCATCGCGCGCGCGGTCGGCGGCAGCAGCGCGGTGAGATCACGCGTGCGGTAGCGGATCACCGGCATCGCCTCCTTCGTCAGCGACGTGAACACGAGCTCGCCCTCACTGCCGTCGGGCAGCACTTCGCCGGTGACGGGGTCGATGATCTCCGGGTAGAAATGGTCTTCCCAGATCACCGGGCCGTCCTTCGTCTCCACGCATTCGCACGCGACGCCCGGGCCCATCACTTCCGACAACCCGTAGATGTCGAGCGCGTCGATGCCCACGCGCGTCTCGACTTCATTGCGCAGCGCTTGCGTCCACGGCTCGGCGCCGAAGATGCCGATCTTCAGCGACGATTCGGCCGGGTCCATCCCCTGCCGCACCATCTCGTCGATCAGGTTCAGCATGTACGACGGCGTGACGAGGATGATCTTCGGTTCGAAATCGCGAATCAACTGCACCTGCTTCTCGGTCTGCCCGCCGGACATCGGCACGACCATGCAGCCGAGCCGCTCCGCGCCGTAGTGAATCCCGAGGCCGCCGGTGAACAGGCCGTAGCCGAACGCGTTGTGCAGCGTATCGCCCGGGCGGCCGCCGGCCGCGCGGATCGAGCGCGCGGTCACGTTCGCCCACGTGTCGATGTCGCGCGCCGTGTAGCCGACCACGGTCGGCTTGCCCGTCGTGCCGCTCGATGCATGCACGCGCACGACCTGCTCGCGCGGCACCGCGAAGAGGCCGAACGGATAGTTGTCGCGCAGGTCGCTCTTGGTCGAGAACGGGAATTTCGCGAGATCGGCGAGCGACTTCAGGTCGTCCGGATGCACACCCGCCGCATCGAACGTGCGCCGATAGTGCGGGACGTTGTCGTACGCGTGGCGCAGCGACCACTTGAGGCGCTCGAGCTGCAGCGCCTGCAGTTCGTCGCGGCTGGCGGTCTCGATCGGCTCGAGGGCGGCGGCGGGATGCGTCGGGTGAGTCATCGGGGTACTCCTCCAATGGAGTGATGTCGTTGTCGTGTTCGAGGTGACGCGGTGGTCACGACCGGAACGTGCGGCCGGCCGCGTGCAGCGCGGCAAGACGCGGCGACACGCGATAGCGGTCCTCGCCGTAGCTCGCCGCCAGGTTCGACAGCACGCGATGCACGCGGCCGATGCCGATCGCATCGGCCCATGCGAGCGGGCCGCACGGGTAGTTCACGCCCTTCTCCATCGCGAGATCGAGATCGGCCGGCGAGCACACGCCCTGGTTCACCGTGTCGGCCGCCTCGTTCGCGAGCATCGCGACGGTGCGCATCGCGACCATCCCCGGCACGTCCGCGATGCCGACGACGCGAAAGCCCGCGTGCTGGAACAGGCCGACCGCGTCCGCATACGCGGCGTCGCTGCACTGGAGCGCGCGCGTCAGCGCGACGAGCCCCGCCTGCGCGTAATCGCGCGCCAGGTCGACGAGCACGAGATCCGCCACGCCCGTCCGGGCGGCGCGCGCGGTCGCCGTACGGCCGTCGGTCAACGCGATCGACGCGCGGCCGGCCACGGCGAGCAGCGCGTCGGCATGCGCGTCGTGGCGCCGCGCGGTCGCGATGCGTTCGACGAAGCGCGCATGCAGCGCGGTGGCCGGGCCGTCCTGCGCGAACAGCGCGACGTCGGCCGGCGCGTCACGTGCAGGTTCGAGGTCGGGCGCGGGCGGCGTCGCGCCGTCCGCATACGAGTAGAAGCCGCGCCCGGACTTGCGCCCGAGAAAGCCCGCGTTCACGAGCTCCTGCTGGATCAGCGACGGCGTGTAGCGCGGATCGTTGAAGTACGCGCGGAACACCGACTCGGTCACCGCGAAGTTCACGTCGTGACCGATCAGGTCCATCAGCTCGAACGGCCCCATCCGGAAGCCGCCCGCTTCGCGCATCACCGCGTCGATCGTGGCCGGCGCGCCGCCCTGTTCGTTCAGCACGCGCAGCGCCTCCGCGTAATACGGCCGCGCGACGCGGTTCACGATGAAGCCCGGCGTCGATTTCGCCATCACCGGTTGCTTGCCCCACGCGGCGGCGGTCGCATGCAGCATCCGCGCGACCTCGGGCGCGGTCGCGAGCCCGCAGACCACCTCGACGAGCGCCATCAGCGGCGCCGGGTTGAAGAAATGCAGGCCGGCGACGCGTTGCGGCACGCGCAGCCCGGCCGCGATCGACGTGATCGAGATCGACGACGTGTTGGTCGCCAGCACGCAGGCGTCGTCGACATGACGCTCGAGCGTCGCGAAGATTTCGCGCTTCACGTCGAGCCGTTCGGCCGCCGCCTCGACGATCAGCGCGGCGCCCGCGAAATCGGCCAGCGCGCGCACCGCGCGAATTCGGTTGCCGGCCGCGTCGGCCTGCGCCGGTTCGAGCCGGCCCTTCTCCGCGAGCCGCGCGAACTGCGCGCGGATGCCCGCCAGCGCCTTGTCGCAGGCCGCTTCGTTCAGGTCGTACAGCAGCACCGGATGGCCGGCCGCGGCCGCGACCTGCGCAATGCCCGCCCCCATCGCGCCGGCGCCGATCACGCCGACGACGGCCGACGGCGCCAGCGCGCCCGAGTTCACCGAATGTGCAGAGGAAACAGCCATCGCTTGCGATCCGTCATGAAGTGGAAGTGCGAGCGATTATAAACCGACCGGTCGGTAGATTTATGTCAGGGCGAGCCCGAATGTGTCGTGCAAGACACCGTTACGGAAGCTGCAACGACAAAAAATCGACAGGCCGGGGCACTTTTTGTAAACCGAAAGGTCAATGTAATGATTCGAATATGAGATAGTGCCCCCCGATCGCCTGATAAAATTCGACAAATCGCCGGATTCCAGGGGGAAACGCGTGTCGCGACATCACCGCCGTCCGTCGCTCCCTTTCGGGGTCGAATCGCGGCTCCGGCCCGCGCGTCGCCACGTGTTGTTCGTCGCACTGTCAGCGGGCAACCGCATCGAATCGTTTCATCCCGCGACGGGCTTCGGCCCGCCCGCGCCGTCGCCGCCTCGCGGCAGCGAACCCAGGGCGGCACCGCTGCGTGCCGCCACCCATCGGTTTCATCGTCCTCGTTCGGCGGATAGTACGGCCGGGCTTCGTCAACCCGTGACGGCGCGTCGCGCGCCGCCACTCGCATAAGGAATCCCTCATGCCGCTCTCGTCCAACCAGCTCCCGCGCTGGACCCTCTGGGCCCCGCTTGCCGCGTGGCTGGTACTCGCGCTGTCGCGCGTCGTGCCAGCCGAAGGCTTCGTCATCGCCGTGTTCGCCGCCGCGCTGGCCGGCGCCGTGTTCGCCGCCGTCCATCATGCGGAAGTCGTCGCGCACCGCGTCGGCGAACCGTTCGGCACGCTGGTGCTCGCGGTCGCCGTGACCGTCATCGAGGTCGCGCTGATCGTGTCGGTGATGCTCGGCGCCGGCCCGGAAAAATCGGGCCTCGCCCGCGACACCGTGTACGCCGCCGTGATGATCATCTGTAACGGCATCGTCGGCATCTGCCTGCTGGTCGGCGCATGGAAGCACGGCGAACAGGACTTCCAGGGGCGCGGCGCGAGCAAGGCGCTCGCGGTGCTCGCGTCGCTGTCGGTGCTGTCGCTCGTGATGCCGAACTACCTGAGCGCCGCACCCGGCCCGTTCTTCTCGAAATCGCAGCTCGCGTTCGCCGGCGTCGCGTCGCTCGTGCTGTACGGCGCGTTCGTGTTCGTGCAGACCGTGCGCCACCGCGACTACTTCCTCGCCGCGCACGACAGCGCGGACGAAGCGGTGCATGCCGCCGCACCGAGCAACCGCACCGCGATCATCAGCATGGTGCTGCTGTTCGCGAGCCTCGTCGCGGTCGTGCTGCTCGCGAAGCTGCTGTCGCCGGCCGTCGAGCATGCGGTGCTGAAGCTCGGCGCGCCCGAAGCCGCGGTCGGTATCGTGATCGCAGCGCTCGTGCTGCTGCCGGAAGGGCTCGCGGCCGTCACCGCCGCGCGTGCGAACCGCCTGCAGACCAGCATGAACCTCGCGCTCGGTTCGGCCCTCGCGAGCATCGGGCTCACGATCCCGACCGTCGCCGCCGTATTCATCTGGGTCGGCCAGCCGCTCACGCTCGGGATCGGCGCGATGGAAACGGTCCTGCTGGCGCTCACGCTGCTGGTCAGCACGCTCACGCTGAGCCAGGGACGCACGACGGTGCTGCACGGCGTCGTGCACGTCGCGCTGTTCGCCGCTTATCTGTTCCTGTCGTTCACGCACTGACGTCCCGATGCGCGCGGCCCGGCGAATCCTCTCCGCCGGGCCGCGTGCACGTCTTCCCGTCCCTTCCGCCCTCCTTCGCTTCACGCCGCCGTCACCGGGTCGCAATCGCACAATGCGTCCGGATCGACAGCGCGTTACGTCGCGTCATCGCGCCGCGTATCGGCGTGGAATCCGTAGAGCGCAGCCGCGTTGTCCACCAGGATTGCGCGAGCCGTCGCGTCGTCGGCCGCGCAATCGCGCAGCCAGCCGAGCAGGCGCGCATCGTCGGGCACCGGCGATGCGTTCGGGTGCGGCCAGTTGCTGCCCCACACGCAGCGCACTGAATGGCCGCGCGCGAGCACGGCGGCAAGACGCGCGACGTCGTCGTAGCCCGGCGCGCCGGATCGCGACGTCTCGTACGGCGCGGACAGCTTCACCCATGCGTGGCCGCGATCGAGCAGGCGGCGCAGTGCGAGGAAGGACGGCGCATCCGGTGCGACGGGCGTCAGGAATTTGCCCGTGTGATCGATCACCACGCGCGCCGGCAGCCGCGATAGCGCGTGTTCGATATCGCACAGCGTGCGACCGTCGAACTGCAGATCGATATGCCAGTCGAGCGGCGCGATCCGTGCGGCCATCCGCTCCAGATCGCCCCATTGCGCGGTGCCGCCCGCCAGCATCATGAACCGCACGCCGCGCATGCCGGCGGCATGCAGACGTTCCAGCTCGGCGTCCGGCACGTCGACCGGCAACGTCGCGACGCCACGCGAGCGCGAACCGAACGCGGCCAATGCGTCGAGCGTGCAGCGGTTGTCGAAGCCATAGCCGGTCGGCTGCACGACGACCACACGCGTGAGGCCGAGCGCCCCCTGCATGCGCCGATATGCATCGACCGGCGCATGGGGCGGCCGAAACGTCGCCGTCGGCGCGAGCGGATACGCATCGTCGTAGATATGAATATGGCAATCGCACGCATCCGGGAACCGCATGCCGTCTGCCCCGTCGCGCGTCATTGCAGCCCCTGGCCGACGGATGCGCTCGACCTGCGCCAGCGCGCGAGCCGCGTCGCCTGCATGGCGTTGACCGCGCCGTTCGGCACCCGTCCATCGAGCAGCGCGGCAAGCTGGTCGACCGTCTCCAGCGCCTGGTGTTCGATCGCCGGCAGCGTCAGTCCGCCGATGTGCGGGGTCGCGATGACGCGCGGATGCGCGGCAAGCGCGGGAGGCGGCATCTGGTCCGCCGCGCGGCCGACGTCCAGCGCGCAGCCGGCGAGCCGGCCGCCGTCGAGCGCGTCCGCAAGCGCCTGCTCGTCGACGAGTTCGCCGCGCGACGCATTGATGAAATACGCGCCCGGCTTCATCGCGGCGAATGCCGCCGCATCGATCAGGTTCGCGGTGGCCGGCGTGGCCGGCGCAAGGCAGACGACGTAATCCGCGTCGCGCAGCAACGTTGCGAAATCGACCTGTTCAAGCGGCGGCGAGTCGATCCGCACGTAAGGATCGCTGACGAGCACACGCATCCCGAGCGCCGTCGCGATCGGTGCGAGATGACGCGCGATCTGCCCGTAGCCGATCAGGCCAAGCGTGCTGCCGCGCAGTTCGCGCCCCATCCTCGGCACCGGCGGTGCACCACGATGGTAGGCATCCGCGTAACCGCCGATTCCGCGCGCGAGGTCGATCATCGCGCCGACGACCCACTCGGCGACGGCCGGCCCGAAGCCGGGGCTCGCCTGCGTGACCAGCACGCCGAACGCGCTCGCCGCGGCGACGTCGATCGTGCGGATGTCGACCGCGCAACGCAGGAACGCGGCGAGTGCGGGCAGCCCCGCGAACAGTCCGCGAGGCGCGGGGGTCTGCCGGTACGCGATGATCGCGTCGCATCCCTGCGCGGCGGCAATCAGTTCGTCCGGACCGAGTTCTCGATCGTGCGGGTTGCAGGTGACGTCCGCGAGCGCGCCCAGCGCGCGCAACGCCTTGGCGCCGAAGTAGTGGTCGATCATCCCGGTCGGATGCGTGACGTAGACGCGCGTCATGCTTGACCTCCGCTCGTACCGGCCGCATCCGGCGGCGGCGGCGCGACCGATGCGCGCTCGACGAGCGTCACGTCCGCGAACACGCATTGCCCCGGTGCGGACGGCGCGTCGCCCTCCTGCCGCATCACGCGCCGCACCATCTCGCCGGCCATTTCGGTGACCGGCAGTTGCACCGTGGTCAGCGCCGGCCACGAGATCGCCGACAGGAAATGACCGTCCATCCCGATGACGGACACGTCGTCCGGCACCCGCAGCCCGCCGTCGCGCAGCCCGGCCATCAGACCGAGCGCGAACAGGTCGTTGACCGCGACGATACCGGTCGGCCGCGCCGGATCGGCCGCGAGCTCGGCGCCGAGCGCACGCCCGACATCGACGATCACCGAGTCGCCGTATTCGTTCGCGGGGCCGCCGTCGAGCACGCGGGCCTGCATGGCGCCGCCCGCCTCGCTTGCCGCGGCGAAAAACCCGCGGATCTTGTCGCTGCGGCTCACGGTGATGCCGGCCACGGTCGCGAACGCGAGCCGCGTATGACCCGCGTCGACGAGGCGGCGCGTCGCGAGCCGCGCGGCCGCCTCGTTGTCGGCCGTCACGTGATCGACCTTCGATTGCTCGCCGGGCGTCGCGCGACGGTCGTAGCTGACGACCGTCATCCCGCGTTCGGCCGCGCGCTCGAGGTGGCTTTCGTCGGCGAGCGACGAGATCACGATCACGCGCCGCACGCCATGCGCGTAGAGATCGTCGAAGAACGACGCCTCCTTGCGCGCATCGCGGTACGTGTTGCCGATCAGCACGCGATGACCATACCGTTCCTGCGCGCAGGCCTCGACTTCGCGTGCGATGTAGCCGTACATCGGGTTCGCCATCGACGGCACCAGCAGCCCGACGAGCGGCGTCTGCCCCGTCTTGAGCTGGCGCGCGAGCGTGCTCGGCCGGTACTGCAGCGCATCCATCGCCGCCTTCACGCGCTCGAGCGTTGCCGGCTTCATCTGGTCGGTGCGTCCGTTGAGCACGTTCGAAACCGTGCTGACCGAAACGGCCGCATGACGGGCCACGTCCTGAATCGTACTCATGTCGTCTTGCATGGAACGGGCTACAGGCCGAAATGGGCCGGCAGCCACAACGAAAACGCCGGAGCGAAGATCAGCGCCACGAGGGCGGCGAACAGCACCAGCAGGTATTTCACCATCGGCCGGGCCACGCGGCCGACCTCGGTGCCCGTGATCGCGCACGTCGTGAACAGCCCGAGCCCGACCGGCGGCGCGAACAGCCCGAACCCCATCGCCACCACCACGACCGTGCCGAAATGCAGCGGATGGATGCCGAGCTGCAGCGCGATCGGCGCGAGCAGCGGCCCGAAGATGATCAGCGCGGGCGCGCCTTCGAGCACGGCGCCGAACACGATCATCAGCAGCGCCGACAGCAGCAGGAACATCGTCGCGCCGTACTGATGGGCAAACGCCGTCATTGTGCCCGAGACGAGGGCCGGAATCTGCTCGATCGACAGCGCGAACGACACGCTCGACGCCGCCGCGACGATGAACAGGATGCCGCTCGCCATCGACGCGGCGCGCACGAATACGCGGCCGACCGAGCGCCACGTCAGTTCGCGGAACGCGAGCCAGCCCACGACGAGCGCATAGACCACCGCGAACGCGGACACTTCGGTCGACGTCGCGATCCCCGACGTCACGCCCTTGCCGATCATCGCAACCATGACCAGCGCGACGAGCGCGCCGCCCGCGAGCGGCAGCCACGCGCGACGCTCGCCGAATACCTCGGCCACGTCGATCTTGCGTCCGGTAATCACCGTCACGACCGCGAGCGACGCGGCGAGCACGGCCGCCGGCACGATCCCCGCGACGAACAGCCCGGCGATCGAGATGTTCGCGACGAAGCCCATGATGATCATGTTCACGCACGGCGGAATCGTCTCGGCCATCACCGCGCTGCATGCGAGCAGCGCGGCGGTTTCGTTCGGGTCCTGCCGCGCGCGGCGCACGGCCGGCATCACGACGCCGCCCACCGCCGCGATATCGGCCAGCTTCGAGCCCGACACGCCGGAAAAGCAGGCCGTCGCGAAGATCACGATCAGGCCGAGCCCGCCCCGCACGCGTCCGAACATCCGCAGCAGCAATTCGACGAGCCGCGCCGACATCCCGTTGGACTCCATCAGCAGCCCCGCCAGCACGAAGAACGGCACCGCGAGCAGCACGAAGTGATCGGCCCCCGCCATCACCTGTTGCGAGTAGACGAGCAGCGGCAGCGTCGGATCCGCGAGGAAATACAGCAGCGCCGAAAACGCCAGCACGAATCCGATCGGCACGCCGAGCACCAGCCCGCCGACGAAGCCCGCGACGAGCAGCGTGCCGGGCGCGACCGCATGCGCGGGCCACAGCGCGTTCCAGCCGTAGATGGCGGCCGCGAGCGCCGCACAGCACGCGAACGTGCCGATCACCCGGCGGCGCGGCGCGTTCAGCGCATTGGCGAGCGCGAATACCGTCATGAACAGCGCGCCGAACATCATCGGATACCCGTTGATCCAGCCCGGCAAGCCGCCCGTCGTCATCTGGTCGTACGAATCCGCGAGCAACTGGCTCGACGACACCAGCAGGTTCAGCGCAACGGCCGCCACGATCCAGTGGCCGGCCTGGGTCAACGCGCCCTGCCAGCGTGCGGGCAGCAGGCCGCGAAACACGTCGATGCCGACATGCTGGCTGCGCCCGAGCACCGTCGCCGCGCCGAAGAACACCAGCACGATCATCAGCGCGCTCGCCACTTCTTCGGCCCAGTCGACCGGGTCGTGCAGGAAATAGCGGAACACGACCGACACGAACACGACGAGCACGTCGACGGCGAGCACCGCGGCCGACAGGATCTCGATCCAGCGCAGCACCGCATCCAGCACGCGGGCGGCGCGATGCGCCGGGCGGCCTGCGGCGGGCGCCGGCGCGGCGCCCGAGACGGAATGCATGTCCATCGCTCAACCCCGCGCGGCGGCGATCGCCGGAAAGAGCGGCGCAGTGGCCGGATACTGCTTCGCGAACGCCACATACAGGCGGTCTTGCATCGTCTGCCGCAGCGCCGCGTGCTCGCCCTCGGCCAGCGGGTGAAACGCCATGCCGCGCTGCTTCAGCGCCTGCTCCGCCTGCGCGGCCTTCTGCGCGGCAATCGCGCGCTGCTGCACGGTCGCATCGGCCACCGCGCGGTCGAACGCCGGCCGCAGGTTGGCCGGAATCCGGTCGAGCGCACGTCGCCCCATCACGACGGTCATCGCCGCGAATACGTGGTGCGATTGCCAGCACGACTTCACGATCTCGTCGAAACGGCTCGCGAGCACCGTGGCGGGATCGTGTTCGAGGCCGTCGACGACGCCCGTCTGCACAGCCATGTACAGCTCGCCGAACGGGATCGGCGTCGGCACCGCGCCCATCGCCTTGAAGGTATCCATGAACGCGGGCGTCGGCAGCACGCGCAGCTTCGTCCCCTTCAGCCCGGGCAGCGCCGTCACCGGCTGCTTCGTGAATACGCAGCGTCCGCCGAAATGCGAGCCCCAGGTCAGCACCGAGCAACCCGCGCGCTTTTGCAGCAGCGCGTTCAGGCTCGTGCCGACCGGGCCGTCGAGCGCCTTCGCGACGTGCGCGTAGCTGTCGAACAGGTAGCCGAGATCGAGCATCCCGAGCTCCGGTGCGATCGTGGCCCAGATCGACGAACCCGCGATCATCATGTCGATCGCGCCGATCTTGACCTGCTGCACGACGTCGCTTTCCTTGCCGAGCTGGCTGTTCGGAAAGTAGTCGACCCGAATCGCATCGCCGACGCTCGCCTTCAGGTTCGCGGCGAGACGCTGGTACCACACGTAGTGCGCGGCGTTCTGGTCGGCCGGCATCGACGACGAGCAGCGCAGCGTGACCGCCGGCTGCTGCGCGCGCACGGTCTCCGGCAAGCTGCCCGCGGCCGCGAGCGTGGCGGCGGACACCGTCTGCAGAAAGCGCCGCCGGGTATAGGTACTCATGAGCCGTCTCCTTTGCGAGTGCGTCTCGCGACGCAACTGTATCGATTTAGTGTATCGATACAGTAATACGACGACCGATGAGAGAAAAATGAGGGTTTCCCCTGTCCGGGGTGAAATGATGGGTGGTATGCGGGTGGGTTCCGGCGCAATTTTGGATGAAAGATCGCCGTTTCTCGTGCGTTTCAGACGTCGCCGAAATAATTCGAACCTACGGACCGAATCATCAGACGACAGACTTTTGAGGGCGGAAGGACGCCCCGCTCATGCGAGCAAGCGCCGCTAAACGCCCGCGTCGTCCGGGCAGCCGGTCAGAAACCGCTCGACCATCGCGTTGAACAACGGTAGCGCCGGATTGTCGTTGTCCGTGCGCCATGCGAGATACAACTCGGCCGCCACGTTCGCGCCCGCCAGCGGCCGGAACACCACGCCGTCCACATGAAGCTCGCGCGCCGACGCCGGCACCAGCGCCGCGCCGAGCCCCGCGCGCACGAGGCCGAGGATCGTATGCGTCTGGCCGACGTAGTGCAGGTAGTTCGGCAACCGCCCGGCGCCTGCGAACATCCCCGAGATCATGTCGTGGAAATACTTGCCCTCGTTCGGCGAATACGCGATGAACGGCTGTCGGTCGAGCTCGTCGGGGCCGAGCTGCGCGTAGGCCGCGAGCGGCGCGCCTTCCGCGACCGCGACGAGCATCGGTTCGCGCTGCACGAGCCGGTATTCGAGCGGCTGGCGCGCGGCGCGCTGGCGGACGAAACCCGCGTCGAGCATCCGCGACGCGAGCGCGTCGATCTGCACGGTCGACACCATCTCGCGCAATTCGACGTCGACGTCCGGCAACGCATGCGCGGCATGCGCGAGCAGCACCGGGATCATCCGGTACGCACTGACGGCCGTGAAACCGAGCGTGATGCGCCCGGCCCCGCCGTGCGCGACGCGCTGCGCGGCCTGCTCGGCGCGCGCGGAGAATTCGAGGATGTGCCGCGCGTCGCGCAGGAAGCGCTCGCCGGCCGCGGTCAGGCTGACCTGCCGGCTGCTGCGCTCGAGCAGCGCGATGCCGAGCGCATGCTCGAGCAACTGGATTTGCCGACTGAGCGGCGGCTGGGTCATGAAGAGCCGCCTGGCCGCCCGGCCGAAATGCAGTTCCTCGGCAACCGCGACGAAGCAGCGAAGCTGGTGCAGTTCAATCATTCAAATCTTGAATCAATCGATAGTCTTTTGATGTTAGACCGATATCGATGCGATTTCTATACTCGGTTCCACCTGATGCGCGGCCTACGTCGCGCACGACGACCGAGACTTTCATGACCATCGACATCCTGCTGACGCAGCCGCTCCCCGACACCATCGACGCCGAACTGTCCGCCCGTTACACCGTGCATCGACTGTATGCGGCCGAGCAACCGGACGCGCTGCTCGATCGCGTGGCGTCGCGCATTCGCGGCGTCGTGACCGGCGGCGCGAACGGCCTGTCCGCCGCACTGATGGACCGGCTCGCCGCGCTCGAGATCGTCGCGATCAGCGGCATCGGCACCGACGCGGTCGATCTCGACCGCGCGCGGGCGCGCGGCATCCACGTGACGACCACCCCGGACGTGCTGACCGACGACGTCGCCGACATGGCGCTCGGGCTGATCCTGATGACGCTGCGCGACCTCGGCGCCGGCGAGCGGATCGTGCGCACCGGCCGCTGGGGCAAGACGGCCCAGCCGCTCGCGACGCAGGTCACGGGCAAGCGGCTCGGCATCGTCGGGCTCGGTCGCGTCGGGCGCGCGATCGCACAGCGCGCGCAGGCGTTCCGGATGCCCGTCAGTTACTTCGGCCCGCGCGAGCATCGCGACAGCGGCTATCGCTTCGTGCCCGACCTCGCGGCGCTCGCGCGCGACAGCGACGTGCTCGTGATCGCGGCGTCAGCCGATCACGGCAACGTGATCGTGACGGCCGACGTGCTCGCCGCGCTCGGCCCCAAAGGATTCCTGATCAATGTCGCACGCGGCAAGCTGGTCGACGAGGCCGCGCTCGTGCGCGCGTTGGCCGACGGCACGATCGCCGGCGCCGGGCTGGACGTATTCGCGAACGAACCGCACGTGCCGGCCCCGCTGCTCGAACTCGATCGCGTGGTCGTGCAGCCGCACCGCGCGAGCGCCACGCACGAAACGCGCGAGGCAATGGGCCGCATCGTGCTCGCGAACCTCGCCGCGTGCTTCGCGGGCCAGCGCCCGCCGACCAGCGTCACGCGCTGAGCGCGGCACGCCCCTTCCCGTTACAACACCGATGCCTTCGCACGACGAAGGCCAGGAGACACGCATGTCCAATCGATCCAGCGGCGCTGCGCTCGCCGCATCGTCCGCCGCGTCGCGCACGATCGGCCGCGTCCGTTATGCGGTCCTCGCGCTGATTTTCGCGGTCACCGTCATCAATTATGCGGACCGCGCGACGATGTCGATCGCCGGCACCGGCGTCGCGCACGACCTCGGACTCACGCCCGTCCAGCTCGGCATCGTCTTTTCGGCGTTCGCGTGGGCCTATGCGATCGGCCAGATTCCGGGCGGCTGGCTGCTCGATCGCTTCGGCGCGCGGCGCGTGTACGGCCTGAGCCTGTTGCTGTGGTCGATATTCACGATGCTGCAGGGCACGGTCGGCGGGTTCGCCGTGCAGGGCGCGGCCGCGACGCTCGCGCTGTTCGTGATGCGCTTCATGCTCGGCCTGGTCGAATCGCCGGCGTTCCCGGCCAATTCGCGGATCGTCGCCTGCTGGTTCCCGACGGCCGAGCGCGGCACCGCGTCCGCGCTGTTCAATTCCGCGCAATACATGGCCGTCGTGCTGTTCACGCCGGCGATGGCGTGGCTCACGCATGCGCTCGGCTGGGAACACGTATTCCTGTGGATGGGGCTGCTCGGCATCGCGCTCGCCGCACTGTGGTTCGCGTGGTATCGCGAACCGCACGGCCACCCGCGCATGACCGACGCGGAGCGCGACTACCTGCGCGCCCACGGCGCGCTCGTCGATCTCGAGGCGAACCGCGTGCGCGAGCGGCCGCGCGCGTCGTGGCGCGACGTGTCGCAACTGTTCCGCCACCGGAACCTGTGGGCGATCTACATCGGCCAGTACTGCATCACGGCCCTCACCTACTTCTTCATCACGTGGTTCCCGATCTATCTGATCAAGGGACGCGGGATGACGATCATGGAAGCCGGCTGGGTCGCCGCGCTGCCGGCGATCTGCGGGTTCACGGGCGGCGTGCTCGGCGGCCTGCTGTCGGACTGGCTGATCCGGCGCGGCATGCATCCGTCACGGGCGCGCAAGACGCCGTTCGTCGCGGGGATGGCGATGGCGACGCTGCTCGTGCTCGCGAACGGCGCATCGTCGAACGCGGTCGTGATCGCGCTGATGACGATCGCGTTCTTCGGCAAGGGACTCGCGGCGGTCGGCTGGGCCGTGCTCGCCGACACGGCGCCGGAAGGCATGGTCGGGCTGAGCGGCGGTGTCTTCAATGGTCTCGGCAACATCGCCGGGATCGTCACGCCGCTCGTGATCGGCTACTTCGTCGCGAGCACGGGTTCGTTCGCCGGCGCGTTGTGGTTCGTCGCCGCGCACGGGCTGATCGGCATTGCCGCGTACACGTGGCTCGCGGGCCGCTTCGAGCGGATCCGCATCGCGCCGGCCGCATGAACGTCGCGGCCGTGCGACGGCGCACCGTTACGCGCGCTGACGGCCGGCTGGCGCGTGCTCGGTCGTCAGCCGGTCGAGTTCGCGCAGATCGTTCTCCAGCGCGGGCGTGAGCGTCGTGCGCAGGTGATCGAGGAAGGTGCGGATCTTCGCATCGAGATAACGGCGCGTCGCATAGACGGCATAGACGCTCACCGTCTGCAGCCGGTATTCGGGCAGCACGCGGATCAGGCGCCCTTCGCGGATATCGTCGAGCACCGTATACAGCGCCACGCACGCGATCCCGCGTCCGGCACGCACCGCGACGCACAGCGCATCCGGCACGTTGACCTGGAATGGCGCCGGCTGCAGCGCGTAGACGGTCTCCTCGCCGTCGCTGCGTTCGAGCCGCCATTCGCCGGCCGGCGACGCGGGCGTGTCGAGGCGCAGACATACGTGGTTCGGCAGCTCGTCGGGCGTCTGCGGCGTGCCGTGCCGCGCCAGGTATTCGCGCGACGCGACCAGCACGCTGCAGCTCGTGCCGCAGGTCTGCGCGACATAGCCGGAATCGGGCAACTGCGACGCGGTCACGATCGACACGTCATAGCCCTCCTCGACCAGATTCGGCATCCGCTGCGCGAGCGTCAGCTCGACCGACACGTCGGGGTTGTCCGCCTGGTAGCGCACGATCGACGACACGACATGACTCTGCCCGAGCCCCGTCATCGCATGGATGCGCATCTTGCCGCTCGGCCGCAGCAGCGCGTTGCGCGCCTCCGCGTTCGCGTAGTCGAGTTCCGCGAGGATCGATTTCGCGCGCTCGAAATAGCGTTCGCCGCTTTCGGTCAGGCCGAGGTGGCGGGTCGTGCGATGCAGCAGGCGCGTCTGTACGTGGGCTTCGAGGTTCGAGACCGCGCGCGACACCTGCGCGGTGGTCGCGTCGATTTCCTTCGCGACCGCAGTAAAACTGCCGGCTTCGACAACGCGCACGAACAGGCGCATGTTTTCGAGCATGTCCATTGAATTGGCTTGGGGAGAGTCGGTGGGGAGGCGTCGGCGGCGCTCGCGTCAGAGGGGCAACGGAACGCGGCCGCGAACCGCGTCGAATCGATCACCGTGCCGGGGAGAAGGCGGGAGAGCGGGCATCGAGGACAGGGTTCTGGCATGACGGGGGAATTGACTGCGCCGAATTGTACGCCGCTGCAGACAAATTTGCGCGGTGATGCGCGCGCAAGCTCTCATGCGATGAAAGGATTTTGCAAGACTTGTACGTCGTGCGCGTGCAACGGCGTGATGCGGCGCGGCAATTTGTATCACAACACGATATAATTCGACGCTTGTCACCGCGCCCCGGCGCCGTCCTTTTACCGCTCACCATCCATGTCGTCAGGCTCCTCCCCGTCGCGCCGCACGTTGCGGCAATGGCTGCACAGTTTCATTCCCCATCCGATGACCCTCGGCTGGCGCGAGCGCCTGCGCGCGTGCGCCGGCGCGCTCGTGGGCATTGCGACGGTCGGCGTCACGATGCGGCTGCTGCCCGGCGTGCCGGGCCTCGTGCCGCTGCTCGTCGCGCCGATGGGTGCGTCGGCCGTGCTGCTGTTCGCGGTGCCGGCGAGCCCGCTCGCGCAGCCTTGGTCGATCGTCGGCGGCAATCTCGTCGCGGCGACCGTCGGCGTCGCGTGCGCGCAATGGATCGCCGATCCGATCACGGCCGCCGCGGTCGCCATTGCCTGCGCGATCGGCGGCATGTTCGCGCTGCGCTGCGTGCACCCGCCGTCGGGCGCCGTCGCGCTCACCGCGGTGGTCGGCGGCCCGGCGATTCATTCGCTCGGCTTCGGCTTCGTGCTGCAGCCGATCGCGCTGCAATCGGCGATCCTGCTGTCGGCCGCGCTCCTCTACCACGCGCTGACCGGGCACCGCTACCCGCACGGCGGCGTGCGCCCCGAAGCGAAACCGCAGGCGGGCGCCGCACCGGCGCGCGGCGGCTTCACGCGCGACGACCTCGATGCGGTACTGAAGCGCCGCAGCGAATGGCTCGACGTCGATCCGGACGATCTCGAAACGCTGCTGCGCGAAACGGAAATGCAGGCTTATACGCGCACGTTCGGCCAGTTGAAGTGCGCCGACCTGATGACGAAGCATGCGATCGAGGTCGCGCCGTCGACGTCGGTCATGGCCGCGCTCACGCTGCTCGACCGCCACCGCGTGAAGGCGCTGCCCGTGGTCGACGGCGAAGGCTGCCTCATCGGCATCGTCACGCGCGCCGACCTCACGCGCCAGTTGCGCCATCCGGCCCCGCTGTGGCAGCGCCTGTCCGCGCGGCTGCCGCAATCGTTCGGCGGCCAGCCCGCGAGCGTCGCGTCGGTAATGACGCGCGACGTCGCGTCGGTGCCGGAAACGATGCCGATCACCGCGCTCGTGCCGCTGTTCACGCATTCGGGCCACCACCATATTCCGGTCGTCGATGCATCGCGCCGGCTCGTCGGCATCATTACGCAGACGGATCTCGTCACGGGCCTTTATCAGCAGACCCAAATGCTCGAAGCCGCGTAGCGCGCACCACATGTAGCCGCCGGCGGAACGCGGAATGCAGCCAATCAGGCCGATTTCGTCCATTTATATCATATTGTGATATATTAATCGTCACCGTAAC
This sequence comes from Burkholderia sp. BCC0398, assembly GCF_902833245.1. NCBI lineage: Bacteria > Pseudomonadati > Pseudomonadota > Betaproteobacteria > Burkholderiales > Burkholderiaceae > Burkholderia > Burkholderia sp. BCC0398. The sequence goes on from NZ_CADFEM010000004.1 coordinate 180,224, forward strand.
CGACTGCCCGAATGACCTCGATGACCGATACCCGACGCGCACTGACGAAAAGCGATTTCCAGCAACTGTCCGAGTTCCGCTACCAGATGCGCCGCTTCGAGCGCTTCTCCGAACGCGCCGCGCAAAGCGAAGGCGTGACGCCGCTGCAATACCTGCTGCTGCTGCACATCAAGGGTTATCCGCATCGCGAATGGGCGACCATCGGCGAACTCGCGGAACGCCTGCAGGCGCAGCACCACGGCGTCGTCGCGCTGGTGACGCGCTGCGAAGCACTCGGGCTCGTGAAGCGCAAGCCGAGCGAAGCCGACCGCCGCCAGGTCGAAGTCCACCTCGAGCCGGCCGGCGAAACGCTGCTTGCCCGTCTCGCGGCCATGCATCGTGCCGAGCTGAAGTCGCTCAAGGGCACGTTCCTGGTTCCCCAGATCGATTACTGACCCTTGCCACTCCGATGAACGCACCACACAAACGCGATTTCTCGACCAACGAACGCCTGCCCAGGATCGCGTTGCTCGCCGCCGGGATCGGCCTGCTCAGCACGCTCGCCGCATTCGTGCTGTTGAGCCTGATCCGCCTGTTCACGAACCTGTTCTTCTTCCAGCAACTGTCGTTCGCCGACCATTCGCCCGCGAACAACACGCTCGGCGCCTGGGTGATCGCGGTCCCGGTGATCGGCGGGCTGATCGTCGGCTTGATGGCGCGTTTCGGTTCGGAGAAGATCCGCGGCCACGGCATTCCCGAAGCGATCGAGGCGATCCTGTTCGGCAAGAGCCGGATGTCGCCGAAGGTCGCGATCCTCAAGCCGCTGTCGTCCGGCGTCGTGATCGGCAGCGGCGGCCCGTTCGGCGCCGAAGGCCCGATCATCATGACGGGCGGCGCGCTCGGCTCGCTGATCGCGCAATGCGTGCACGTGACCGCCGCCGAGCGCAAGACGCTGCTCGTCGCCGGTGCGGCCGCCGGCATGACGGCCGTGTTCGGCACGCCGGTGGCCGCCGTGCTGCTCGCGGTCGAACTGCTGCTGTTCGAATGGCGTCCGCGCAGTTTCCTGCCGGTCGCGCTCGCATGCGCGGTGGCCGGCTTCGCACGCGCGGTGTTCTTCGGCGTCGATCCGCTGTTTCCGCTGACGACGGCCGCGCCGACGCCCGTCGCGCTGCTGTCGTGCATCGTCGCGGGCCTGCTGTCGGGCATGCTCGCGTGCGGCCTGTCGGCGGCGCTCTATCGCGTCGAAGACGCATTCGCGAAGCTGCCCGTGCACTGGATGTGGTGGCCGGCGCTCGGCGCGATCGTGATCGGCGTCGGCGGCTGGCTCGAGCCGCGCGCGCTCGGCGTCGGCTACGACGTGATCGGCGACCTGCTGCACCAGCACATCGCGCTGAAGATCGCGCTCGCGCTGCTGATCGTGAAGGCCGTGATGTGGGTGATCGCGCTCGGCTCGGGCACGTCGGGCGGTGTGCTTGCCCCGCTGCTGATGCTCGGCGCCGGTCTCGGCACCGTGCTGTCGCCGGTGTTGCCGGGCGGCGATCCGGCGTTGTGGCCGCTCGTGTGCATGGCCGCGACGCTCGGCGCGACGCTCGGCGCCCCGCTCACCGCGATCGTGTTCGCGTTCGGCCTCACGCACGACGCCAACGCGCTGCTGCCGCTGCTTGCGGCGACGCTCGTCGCGCACGGCTTCGCGACCATCGTGATGAAGCGCTCGATCATGACGGAGAAAATCGCACGTCGCGGCTATCACATCTATCGCGAATACGGCGTCGATCCGCTCGAACGGCATGACATCGGCGAAGTGATGACGTCGGCCGATCGGCTCGTCGCGATCGACGGCGCAACGACGCTCGATACCGTCGAAGCGCAATACTTCGGCGCGAAGCAGACGCACCGCGCGTATCCGGTCGTGCAGCACGGGCGACTGCTCGGCCTCGTCGATCGCGCGATGCTCGATGCGCAGCGCGCGCAAGCCGGCGCCGACACGCCGATCTCGGACGCGTTCGCCAACCGCGCACCGGCCGTCGCGCTGGCGCACGAAACGTGCCGCGTCGTCGCGTCTCGCCTCGCGATGCTCGGCCTCGAACGCCTGCCGGTGGTCGCCGACGAACAATCGCTGCGCGTCACGGGCATCGTGTCGCGCAGCGACCTGATCAAGCCGGCGCTCCAGCACTTCGACGACGAACAGAAGCGCGAGCGCTTCCGTCCGGTCGTTCCGGTCAACCTGCGCGACGTCGGCTCGCGCAAGGCCAGCTGACACAAACCGCATGCGGGGCGTTCGCCCGGCCGCGCATCGCTTCCCCGCCGCCTTCCGGCGTTTAAAGTTGGTTAACAATTCGGCAGACGAAAGTTTGTCATCATGGTGCTCATGCGACGGGGCCATCCATCAGCCATTCCACTTCGTCATCAGATAAAGCGTCGCGGCGCGGGATGCACAGACATCCCGCCAGCCGCGGCCGTCACTTCACCACACCACGATCGGGCAGCGCGCGGACCGCGCCACGCATGACGTCGAACCGTACACGACGCATGCCGCGCCGCAGCAACATGCGCAGCATCCGAGCCGCCATTTGGCAAGCGCGTTAACAACTTGTTTCGGAATGGCCGGAACCGTGCTTGCAGGATGGAATCTCACTTGCACGCAGCATTGCTGCGCATCCCACTCAATCAATCACGACTCGAGGGAGATAACGTGAACGTGAAATACTTACCGCTCATCGCATTGACCGTGGCAATTTCTGCTCATGCCGCCGAACCTGCCGTGCAGAACGTGGGACAAAGCCAGAAAAACGCGCCCGAGGTGTCGGCGTGCATCGCCAAGACCTGGGCCGACAAGTCGCAACAACAGGTGATCTCGCAGAACGTGCTGGCCAATGGCCTCGCGACCGACGTGTATGCACCGGGCCAGCAGCCGCCGAACGGCGCCGCCGCGATGGTTCGTCCGTCGTGGAAGCCGGGTGCGAAAACGTGGGTCGGCGTGCGTGGCGACGCAGCGTCCGCCGGCGACATCAACGCCTGCCTGTAACGCAGTAACGAGAACAGGCGCTTCGGATGGCCTTGCGCCATCCGCTTGCGACCAGCCCCGCTTCGGCGGGGCTTTTTCTTTGCCGCGCGGGAAGCGCCTTACAGGTAGCTGCAGACGTAATCGAGCGTCTCGAGCACTTCGATGTCGAAGCGGCTCTTGCCCGGGACCGAGAACGATTCGCCGGCGCCGTAGGTCTGCCATTCGCTGCTGCCGTCGAGCTTCACGCGGCACTTGCCGGCCTGCACTTCCATCAATTCGGGTGCATCCGTGCCGAAGTTGAGTGCGCACGGCAGGATCACGCCGAGCGTCTTGCGCGTGCCGTCCGGGAAGAGCACGGTATGCGACACGCACTTGCCGTCGAAATAGACGTTCGCGCGCTTGACGACCGATACGTTGTCGAATTGGGTTGCACTGGTCATGGGATGCCTCTGATTGCTGGATGCCGGATGGCGGTGTGGTTGGCGGCCGGCCGGAGCGGCGGGCCGGCCGCTATGATACCGGCTCGCGCAAGGTGCGCCCGAATGGCGCGCGGCCGGCACATGCCGGGCCCATGATCGTCAGGATCACTACGTGATCCTTGCGGGCGCGCGCTCACCTTAATCCCTTGCGTCGCGCGGAATCGCGCAGGCAATCGAGCAGCATCGCCGCGGCCGGCGTCAGCGGGCTGTCGCGGCGCGTGACGACCTGCACCGATACGCCCGGCAAGCGCTCGCGGATCGGCAGCACCGCGAGCTGATCGCGTGCCCACTCGCCTTGCAGCAATTGCTCGGGCATCGACGCGATCAGGTCGCAACCGGTCATCAGGCTGTGCGCGAGACCGAAGCTCGGGCACTCGACGGCACGCGCCGGCACCGGCAATCCGTACGCGACGAACGAGTTGAACAGTACCTGCGTGGAGCTTTCCGGCGACGGATTCATCAGCCAGTCGGCCTCGACGAGATCGGCGAGCGACGTGGCCGACGCGAGCGGATGCCCTTTGCGCGCGACGATCAGCGAGCGGCTCGCATAGAGCTCCGCATGATCGAACTCGGCCGCCAGCAGCTCCGGCACGACGACGGCCACCGCGAAATCGAGCGAACCGTCGTGCAGGCGCGGTAGCGCAACGCCGGGAAACCCTTCGACCAGATTGACGCGCGCCACCGGAAAGCGGCGCCGGAATGCACGGAATGCGTCGGGCAGGATCGTCACCGCCGCCGCCGGCGTGATCGCCGCCGCGACGGAGCCCGTCATCGCGCCCTGCGCCTGCTCGATGTCGTCGCGGGCGCGCTGCATTTCCGCGACGATCAGCCGCGCGCGCACCTGCAGTTGCTGGCCGAACGCGGTGAGCTGCACGCCGCGCGCGGTGCGCACGACGAGCGATACGCCGAGCGCGATCTCCAGCTCCTTGACCGCCTTCGTCAGCGCGGCCGGCGACACGTTCAGGCGCCGCGCGGCCGCACGAATGCTGCCTTCCTCCGCGGCGGTGACGAACGCTTTCAGCTGATGGTATTTCATGGGGCAATGCGTGATCCGTGGAAACCCTGTGCGCCGTGCCGCGCAGGGGTTCAGGGTATTCCCGAGCGACAACCGACGGTGTGCACCAAAGCAATTTAGCAGCTTCTGGTACGCAAAAGAAATTTATATGCTTGGTCGTCATATGCGCGTCAAACGCCCCACCCGCCCCACTGGAGAGACCATGCTGCCAGCCGTGAACCCCGTCATCCCCGGCATCGCCGCGATCGCCCCCGAACTCGTCGAGGTGCGCCGCCGCATCCACGCCCATCCCGAACTCGCATTCGAAGAAACGCTCACGAGCGATCTCGTCGCCGAGTTGCTCACCGGCTGGGGCTACGACGTACATCGCGGTATCGGCAAGACCGGCGTGGTGGGCGTGCTGCGCGAAGGGCAAGGCGCGCGCACGGTCGGCCTGCGCGCCGACATGGACGCGTTGCCGCTCGCGGAAACCACCGGCCTGCCGTACGCAAGCCGCCACGCGAACAAGATGCATGCATGCGGCCATGACGGCCACACCGCGATGCTGCTGTGCGCGGCGCGCCACCTCGCGGCCACGCGCCGGTTCTCCGGCACGCTGAACCTGATCTTCCAGCCCGCCGAGGAAAACTTCGGTGGCGCGAAGGCGATGATGGACGACGGCCTGTTCGACCGTTTCCCGTGCGACGCGATCTTCGCGATCCACAACATGCCGGGCCGCGCGGCCGGCGACATGGCGTTCCGCACCGGCGCCGCGATGGCGTCGGCCGACCGCGTGACGATCACGCTGCGCGGCGTCGGCGGCCACGGCGCGATGCCGCATTTCGCGCGCGATCCGATGTCGGCCGCGGGCAGCATCATGGTCGCGCTGCAGACGATCGTCGCGCGCGAGGTCGATGCACAGCATGCGGCCGTGATCACCGTCGGCAGCGTGCAGGCCGGCGAGGCGTTCAACATCATTCCCGAAACCGTCGTGATGAAACTGTCGGTGCGCGCGCTGAACGCCGACGTGCGCGCGCTGCTCGCGCGCCGTATCGAAGCGCTCGCGAAAGGCCAGGCGGAGAGCTTCGGCGTCACCGCGGAAGTCGACTACGACTACGGCTATCCGGTGCTCGTCAATCACGCGGAACCGACCGCGTTCGCGGCCGACATCGCGCGCCAGATGCTCGGCGCCGAACGCGTCGAAACCGACGCCGCGCCGCTGATGGGCAGCGAGGATTTCGCGTTCATGCTCGAAGCACGCCCCGGCTGCTACGCGTTCATCGGCAACGGGATCGGCAGCAAGGGCGGCTGCATGGTGCACAACCCCGGCTACGACTTCAACGACGACATCCTCGCGATCGGCGCGAGCTACTGGGTCCGCGTCGCCGAAGCCTGGCTCGCGGCCTGACGATCCTTCACCACGCAGTTTCGTGCCTACCCGGGGGAACCCCATGGAAACGTCCGCCCTTCCGTTCGCCGGCACGCCGGTCGACGCCCGCGCCGCCGCGAAGAAACGCCGGCTGATCGCGGCCGCCGCCGTCGGCAATGCGCTCGAGTTCTACGACTTCACGGTCTACAGCTTCTTCGCAATCCTGATCGGCAAGCTGTTCTTTCCCGTGCATTCGTCGTTCGGACAACTGATGCTCGCGGTCGCGAGCTTCGGCGTCGGCTTCGTCACGCGTCCGCTCGGCGGGCTCGTGATCGGCATGTACGCGGACCGCGCCGGCCGCAAGAAGGCGATGATCCTCACGCTGCTGCTGATGGCGCTCGGCACCGCGACGATCGCGGTCGCACCGACCTTCGCGCAGATCGGCATCGCCGCGCCGCTGCTGCTCGTGCTCGCGCGGCTGCTGCAAGGGTTCGCATCGGGCGGCGAAGTCGGCGCCTCGACGACATTGCTACTCGAACAGGCACCGCAGCATCGTCGCGGTTTCTATGCGTCGTTCCAGTTCTCGAGCCAGGGGCTCGCCGCGCTCGCGGGCGCGCTCACCGGCGTCGCGCTGACGTCGACGCTGAGCGCCGCGCAACTCGAAAGCTGGGGCTGGCGTGTGCCGTTCATCATCGGCACGCTGTTCGTGCCGCTCGGTTACTGGCTACGCCGCACCGTCGAGGAAGTGCCGGCGGCGGCACCCTCGCCCGCCGCCGCGCACGACGAACCCGTTGCGTCGCTGCCGCTCGCCGACGTGCTGCGCCATCACGGCAAAGCCGTGTTCGCGGGGCTCGGCGTAACGATCGGCGGCACGTCGATCCACTACATCATCGTGTTCTACATGGCGATCTACGGCGTGCAGGTGCTGCACCTGCCGACGTGGCTGTCGATGACGGCCGGCTGCGTCGCCGGCGCGATCCTGATGCTCGTGACGCCGATCGGCGGCCACCTGTCCGACGTGTATGGGCGCAACCGGATCGTCTGGTGGACGCGCATCGTGTTGATGGCCGCGATCTACCCGGCGTTCATCGCGCTGAACCGCTGGCCGGGCGCCGCGTCGCTGCTGTCGATCATCGCCGCGCTGTCGATCGTGCATGCGATCAACATCGGTGCGACGGGGGCCATGCTCGGCGAGTTGTTTCCGCGTGCGGTGCGTGCGACGGGCGGTGCGCTCGTGTATAGCGTCGGCGTCGCGATCTTCGGCGGCTTCGCGCAATTCTTCGTCACGTGGCTGATCGCGGCGACCGGGAATCCGAATGCGCCGGCGTGGTATGCGATCGGGTGTGGCGTGTTCACGCTGCTCGCGATTCGTTGCATGGACGAGAAGGCCGGGAAGGCGCTGGATTGAGCGGTGGCCGATGCGTGGGTGCGTGACGTACGTCATTGACGCCGCGCCCGCGCATCGGGCATGATCATTCAATGCACAACGCCACGATCACCCTTTCGACGACCACGCGCACGACCGCCTTCGGCGGGCCCGTGCGGCGAGTGCGCGCAAGATCGTAGCGTCACCGATTCCCACAGGCCCCGCCGGTTCCGGACGGGGTCTTTCCGTTTCTCCGTCTGCATCGGCCACTCAGGAGAAACGCAATGTCCGAAGTCCCTTTCCCGAAACGCGCACTGCTCGTCATCGACATGCAGGTCGGGTTGTTTCATGGTCCAGATCGTCCGTATGACGGTGAACGCGTGCTGGCCAACGTCAACCAGCTGATTCGTCGCGCGCATGAAGCCGGCGCGCCCGTGTTCGCCGTGCGTCACACCGGCCCGGCCGGCTCGCCGATTGCGCCCGACGCGCCGCTGGCCGCGTTGCTGCCGGAGCTTGCGATCGATACCGCACGCGACATCGTGTTCGACAAGACTCGCCCAAGTTGCTTCGCGGGCACGCGGCTCGCCGAGTGGTTGCATGCGGCCGGTATCGGCGAGATCGTGATCGCGGGGATGAAGACGCAGTACTGCGTCGACACCGCGTGCCGCGCGGCCGGCGATCTCGGCTTTCGCGCGGTGCTCGTTGCCGATGCGCATACCTGCATGGATACACCTGCGTTGCCGGCCGAGCGGATCGTCGCGCATCACAATGCGACGCTGGCGGGCCCGTTTGCGGTGCTGACGAAAACCGAGGCATGCGTGTTCTGATGCACGGCGCCGATCGGACTGCGGTGGATCAGCGCAGGCCTGCAATAGCGTCAGCAGAGACCCGCCATACGCATTGCTTCAATGCTCGATGATGTGTCGCGGACTGAAACAACCTTCGTCGAAAGCACTACGTCCGCGGACAGGAAATCGCTGAGCCGCTTATCGAAGCGGAACGAAAACTTGATCAATCCGATGGTGTTCCTGAAGGTCTCCCTAGGTAACTTTCCGGTCACCGTCGCCCCGATGAAGCGCTTGATCAGGCGTATCACTCGCACACGGAACCGGACTTCGACCTTCAGGATCAGCGAACACTCGGCGAGCAGCGGATACATCCGCGTGTCGTACGCGCCTTCGACGAACCAGCCGGCTTCGGCGATGATCGTCGCGATAGCGTCAGCCATCGCCTGATCCGAGTTCTTCACATACTCTTCACCGCTCTTGTCCCAATAGACGTTGTCGAATTCATACGCGTCAGTATCGAACCTCCGAGCCAACTCCCGAGCGATAGTCGTTTTCCCCGCACCCGACGGGCCTGCGATGCAAACCTTCATGTTTCAGTCTCTGTTCAACCGCGCATGTTGATGCTCGCGCATGAAGTGTTTCAGCATGGGTAAGAAGAAATCGTGCCCACCGATCAGCGTGAATACCTCTCCAAAAAGGAGAAACCACTGGAAGCGGAATTCAATAGGCTCACCACCGGGACTTGAGTCGACCTCGAAATGCGCCCAATGCGCCTTCATTGCAATGGCGTCACTCACCATGACATGCACGACATGCCGATGCTGAATCTCACTTCTTCCGAATTTCTTCATCGAATAGAAGTAATCGCCGAGGACACGCACGACTTGAGCGTCGCTGATACCGCTCTCCTCGCGAAGCTCGCGTAGCGCGGCGGCTATTGGCACTTCGCCGTGGTTCATCGTGCCGGCAACCACTTGCCTCCCGGCTTCCGGGAACTTCGGTTGGGTAAACGTGAGCAGTCGGTCTCGCCACGTAACATAGACCAGTACCTTGTTCTTGATTTGCACGATAGTGTTTTCAGCCAAAACCACTTCCATCCTCCGGGACAGCCAAGCCGTCGCAGAATTTTCAGCCCATAAACGTCATAAAATGTGAATCCCTCCAGCGCACGTTATCGGTAGCACGACGCGTAAGGCCAGCTATAAGACTCGCGGCGAAAAGATGAACAAGCGATGCGCGGGAGCCATATAGCGGCCCGCAGGCAGGCCCGGCGCACCTCAATCTGCGCGCCGGCGCTGATGTGCACGTCACAATGATCCGGCAAAGCCGCAAACGCAACAAGGCACGGGCTGCCCTCGCCCGTGCCTTGCGTGCACTGCGCCTACACTCAGAACGTATGCATCATCCCCACGCCCGCCTGAGACTCTCCCGTCATCGGGCTCGTACTCGACGTCGCGCCACGCGGCCTCGGGAGCAGCGAGAAACTCGAATTGCAGCCGTTGCGCACGTACGCAATAGTCCCGTACAGAAACGTGCGCTCCGACAGGTTGCGCGTCGTGCCGAGCACTTACATCATCGCGTGCCCCGACGAATCGTACGACGCATCGCCGCCGTCGCCCACCTTCGCGTAGTACCCCGTCTGACCGCTCATCACCTGGAACGCGGTTTTTCCAGATTAAAGACCGTCGGCATCCCGCTGCCGACATCAACCCGCTGATCTTGTCCCGCGTCGGCGGCTGCCGTCACGGCTTTATCTCGACGAGCCGCCCCTCGAAGTTCACATTGCGAAACATATTCACGTCGAGATTCAAGGAACCACGGCTGATGCCAAAACCCGTCAATATCAGTTACTGAATATCAATCGCATGCGAACGCAGGCGGTTTGTCCCGCCGTCGTGCAGTTTCCGTAATCTCGTCGGACTCATATTTTGGCCTCGGACTATCGGACTGCAGAAACTCGGAGGATGAAGATTCGACTACGATGACCGTTGGACAATACGACGCACGTCGTGACCTGCAGAGGCCTGACGACGTTGGATATGCACGACAAGCTGCGCGGCTACTATGAACAGGAACTGACGAAACTGGAGGATCAGTTCGCAACCTTCTCCAACGAGTATCCACGAATTGCCGCCCGCCTGAGCTTTACAGGCGGACAGACGGAAGACCCACACATCCAGCGGATGATGCAGGCGTTCGCGTTGATTGCAGCCGAAATCCGGGCCAACCTGGACGACGGCGCACCGAAGTTCACCGAAGCGCTGCTTCATGTCTTGCACCCGCACTACTTGCGACCGTTCCCTGCATGTTCGATCGCTCGCTTCGATCCGATCAAGGAATTACCGGGCAAGCCGGTCGTCTTGCCGCGTGGCATGGAGCTCACGTCGCGCGGCGGGGAAGTTCGCTTTCGAACCGCTTATGACGTAACGCTTGCGCCGATCCGCATCGCAAACGCTCGATTCTCGCGCAGCACCGTCGCACCGGCACAAGTCGCATTGCCGCCGAACACAACCAGCTTCATTTCCATCACGATTGAGCCGACGGTCGCCGCCTCACCGCTCGGCGCGGTTTCGCCCAACACGCTGCGCGTCCATTTCGCTGGAGAACGCCAGACCGTCGTCGCGCTGCTGGATACGGTCCTGCTGCGCGTCCGTGGCGCATTTGTCGAAGCGGACGACAGCGGACGGTGGATGCCAATTGCGGGGATACCGGTCACTCCGGTCGGGTTCGGCCCGGACGATATGCTGCTGCCGCCGTCGCACAATTCGCCGCTGGTTCAACCGCTGCTGGAATACGTCGGATTTCCGGACAAGTTCGATTTTGTCGACATTCATTTACGCCGATGTCTCAAACCTCTCCAAATGAACCGCGCGCGGCGCGTAACACTGCATCTGGCGATCGAAGGCATGCACGCCGATTCACGCATCGCGCAAGCGCTCACCCCGCTATCGGCGGACAACATCGGATTGTTCTGTACGCCAATCGTGAACCTGTTCAAGCATATGGGTGTCAAGTCGTCGCGTGGTGAAATCGCCGCGGATTATCCCATCGTGCCGAAACCGAGCCGACCAGACATACGCGGCATCTATTCGGTTGATGCGGTTCGCGATGTGTCAGACGGGACCACTATTCCGTCGCTGAATGCATGGGGCGTCGGGGCCGGCGAACGATTCTGGATCACGCGCCACGATCCCTACGCGGCAATCCATCATCCCGGACGTGAAACGTCGCTCGTACTGCTACGCGCGGACGGGACGGCGGTGGCGCAAACGCCGCTGCAATTGAGTGCCGATCTTACCTGCACGAATCGCGACTGGCCTTCGCGAATGCGGATCGGCTCCCTCAAGGGCGATCTGAAAAACGAAAACGATCAAATGCCTTGCAGGATTACGCTGCTGAAACAGCCGACACCGACGTATAGCGCGTCCCGTGAGTCGGAAGCGCAGTGGCGCGTGCTCGCACTGACGACAGCCAACCTGGCGCAGTTGACACGCGAGGGATGGCCGGACTTCGTGAAACTCATGCGCCAGCTTGCACCGAGCGACCGACGCGCCGAACACGTCGGGGCGATTTCGTTCGTCAAGCGAAACGTCGTCGAGAGACTACTGGCGATCAAGCCGCATTCGGCCCTAGTGAGAGGCTTCGAAATTGTGATGGCGGCAGATGAGAGCGCGTTCATTGAAAACAGCATGGGCACGCTGATCCTTCAGCTGGACCTATACCTGTCGCGGTATGCGCCAGCCAACGGCTTTACGCAGCTTGTCGTGCTGTCGAAGAACGACGGCTCCGTGATCGTTCGTTGCCCGGTGCGACCGGGCCTCGCGCCGCTGTTGTAGCGTTACACCAGGCTTGAAATCAGGTGACAACCGCATGTAGCGCGATGGCCGTGTCGCGCTATCGGAATTCCGTCGTCCTTCATCGATTCGTCGCCTTCCTCGATGATGTTCGGCGACACGTCGGGGTGCTGTGGACACGATACGCGGTCGCCTTTGCGCGCGACGTAGCGGCCATCGAACTTCATGGTCGATGACCCGGTTTCGACTTTGCCGCCGTGGTCGGTGTCGTCGCCGATTCGAATCAAATTGATCATCTGTCGAGTGTCAAGGGGAAGTGGAGGACAAAGTCACCAGTTTTTAAAGAAATTAAGTCTAGCTGTACAAGCGTTGCGTTCTTCCTGTAACTTTGCCGCAGTCATCTTGCAATTCAGATCTACATATTTAACCCAATTTGGATTGCTTCCGTCGGGTGTACTTTTTATCAACTTCAATATCACCTTGGTGGTGTCTCCGTTTTCGTAAAGATTCGCCATGACGGATAGCGACCGCCTGAAATCGTCCATACCGACAGATGATTCTAAGTAGCGAATTTCATTTGTCCGCACCTCTGTTGCCGATGTCAGGCAATTCCATTTATCGATAGACGCTTCCGCCCCCGGAGAGGTGGCATCAAAAGCTGCATCGCAATATTTCTCTTTATATGCAACCCATGCTCGTTGAGCTGCGACGAGATTTTGCCTCTCCGGAGGAGTGGATTTTCTTAGAAATTCATTGTAGCTTCCATTTAAAATTTTATCGGCAGCCTCGTAATTTCTTTGTGCGCAATTGGTTAACTCTGCGTTGGTTTGACCATCGCAGACCTCCTTCGCAAAGGCCACGCTCGAAATAAGCACCAGTGCAAAGAAAACAATATTCTTCGTCACAATCTATCTCCAACAGTCGCAAGTCATACCTTTCTCGAACAGAACTGCCTCTTTCTCTCGCCGTTTGAGTAGACCATCGTTCCCAGTTCCTTCCCACAGTACTTTCATGGCACGTAACTGCACGGCAACTTCGGGGAGGTTCTTATTCTCAATGGCTGCTCTAATGTTCCTCATGTGAGCTCGTGATTTTTGTCCGGGTTTATCTTCAAGTTGAGCTCCTCGATTATAGACTAAGCTGAGCAGCGCCCCTTGACAATGAGGATGTAATTTTGTAGTGCCCGGGAATGCATCAACGGTAAACTGAGCATAACGCTTTTTGACCCTCTTAGCCATCTCGAGGGCCTTCGGTTCGGATATTTTTATATCGCTAAGAGATGGAATAAATTTGCGCGCTGCATCCCCTTGTTTTCCGAGTGCGGTTAATAACCGGGTAATCTCATCCTCGGCAAAGAAGCCATCAAAATCACTGCGAACCATCGCTTCGGTTTGCTGCCCCAAGTCATAGCCGTAACCAATTGTTACGCCGCTGGATTGGCTATTTTTTGGAACGTATGGAATTTCACCAAACCCTTCCGAATCGAGGATAAGGTGAAAACCTTCTACGGAGGAATAGAACATTCCCTCTGTGGTGAGAAAGTCCAGCACGTTAGTTTTACATTTTGCGCTACAACCCGTGAAATTCCCGATCAACCCAATCGGGTGAAGGTGCCACGGCGAAAGGTCCGTGGGGAAGCCATCGACGCCCTTGATTTGGTCCCACCACTGAAGCTTCGCGAGTCGATCAAGTTCCGTCTTCCACAGCTCGGTCTGCTTCTGCATGAGCGGGGTGAGTTCTTCCCACTTGCTCAGACCGCCGCCCCATTCAGTTTCGTTGCGCACGATCAGATGCGACACTGCTTCAGCCATCCATTGCGTTTCCAACGCGTGTTTCAGTTCTTGCGCCGTCACCTTCCCGTCATGGTCCGTATCGATCGCCTGTTCAATCTTCGTGATGAGTTCGCCAGCGTTGACCTTCACCGCTTCCACTGCAAACTCAGCGCCTTCCTCGTCCGGCAAATATTGCTCGGTCGTATGGATATGGCGTTTGAACATGTCGGCGGGGCTGGCGCTGCCGTTGTCCACCAATTCGAAACCCGGCCATTCCCACGGACTACGAAGCTGTACGTGAGGGTGATCGGTATCGCACGCCCAGCCAGTCAGGCCGGAGCCGTCCTTCGAGCCAACCGTGACGTTCCACCAATGATGGCCTTTGTCGTCGACCGCGACATTGCCCTCACCGAGCTTGTCGAGTTCAGGACGGCGCAACACGTTCCTGAAGTCCGCGCCCGGTCCGCTTGCCTTTGAAACGTCCAGCGGAAAATTCTGCCATCCCGCTACGTTCGCCGTGCTGATCGTGTTCGCCAGGTTGCTTTCGACCCACAGCGGGTTGCCGACGGACGCTAACTTTTGTTTCGCCTTCTGTTTGCCTTTCGCGGGCACATTCGTCACGCTATTGGGCTGCACCTTGATCCAGCGCGAACCCTTTGCATCACCTATTGGCACGAGCTTCAACCCGGATTGGGTCAGTTTCTGGTCCGGTGCGGGAATTTCGCTGACCAGCTTCGCCCCCGGTTCGATTTCCAGAAGCTGTTTGTTTTTCTCGTTCAGTTCTTTCGCACGCGCACGGCTTCGATCGATGAAGTCCTTCAGGTCCGGCCCCGCGAACACTTCGAGATGCAGCATCGGGTAGTTCGGCTTCGGTGGTATCGGACTGGCCTTCATCGGCCATTGATACTGGCCGACGTGGGCGACGACTTCGCCCGCCTTGACGTCCTGCGGCTCCTTCAGGATCACGACCGTATCAAGCGGCTGCGGGTCGACTACGGCGTCTAGTTCCCCCTTGAACACATAGCTCCACTGCGCTTGGGGGGACACCGGCTTGCCAACTTCAGCAGACAGAACTGTGCCCGATTTGATGGACTTGATCTTGATCCAGTCCGGGTGAGCAGGGTCGCCTTCGCCCGCAATGATTTCGGCCCCTGTCGGCAACACGCCGATAATCTTGCTCTTTCCGTTCGGCAATTCCCGAATGTTCAATCCCGTCTCGGCCGGCGGCAGGGCGACATCCTGATCGGTATCGGCAGGCGGCGGCGCGCTATCGTTCGTATTGTTGATCGGCAGATCGTCGGCCCCATCGGTGCGCTTCGCGGGCGGAACGGGCGCTTTCGGCTTCGGGATAGCTTGCTTGTCCTTCGCCTTGTTGCCGACCCGATAGTAGCGGTCACCTTCCCAATACGACATCGGCGCGGGAAGCGCCGGATCGGGCTTCGGGTTCGATTTGGCCTGTTCGATGGCCTTCTGGTAGCTGGCCCAATCCATCGTGTGCATGTACAGACTGAAGAACACGAGAGGCTTGTCGTTCGCCGGTTTGCTGTCGGATGGCGCGGGAGCCGCCGGAGCGGACGCGGGTGCAGGCGCAGCGGTGGTCGATGCGGGCGCGGGAGCCGATGCGGGGGCCAACGCCGGAGCCGGTTTCGCGGGCTCCTTCGGGGCCGGCTTCGGCGGCAATTTCAATTCATGGCGAACCAGTACAAAGCCGGTCGAGAAGTGCGCCAGACTATTGTTCGGGTACTTCGTTTCCTCGTATTTCGTGTTCAGCCGGTACGCGACGATCTTGCCGTCTGCAATCGCATGCACGCCGCCGTCCAACTTGAGCATTTGCGCACTGCCGTCGTCGAAGTGCACGCCCCCATGCCACATGCCGCTGACGCCCAACGGATAAAAACCGGTCGCGGACTTCGCCAGCGCCTTGAAATACGTCATCGGGTCGGCCGCGTCGCTCTTGTCTGCGGGCGTGAACGGGTAGGCCCAACTCAGCGGCGTATCGACCGGCTCGGCAGGTTTGGCGGCCGGGTGCGGCGCGGCCGCCGGATGGTGCTTCTTCTTATGGGTCGTTTTGGTCATGATTCCCGACTCGGATTCGGTTTTCAGAATTTCTTATGTTGCCGCTATACCGGCCGCGCGACTCAACCGGAGAACAGCGTAAAACGCCCGCCGTCGACCGATACCGGCGACGAATGCAGCGGGTTTTGCAAGGTGCCGCTTGCCGCTCCTGCTTTCTCCCAATTCGCGCACTTTTCTACAATCTGGCCCGACGTTGCATTCTCGATCATGTTCGCCGTCAGCTTGATATACGAGCCATTCGCGCCGATCCAGATCTCATCGGCCGACAGATACATCTTCTTGCCCGCCGTAATCTTCACATCTTGCGAGGCGGCCAAACTCATCGAATCGTTCTGGGCCTGGAGATCTATCGGGCCGCTCGCCGCGTAGACCTTGACACCGAGTTTTTCCGCAAACAGGCTGATTTGCTCCAACACACTGGCGAGCAACGCCCGACCGGCTGCAAGGTTGATGTCTTCCCCGGCAACCACGTTGGTTTGCTTGTTTGCCGTGATATGCGCCGACCCTTGCGTCGATGCAGCAATGCCTTCCGGACTGGACAACAGCATGATCGGCTTCGCAAAGCCGTTCGCGTTACCCGTGCCGCCGCCGGCCGTGCGACCGCCCTTGGTCGTGCCGGCCACCGGATGCTGCGTTGCGTCCGTGAAAGTTTTTAGTGCATCGTGGCCGTCTTGTTGACTCTGCGCGCGATTCGTCTGGCTCGCCTTCGACGTCGTCGCCAGCATCGCTTCGGCGCGGGTAAGCTGTTCGGACGCTGCCGTCACACTCAGCGGTTGGGTCGTGGCAGGTTGCGTCGAAACGTAGAGCCCTTGCTCGGCCCGCACCGCACCATAGCTCAATGACTTGAGGTCAAAACCCTGCCCGATGAACGCGCCGCGCGTGTTGCCCGAGTGCTGGATCAGATAGCCCAGGTGCAAATGCGAGCTATAGCTCGTCGAGTACAAATGCACGCGGTTCTGCCCACTGGCGTCGTCCATCATCAGTTGGTTATAACCTTCACCGCCGTACTCGCGCGACAGCAAGCCCGAAGTCAGCCCGTGCGTGTGCCATTCGGGCATGCTTTCGCCGCCGTGCATTCTGGACAGGATCACGGGACGATCGCAATTGCCGTTGATGAAGCCAATCAAGACTTCGTCGTTCTTGCGCAGCGGGAACATGCCGCCGCGCTTGTGGCCCGCATCGGGCATCGCCGCACGTATCCACGCCGACACGTTCTGGTCGCCGTCATTGAGTCGATTGGACGTCAGCCGCACCTTCGCACGCAGCATCGCATCCGTATAAATCTCTTCGTCCTCGGGACCGCCGACGATGCCCGTCTGAAGCTGCATGATCGGCTTCTTGTGTTCGAACGGACTACGAAACGCGACGCGGCGCCGTTGCGCCTCGATTTCGACGTGGAAGAATCCCACGCCGCCGTCGTCATGGCGTACGGACGAACCCGCACCGCTCGCGCGCGCTTGCTCGACTTCAGCGCGCAGGCTCCTGCGAAAACGCATCAGGTTCTCGAGTCCCGGCACGTTATTCTGAATGAGCCAGTTCACCGAGAGAATTGCCATTTCGCGATCCTGATCCGGCTGCGCATCGTGCACCGGGTGCCCGTTCAGCACCCCATAGCGGCCAGGCCATGCGCAACGCAATGCGCCCACACCGTAGAAGCGTTGCGCGCGTGAGCGCCATTCCTCGGTGACAACGTTTGCCTGAGCCTCGCCCATGTCGCGATCGGACCACGTATGCGACCCGGTGTATTCGTACTGCTCACCCAGCCCCGGTACATCGTCAAGATCGAACGCAGGCATCGTGACGTGCTTCGAAAGATCCGGGCGCTTGTAGTCGAACGTGCCTGTGTCGAGTTCGGCCGACTGAATTTCCTGCGAATCGATCCACTCGCTCAGACCATCGAATTCTTCGTTCTGCACCGAGCGGCTGAACAAAATGGTCTTTTGCTTCAATTCGGGAACCGAGAAAAGATCGTCCATGATGACGACCTTGTGCGACTTGCCGTCCTGCGCGATATCGAAACGCGGAAAAAGACCAAGCTCTTCGAATGTACGATGGACGTAGTTCCAGTCGGATTCCCATTGCATCCGCTGAGAATACGAGCGCAACGATTGACGCAGTTGCCAAGTAAAGTTGCCGGCCGCCTGCGGATACTTCCCAAGCACATCGGACACGGTTTGCTGCGCGGGAGTCTCGATCCAGTCGCGCCGGTCACTGCCGAGCCGCAGCAGCGCGAGGAACGAATTGAAGCGGAGCTGGTAGTAGGTATTGGCTCCGTCCCCGCCCAGGCGACTGAATGCAGTCACATAGCCGTGAATTGGCATTTCGCTGCCGTCCATTTGCCGAATCCACAGCGTCACGGATTGCCGGATCAGCGCCTTCGCCTGAATCGTTTCGAGTCGCGTCGACGTTGCGTCGATCGTGAATTCGAAGTCTCTCCCGAGACACGCGCGCCCACGGACGTACAGCGGGACCAACCCGTCTTCGCCAAGCGGCGTATCGAGGCGGACAATGCGTCCGTGTTGCACGTATTGCGTGCGCAGCGCCTTGTTCAGGAGATCGGAAACCATCAAGCTACCCCGTACCGTGTAGTAACAAAAACGGCCGCCGGGCGGTGCCGGGCGGCCGATTGGTATCTCATCGATACGGGAGCTTACGTGATGCTTTCGAGTACAACGATGTCGCGGGGCAGTATAGGCACGCGGCCCGTCGGGGGATGCATTCGACGTCTGCAGCGAAAGTGCCCGCCGTAGCTGGCATCAGTCAGACGGCGATAAATCGGGCAACCGACGTTTGCCTTGAAGTTTCCGGTCCACAAACGTTAGAAAGTGTGACGCAATCGCGCGTGTACTGCACCCGCAACGCGATACGTATGTAAGCCACGCCCGAGCCGGCGAACCGATGGCAGAGCGACATGTCGCGGCCACATAACCGATACGATGCCTCTGATTCCGCCGACCGACATCAGCACGCTTGCCAGAACGCTTCGCAAGCGCTGTAAACGCAAAAGGCACGGGTTCATCACCCGTGCCTTTTGCGTATCTGGCGTTGCCTACACTCAGAACGTATGCATCATCCCCACATACGCGCCCGTCTGCGACTCGCCCGTCATCGGGCTCGTCCCCGACGTCGCATCACGCGGCGACGCAATCAGCGAGAAGTTCGAATTCCCGCCATTCCGCACATACGCAACCGTCCCATACAAGAACGTCCGTTTCGACAGGTTGTACGTCGTGCCGAGCACGTACATGATCGCGTGCCCCGACGGATCGTGCGACGCGTCTCCACCGCCATCACCC
The DNA here is from genome assembly GCF_902833245.1 of Burkholderia sp. BCC0398. Lineage (NCBI taxonomy): Bacteria > Pseudomonadati > Pseudomonadota > Betaproteobacteria > Burkholderiales > Burkholderiaceae > Burkholderia > Burkholderia sp. BCC0398. The sequence continues at coordinate 199,141 of NZ_CADFEM010000004.1, forward strand.
ACCTTTACGTAATACCCGCCGCCTGTCACAGCCCACTGCGGCGTCGCCGAGTAGGTCGCACCAAGCCAGTAATGATCCGCACGATCGGCGACACCAGCCGGGCTATCCGGCGCCTGGTAGTGCGTATACGCGCCCTGGATCTTGAACTTCGACACCTTCACGTTCGCCCCGACGAAGTACTCGCGCGACGCCGTGAAGATGTTGCTGAACTTGCCGTTGTTGTCGCGCAGTTCGTCGTAGATGCCGCGCACGTCGAGCACCGGCGAGTGGTACGAGATCATGATCCCGTCCGAGCGGCCGAAATCGTCGGCCGCGCCGTAGTTGAAGCCGCGCGACTGGTTGCCGAACGCATATTGCGCCTGCACGTCGAAGCCGCCGATCACCGGGCTGTGATATTCGATGTTGTTGCTGCTCTGCTGCCAGTTGCGGCCGCGCACAAGCGACGCCGACGAAAACGCCTGCTGCACGAACGGATCGAATTCCCACACGCCGTCGCTGTCGATGAACAGGTTGCGGCCGGCCTGCAGTTGACCCCACGTGTTGCTCTTCAACCCGACGTACGCGCGCCGCGACCACATGCGCCCGCCGCCCGTCTGGCCGTTCATCACCTGGAACGCGGTTTCCAGGTTGAAGACGGTCGACATCCCGCCGCCGAGATCCTCGACACCTTTCAGCCCGAACATGCTGGTGCCCCAGTCGCCGCTTTCCGCGCTCCAGCGCGTCCCGCTGCCGCCGTTCGGCTTCGCGATGTGGTTCAGGTATTCGATGCCGCCGTCGATCCGGCCGTACAGCGTGACGCTCGTCTGCGCAAACGCAGCCGCCGGCGTGGCGGCCGCAATCAGCCATGCGAAGTATTTGAGTCGCAAAATGATGCCCCCTCGAAGTCTCGACCGTCCGTCGCGCGCCCCATGCACGCGCCTCCGGTCGCTTATCCGCGATCGATCGAAAAACGTCCGGGGCCGGCCGCGCAGAGCGCAAGCAAGCCGCCCGAGATCGCGATGTTCTTGTAGAAATGAATCATGTTGTTGATCTGCTCGCCGCCCGTCATCGTCCAGTAGTGGTGGCCGATGATGCCGGTGCCGATCGTATACAGCGCAAGCAGCAGCGCGAGCGGCCGCGTCTGGAAGCCGACGAGGATCGCGATCCCGACGAACAGCTCCATCACGACGGAGATCGCCGCCGAGATGATCGGAGCCGGCGCGCCCTCGCTGCCCATGAACGCGATCGTACCGGAGAAGTCGATAATCTTCTTCCAGCCGAACATCACGAACAGGATCACGAGCAGGATTCGGGACAGCAGCAGCAGCACATCGCGCTGGGACGCGAGAAACGGTTGATTCGGTGTCATGGTGTGATCAACGAAAACGATGCGCGCGCAACCGCACGCACCGGATTGCCTGTGAACCGGAGCGAGCGGCCAATCGCGCCGCCCGCCCCGCTCTGCAACAACCGGCATCGGGGCCCGCCCGATGTGCTGTGCTCCTCCTCTTTTACGTTGTCGCCCTGCTTCGTCGCATGCCGCGTCAGCGCAGCTTCGCGACGTCCTGCTCGGTCACCTTCGCGGCCGGATTGCCGAACTGCCCGGTCACGTAGTTCGTCAGCGCTGCGATCTGCGCATCCGACAGCTCGTGGCGGAATGCCGGCATCCCGACGTCCTCGCTGCCGGCCTTGCGCTGCACGCCGTTCAGGATCACCTGCACGAGGTTGGTCGGATTCGGTGCGCCGACCGTCGAGTTGTGGAGCAGCGGCGGATAGTAACCGTCCGGCGTGCCCTTGCCTTGCATCTGGTGGCAGGTCGCGCAGTTGCCGAGATACAGCCGCGCCGGATCGATGCCAGACGATGCGAGCACGACGCCGCGCAGCTTCAGGCCGTCCTCGGCCGGCTTGCCCCACGACGAGCGCGACTGCTTCGCGTCTCCGCTGGCCACCGCCGGCACCGTCCGGATGTACGTCGCGATCGCGCCGATGTCGGCTTCGGTCATCTTCGAGAAGCTGTGCTCGACAGCCTCGGCCATCGGGCCGGCCGCCTGCGCAAGGCCCGGCACGCTGCCGGTGCGCAGGTACTGGACGAGCTGCTGCTGTGTCCAGCCGCCGATCCCCGCGTTCGGGTCGGACGTGATGTTGTAGCCGTCCCAGCCCGCGAGCACCGAGCCCGACAGGAAGCTGCCGCCCGTTTCGTCGAGCGACTTCTCCTGCATCGCGATGCCGCGCGGCGTGTGGCACGTGCTGCAATGCGCGAGGCCCTGCACGAGATACGCGCCGCGGTTCCACTCGGCGCTCTGCGCCGGCTTCGGCTGGTAGACGCCGTCCTTCAGGAACAGCCAGTTCCAGATCTTCAGCGGCCAGCGCATGCTCAGCAGCGCGGGGATCTCGTTCTTCGGCGGCGCCTGCTTGACCGGCTCGACGCCGTGCATGAAGTACGCGTACAGCGCCTGCACGTCGTCGTCGTTGATCTTCGCGTACGACACGTACGGCATCGCCGGATACAGGTTGGCGCCGTTCTTCGACACGCCGTGCCGCACCGCGCGCTCGAAGTCGTCGAACGTCCAGTTGCCGATGCCGGTGTCCGGGTCGGGCGTGATGTTGCTCGTATAGATCTTGCCGAGCATCGGCACCGGCATGCCGAGGCCGCCCGCGAACGGCTTGCCGCCCTTCGCGGTGTGGCACGCCATGCAGTCGCCCGCGACCGCGAGGTATTCGCCGCGCTTGACTTGCGCCGGATCGGCCGAATCGGCCGCGCGTGCGAGGCCCGGCAGCACGAGGCAGCCGGCGAGGAGGAAGGTGAGAGTAGATTTCCGCACGGTCAGACTTCCTTCTTCAGCGTGTCCGACATCCGCAGCGCGAGCGCCGCGATCGTCAGCGTCACGTTCACCGTACCGACGGTCGGCATCGTCGAGCTGCTCGAGATGAACAGGTTCGGATGGTCGAACGTGCGGCAGTCCTTGTCGACGACCGAGTCGCGTGCATCCGCGCCCATGATCGTCGCGCCGGTGATGTGGTTGTTCGGCGCGAACTCGTCGTTGAAGACGACGTCGGTGCCGCCGAGCACCTTCGCGGCCGTCGCGTAGACCTCGCGCGTGTGCACCGCGCCGCGCTTCACGTAATCGTCGATCGCATACGTGATCTCGGGGCGCGGGATGCCGACCGCGTCGGTGGCCGTCTTGCTCGGCACGATGCGGTTCTCGGGCTGCGGCAGGATTTCGTGGAAGCAGTCGAACTGCACGTAGCGCGCGGAACGGTCGCGGATCTGCGCGTCGAGCTCCTCGTGCTTCATCAGCTTGCCGGCCTTGAAGATCTTCTGCGTCTCCTGGTTGATGCGCGACATGTTCGACAGGTGGATCTTCTTCGCGGCTTCGGTCGCACGGAACGGGCCGTCGCGGAAACCGATCAGCGACGTCATCTCCTGCGGGCCGCGGCCCGGCCACAGCTTCTCGTTCGCGTAGAACGACACGCCGGTGCCCGGATGGTCCATCAGGTTGCGGCCGACCATGTCGGAGCTGTTCGCGACGCCGTTCGGGAAATCGCGGTTCGCGGACATCAGCAGGATCTTCGGCGTCTCGATGCCGTTGGCGGCGAGCACGAAATACTTGCCCTCGACGCGATGGTCGGCGCCCGTCTTGTCCTTGTAGATCGCGGCGACGATGCGCTTGTCCGGCCCGGTCTCGAGCTTGTAGACGACCGCGCTGTCGATCAGCTTCGCGCCGGCCTGCTCGGCCTTCTCGACGTGGACGATGCCGTTGTACATCGCACCGATCGGGCAGATCGGCATGCAATTGTTGTTCCCGCAACAAGTCGGCCGGCCGTCGTACGGACGGCTGTTGCGCGCGACGGGCTCGGTCACCACGTGGAACTTCGGGTCATAGCCGTTCAGCGCGCTCTTGATGGTCTGCTCGTTGAACGACAACGGCAGCGGCGGCATCGGGTATGCCTGCTTGCGCGGCGAGTACAGATCTTCCTCGGGGCCCGGGCCCCACACGCCGAGCTCTTCCTCGGCGCGCTGATAGTAATGCTCGAGGTCGTCGTACTGGATCGGCCAGTCACGGCCGACGCCGTACACGGTCTTCATCTTGAAGTCGTTCGGGATGAAGCGCCACGCCGACGCGGCCCAGTGCCACGTCGTGCCGCCCACCGCGCGGATGTACTGCGAGTTGAACTTGTGCTCGCCCTTCAGGATCAGGTAGTCGTTCGGCGGGCCGTATTCCGGATGCGGCGCCCACGGGCTCGACGGGTACGGCGCCATGAAATCGGTCTTGTCGGGCTGGTTGCGAAAACGCTCGACGATTTCCCAGCGCGGCATGCGCGGGCCGGCTTCCAGCAGGATCACGGACTTGCCCGCCATCGCGAGCTGGTGTGCAACGATCGCGCCGGCGACACCCGATCCGACGACGACGATGTCGGCTTTTTGCGTATCGGTATCGGCCATCAGGCTTGCCTCTCGATCGGTTTTTCGGCCCAGAAGCCGGGTTTGTTGGGGCAATACGAAGGGATTACGAGGGTATCGGACACCACGCTGAACATTAATGCTTCTTCGTAAGTAATCACGACGTTGTCGACGATGCCGAGATACCACGCGCCGAGAATCGTCAATGCGAGCGATTCCTGGTCGGGATTCAGCGAGCCGGATGCGAGCGCACCGGCGAGTTGCGACAGGCTGTCGGCCGTCTTGAACGAGCCCTTCTGCAGCGCCTGCAGATAGCGCTCGCCGGTGACGCGGCTCAGCCCTTTCTTGCCGGTCAATGCTTCGGAAAGCGTCATGAACGTATCGAGCGGCGCGGTGGCCGGATCGTCGGCCAGGGCCCGCAACGCCAGCGAGCCGGTGAGGCCCGCCGCCGTCAGCGCCAGTGCGCCCTGCAGCCATTGACGCCGCGTGATGCCGGTTACGGCTGCGTCGTTGTCACGACGCGATTGGGGGGTGTTGTCGTTGTGCATGTTTCCTTCTCTCGAACACCGGATTCGGGAAAACCACGCTTGATATTTCTCAAACATTGGCGCGGCCCTGAAATGTACGCGCACAAATCGGATCGAACAATCTTTTTATAGTCCATTAAATGTTCCGCAATCCGCGACAATCGATATTTCGCTGCAATTTTGTGTCGTCGGCGCGACAAATCTGCCGCGGGCACGCCCGTGTCGCGCGCCGACCACACACTGCACCTGCACGCCGTGCTGCGCGCGCGCGGCGGTCGGTTAGAATCCCGTGCAATCAAACAGAAAGCTTCCCTCCGAGGGCAATCGAGCGATGAAGCAGCACGACAAGCACAACAAAGAAACGAACCACACCCACCACACGACCCGGCTGCTCTGGCGCATCGGCGCCGTCGCGGCGCTCGGCGGCGCCGCCGCGCTGTCGCTGCATGCGGGCGCGGCGCGCACGGTGAGCGTGTCGCCGCAAGGCACCGTCACCGAAGTCCGGCAGAGCGTCGTGAAGTTCGACGAACCGATGGTCGCGTTCGGCTCGGCCTCTGCGCCGAATCCGGCGCGCGTGACCTGCAACGATTCGACGGCCGCGCGCGGCTCGGGCCACTGGCTCGACGACAAGACCTGGGTTTACGATTTCGAAAGCGACCTGCCGCCCGGCGTACGCTGCTCGGTCGCGCTCAACGACACGCTGCGCTCGGTCGCCGGCAATGCGGTCAGCGGCCCGCGTCGCTTCACGTTCCAGACGGGCGGCCCGTTCCCGGTGTCGGTGCGCCCCGGCTCCCGCGAGATCGAGGAGCGGCAGGTCTTCGTGATGAAGCTGAACGGCCCGGCCGAGCCGCGTTCGGCGCTCGCGAACATCTGGTGCGAAGCGGCCGGCATCGGCAACCGCATTCCCGTCACGGCGGCCGACGACGAGACGCGCAACGCGCTGCTCGATCATTTCGGGCTGAAGAAGGAGGCCGCGCGCGTGCTGACGCTGTCGTGCTCGCAGGCGCTGCCGGCGAGCGCGAAGATGCAGCTCGTGTACGGCAAGGGCGTCGCGAGCCCGAGCGGCATCGCGAACGAAACCGAACGACGCTTCGATTTCACCGTGCGCGCACCGTTCGCGGCGAGCTTCTCGTGCGAACGCGAGAACGCGAAGGCGCCCTGCACGCCGCTGCGCCCGCTCACGCTGTCGTTCAACGCGCCGATCGCGCGCAAGCAGGCCGAAGCGATCAAGCTGCGCGGCCCCGACGGTTCGCTGTCGCCGACCTTCGCGGCCGACGATCACAGCGAGGAAGTGACGACCGTCACGTTCAACCCGCCGCTGCCCGCGCAGGCGGCTCTCACCGTCGAGCTGCCGTCGGGCCTGCACGACGTGACCGACCGGCCGCTGTCCAACGCGGACCTGTTCCCGCTCGCGACGCGCACCGCGCCGATGCCGCCGCTCGCGAAATTCTCGTCGGGCACCTTCGGAATCGTCGAGCGCTTCGCCGAGCCCGGCACGCCCGCGCTGGTGCCCGTCACGCTGCGCAACGTCGAGGCCGACCTGCATATCGCGGGCCTCAACGCGGGCGGCGCGCAATTCGCGAACCTGAAGGTCGAGAACGACACCGCGATCCGCCAATGGATGCGCACCGTCGATCGCTTCGACAACTGGTCGATGACGGCCGGCTCGGTCGACGACCAGATTCCCGGCCTGCTGGAGCGCAAGGGGCAACGCCCGGTCTACGTGCCGCTCGAGGCCGGCGAAAAGCAGCCCGCGCCGAAGAACCGCCGTATCGACGTGCGCTCGCTGTCGCTGCTCGCGGGCGAGCCCGGCGCGCAGGTGCTGACGCTGCCGAAGGCCGATCCGAAAGCGCTGCGCCCGTTCGAAGTGGTCGGCGTGCCGATCGAGAAACCTGGCTTCTACGTGCTCGAACTCGCGTCGCCCGCGCTCGGCCGCTCGCTGCTCGCGAAGCCGTCGAGCATGTACGTGCGCACCGCCGTGCTCGTCACGAACCTCGGCGTGCACCTGAAACAGGGCCGCGAAAACAACCTCGTGTGGGTCACGACGCTCGACAAGGGCAAGCCGGTGCCGAATGCGCAGATCCGCGTGTCGGACTGCAACGGCGACGAAATCGCGGCCGGCAAGACCGACGCGCAGGGCCTGCTGAAGATCGACGGACCGTTCGAGCCGAAGCGCGAATGCAGCTCGTCGGAACAGCGCTTTAGCGACTACTTCGTGTCGGCGCGCGTCGACGATCCGAAGACGGGCCCCGACATGGCGTTCGTCAGCTCGGGCTGGAACCGCGGGATCGAATCGTGGCGCTTCAACGTGCCGACCGACACCGACAGCGCGCCGACCGTGCGCGCGCATACGGTGTTCGACCGCACGCTGCTGCGCGCCGGCGAAACCGTGTCGATGAAGCATTTCATCCGCACCGAGACGCTGCAGAGCCTCGCGTTCCCGTCGCAATACCCGACGCGCGTGACGATCCGCCATCTCGGCACCGGCCAGACGTACAAACTGCCGCTCACGTGGGCGGCCGACCACAGCGCGGATTCGCAGTTCACGCTGCCGGCCGCCGCGAAGCTCGGCGAATACAGCGTCGAGCTCGAAGGCGGCCCGGACGATGCGCCGAGCGCCACCTACTACAGCGGCAGCTTCCGCGTCGAGGCGTTCCGCCTGCCGGTGCTGAAAGGCTCGATCGGCGCGCGCGACGCGCAGAAGAGCCCGCTCGTCGCCGTGAAGGAAGCGCCGCTCGCGGTGCAGATCGACTACGTGTCGGGCGGCGGCGCATCGAACCTGCCCGTGCAGGTGTCGGCGCTGATGAAGTGGGCATCGCCGCCGTTCGCGGATCGTTTCGAGGATTTCAGCTTCACGCCGTATCGCCCCGACACGAGCGACGGCAATGCCGACGACGATGCGCAGGACGGCGACAACGCGTCGGCGGCGGCGTCGAGCAACGATCCCGACGCGACGAAGCTGATCGCCGACAAGCTGCCGCTGACGCTCGACCGCAACGGCGCGGGCTCGGTCACGCTCAAGGGCCTGCCCGACGTCGACGCACCGAAGCGTATCGCGCTGGAGGCGACGTTCGCGGACCCGAACGGCGAAGTGCAGACGATCCGCGGCGACACGATCCTGTGGCCGGCCGCGGTGGTGGCCGGCATCAAGGCCGGCCGCTGGGTGTCGGTCGGCCAGCGCGTGCCGGTGCAGGCGCTGGCGGTCGACCTGCAGGGCAAGCCGCGCGCGTCGGTGCCGATCGAGATCAAGGGCGTCGCGCGCATCACGACGTCGTCGCGCAAGCGGATGGTCGGCGGCTTCTATGCGTACGACAACAAGAGCGATACGCGCGACCTCGGCGTGCTGTGCTCGGGCAAGACCGACGACAAGGGCCGCATGGCCTGCGACGCGACGCTCGAGCAGGCCGGCAACGTGCAACTGATCGCGGTCGCGAAGGACGGCGACGGCCGAACGTCGAATGCGTCGACGTCGGTATGGGTCACGCGCGAGGACGAGCTCTGGTTCGGCGGCGACAACACCGACCGGATCGACGTGATCCCCGAGAAAACGTCGTACGAACCGGGCGAAACGGCCCGCTTCCAGGTGCGCATGCCGTTCCGCTACGCGACCGCGCTCGTCGCGGTCGAGCGCGGCGGCGTGATGGAAACGCACATCGTCGAGCTGAACGGCAAGAACCCGACCGTCGACCTGAAGGTCGGCGAATCGTGGGGGCCGAACGTCTACGTGTCGGTACTCGCGCTGCGCGGGCGGATTCGCGAGGTGCCGTGGTACTCGTTCTTCACGTGGGGCTGGAAGGCGCCGGTCGAATGGGCGCGCGCGTTCTGGCGCGAAGGCCGCCACTATGAGGCGCCGACCGCGTTCGTCGACCTGTCGAAGCCCGCGTTCCGCTATGGCCTCAGCGAGATCAAGGTCGGCACGGGCGTTCATCGCCTCGGCGTGACCGTGACGACCGACGCGACCCGCTACACGGTACGCAGCAAGGCGCAGGCGCACGTGAAGGTCACGCTGCCGAACGGTCAGCCGGCACCGGCCGGCACGCAGATTGCGATCGCGGCCGTCGACGAGGCGCTGCTCGAACTGATGCCGAACAACAGCTGGGACCTGCTCGACGCGATGCTGCGCCGGCGCGCGTACGGCGTCGAGACGGCCACCGCGCAGATGGAAATCGTCGGCCGCCGCCACTTCGGCCGCAAAGCCGTGCCGGCCGGCGGCGGGGGCGGCAGCGCACCGACCCGCGAGCTGTTCGACACGCTGCTGCTGTGGAACCCGCGCGTGACGCTCGACGCGAACGGCAGCGCAACCGTCGAGGTGCCGCTGAACGACGCGCTCACGCGCTTCCGGATCGTCGCGATCGCGGCGGTCGGCCCCGACCGTTTCGGCACGGGCAGCACGTCGATCCGCAGCACGCAGGATCTGCAACTGATCTCCGGCCTGCCGCCGCTCGTGCGCGAAGGCGACGCGTTCCGTGCGCAGGTCACGCTGCGCAACACGACCGACCGCGCGATGCAGGTCGTCGTGACGCCGCGCGTGACAGGCCTCGACGTCGCACCGCAAACCGTGTCGCTGGCCGCGAATGCGGCGACCGAGGTCGCGTGGACGATCACCGTGCCCGAACAGGCGCTCGATGCGGCCGGTGCGCTGAACTGGCGCATCGAGGCGGCCGAGCAAGGCGGCAAGCGCGCGTCCGACGCGCTGGCCGTCGCGCAGAAGGTCGTGCCCGCGCTGCCGGTGACCGTGCAGCAGGCGACGCTCGCGCAGGTCGACGGCACGCTGACGGTGCCCGTCGCGGCCCCGGCCGGCGCTGTGAGCAACGCACAAGGCGTGCCGCGCGGCGGCATCGCCGTGTCGCTGCAGTCGAAGCTCGCCGACGGCCTGCCCGGCGTGCGGCGCTGGTTCGAACGCTATCCGTATCGCTGCCTCGAACAGCAGACGTCGCGTGCGATCGGGCTGCGCGACCCCGCGCAATGGCAGGCGCTGATCGCGCGCATGCCCGTCTATCTCGACAGCGACGGGCTGGCGAGCTACTTCCCGCCGTCGTCCGACGATTCGCATCATGGCAGCCCGACGCTGTCGTCGTATCTTCTCGTGGTGTCCGACGAAGCCAGCCGCCTCGATCCGCGCTTCGCGCTGCCGGAAGACCTGCGCACGCAGCTCGAGGCCGGGCTCGCGCGCTTCGTCGACGGCCGCCTCGAGCGCAACGCGTGGGCGCCGCGCCAGGATCGCGACCTGCGCAAGCTCGCCGCGATCGAGGCGCTGTCGCGCTACGGCGCCGCGCAGGGCCGCATGCTCGGTTCGATCGAGATCGCGCCGAACCAGTGGCCGACCTCGGCGGTGATCGACTATCACGCGATCCTCACGCGCGTGAAGGACATCCCGCAACGCGACGAGAAACGCGCGCAGGTCGACCAGATCCTGCGGGCGCGCCTGACTTACCAGGGCACGCAACTCGTGTTCTCGACCGCGCGCGACGACGACCTGTGGTGGCTGATGACCAGCAACGAGACCAACGCCGCGCGCCTCGCGCTGGAATTCGCGGGCGACCCGGCATGGAAGGACGAAATGCCGCGCGTGACCGCCGGCCTGCTCGCGCTGCAACGTCAAGGCGCATGGCAGACGACGACGTCGAACGCACTCGGCCTGCTCGCAGTCGAGCGCTTCTCGCGGACCTACGAGAGCACGCCGGTCGCCGGCGCGACGAAGGTGGCGCTGGGCGGCGACGAGCGTTCGATCTCGTGGTCGCAAGCGGCATCGGCCGCGCCCGCCGATGCGCCTGCGTCGGCCACGCCGGCGACCCGCGCGGCCGCCGCGCGCAGCGTGCTGATGCCGTGGCCGCGTGCGTCGCAGGGGCCGGCCACGCTGTCGGTCACGCAGGACGGCACGGGCCGCCCGTGGGCCACGGTCGAAAGCCTCGCGGCGGTGCCGCTGCGCGCGCCGTTCGCGGCCGGCTACCGGATCACGAAAACCGTCACGCCCGTGTCGCCAGCCGTCAAGGGTGTGCTCACGCGCGGCGACGTCGTGCGCGTCCATCTCGACATCGACGCGCAGAGCGACATGACGTGGGTCGCCGTCAACGATCCGATTCCGGCCGGCGCGACGATCCTCGGGTCGGGCCTCGGCCGCGATTCCGAAGCCGCGACGCAGGGCGAGAAAACCCCCGACGGCGCGTGGCCGGCGTTCATCGAGCGCGACTTCGACGGCTATCGCGCGTACTACGACTATTTGCCGAAGGGCAAATTCTCGGTCGAGTACACGGTGCGGCTGAACAACGTCGGCACGTTCGGATTGCCGCCGACGCGCGTCGAGGCGCTGTATGCGCCGTCCGTGTACGGTTTGTGGCCGAACCCGCCGATGACCGTGAAGCCGGCCGACGCGGGCAAGTAACCGGGCAAGCGATGATCGATCTGGCTTTGCCGCGGCCGGCGCGTTTCGCCGGCCGCGTATTCGTCGCCGTCGTGCTGGCCGCGCCGCTCGTCGCGCATGCGCTGCCCGGCTACGACGACGTGCGCCGCAACTGGCGCAGCTCCGACTGGGTGCTGCTCGCGCGCGACGGCACGCCGCTGCAGCGTACGCGCATCGACCGCACCGAACGGCGCGGCGACTGGGTGTCGCTCGCCGACGTATCGCCCGCGTTCCGCGAGGCGATCGTCGTGTCCGAGGACAAGCGCTTCTACGAACACAGCGGCGTCGACTGGCGCGGGATTGCCGGCGCGGCATGGGGCAACCTGTGGAACGAGCGCACGCGCGGCGCGTCGACCGTGACGATGCAGCTCGCGGGCCTGCTCAGCGATTCGCCGCGCCGCTCGGGCCAGCGCTCGCTGCCGCAAAAGGCCACGCAGGCCGTGAACGCGCTGTGGCTCGAACGCAGCTGGCGCAAGGACCAGATCCTCGAGGCGTACCTGAACCTGGTGCCGTTTCGCGGCGAGACGATCGGGCTCGGCGCGCTGTCGCAGGTGCTGTTCGGCAAGGCGCCGTCGGGCCTCGACGCGCGCGAGGCCGCGATCGCCGCCGCACTCGTGCGTGCGCCCAACGCGGCGCCCGCGAAGATCGCCGAACGCGCGTGCCGGATCCTGCGCGACATGCAGGCCGCGCAGGCGTGCGCATCGCTCGACGGCTACGTGCAGCTCGTCACCGCGCGCCCGGCCAACGCCGTACGCGACGACGGCGCCGCCCTCGCCCCGCATTTCGCGCGACGCATCGCGGCCGAGGTCAAGCCGGCGGCCGGCGCGCAGATCCGCACGACGCTCGATGCGCCGCTGCAGCGCTTCGCGCGCGACACGCTGATGCGCGCGCTGACCGAACTGAACGCACCCGCGCATCGGCGCAACGTGCAGGACGGCGCGGTCGTCGTGATCGACAACGCGACCGGCGAGATCCGCGCGTGGGTTGGCTCGTCGGGGGCGCTGTCGAGCGCGCGCGACGTCGATGCCGTGCTCGCGCCGCGCCAGGCCGGCTCGACGCTCAAGCCGTTCCTCTATGCGCAGGCGATCGACGAGAAGCGGCTGACTGCCGCGTCGCTGCTCGACGACGCGCCGATCAACCTCGCCGCCGGCGGCGGCCTCTACATTCCGCAGAACTACGACAAGGATTTCAAGGGCTGGGTGAGCGTGCGCAGCGCGCTCGGCGGCTCGCTGAACGTGCCGGCCGTGCGCACGCTGGTGCTCGTCACGCCGCACCGCTTCGCGCGCACGCTGACCGCGCTCGGCCTGCCGCTCGCGCAGGAAGGCGATTACTACGGCTTCAGCCTGGCGCTCGGGAGTGCGGACGTCACGCTGCTGTCGCTGACCAATGCATACCGCGCGCTCGCGAACGGCGGCGTCGCGCGCAAGGTCGTCGACCTGCCCGCCACGGCGCCGACGCCGGCATCCGGCGCCTCGGCGCCCGCGCGGATGGACGCCGGCACGCGCGTGTTCAGCGACGCGGCCAGCTTCGTCGTCACCGACATCCTGTCCGACAACAACGCACGCGTGCGCACGTTCGGCTTCGACAACCCGCTCGCGACGCGCTTCTTCTCGGCGGTCAAGACCGGCACGAGCAAGGACATGCGCGACAACTGGACGATCGGTTTCACGTCGCGCTATACGGTCGGCGTGTGGGTCGGCAATGCGGACGGCTCGCCGATGTGGGACGTGTCGGGCGTCACGGGCGCGTCGCCCGTGTGGTCGGCCGTCGTCGGCTACCTGCATCGCGACCTGCCGAGCCGTGCGCCGCGCGCGCCGGCCGGCGTCGAGACGCGCCGCATCGCGTTCGAGCGCGACATCGAGCCGGCCCGCAACGAATGGTTCATCGCGGGCACGGCGGTCGACACGATCCGGCTCGCGGCGCCCGTCGCGCCAGGCAAGGACGGTGCGCGTGCGCCGCTGACGATCGGCGCGCCGACCGACGGCACGATCTTCGCGATCGACCCCGACATTCCGCCGAAGAACCAGCGGATCTGGTTCGAGCGATCGGCCGGGCACGCGACGAAGTTCGCGTGGCGGCTCGACGACAAGGTGATCGGCCATGCCGATCGCGTCGCGTGGCTGCCGTGGCCGGGCCGACACCGGCTCGAACTCGTCGATGCGCGCGGCAACGTCGCCGACGCGATCGGCTTCGAGGTGCGCGGCGCGTTCGCGAAGCCGGGTGCGCGCAAGCGGTGAGGCGGTGAGGCGGTCTTATCGGCCGGCCGTATTCGCTTTCCCCGGATCACGACATAGAATGACAACAGCGCCGCATTCCCCCACGCGCACCGGTTGCCTCATTCTCTCGGATTGCCCGCGACCATGAACATTCGCCTTACGCGCTTCACCCGCCCCGCGCTGGGCGTTTTGTGCGTCGCAACGCTCGCCGCCCTCCCCGCCTGCAACGGCGAGGCCTGCTTCGGCGTCGACGCGTGCTTCAACGACAACACGCAAACCGTCTCGCTGTCGGGCACGGCCGCGACGGGCGACGCGCTCGCGAGCGCGCAAGTCACGGTCAACTGCGCGGCGGGCTCGGCAACGACGCTGACGGACGGCGGCGGCAACTACCATGTGACGCTCAACGCGGCGCTGCCATGCGTGATCACCGTGGCGTCGGGCGGCGCGAGCCTGCATTCGCTCGCCTATGCGGGCGGCACCTTCAACACAACGCCCGAGACCGAGCTGATGCTCGTCTATCTCGCGGCGCAACTCGGGACGAACACGGCCGGGCTGATCGGCAATTTCCAGGGCACCCTGCGCTACCAGCGGGCGATGAACAGCCCGGACACCGTGCAGGCCGCGCAATCGGCCGTGGTGACGAACCTGCAGCAGCGCTATGCGGTCACGCTCGCCGCGCCGGCGTTCCTGACCACGTCGTTCGTGGTCGGGCAACCGGGCGTCGACAGCGATCTCGTCGCGCTGGGCAAAGCCGGGGCGATCGATTCGAACGGACTGCCGGATCCGGTGGCCGTGTCGCTGTTGCAGCAGGCCGGGGCCGCCCATCCGCTGTAAGCGATGCGAGGGGGACGAGAATCGACCGTCAGGCGCCGGCTTCGTGCGCGTCGTCGGCCAGCAACGCCCAACGCTCGTGGTCGCGCCATTCGCCGCCGATGCGCAGATAGCGCGGCGAAAATCCCTCTTGCCGGAAACCGAGCCGTCGAACCAGCGCGATCGACGCATGGTTGCCGGGCTGGATGTTCGCTTCGAGCCGGTGCAGCCCGAGTTCGCCGAACGCGACGTCGATCGCCGCGCGCAACGCGTCCGTCATCAGCCCCTTGCGGCTGAAATCCGCCATTCCGTAGTACGCAAGATAAGCGCTCTGAAACACCCCGCCGACGATCTCGTTGAGATTCACCACGCCGACCACCGCGCCCGACGCCCGCTCGCGCGCGACCAATCCGACGTTCGGCCCCGTCAGGCAGCGGGCGAACCATTGATCGAACCCGGCCTGGTCGATGAACGAATCGACCCACGGCAGATGATGGCTCCGGTTCGCGCGGTTGCCGGCGATCAGATCGGCGGCGTCGGACCGGGCGACGCGATTCAGCAGGATCCGGTTCATGAGTCGATCACCATCCGCGCTTACGCCGCCTCCCCCCGCCCGCACACCACCGGCGCCGCCTGCTGCTGCGACAGATACCGCAGCAGCTTCGTCACCATCCACACGACGATGAACGACAACGCGACGAAGAACACCGCGAGCGGCGTCAGCACGTGAATCGACACGAAACCGGCCAGACCCATCATCGCGGACGACACGAGCAGCAGCGCACAGCCGAGAATCGCGCTCGTCAGGCCGGCGATATGCGGAAACAGCGAATTGCCCTTGGCCATCAGCGTCGGATACATCGCGCCCGCGCAGAAGCCCATCACGAGCACCGGCGTCGCGAGCGTCCACACGCGCAGGCCGACGGTCAGCGCCAGCACCAGCATCGCGATCGACGCGCCCGCCATCACGCGCGCGCCGATACGCAGCCGTTGCTCGGCGCTCGGCAGCCCGCGGCCGTGAATCCGGTTCGACAGGCCGCCGAGGAAATACATGAGGCCGATGCCGAGCGCGAGATACCCGAAGAAGGTCGGCGGCTTGTGCAGCGTGGTCTGCACCATGAACGGCCCGACGATGTTGAACACCAGCAGGATGCTGTAGCACAGCCCCTGGGCGAGGAAACAGCTCTGGAACACCGGGCTCGCCAGCACCTTGCCCGTGTTCGCCATCAACGTGCGCGGCTCGAGATGCACGGGCCTCGGCAAGGTTTCGCGGTAGCGCCACAGCAGCGCCCACATCGCCAGCGAGTAGACCAGCAGGAACACGAGGCATGCGCGCCAGCCGAACCATTCCTGCAGGTGCGCGCCGATCACCGGCGCGATGATCGGCGCGAGCCCCCACGCGATCGACATGTAGGTGAACGCGTGCATCAACGCCTGGCCGGAGAACGAATCGGTGATGATCGCCTTCGCCAGCAGGTTGGTGGTCGCGATTCCGAAGCCCTGCAGGCAGCGCGCGAGTATGAACGTCTCGAGGTTCGACGCGCCCAGCGACAGCAGACAGCCGATCGTGTAGATCACGAGCCCGAACGCAAGCACGCGCTTGCGTCCGTAGGCGTCCGCGATCGGCCCGAAGATCAACTGGCCGAGCGCGTAGGCCGCCATGTAGCCGGACACGCTCGACTGGATCGCCTGCGGCGTGGTCGCGAACGAACGGGCCATGTCGGGCAGCGCGGGCACGTAGATATCGATCGCGAGCTGGCCGGCGGACGCGAACAGGCAGATCAGGAACAGCAGGAAGCGCGGCGAATTCGACTCGCGCGCGGGAGTGGGCGTGGCGTTCATGAGGACCGGGAAGGAGGTCGGGCAGCAGTGCCGCACCGCAGTGTTCGGATGTCGAACATGCGTGCGGTAGTGGCGAATTCCGTATTGTGCCCGTTGTTGCACCGGGCGACAGGATTACCCTGGCGCGGGCGAGGTTGAATGCCGATGGCGGCGCATCATGGAATGCGCGGATCGGGCCGACCGACGGCAGTTTTAATGTTGATTTAAGCCGACGGTCGCATTGTCTCGGATGGCTCATTCCGTGAGCCGTACGTCATTGTTGATTCAGTCTCGTTTGATGGAGATACGAAGATGCGATTCCGTTCGTATATGGCGGCGGGCGCGCTGGCGCTGGTGCCCGTGTTCGCGCTGGCCGGGCAGGCCGGCGCGGCGGCGGCCGCCCAACCGATGCTCGTCAATGTCGACGGGCAGGCCGTGCCCGTGAAAGCCGAAACGCGCGTCGTCCAGACGGCCGTCGGCCCGATGAAGGTCAGCACGTGGCGCTGGCGTAGCCCGCAAGGCGGCGCGAGCTTCGAGATGCAGACGTCGTCGTCGGGCGGCGTGCCGCCCGCGGCGGCGTTGCGGCAAATACAGGCCGCGCAGTACCGGATGCAGGCGGCGCAGGCGCAGATGGTCGCGATGCAGCAGCAGATGATGGCGCTGCAGCACATTGCGCTCGCCAACGCGTTCGCGATGCCGATGCCGCAGCCCGTCGGGTTCGCGATACCGGCGTGGGTCGCTCCCCAACCGGTGCTCGTCATCGCCCCGGCACGGCCGCCGATGCCGTCGGCGGCACCGGCCGCACCCGCCGCGCGCGGCCCGGAGATCAAGGCCTGACGCGCTTCGCGCCGCTCGGCGCTCTGCGCTCGAACCGCCGGCACCTGCCGGCGGTTTTTCGTTGCGACGGCCGAATCAGTACTGCGCCTGATCTGTCGGATTCCTGAACAGCTGCTTCATCTCCGCCGACAGCGGATAGTTGAGGCTCACGCCCTTCGGCGGAATCGGCTGCATGAACCACTGGTCGTACAGCTTCTCGGCCGCGCCCGAGGTTTGCATCTTCGCGATCACGCCGTCGACCACTTGCTTGAACGCCGGATCGTCCCTGCGCATCATGCACGCGTAATTTTCGTGGACGAGCGGCGTGCCCGCGACCGTATACGCACCCGGATTGCGGTCCTTCGCGATCTCGCCGTACAGCAGCGGTTCGTCCATCACGAACGCGACCGCGCGCCCGGTCGTGACGTTCATGAACGCTTCGGCATGATCCTTCGCGCTGATGATCGTCATGTTCATCGCCTTCTCTTCGTTGAGCTTGCGCAGCAGACGCTCGTCCGACGTGCCGGCCGTCGTCGCGACCGTCTTGCCGGCCAGGTCCGCGAAGTCCTTCACGCCCGAATCCTTGCGCGTGCTGAAACGGATGCCGTACAGAAAGATGCTGTTCGAGAACGCGGCCTGCCTTTGCCGTTCGAGCGTATTCGTCGTCGATCCGCATTCGAAGTCGATCGTCCCGTTCTGCAGCAGCGGAATCCGGTTCTGCGACGTGATCGGGATTTCCTTCACCGCGAGGTTCGGCAGGTTCAGATCGGTCTTCAACCGGTCGATGATGCGCGACGCGATGTCGCGCGAATAGCCGATGTTCTTCTGCTGGTTGTCCGAATACGAGAACGGCACCGACGATTCGCGGATACCCAGCGACACGACGCCCGTGTCCTTGATCTTCTTCAGCGTACCGGTGAGAGCCTGCGCGTGCGCGGTGCCCGCCAGCGCGCACGCGAGCGCAACGGCCAGCCAACGAAAGCGGCGATCCATGCTTTTCTCCTGACGAAACGTTGATCGAATCGCGATCGTACGCCCAACAAAATTCGCGCCGCATCGGGGAAAGCGTCAAGCGGCCGCTGTCGCGGCCTCACCGAGAAAATCGTTTCCGCGGCGCGCAAAAGCGCCTGTGCCGAACGTTTCGCCGGGTCGACCGCCTGCAATCTTGCACCCGATGAACAGATCACTCGTTCCAAACGCGCGTTCATGCTGCAAGACAGCATCGCAATCGTTTGCGTCTCGCCCCTTTTTCACACAAAACATATTCAAGAAGCCGCCTCATCAGCCGTTACCCAATGCATGGCGCGTCGCAGCAGCGCTGCGTGCGCCGAACAAAAACAAGGTCCGGTGTGCGCCGGACCAGGCACCACCGCCGGCACGACGGTTATCTTCGAGGATCGACTTTCAACATGAAAGCCAAACGCTTCAATTTCGCGCTGGCGCGCCCCGCCCATGCGCGCATGCTCGCCGGTATGCTGTCCGCCGCCGCTCTCCTGCCCCTCGCCGGTTGCGGCGGAGGCGGCGGCGACGGCAGCAACCCTTCTTCGTCCAACGCGTCCCCCGCACCGACACCGGCCCCCGCTCCGACGCCCGCTCCCGCACCCACCCCGACCGCCCCGCCCACATCGTCCGGCGGCAATGCGTGCACGTCGCAGCAGGCCGCCGTACAGATGGCCGCGCAGACCGCACCGGTCGAGCCGCCGGTCGATCACCTCATCGTCAAGCTGAAAACGCTGACGGCCACGCGCGCGATGGCGACCATCGACAACGGCTCGCGACTCGATGCGGTGATCCAGCGTGCAATGACGCGCTGGACGGCGCCCGTGACCGGCAACGCACGCGCGTACGCGAGCACGGTCGGGCAAACGCCGGTGAACGTGCAGGTCGAACGAACGATCTCGAGCGGCGCGGCCGTGCTGTCGCTCGGTCAGCGCATGGCCGCCGCCGATGCCGCCGCGCTCGCCCAGGCGTTCGCGGCCGACAGCGATGTCGACTACGCGGAGCCGGATCACCCGATGCAGATCCGCGACACGCCGAGCGATCCGCTCTACAACCAGCAGTGGTACCTGTCCGACCCGGCCGCCGGCATCGACCTGCCACCGGCGTGGAACGTGACCAAGGGTTCGCCGACCGTCGTCACGGCCGTGCTCGATACCGGCTATCGGCCGCACGGCGATCTCGTCGGCAACCTGCTGTCCGGCTACAGCTTCATCAGCAACGTCAACACCAGCAACAACGGCTTGACGCGCGGCCCGGACGCAACCGATCCGGGCGACTGGGTCACGCAGCAGGAAATCGACAACGTCAACGGCCCGTACTATCACTGCGCAAGCCAGCCGAGCAACAGCAGCTGGCACGGCACGCGCGTGATGGGCGTGATCGGCGCGACCGCCAACAACGGCACCGGCGTCGCCGGCGTATCGTGGCTCGGCCAGATCCTGCCCGTGCGCGTACTCGGCAAGTGCGGCGGCGTGACGAGCGACATCGCGGACGGCATGCGCTGGGCAGCCGGCATCAACGTCGTCGGCGTACCGACGAACCCGCGGCCGGCGAAGATCATCAACCTGAGCCTCGGCGGGGTCGGCGCCTGCAGCACGACGTTCCAGCAGGCGATCGACGACGTGACCGCGAAGGGCGTGACCGTGGTCGTCGCGGCCGGCAACGACGGCCTGTCGACCGGGCTCGACCAGCCCGCGAACTGCCGCGGCGTGATCACCGTCGCCGCGACCGACGCGACGGGCCGCCGCGCGTCGTTCAGCAACTTCGGCGCCGACGTCGCGCTGAGCGCGCCGGGCGTCAACATCCTGTCGACGTCGAACACCGGCACGACGACGCCGGGCTCGGACACCTATGGCCCCGCGAACGGCACCAGCCTCGCGGCGCCGCAGGTGACGGGGGTCGCCGCGCTGATGCTGTCGGTGAACGGCAACCTCACGCCCGCGCAGATCCTGCAGAAGCTGCAAGGCGGCACGCGCGCGGCGAAGCTCGCGGCCGGCACGTCGTGCACCGCGCTGCCCGCAGGCTCGGGCATCCTCGATGCAGGGGCCGCCGTCGCGACTGCGAACCAGTAACCGGCGCCTCGTTCGACACGGCCGCGCGCATGCCGACATGGGATGCGCGCGGCTGCTTCGTGACGGGCTGTCGCACACGCCTGCGAACGCGCACTGGCGCGATCGAGTATCTCGAAATAACGCCTGACAAAAGGGTTGACGCTTCGCACAGCGAGCCATTACCATCGCCCCCGTCTAGTTACATGGAGTGTTCTGTGAACACCGATGCGAGTTGTAGTTGGTGCATCACCAACTTGACTGCTGCCTGAGGAAAACGCGCAGAGCCTCGTCTTCTGCCGCATCCCGGGAAGCAGGATGCGGCGCCCTTCCGGCCTGACTATCGGCCAGATCTCCCGCCCGAATTTTCGATGTTGTCGAATGCACGCGACGCGCCGTCGTGCGCGTGCGTTCGCGTTGCGCGCGGCGCCAGCCGCGTGCGCCCGCCGTTCGCGTGCCGTCCGGCCGCGCGCCTCGTTGCGCGCGCCGCTGCCGATCGCCCGTGCCGACTATCCGTAACCGACAGGAGTGCAGATGAACTCAGACGACAGTAGTCGATTACCGCTCGCCGGTGCAACGCTGCGCATCGACACGCCGTCCGCATGCTGCGCGCCGGCGAGCGTTCCCGCCTTTACCGACCCACAGCCGATCGCGCCTGACGCGACGCGGCGGGGAGCGCTCGTGCGTCGATAACGTCACGGCCGCTCCCCGCCCGCCGCCTCGTGCGCAAGGAGCGACTCATGACGACACGACACAACACCTCGCACAAGAAACAGCGCGGCTTCATCAAGGCCGGCGCAGGCCAGCAGAACGACCCGCGCATCATGCGCGCCGCGCAGGAAGCGGCCCGCCCGCTCGAAGACACGCTGAAGTCGCTGCGCACCAGCACACGCGGCCTGACCTACGACCAGGCCGCCGACCGCCTGCAACGCTACGGCCCGAACGAAATCGCGCACGACAAACCGCCGCACTGGACCCGCCAGTTGCTGCTCTCGTTCCACAACCCGTTCGTCTACGTGCTGCTGGTGCTGGCCGCCATCAGCTTCTGCACCGACGTCTACTTTGCGGCGCCCGACGATCGCGATTACGTCGGCATGACCATCCTGCTGACGATGGTCACGATCAGCGCGCTGCTGCGCTTCGTGCAGGAATTCCGTTCGCTGCGCGCGGCCGAGAAGCTCAAGGCGATGGTCCGCACGACGGCGACCGTGCAGCGCGCGGTGACCGACACGTCGGAGCCGGCGCGCCGCGAGGTGCCGATGCGCGAAGTGGTGACGGGCGACATCGTGCATCTTTCCGCCGGCGACATGATCCCCGCCGACGTGCGGCTGCTCGCGTCGCGCGACCTGTTCATCAGCCAGGCCGTGCTGACCGGCGAGGCGCTGCCCGTCGAGAAGTACGACACGCTCGGCGCGGTGGCCGGCAAATCCGCGAGCACGCATGCAGCCGGCGCGGCGAACGACGCACCGGCATCGCTGCTCGATCTCGAGAACGTCTGCTTCATGGGCACCAACGTCGTCAGCGGCACGGCGACGGCCGTCGTCGTCGCGACCGGCGAAGATACGTACTTCGGCTCGCTCGCGCGCAACGTCGTGAGCCACAAGCGCATCGAGACGAGCTTCGACCGCGGCGTCGCGAGCGTGAGCTGGCTGCTGATCAAGTTCATGTTCGTGATGGTGCCGATCGTATTCATGATCAACGGCCTGACCAAGGGCGACTGGCTGAGCGCCCTCACGTTCGCGCTCGCGGTGGCCGTCGGCCTCACGCCCGAGATGCTGCCGATGATCGTCAGCGCGAACCTCGCGCGCGGCGCGGTCGCGATGGCGCGCCGCAAGGTCGTCGTCAAGCGGCTGAACTCGGTGCAGAACTTCGGCGCGATGGACGTGCTGTGCACCGACAAGACCGGCACGCTCACGCAGGACAAGATCATCCTCGAACACCACCTCGACCTGTCCGGCCACAAGAACGAGGACATCCTGCGGCTCGGCTGGCTGAACAGCTTCCACCAGAGCGGCCAGAAGAACCTGATCGACATCGCGGTCGTCGCGCGCGCCGACGAGATCGGCGACCGCGTGAAGCCGCGGGGTTACAAGAAAATCGACGAACTGCCGTTCGATTTCGTGCGGCGGCGCCTGTCGGTCGTCGTCGAGGATACGCACGGCACGCATCTGCTGATCTGCAAGGGCGCGGTCGAGGAAATGCTGGCGGTGTCCACGCACGTGCAGGATGAAGACGGCGTGCGCCCGCTCGACTTCGTCGCCCGCAAGCGGCTGCTCGAACAGGCCACCGCGTACAACGAGGACGGCTTCCGCGTGCTCGTGCTCGCGACGCGCACGATCCCGCGCGGCGACGAACGCGCGCAATACCGCACCGCCGACGAGCGCGACCTCGTCGTGCGCGGCTTCCTGACCTTCCTCGATCCGCCGAAGGAATCGGCCGCGCCGGCGCTCGCCGCGCTGCGCGAGAACGGCGTCGCGGTGAAGGTGCTGACGGGCGACAACCCGACCGTCACGATGAAGGTGTGCCGCCAGGTCGGCCTCGAGCCGGCCAAGCCGATGCTCGGCACCGAGATCGAAGCGCTCGACGATGCAACACTTGCGCAGGCGGTCGAACGCACGACCGTGTTCGCGAAGCTCACGCCGCTGCAGAAGGCGCGCATCGTCAAGGCGCTGCAGGCGAACGGCCACACGGTCGGCTTCCTCGGCGACGGCATCAACGACGCGCCCGCGCTGCGCGACGCGGACGTCGGCATCTCGGTCGACAGCGGCGCCGATATCGCAAAGGAAACCGCCGACATCATCCTGCTCGAAAAGAGCCTGATGGTGCTGGAGGAAGGCGTGATCAAGGGCCGCGAGACGTTCGGCAACATCCTGAAGTACCTGAACATGACCGCCAGCTCGAACTTCGGCAACGTGTTCTCGGTGCTCGTCGCCAGCGCGTTCCTGCCGTGGGAGCCGATGCTCGCGACGCAGCTGCTCGTGCTGAACCTGATCTACGACACGTCGCAGATGCTGCTGCCGTGGGACAAGATGGATCCCGAGTTCCTGAAGAAGCCGCGCAAGTGGGAAGCCGGCAACATCGGCCGCTTCATGCTGTGGGTCGGGC
Source organism: Burkholderia sp. BCC0398 (assembly GCF_902833245.1). Lineage (NCBI taxonomy): Bacteria > Pseudomonadati > Pseudomonadota > Betaproteobacteria > Burkholderiales > Burkholderiaceae > Burkholderia > Burkholderia sp. BCC0398. The sequence goes on from NZ_CADFEM010000004.1 coordinate 222,264, forward strand.
CGACGTCGTCGGTATTCGACATCACGACGTACATCCTGATGTGGACCGTGTTCGGGGCGGGCGCGCTGTATCACCTGAACGGCGGCGCGAGCGGCCAGATCGTGATGAATTCGGGCTGGTTCATCGAGAGCCTCGTATCGCAGACGCTCGTCGTGCACCTGCTGCGCACGCAGAAGATCCCGTTCCTGCAGAGCACCGCGTCGCTGCCGGTGCTGCTGTCGACCGTCACCGCGATCGCGATCGGCTGCTGGCTGCCGTTCTCGCCGTTCGCGGACGCGATCGGCTTCATGCACCTGCCGGGCACCTACTGGCTCTGGCTCGCCGCGACGATGGTCGGCTACATCGTGCTCGCGCAAATCGTCAAGACGATCTACGTGCGTCGCTACAAGCAGTGGTTCTGATGTCGCGCCGATGACGACGTGCCGGCCCGTGCTCGCGAGCAACGAACGGGCCGGCGCGACGTCCGCGTCGAGCCATCCGTATGCCTCGGGCCGTATCAGCGGCCCGTTTTTCAATCATTGCGCATCGTTCGCGCCGAACAATTGCGCGCACACCGCGCGCCCTTCGTCGGTCAGCGCAGCGCTGCCGGTACCGTCCTCGTTCAGCGTCGTCGCGCTCAGGCCGGCGGCGTCGAGCTGCGTCAGCACACGGCGCAGCGTGCTCATCGGCAGTTGCGCACGCTTTGCGATCTTCGGCAGCGACCACGGCTTGCCGGCCGGATCGCTCGCGACTTCGTTCAGCGTCGCGAGCGTGGCGACGAGTGCGGGATCGAGCGGGGATTCGTCGGATTCTGAAGTCATCGGTTCGGGTTGGTCGGCCGGCGTCGGGCCGGCATGCATGGAGACAACCATCGCGAGCACTATACGCCGCGTCACGCGCCCCTGAGCGCGGCGCGCATGAACGACACGAAACGCGTGGTGACGGGATCGTCGCGCTCGGCCCGCCACGCGAGCCCCACGCGCCACTTCGCGTCCCGGCCGTCGAGCGGCAGCACCGTCGCGTCGCGCAGCAGGTACTGCGCGCTCGACGGAATGAATGCGACGCCGACGCCGGCCGCGACCGACGTCAGCACCGACTGCACGTCCTCCGCCTGCTGCATCACGTGCGGCACGAAGCGGCGCTCGACGCACCACCGATCGATCTGCGCGGCCAGCCCCGGGCCGCGCGCGCGCTGCAGCGCGATGAAGCCGATCTCGTTGAGCACATCAAGATTGGCCGGCACGCGCTTGAAGCCGAGATGCGGCGGCACCGCGAGCGCGAGCGCTTCGTCGGTCACCTTGAACGACGACAAGCCTTCGTCGGCGGGCAGGCGCAGGAAACCGGCGTCGAGCTTGCCGGCGTGCAGCCGGCGCGTCTGTTCGGACGACGACAGGTCGCTCAGCGTCACCGCGACACCCGGATTGCGACGACGAAATTCGGCGATCAGTTTCGGCACGAGCGTGAGCACGGACAGGCAGATGCCGAGCCGCAAGTGCCCGCGCTGACCGCTCGTCGCTTCCCGCGCACGCGCCAGGATTTCGTCGGCATCTCGCACGAGCGCCTGCGCGTCGGGCAGGAAGCGTTCGCCGAACGGCGTCAGTTCCGCGCCATGCCGGCCGCGCTCGAACAGCTTGCCGCCAAGGCTCGCCTCCAGCGCGCCGATCTGCTTGCTGAGCGCGGGCTGGCTCATGTGCAGCGCGTCGGCCGCACGGCTGAAATGGCACAGCTCGGTCACCGTCAGGAACGTGCGTAGCAGTTTCAGTTCCATTCTTTAATGGAATCATAACGATCGAAAGATTCATTTTACCGATCGAATGCAATGGCGTTCAATACGGACATGCCCTTCCCGGAACTTACTTTCATGTCCGTCGATCCAGCGGCCGACTGCGTGGCCGAGCCGTCATCCGATGTCGCAGATGCAAGCGAATGCGCTGCTGCCGCCGCTGCGCGCGCACCGAAGCGTCGTGCTGAACGCACGGACGGGCGCAGCCGCCGCTTTCGCTTCGGCGATGCGCTGGAAGACGTGCCGCCGCGCGCGGTGACCGGTTCGATCGCGATCAGTTTCGCGGTCGTGTCGCGGCGGAACTGGCCGCGCTGAACCGTGCATCTGCCCGCCTTTCACGCGACGCGCACCGCTTGCCCGGCAGCGCAAAAAAGACCGAAATCATCCCGTATCACGCGTCATCCAATCGTCATCGTCCCGCGATCGACCGTATAATTTCCCGCACCCGCTGACCGCCCATGCATTCCGCGCAGCCGCATCGCGCGTGAAAAGGAGACTTTCGCTTGACCGGCCTCATCGCGCGCCTGCCTCGCGCCCGGACCACCCTGATCCTCGCCCTGTCGTTCCTGCTGCTCGCATTCGCCGCGCATGCGTCCGCGCAACGCGTGCAGCCGCATCGCGCCGCCCATGCGCAGCCGCATGCCCATACGAAGGCCGTCAAGAAGACACCCCATCGCAAGAAAAAGGCGGTCAAGCGTCGTCGCTCGCGCGTGACGCATCAAGCGGCCCAACGCCACGCGGCACCCGCATCGCAGCAGCGGCGCGCGAAACGCACGACCGCCGTGCGACCGCCCGCGCCCGCGAAACCGAAATTGCTCGCCAGTTGCGGCTATACGCCGCGCGCGGTCGCGTCGCTGCATTCGCGCGCGGCTTACGTGCTCGACGTCGATTCCGGCACCCCGCTGCTCGCGCGCAACGCGCGCACCGTACGGCCGATCGCATCGATTTCGAAACTGATGACGGCCGTCGTCGCGCGCGACGCCGATCGTCCGCTGAACGGCGTGCTGCGCGTGACCGCGCGCGACCGCGACACGATCAAGTTCACCGGCTCGCGCCTGCAGGTCGGCTCGGAACTGTCGCGCCGCGACATGTTCCATATCGCGTTGATGTCGTCGGAGAACCGCGCAGCCGCCGCGCTGAGCCGCGACTATCCGGGCGGGCGCGCGGCGTTCGTGAAGGCGATGAACCGCGAAGCGCGCCGGCTCGGCATGCGGCGTACGCACTTCCGCGAGCCGACCGGCCTGTCGCCGCACAACGTGTCGACGGCGGAAGATCTCGCACAGCTCGTCGGCGCGGCCGCGCAGGATCCGCTGATCCGCTATTTCTCGACCGACCTGTCGACCACCGTGCGCCCCGGCGACGGCGAACTCGTGTACGTGAATTCCGACCCGCTCGTGCGCTACCGCCGCCTGCCGATCCGGCTGCAGAAAACCGGCTTCATCAACGAATCGGGGCACGGCGTCGTGATGCGCATGCGCGTGAAAGGCCGCCGCGAAACGGTCGTGCTGCTCGGCGCGCCGACGCGTGCCGGCGTGTCGAGCGACGCAATCAAAATCCATCGCTGGCTGTCCTGCTCGATCCAGTAAACACACACGGGCAGCCGGCGCGTTCACGCTAACGGAGCGACGCGATGCAGCACGAATACCGCTTCAACGCCTTCGGCCGGCTGCTCGCCGTCGTGCGCACGGACGGCCGCTGGGCCGTGTTCGATCTCGGCGCCGAAGGCAAGCGGCGCCCGGCCAATCTGCAGATTCCATCGGCGCTCACCGCCGACGAACTCGGCCAGTACCTCGGCGATCTGCTGCACGAAAACGCAACCCCGCGATACAGCGAAGTCGTACCGGTCGCGCATCGACGCATGTAATCGCGCATCGGACAGTAACGCCGGCCAGCGATCAATTCGACAGTTAAACTTGCAAGTCTAACTGTCGTGCTCTATGATTCGCCGCATGAACCCGCCACGCAAATCCGGCGTTTCCGCCGAAACCGTCGCCGCCGACCTGACCCTCGCGGTCGGCCAGCTCATCCGCCGGCTGCGCTCCGAGATTGACTCCGAAGGGCTCGGCATGTCGCAGACGAGCGCGCTCGCGCGACTCGAACGGCACGGGCCGATGACGACCGCCGATCTCGCGCGCGCCGAGGCGATGAAGCCGCAGTCGATGAAGGCGATTCTCGCGAGCCTCGAGGAAGACGCGCTCGTCGAGCGCGAACCGCATCCGACCGACGGCCGCCAGATCCTGTTCAAACTCACCGCCGCCGGCCTCCACGCACGACGCAAGCGCAACGCCGCGAAACACAAGTGGCTCGGCGCCGCGATCGAGAAGCTCGACCCGCACGACATCGACACGCTTGCCGCGGCCATCCCGCTGATCCGCCGCATCGGCGACCAATAAACCCGGCCCGTGCGCCACGCAGCATTCGCGCACGGCTTTCCTCGCCCTTTCCCCGGAGCCCATCATGAGCGCAACCCGTCTCGACACGAACACGGCGCTGGTCGTCATCGACCTGCAGAAAGGCATCGTCGCCCTCCCCACCGCGCACCCGGTCGCACCGGTGATCGCCCACGCCCGCGAACTGCTCGACGCCTTCCGCGGTCGAGGGCTGCCGGTCGTGCTGGTCAACGTCGCGGGCGGCGCACCGGGCCGCACCGAGCAACCGCCGCGCACGGCGCAGCTTCCCGCCGACTGGACCGAACTCGTGCCCGAACTGAACCGCCAGCCAAGCGACCACGTCGTGACGAAGCGGACCTGGGGCGCGTTCACCGGCACCGGTCTCGACGCGCATCTGAAGGCAGCCGGCGTCACGCAGATCGTGCTGACCGGCGTCGCGACGAGCATCGGCGTCGAATCGACCGCGCGGCAGGCGCACGAACTCGGCTACAACGTGACGCTCGCCGTCGACGCGATGACCGACCTCAACGCGGACGCACACGCGAACAGCGTCGAGCGGCTGTTCCCGCGCCTCGGCGAGACGGGCACGACGCAGGACATCGTCGCGCTGCTCGACCGGCGCGGCGCGTGAGCGAGCCACGCAGACAGCCAACGCCGGGCCACGCGGCCGGCCGGCTCGATCCGTCGATCTGGAAAGTCAGCGCGGTCGCGACGCTCGGCTCGCTGCTGTCACAGCTCGATGCGACGATCGTCAACGTGTCGCTGTCGAGCCTCGCGACCGACCTGCATGCGAGCCTGTCGACGATCCAGTGGGTGACGAGCGGCTACCTGCTCGCGCTGACGCTGGTGCTGCCGCTGAGCGGCTGGCTCGTCGATCGCATCGGCGCGAAGGCGCTGTACCTGTGGTGCTTCTCGGCGTTCACGCTGACGTCGGCGCTGTGCGGGCTCGCATGGTCCGCGCCGTCGCTGATCGCGTTCCGCGTATTGCAAGGCGTCAGCGGCGGCTTGCTCGCGCCGATGGCGCAGATGATGATCGCGCGCGTCGCCGGCCAGCAGATGGCGCGCGTGATCGGCTACGCGGCGGTGCCGGTGCTGCTCGCGCCGATCCTCGGGCCGGTCGTCGCCGGCGCGATCCTGCAGCACACGTCATGGCGCTGGCTGTTTCTGGTGAACCTGCCCGTCGGCGCGCTCGCGCTCGCACTGGCCGCGCGGTTCCTGCCGGGCGACCGGGACGACGCGCCGCGGCGCGAACTCGACTGGATCGGCCTCGCGTTACTGTCGCCGGGCCTCGTGCTGTTCCTGTACGGCGTCGAGCGGATCGGCTCGATGCCCGGCATCGCGGCGGTCGCAGGTTCGGCGCTATTGCTCGTCGCGTTCCTGCGCTTCGAGCGCCGCCAGGGCGAGCGTGCGCTGATCGATCTCGCGCTGTTTCGCTCGCGCGTGTTCGGCGCCGCAGCCGGCACGCAGTTCCTGTCGAATGGCGCGCTGTATGCCGGCCAGATGCTGATTCCCGTGTTCCTGATCCAGGCGTGCGGGCGCTCGCCGGGCGAAATGGGCTGGCTGCTCGCGCCGCTCGGGCTCGGCATGCTCGTCACCTATCCGTCGATGGGCGCGCTGACGAGCCGGTTCGGCGTACGCCGGCTGGCCGCCGCCGGCGCGCTGCTCGCACTCGCCGCGACACTGCCGTTCGTGTTCGTCGCGCTGACCGGCTACGATCCGCTCGTGCTCGTCCCGGCGCTGTTTCTGCGCGGCATGGGCCAGAGCGCGATCGGCGCGCCGTCGATCGCCGCCGCGTATGCGTCGGTCGAGCGCCGCGACCTGCCGATGGCGACCACGTCGCTCAATATCGTGCAGCGGCTCGGCGGCCCGACGTTCACGACGCTCTGCACGCTGTTTCTCGCGTGGCGGCTGCACGCGGAAGCGACGTCGGCCGGCGGCACGCAGGCCGTCGCGTATGCGTGGGCGTTCGGCCTGCTGTGCGCGCTGCATGCGGCGAGCTTCGTGACGACGCTGCGGCTGCCGTTGCGATCGGCCGGTGCAGGCGGCGACCGACGGGCCGGCAACGCGCCGGCCGGTTCGCGCTGAACGGGCGCCGCGCCGCACCGCGTGCGCGGTTTCCTGTTACGGCAACCACATCGGCACGATCGACGCCACGAGCAACAGGCCGAGCCCCGCATTCAGGCAACGCCACTGCCGCTCCGTGCGCAACACGCGGGCAAACAGCAGCCCGGCGAAACACCACAGCGACAACGACGCCATCGCGGCCACGCCGAACGCCACCCCAAGCAGCACACCGAGCCGCGCCGGCCCCGACGCGAGCGCCGCGAACGACGCGGCCGCGCCGAGCGTCATCGCCCAGCCTTTCGGGTTGTGCCACAGCATCCACACGCCGCTGACGAACCCTTGCGGCCGGTGCACGTCGACATCGAGCCGCGGCTTGCCGCCACGTCCGATGCGCAACGCCAGCCACATCAGGTACGCCGAACCGACCGCCTTCATCGCGAGCTGCAACGCGGGCAGCGCGAGCAGCACACTGCCGAGCCCGGCGGCGGCCGCCGCCGCCATCGACGCGAGGCCCGCCGCGATGCCCGACATCAGCGGCAGCGAACGCCGATAGCCGAAATGGGCGCCCGAGGCGGTCGCGAGCGTCGTCGCGCCACCCGGCGTCGCGGTGGAGACGATCACGAACAGCACCAGCGGCAGATAGTCGTGAAGCGGCACGAGGGCTCCCGGTTGTCGTCACTGAAGCCCCGTTTTTACCTGCGATTGCGCCATTACGACAGCGAAAGATTTTTATGCCTTCCATTAGCATCCATAATGCGAAGCATGGCTCGCAATCTCGATCTCGCGCTGCTGCGCGCATTCGTCTCCGTCGCCGATCATCGCAGCATGACGGCGGCCGGCCACGCGCTGCACCTCACTCAAGGCGCGATCAGCCAGCAGGTCGCGCGGCTCGAAATGCTGTCGGGCCCGCTGTTCGTCCGCCAGCATCGCAACCTGCTGCTGACGGCGGCCGGCGAGCGGCTGCTCGAACAGGCGCGCCGGCTGCTCGCCGTTCACGATGCGCTGCTCGCCGACCTGAGCGCCGGTGCGGTGGAAGGCCCGGTGCGTCTCGGCGCACCGCAGGATCTGGTCGGCACCTGTCTCGCGCCGATCCTGAAAAGCTATGCGCACGCACATCCGCACGTCGCGCTCACGCTCGTGTGCGCGGCATCGCCGGAGTTGCGGCGCGGGCTCAAGCAGGGTGATCTCGACGTCGCGCTGATCGAGGCGCCGGTCGGATCGTCGCGCGGCGAATGCATCGCCGTCGACCGGCTGGTGTGGGTCGGCGCGAAAGGCGGCACCGCGCACCGGCACTCGCCGCTGCCGGTATCGATGGTCGCGCAGACCTGCGCGTTCCGCCCGACGGTGCTCGACGCACTACGCGGCAGCGATCGCGCGTGGCGCACCGTGTTCGAGAACGGCAGCTTCGATGCCACGGCCGCGACCGTGCGCGCCGATCTGGCCGTAACCGTGTGGCTCGCGTCCACCGTGCCGGCCGACCTCGAGATCCTGCCGGCCGGCAGCGGCCTGCCCGCGCTGCCGAATTTCTCGATCAACCTGCATGTGCCGCGCGGCCAGCACACGGCGGCCGCGGCGGAACTGGCCCGTTGCCTGCGCAACGGTTTCGCACGCCTGCGCGCGGTCGCGTAGCGCTGCTGAGCAAGAGCGTGTTCACGCTAATAACGCACGTTCCCGTGTTTGGAAAAAATCGTTCGTGGGGCTGGCCCGTTATCGGCGTGTACAGGCCCTACACCGTGCCCGGCTCCTGCGGTGCGGGCGTCGCGCCCGCCGCCTCCAGCGCCTGATGCAGCGTGGCAAAGATGCACGACGCGCCGACCGCCTCGGTGATCCCGTGACGATCCATGTCCGCGCGCAGATAGCGGTTCACGCGCCCGAACAGCACGCCGATCCCACGCACATGCAGCGCCCTGACGAGATCGACCAAGGTCCGTGCGGCCGAATAGTCGACGTCGGTGATCGCGCCCGCATCGACGACGAACCAGCGCGGCGGCACCGGCGCCGCATCGACGAGTTCGATTACTTCGGCAGCGAACAGATGATCGTTCGCGAAGAACAGGTCGGCGCCGAACCGGTAGACGATCAGCCCGGGCGCCGTCATCGCGCCGCGCCGGGCGGGCACCGGCTGCCACCGTCCGTTGCCGGCGACGGGTTCGAGCACCATCGTGTGCGGCTGGTAGCTGTGGCGCACGTGCCGCATCAGCGACAGCGCGACGGCCAGCAGGATGCCCTGCTCGACGCCGACCGTCACGACGGCGGCGGCCGTGACCAGCGCGAGCGTGAATTCCCCGGGGCTCTCCCGACGGATCGCGGCGAGACTGCGCACGTTGATCAGCCCGAGCGCGATCGTGAACACGATGCCGGCCAGCACCGCATGCGGCAGATACTGCAGATACGGGCTGAAGAACAGCAGCACGATAGCGACGACCGCAGCGAACGCGAGATGCCCGATCTGGCTGCGCACGCCCGCGCCGTCGGCCATCGCCGTCTGCGTCGGGCTGCCGTTGACGACGAACGCGCCGCCGAGCGCCGCCGCCGCGTTCGCGGCCGCGAGGCCGAGGATGTCGGCATTGGTGTCGACGTCCTCGCCGTACTGCTGCGCGAACACCCGCGCGGCGGCCGCGCTCTGAGCGATGATCATCACGAAGCACGAAGCGGCGACCGGCACGAGATCGAGGAACTGCTGCCACGTGACGGACGGCCAGCGCAGCGGCGGCAGCCCGCCCGCCACGGGCCCGAGCACCGCGATGCCGTGCGCGGCGAAACCGAACGTTGCGCTCGCGGCGATGCTGCCCGCGACCGCGATCATCGGCATCGGCACGCGCGGCAGGAACCGCTTGCACGCGAGAATTGCGACGACGACGAGCGCCGCGAGCGCGAGCGTCGGCCGGTGCGCGTCAACCAGGTGCATGACGACGTAGTCGAGTTGCGCGAGGCTGCGCGACGCCGGGTACGGCACGGCCACGCCGAGCATGTCGCCGAGCATCGCGATCGACACCTGCACGCCGACGCCAGCGAGGAAACCGACCAGCACCGTGCGCGACAGGAAATCGGCGAGGAAACCCAGCTTGAAGATGCGCGCGAGCAGCAGCATCGCGGCGGTCAGCAACGCGACCATGCCGGCGAGCGCCGCATAGTCGGCGCTGCCGGCCGGCGCCATCGACGACAGCCGGCTCGCGAAAATCGTCGCGGTCGCGGAATCGGCGGCGACCACGAGATGGCGCGACGCGCCGAAGCATGCGAACGCAACGAGCGGCAGGAACACCGTGTAGAGCCCCGTGACGGCCGGCATGCCGGCGATGCGTGCGTAGCCGAGCACCTGCGGGATGTCCATCGACGCGAGCGACATGCCCGCGAAGATGTCGCGGATGGCACCCGCGCGACGGATCGGGAGGAGGCCTTTCAGCAGCCGCACGCGCGACGGACGGCTTTCATTGGAATCTTGCATGCGTGAAATGCGTGAAGTCGAAATGACGGGCCACGAACGGGTGCGCAACGGTGTCGCGTGTCGCTCACCGTTGCCGGAGGAGCCGCACGCCAACGCGCGCGGCACACCGACGACGCCTGCGACGTCCGCATGATTGCATGGATCGCCGACCGCGCGCATCGAAACGCGACGGCCTGCCGTCATGGCTTCGGGCCGATCGCGTTCCTGTAGACGCCGCATCCGGCAACCGGCTCGCACGCCGGCTTGCGGTGATGCGGGTTCACCGGCGACCTTCACCTCGATGCAGAGGATACCTTCACAAAGGTGAGCCGATTCGGGAGCCGATCGACCTGCGTTCACGGCACGCATTCCGCTCGAACTACCCTGCTTCACCGATACGACGACGTGAGTCGACTACGAGGCCATCCAGGCCGACCTGTTCGACCACCTGATCGCCGTGCTGCCGGCGTTCCCGCTGCGCATGTACCCGCATCCGCCGGCCGGCAGCGCTCACCGCGCCGCGCACTCCGACGCGAGCCGCCCCAGCACCTTCAGCGCATCCTCGATCTGCCGCGACCACGGGTAGCTGTAGTTGAGCCGGATGAAATGCCGGTAATCGGTGCCGGCCGAGAACATATGCCCGGGCCCGAGCGTGATCCGCTGCGCGAGCGCGAGCGTATACAGCTTCATCGCATCGACCCGCGGCGGCAGTTCGACCCACAGCACATACCCGCCCTGCGGCTGCGACAGCCGCGTGCCTTCCGGGAAGAAACGCCGCACCATTGCACTCATCAGGCTCGCCTGCTGCGCATACAGCTTGCGCATGCGCCGCAGATGAAAATCGTAGCCGTCGTGTTTCAGGTATTCGGCGATCGCGAGTTGTTCGATCGCGGGCGTCGCGAGCGTGTTCAGGAATTTCAGCTTCTCGACCTGGTCGCGGTAACGGCCCGGCATCGCCCAGCCGATCCGATAGCGCGGCGACAGGCTCTTCGTGAACGACGCGCAATGCAGCACCAGCCCGTCGCGATCGAACGACTTCAGCGCGCTCGGCGCCGTGTCGCCGAAGTGCAGCTCGTGATAAACGTCGCTCTCGATCGCCGGCACGCCGTGCTTCGAGAGCAGTTCGACCAGCGCGCGCTTGCGCGCATCGGGCATCTGGAAGCCGAGCGGATTCTGGAAATTCGGCATCACCATGCATGCGGCGATGCGCTCGCGCGCGAGGATCCGCTCGAGCGCGTCGAGATCGATGCCGTCGCCCGGGTGCGTCGCGACTTCCAGTGCACGCATGCCCATCCGCTCGATCGCGTGCAGCATCGCGTAAAACGTCGGCGACTCCACCGCGATCGTGTCGCCGGGTTTCGCGACGGCCTGCAGGCACAGGTTGATCGCCTCGGTCGCGCCGATCGTCATCACGATCTCGCCCGGCTCGACCGCGACCCCGCGCTCCGCATAGCGCCGCGCGATCTGGCGGATCAGCTCCTGGTTGCCGGGCGGCAGGTCGTCGATCACGCCCCAGCGCGTGCGCCGCCGCCCGATCGCCTGCGCATAGCGCGCAAGACGCTGCACCGGAAACTGCGACGCGTCGGGATACGGCGAGCCGAGCGGCACCGCGTCGTCGCGCGCGATCGAACGCAGCGTCGACAGCACGAGCCGGCTCACGTCCACGGCCGACGGCTCGGCGGCCGGCGCGGAAATATGCAGCTCGGCCTCGGCCGGCACTGCCGCACGCGCCCGCACGAAGTAGCCTGACTGCGGCCGGCTTTCGATCAGGCCGCGGCTTTCCAGCACGAGGTATGCGCGCAGCACGGTCGTGACGCTGAGCTGCTGTTGCCGGCTCGCGTGCCGCACCGACGGGATCCGCTCGCCGGGCCGGTACACGCCCCGCTCGATCTGCGCCTGGAGATCGTCGGCCAGTTGTTCGTAACGCTTCACGCGCTTCCCCTTTCAACTTCCCTTCAGCAACACAGTTGCGATCCGCATGGGATGAATGGCCGGAACTGTACTCTTTTTTGAAGTGAACAGGTGTACACACAGCCGCACGGGTGCCGCGCGTACTCTGCACGCATCGACCCCGACACCTGCATCATGAAAAAGAAATCCGCGACCGCGCGCATCGAACCGTACACCCACCCGGCCGCCGGCTGGGGCGCGCTGAAAGCCGTCACGATCAACCTGATCAAGGAAAAGGTCGCCGGCGGCAACTACCGTACGCTGCTGCGCCAGAACCAGCCGGACGGCTTCGACTGCCCGGGCTGTGCATGGCCGGACCGACAGCACGCGTCGACGTTCGAATTCTGCGAGAACGGCGTGAAGGCCGTGGCCGCGGAAGCGACGAGCAAGCGCGTGACGCCCGAATTCTTCGCCGCGCACACGGTGACCGAACTGCTCGAACAATCGGATTTCGAGCTCGAACAGCACGGCCGGCTCACCGACCCGATGGCGTACGACGCACAGACCGACCGCTACGTGCCGATCGCGTGGGACGATGCTTTCGCGCTGATCGCGCGCCACCTGCGCGCGCTGCCCGACCCGAACCAGGCCGCGTTCTACACGTCCGGCCGCGCGAGCAACGAAGCGGCGTTCCTCTATCAACTGTTCGTGCGCCTGTACGGCACCAACAACTTCCCCGATTGCTCGAACATGTGCCACGAGGCGACGAGCCGCGGGCTGCCGGCGTCGGTCGGCGTCGGCAAGGGCACGGTCACGCTCGACGATTTCGAGCATGCGGACATGCTGCTGATCTTCGGCCAGAACCCCGCGACCAATCACCCGCGGATGATGGGCGAGCTGCGCGAGTGCGCGAAGCGCGGCGCGACGATCGTGTCGATCAACCCGCTGAAGGAGCGCGGCCTCGAGCGCTTCGCCGATCCGCAAAGCCCGCTCGAGATGCTGACGATGTCGGGCACGAAGATCGCATCGACGTTCATCCAGCCGACCATCGGCGGCGATTTCGCGCTGATCAAGGGGATGGCCAAGCGCGTGCTCGAACTCGACGACGCCGCGCGCGCCGCCGGTGCGCCGCGTGTGCTCGACACTGCGTTCATCGACGAGCACACGGCCGGCTTCGATGCGTTCGCCGACGATCTGCGCGCCGAAAGCTGGTCCGCGCTGACGGCCGAAAGCGGCGTGCCGTACGAGCAGATCGACGCGCTTGCGCAGCGCTATGCGCGCAGCGAACGCGTGATCGCGACGTGGGGGATGGGCATCACGCAGCACAAGCATTCGGTCGCCACGGTGCAGATGCTGACCAACCTGATGCTGATGCGCGGCAACATCGGCCGCCCCGGCGCCGGCCTGTGCCCGGTGCGCGGCCATTCGAACGTGCAGGGCAACCGCACGGTCGGCATCGAGGAAAAACCGTCGCAGGCGTTCCTCGACCGGCTCGGCCACGTGTTCGATTTCGAACCGCCGCGCCACCACGGCTACGACGTCGTCGAAACGATCGAAGGGATGCTCGACGGCCGCGTGAAGGTGCTGATCGGTCTCGGCGGCAACTTCGCGATGGCGACGCCGGACACGCCGCGCACGTGGGAAGGGATGCGCCGCTGCGCGCTTTCCGTGCACATCACGACGAAGCTGAACCGCAGCCACCTGATCCACGGCCGCGACGCGCTGATCCTGCCGACGCTCGGCCGCACCGAGATCGACCTGCAGGACAACGTCGCGCAAGGCGTGACGGTCGAGGATTCAATGAGCATGGTCCACGTGTCGTACGGGATGAACAAGCCGGCGTCGCCGAACCTGATGTCGGAGCCCGCGATCGTCGCGCACATGGCGCACGCGCTGTTCGGCAGCGGCAAGATCGACTGGCTCGCGTACAAGGACGACTACGCGAAGATCCGCGATGCGATCGAGGCGACGCTCGACGGCTTCTACGACTACAACACGCGCATCGCGCGGCCCGGCGGCTTCCACCTGCGCGTCGCGTCGCGCGACCGCGAATGGCTGACGCCGACGGGCAAGGCGAACTTCATCGCGCACGCGCTGCCGACCGACACGCCGATCCAGCGCGCCCGCGCGCTGCACGGCGAACGGCTGATGACGCTGATGACGACGCGCTCGCACGACCAGTACAACACGACCGTGTACGGGCTCGACGACCGCTATCGCGGCGTGTTCGGCCAGCGCCGCGTGGTGTTCGTCAACCGCGACGATCTCGCGATGCTCGGCCTCGCGGCCGGCGAATGGGTCGACATGGAAACGGTGTGGCACGACGGCATCGAGCGGCGCGCGAACGGCTTCCTGCTCGTCGAATACGACATCCCGCGCGGCTGCATCGGCGCGTACTACCCGGAAACCAACCCGCTCGTGCCGCTCGACAGCGTCGGCGACGTGTGCAACACGCCGACGTCGAAGTCGGTGCCCGTGCTGCTGCATCGCGCGGCCGCGCCGGCGTCGATCGCTGCCTGACGGAGCACGACGATGATCGTTCGTCCGCGCGAGCACTGGCTGCGGATGCTCGATGCGCATCTCGACAAACTCGTCGCGATGGTGAGCGGCTGCGAGCGCATCGCGTCGACGCCGATTCCGTTTTCCTACGACGTGCTGCTGCCGTTCGGTCTCGTCGATTCGATCGGCGCGGCGACACTCTTCGTCACGGTGTTCGTCGCCTATACGCTGATCGCGCTCGATGCGATGACGCGACAGATCGAGCGCACGCTGCTCGAACTGAACCGCGAGCCGCTGCCGGCCGAAGTGACGCCCGGCCCGTCGTACCGACTCACCTGACCCGCTTCGCCTGACTCGCGCCGCTCAATCGCGGCGGCCGCGCAGGAAGCCGCCATGTTCGGCGGCCGCGTCCGCGATCCGTCGCAGCAGGACAATGCCGCTCAGCAATGCATGCGCGGCGTCGCCGTCGCGCGCGGCCACGCGACGGCGCAACAGGCGGGCCGCCGCGGCACACGTCTGCTCGAGCCGCGCGAAATCGGCCTGCGCGATGCGCCCACGCACCACCGCTGCCGCGCGGCGCGCGGCCGGCTCGCGCGTGGCCAGTTCGGCAAGCGACAGCAGGCTGTCGCCGAGCCCCCAGATCGCGAGCAGGTCACGCATGTCGCGCTCGATCAGCGTCTGCGGCAGGCTGCCCGCGAAACCGAGCTCGCGCCCGAGACGGTCGGCCGTGCGGCTCAGCCATGCGCTTGCGGACCATGCACGCGGATCGCGTGCGATGCCGGCCAGATCGCGACGCACCGCGCGGTGCAGACGCCGTCGGCTCGTGCCCGGATCGCCGGGAAACACCAGCGCGAATACCAGCGCGCCGAACGCGATGCCGAGCAGCGTCGCGAGCGCGCTGTTCAGAAACGCGGCGTCGCCGATGCGCGTCGTGTTGTCCGGCGACGTGAAATTCCAGAAGAAGATCGAGAACGCGCTGCCCATCGCGGCCGTGCGCGGATGACGCATCGCGACCCCGGTGCCGATCAGGAACATGCCGAGAATGTAGGCGAGCATCTCGAAGCCCGACACCGCCGGCAGCAGGATGAAGTTGCAGACGGCGCCCGCGACCGCCGCGCATGTCGTGCCTTTCATGAAACCGACGATCGCACGCACCGAATTGGGGCGTGTCGAGAACAGTGCGCTCACCACGGCCGTGATCGCAACGAAGCCGCCGCCTGACGGCCACGCGGTGAAGATCCAGATCGCCGACGCGGCCAGCACCGCGATGAACGCGCGAATGCCGTTGTGGCACGCGAGCACCGGATCGCGGTGGAACGCGTAACGCACGCGTGCAGAGGGAGGCACCGGCCGGTCGAACAATGCCAGGCTCGCGAATGCGCGGTCGAACCCGCCGAGCAGTGCCGACAGCCGGTCGAGCATGAGCAGGCGCGACGTGTCCGGGCCGGCCGGCACGGCGGCTTCGACACGCAGTGCATCGTCCACGCGTGCGCGCAGCGCCGCCATCTCGTGCGCCGCATCGCCCGACACGGCGACCCGGTCGAGCACGCTTGCCGCCTCGTCGACGAGCGGTTCCGGCGCATCGCCGCCGCGCGCCGCGTGTTCGCGAATCGCTTGCCCCGCGGCCTGCGCGGTGAGCACGCCGAGCGCCGCCGCGCGCACATGGCCGATCATGTTGCGCACCGGCGGTGCGCCGGCGGCCGCATATTCGGCCGCCGTGTCGAGTTCGAGTGCCTCCGCGAACAGCCGGTGCACGGCCGCGCCGTTCGGCTCGCGGCGCAGCGCGCCGGCGCCGAGCGCCACCGCGCGCTCGAGATAGCGCGCGAGCCGCGTCCGGACATCCTCCAGCGGTGTGCCCGGCGCGAACACCGTTTCGAACAGCGCACCGCACAGGATGCCGACCACCACGTACAGGAACCGCGCGACCGCGATATCGAACGCGTGCAGCGGCGCCGATACCGCGTCCATCGCGACGATCGCGGCCGTATAGCCTGCGAGGACCGCCGCATACGCGCGGAAATTCCGCTGGAACGTCGCGATACCCGCGCACAAGCCGATCCACGCGGCGAGCGCGGGCAGGAACAATTCGGGTGTCTGCGCGAACGCGCCGGTCAGCGCGAGCGCGACGGCCGCACCGATCGCGGTGCCGAGAATCCGGTACTGGCTCTTCGACAGCCCCATCCCGCGGCTGCCCTGCGCGACGATCCAGACGGTCGACGCGGCCCACATCGGATCGTCGAGATTCATCCGGAACGCGATATAGAGCGCGAGCAGCGACGCGGCCGTATTGCGGAGTGCGAAGGCAAGCGCGCCGGGCGGCAGCGTCGGCCGCGCATCGCGCAGCGCGGCCCGGACGGCCGCGAGCGGCGGCATGCTGGGGAAGGCGAATTTCATGCGGCGAGCATACGGTCGCGCGCCGGCCGCCACTACGGGGCAGCGGCGGGATGCGTTATTGCGCCGGGCGGGATAATCGGCTCGACCCGCGGCGATCCGGCCCGCGACGGTAAGATGCGCGCATGTCGAACACTGAAACGAATCGCATGGACCTCGAGAGCATCCGGATATTCCTGCGCGTGGTGGAGCGCGGCAGCTTCACGGCCGCCGCCACGCAACTCGACATGCCGCTCAGCCGCGTGAGCCGCAAGATCCGGCAGCTCGAGGACGACCTCGGCGTCCAGCTGCTGTACCGCACGACGCGTCGCGTGTCCGTCACCGAAGCCGGACGCGACTATTACGAACGCTGCCTGCGCGCCGAGGAGATCCTGCTCGATGCGGACCGTCAGGTGCGCGCGCTGCGCACGGAGCCCGAAGGCACGCTGCGCGTGCTGGTGCCCTACGCGATCGGCCTGTTCGAACTGGAACCGGCGCTCGCCGAATTTCGCCGGCGCTACCCGCTGGTCCAGCTCGTGCTGATCTACGACAACAGCGCGCTCGATCTCGTCGAACACGGCTTCGACGTCGCGCTGCGCACCGGCGTGCTGACGGATTCAGGCTATGTCGCGCGCTCGCTCGGCTGGTCGCACGCGAAGTTCGCGGCCAGCCCGCACTATCTCGACCGCGCCGGCCGGCCGCAGACGCCGCAGGATCTCGCCGATCACGACATCCTGTTCGTCGGCCGCGACACGCCCGGCCTGACGCTGCGCCTGACCAACGCGGCCGGCGACGTCGCCGACGTGCCGGTGCGGCCTGTGCTGATCTCGAACGAATCGGTCACGGTGCTGCGCCAGGCCGCGAGCGGCGGCGGCATCGCGCTGATTTCGACCCACTTCACCACACGGCGGCTCGCGAGCAACGAACTCGAAATCGTGCTGCCCGACTGGCACCGCACCGACGACGTCGAGCTGCACGCGCTGTACCCGAAGCGCGCGACACTCGACAGCAAGGTGCGTGCGTTCGTCGAATTCCTGACGGAAGTCTTTACTGCGTGGCGGGCCGCGTCGTAGTCGACTCGGCACGACCGGCAATCGATGCACGTCCGCTGCATTATTGCAGCGCAGGAAAGGAATTAATGAGCGCGCAAGCGTTGATCGCCGTTCGCCGCATCGTTAGCCTGTGCCGATGAAAAATGACCACACACGCGACGGCAGCCACCTGAGCGCTGCCCGCCGACGCGTCACGCGCGTCGCGCCGTCCTGACCGGCCTGCCTGCTTGCCGAAGCCGTCACGGCTTCGCCGATCCGATCGAACGCCTGAACCGCACGCCGCGCGCGAGCGGCCCTCCGCTTGGCCGGCCGCGCGCACGTCGCGCGTGTCCGCACGCGCGGCCGCCGCACGCCCGTGCGCGGTCGCCATCGGCGCATGCGCCCCGCGGGCCACTTTCCATCACGCAGGAACACCATGTCATCTCCGTCACCCCAGGCGCCGCTGTCGGGCGGCAAGCTCGCGATCGGCACGATCGCGGTATCGCTCGCGATGTTCATGAACGTGCTCGATTCGTCGATCGCGAACGTCGCGATCCCGACGATCTCGGGCGACCTCGGCGTGTCGGTCGACGAAGGCACGTGGGTGATCACGATCTTCGCGGCCGCGAACGCGGTGTCGATTCCGCTGACCGGCTGGCTCACGCAGCGCTTCGGCCAGGTGCGCCTGTTCGTCACGTCGATCCTGCTGTTCGTGTTCGCGTCGTGGCTGTGCGGGATCGCGCCGAACCTGCCGACGCTGCTCGCCGCGCGAATTCTGCAAGGGGCCGTGGCGGGACCGCTCGCGCCGCTGTCGCAGGCGCTGCTGCTCGGCGCGTGGCCGCGGCAGAAGTCGTCGACGGCGCTCGCGCTGTGGTCGATGACCGCGCTCGTCGGTCCGATCGCGGGGCCGTCGCTCGGCGGCTGGATCACGTACGACTACAACTGGTCGTGGATCTTCTACATCAACATTCCGGTCGGCTTCTTCGCGGCGGCCGTCACGTGGTTCGTGTTCCGCGATCGCGAATCGGCCACGCGCCGCCTGCCGATCGATACGGTCGGACTGCTGCTGCTCGTGCTGTGGGTCGCCTCGCTACAGATCATGCTCGACAAGGGCAAGGATCTCGACTGGTTCAATTCGCCCGTGATCGTCGCGCTGGGCATCGTCGCGCTGATCGGCTTCGCATTCTTCCTCATCTGGGAGCTGAACGAGGCCAACCCGATCGTCGACCTGCGGCTCTTCACGCAACGCAACTTCGCGGGCGGCACGATCGCGATCTCCGTCGCGTACGGGATGTTCTTCGGCACGCTCGTGCTGCTGCCGCAATGGATGCAGGGCTATCTCGGCTACCGCGCGGTCGATTCGGGGCTCGCCACGGCGCCGCTCGGCGTGTTCGCGATCCTGCTCACGCCGGTCATGGGGCGCCTGCTGCCGCGCACCGATCCGCGTTATATCGCGACGCTCGCGTTCGTCGGCTTCGCGGTCGTGTTCATGATGCGCACGACGTTCTACACCGACGTGTCGCGCTGGGATCTCGTGCTGCCGACGCTGCTGCAAGGCATTCCGATGGCGATGTTCTTCGTGCCGCTGACGTCGATCATCCTGTCCGGGCTGCCGCCCGACAAGATTCCGGCCGCGGCCGGCCTGTCGAATTTCGGTCGCACGTTCTGCGGCGCGGTGGGGACGTCGCTGATCAGCAATGCGTGGAACGACCGCACGATCCTGCATCACGTGCGGCTCACCGAACAGGCGAGCGTCACCAATCCGGTCTTCACGCAACAGCTCGACACGTCCCGTTCGCTGCTGCACCTGAGCCCCGATTCGGCGCTCGCGTTCTTCAATGCGTCGGTCGATTCGCAAGCGGCCGTGATGGGATTGAACGACATCTTCTACGTGTCGGCGATCATCTTCGTCGCGATCATCCCGCTCATCTGGATCACGAAACCGGTGCGCTCGGGCGGCGGCGATGCCGATGCGGCGGCGGCCGGCGCGCATTGATCCGCATGCGCGGCAGCGGCGCGCCTCGCGCCGACAGCGCGACGACCGGGCGATCCGCCGGTCGCGACGACAACCGAAGCGAGCGCCCGTCCGACAGCGGGCGCCGGTTGTATCGAATCGTTTCAACGCGCCAACGGCGTCAAATGCTGCGGGTATACTCCGTCGTCAGCCGCCTGCCGTGTCGTCGTCCGTCAAAAAGGCCCGATTCCAGGCGGTTTCGTCGCGAAGCTTCGCGTTTCGCTCCCCCGCGCCCCAGCCTCGATACGAGACACCCGACGACCGATCATGAAACGATTCCTGCTGCTTCTTCCCGCCGCCCTGCTCGCCGCCTGCGGCTCCGCACCCTCGTCCGATTCGGCCGGCTCGGGCGCCGCGCCGATGATCTACGTGTCGTCGCAACGTCCAGCCTACGCGGTCGCGAACTGCCTCGACAGCCGCCTGTCGGGCACCGAACAATCGCAGCACAACGGCGTCACCGACATCGCGGTCGGCTCGAATTCGTACTTCGTCACGCTGACGCCGTCGGGCAACGGCTCGGTGATCAAGGTCGTGCGCGGCTCGGGCAACGAACCGGCCGAGGAAGCGATGCGCTTCGCGGTCGCGCGCTGCGCGATCTGACGCCCTCCGGCGCCGGGCGCCCGCCCGGCCCTCCCGCCTGCCTGCCGCTGCGCGCCACCCGGCGCGCCTGCCGAATATTTTCATCCAGGTGCCCGTCGATGAGAGAATCGCACCACGATTCCCTTTCGAAGGAGCCCGCATGAAGCACCTGCTGTCCCGGCTGTTCGTCAGCGCCGCGCTCGTCGCGCTTGTTCCGGCGCTGCCGGCACAGGCTGCCACGCCGCCCGGCATCTTCGTCGTCGCCACGCAGCTCGGCGAATTCACGACCCTCGACCCGAGCGGGATCTACGAGCTGGTGCCGTCCGAATACGTCGCGAACACCTACGAACGGCTGGTGCGCGTCGACCTGAAGGACCCGACGCGCTTCGACGGACAAATCGCGCAATCGTGGACGGTCGGCGCCGACGGCGTGACCTACACGTTCAAGCTGCGCCCGGGCCTCACGTTCCATTCCGGCAACCCGGTCACCGCCGACGACGTCGCGTGGTCGTTGCAGCGGACCATCCTGCTCGACAAGGGGCCGGCCGGCGTGCTCGCCGATCTCGGCCTCACGAAGGCGAACGTGACGCAGAAGGTGCGCGTGGTCGATCCGCAAACCGTCGTGCTCGAAACCGACCGCAAGTACGCGCCGAGCTTCGTGCTCAACGTGCTGAGCGCGTGCCCGGCCTCGGTCTTCGACAAGAAGCTGCTGCTGTCGCACCAGCAAGGCAACGATTTCGGCAGCGGCTGGCTGCGCACCAACGACGCGGGCTCGGGCCCGTACCAGCTCGTCAAGTGGACGCCGAACGAGAGCATCGTGCTGCAGCGCTTCGACAAATACCGCACGCCGTACCCGATGAAGCGCGTGGTGCTGCGCCACGTGCCCGAAGCATCCGCGCAACGGCTGCTGCTGGAGAACGGCGACGCCGACGCCGCGCGCAACCTGAGCCCCGACAGCCTCGCCGCGCTGTCGAAGGCCGGCAAGATCAAGATCGCGTCGTGGCCGGTGTCGGCGCTGCTGTACCTGAGCCTGAACACGAAGAACCCGAACCTCGCGAAGCCCGAGGTGCAGCAGGCGATGAAGTGGCTCGTCGATTACGACGGCATCCAGCGCAACATCGTCAGCACGACCTACAAGGTGCATCAGACCTTCCTGCCCGAAGGCTTCCTCGGCGCGTCGAACGCGCGGCCGTACAAGCAGGACGTCGCGAAGGCGAAGGCGCTGCTCGCGAAGGCCGGCTTGCCGAACGGTTTCGACGTGACGATGGACATGCCGAACGACTATCCGTACCTCGAGATCGCGCAGGCGCTGCAGGCGAACTTCGCGCAGGGCGGCATCCGCGTGAAGCTGATTCCGGGCGACGCGAAGCAGGCGATCGGCAAGTACCGTGCGCGCCAGCACGACATCTTCGTCGGCGAATGGTCGCCCGACTACATGGACCCGAACAGCAACGCGCGCGGTTTCGCGTGGAATCCGGACAACTCGGACCAGTCGCCGACCAAGATGCTCGCGTGGCGCAACAGCTGGGACATTCCGCAACTGACGAAGGACACCGAGGCCGCGCTCGTCGAGCCGTCGCCCGCGAAGCGCGCGCAGCGTTACGAAGCGCTGCAGAAGGCCGTGCTCGCGAACTCGCCGTTCATCATCATGTTCGAGAAGGTCGTGCAGGTCGCCACGCGCCCCGGCGCGACCGGACCGGAAATCGGGCCGATCAACGACCTCGTGTCATACCGCACGCTCGCGAAGTAATCGCGGCTGCCCGCGCGTGCGGCCACGCCGCCGTGCGGGTAATCGCCGCGCGCCGCGGCGCTGGCGCCGGGCCGTGCGCGATCGACAATGACCGCCATCGGTCGGATACCGTGCCGCGCACACGTCACGGGACGAGAACGCGCATACCCGTTCAATTGAATGCCGCCCATACCAGGTACGCATTCAGCCCGACGATCACGACCGTCGCCGCGCCGGCGACGATCCGCAGCGGCATCCGCATCGCGTAAGCGCCCATCACGTCCTTGCGCGCCGACAGCATCAGCAGCGCGATCATCGGCATCGGCAGCACGAAGCTCAGCACGACCTGGCTGGCCACCATCGCCCGCGTGACGTCGCAGCCGAGCGCGACCACCACGAACGCGGGCGCGATCGTCACCGCGCGCCGCACCCAGATCGACATGCGGCGGCGGATGAAGCCCTGCATCACGACCTGCCCCGCCATCGTGCCGACCACCGAACTCGACACGCCGGAGGTCAGCAGCGCGACGAGAAACAGCGCGCCGGCCGCCGGCCCGAGCACCGGGATCAGCGTGTGATAGGCGTCGCCGATGTCGGTCATGCCGGGCGCGGCCGCGTGAAACGCCGACGACGCCATCATCACCATCGCGAGATTCACGAATCCGGCGAGCCCCAGCGCGATCACGACCTCGCGGTTCGAGAAACGCACGAGCCGCCGCCGCTCTCCGTCGTCGCGCGGCGCGGTGCGATCCTGCGTGAGGCCCGAATGCAGATACAGCGTATGCGGCATGATCGTCGCGCCGATGATGCCGACTGCGATCGTCAGCGCCGCATGATCCGGAATCTGCGGAACCACCAGATGGAACGCGGCCGCATGCCAGTCCTGCGGCGCGATCAGCAGTTCGCCGAGATAGCACGCGCCGATCACGCCGACCAGCGCCGCGATCGCCGCTTCCAGCGGCCGGAAGCCGCGTTTTTCGAGCGCGAGGATCGCGCAGGTCGCGAACGCGGTCGCGATCATCCCCGCGAGCAGCGACAGGTGGCACAACAACCCGAACGCAAGCGCGCCGCCGAGGAATTCGGCGAGATCGGTGGCCATCGCGGCGATCTCCGACGCGATCCACATGCCCCACACGACCGGCGCGGGGAAACGGTCGCGGCACAGCTCGGCGAGATTGCGGCCGGTCACGATGCCGAGCTTCGCCGACATCGCCTGGAACAGCATCGCGATCGCGTTCGCGGCCAGCACGACCCATAGCAGCCGGTACCCGTACGCGGCGCCGGCCTGGATGTTGGTCGCGAAGTTGCCGGGATCCATGTAGCCGATCGACGCGATCACGGCCGGGCCGACGAACGGCAGCAGCGCGGCGACGCCGGTGCGGCGCCCTTCCAGCGCGGCGCGCGCCGCGCCGTCGATAGGCTCGATGGACCGGCCCGGCAGCGCGAAGCCACCGGCAGGTTTGCTCGGGACGGGGATCATGTGAGTATTCCGTTCGAATAAGGACGGCTGATTGCGGATCGCGCCCGCCGTGGCCGGCATGCCGCGTGCCGGCCACGGCAAGACGCCGGCGACATTACAGCGGCACGACGTCGGGACGATTGCGCGGAAACTGCGCGATCACGTCCGGCGCGATGTTCAGGTGCGCTTCGACGAGCTTCGGCGGCGTGTGCGCGAGCCAGTCGGACAACGACACCTCCGCATAGCGGTCGGTCTTGAAGATCTCGAGGAACACGAGGTCGGTCTGCCCGGTGTTCTGCACGTAGTGGCCGAGGCTCTTCTTCACATAGCCGACGTCGCCCGCGCGGAAGTCGGCCGTCTGCGCCTTCGGCCCCGTGTCGAACACGGTCATCCGCGCCTCGCCCTGCAGGTAGTACTGCCATTCGTCGGCGTTCGGATGCCAGTGCAGCTCGCGCATGCCGCCCGGGTGCACGGTGACGAGCGCCGCCGCGACGGTCGTCGACACGTTGAAGTTGGTGCTGTCGGCGATCCGCACCTCGCCGCCGCGCGTCTTCCTGACCGGCTTCATGTCGCCGAGCGAAAACACGAACGGATGCGGCGGCGCACCGGCCGACGCGGCCGACGCGCGCTGCGCGTCCGCGAGCGGGCCCGGTTCGTCGCCCTGGAAGATCCACAGGTTGTCGAGCGGCACGTTCCTGAACGCGTCGGCCGGCACGCCGAAGTTGAGCGCGAGCACGTCGGGCGGCGTATGCGCGATCCAGTCGGTCAGCAACAGCGTGTTGAATTCCGATGCGCGGCCGTTATCGAATGCGAGCAGGAATTCGGCGCCGTCGCTGCCGAGGCCCTGCAGCGAATGCGGCAGGCCGGGCGGGAAATACCAGAGATCGCCGGTCTTGACGTCCTGCACCGACGGCCGCCCGAGTTCGTCGAGCACCGTGATCCGGCAGCGGCCGTCGAGCATGATCGCCCACTCGGCCTGCTGGTGCCAGTGCATCTCGCGAATGCCGCCGCGCGTCAGCCGCATATTGACGCCGGAGATGGTTTCGGAAATCGCGAAATCATCCTGCGTGACTTCGCGCGCCCATCCGCCATTCTGAATGCGCTTATGCGCATTATTGAAAGACGCCCAGAATAACGGCATCCCGTTGATATCGGTAGCCGGCGGATCCTGAAAGGACGGGAATTGATTGGCGATGGCCGGATTTTTAGGCCCCGGGTCGGTCAGGCTCTGACGGTTGCGCGCATTCACCGCGCCTTCCGGCGGGCTGTCCGGGTTACCGAACGAAGCGGCCTTCGCCGTTACCGCAATACCCGCCGCGGCAATGGCGCCGGCCGTACTCGTCAACATCCTGCGTCGAGAAAGATTCGTCATGATTTCCTCTTCATTTCTGCAATCGAGAGAATTTCCACTACGGAACACTTGCCGTTTTTCGAATTACCGAAAATCGAACATCCCGTGACGCAAGTTAAATCCATATTCATCTAAAAATTAAATGAATTATTAACCTGAATTAATGACTAAAACTGATCGATTTTAATTTTTTGTAATTATTGCGATGCAGCAATGGATGAATGGCGACGAGAAGAGATCGATAGGCGCGCCGCACGATGGCGACTCAATGCGATCGACGGGAACAGGAAAATGCGGATGCGCGTGCTTTCACCTGCCCGGCCCGGACCTGGACCGGGTCACTCCCGCGGCATGTCGGCAAGCCGTTGCGCAGCGAAGCGCAATCCGCCGAGAATGCGTTCGGCGATCCTTGCCGGAAACCCGGCCGGCAGCGCCGCGCCGACCGATTCGATCACGTGCGGCGTCATCGCAATCAGTCGTTCGACAATCGGCGTAGCGATATCGCCAAGCAGGCAATACTCCGCCATCGCAGTGAAGTGCCGGCGCGTGATGTCGCGCATCGCGTAGTGCTTGCGCTTGCCGTGCACGGCCATCGCGAGCTTCGCCTTGTGCCACGACCACTGGTTCGCGCCATCTCCCTCGACCGGCCAGATCGACATCACGTCGTAGAGCGGCGTCAGGTGGAAGCGGCCGCCGGGCAGCAGGCGCAGGCTGAAGTTCTTCGCATGCCCGTCCGGTGCGGCGAGCATCCAGAACACCACCAATGCGGCGAACAGCGTGTCGAGGTCGGCCTGCGCCGTTTCCGACCGGCGCAGGATGCCGGCCAGATCGGGCACGCCGGGGCCGCCCTGCGATTCGTATTTCAGATGCGGCGGCACGCCGAGCGCCTGGCAAAAATCCTCTTGCGGCAAGCGCAACAGCCATCCGCCATCACGATGCAGCGCGCGATCGAAGCGCGCGACCGACAGCACCTTGTGTTCGCCGAAACGCAGGATGTCGGCATCCGCCGTCGGCAAGCCGAACGCGCGCAGGACCGCGAGGCACAGCCACTCGTTTTCGACGGATGTCGTCAGATCCGCACGCTTGTTGCCGACCAGCCCGAGCGGCAACTTGAGGATATGCGTGGTCGGCGTCGCGCCATGCGGACGCATCCATCGCCCGTCGTGAAACAGCAACGCGGTCTTTTCCTGCGCGCCGGCCAGCGACAGGCGGAAGTCGTCGTCGTCCTGCGCACTGCCCGCCGCCCCGCTCGCCTGATCGAGTACGCGCGCCACGTCGTCGTCGGACAACGGCGTACCGTCGATCCGGTCATGGCCGGTCGGGGCTTCATCCTCGCCGAGCAACTGCACCGCACCGACGCAGTCCCGGCCGAGCGCGGCGAGCAGATCGAACGGCTCGGTCGTCGCCGTGCCGAATCGCGACGCAAGCCGGCGCCGAATCGCGTCGCTGTCGGGCAGCAGATTGTCGAAGTAGTGGTTCACGCGCTCGCCGCGCAACGGCGCAGGGCCGATGCCGAACGGCAGCGACAGCGACAGCGGGCGGCCGGCATCCGACTGTTTCCAGCCGATGTCGTACAGCAACTCCATGTCGCCGCGCGCGGGAATCCGCCAGATGCCGACCCGCACGCCGTTGGCCCAGATCGATAGCGCGCGGCTGTGCGATTTGCGTCCCATCGATTACCACTCGACGTTGGCAGCGTCGCGCCCGTCCTTCGTGCGAATGCTGAGCTCGAGACCGTACAGCGCGGTCAGTTCGAGCAACTGCTTGAGCGACAGGCTTTCGGTGCGGATCGTTTCCAGCGACGACAGCCGCGATTGGCCGACGCCGATGCGTGCCGCCGCCTCGGCTTGCGTCAGCCCCTTGGCCTGACGCGCGGACGACAGGATTTCGCCCAGTTGAGCAGGGGTATTGACGATGAGATTCACGGCGCGGGTCCTCTATGCAATCCATGCAGTATATCTCTGACAGGCATAAACGCAAATTATCTCTGATACAAATAAACGCGAAATATCCCTGTCAGGAATATTTTCACACTACAGGGCGTGGCGGCCCAGTCGTTGCGCGCACGCACCGCCCTATCGACTCCTACCACCCCATAGTTTTTATTCGCTGGCGCCGATGATTTTGACTTTGTCAGATAGATGACATCGAATCATCAAATGACAACGATCTAACAGCCCGATGACCTGCGCATTCGCCCACACCGTCGAATCCCGCTTTGCCGAGCTGACGCCGACCGCGAAACGCATCGCCAGCTACATGCTCGCGAATCTCGATCGGCTCGGCCTCGAAACCGCCGACCAGATCGCGCAGCAGACCGGCACCAGCGGCATTTCGGTCGGGCGTTTCCTGCGCAGCGTCGGTTACCGGAATCTCGACGACCTGAAACGCGAACTGCGCGGCGGCGGCGACCGCCCGTGGATGATCACCGACCGCCTCGACGAGTACCGCCGCGCCGCCGCCATGCCAACGACCGCCGACGCGCGCGACAGCGAGCGCAGCGCCGGCACGCTCGCCGCATCGCTCGACCGCGAACTCGACGCGATCCGCCACGTGTACCGGCTCGCCGAGGAACCGGTGTTCGCGCAGGTCGCGGACCGGATCGCGCATGCCGATGCCGTCTTCATCCTCGGCATCCAGTCGACGCGCGGCATCAGCAATGCGTTCAGCAGCTACCTCGAATACCTGCGCCCGCGCGTGTTCTATTCCGACGGCCAGTCGGGCTCGTACGTCGATTCGCTGAATTCCGAGTTCGAACGGCCGTACTGCATCGTCACCGATACGCGCGCCTATTCGCGCAGCGCGCGCCGCTATTGCCAGGCCGCCGCCGAGCGCGGCCAGCCGTTCGCGCTGGTCACCGATCTGTATTGCCCATGGGCGCGCGAATGGCCAGCGGATCTGCTGCAGGTGAAGACCGACGTCGGCCAGTTCTGGGATTCGCTCGCGCCGCTCACCTGCCTGTTCAACCTGCTGATCACCGCCGTGGTCGACCGCCTCGGTCCCGCGATCGACCGGCGCGTCGCGCGCAACCGCGAACTGCAGCGCACGTTCGACCAATTCGAATCCTGAGCGAACCGGACCGCCGATGAACCCGCACCGCCTCGTCGAAATCACGCCCGCCACGCATCGCGTCGAGATCGATCTCGTCTACGCGACCGAGCGCAACCTGACCGGCAAGCCGATCTACCGCCACGCGCACTGTCTGCTGCTCGAGCCGGCCGAAGCCGCGCTGCGCCGCGCGGTCGACGTCGCCGCGCAAGCCGGCTTCACGCTGCGCCTCTACGACGCATACCGGCCGCCGCAGGCGCAGCAGGTGCTGTGGGATTTCCTGCCCGACCCGAACTTCGTCGCCGATCTCGGCCGCGGGTCGAACCACAGCCGCGGCACCGCCATCGACCTGACGCTCGTCGACCCGAGCGGCGCGCCGCTCGACATGGGCACCGGCTTCGACGAGATGGTGGCCGCATCGGGCCACTTTCACGCGGGGTTGCCCGAGCCCGTGCAACGCAACCGTCTGCTGCTGCTCGGCGTGATGCACGCGGCCGGCTTCGCGCACATCGACAGCGAATGGTGGCACTACGAGCTGCCGGGTTCGCACGCGCTGCCGCCGATCGACAATGCGGCGAGCGGCCCGTGGCGCCTGATGTGACGACGCCGCACGCCCCCTTTTTCATGCACGTTCACGTTCAACGACTCAAACGACAGATGGAGAAGCGCCCATGAAATTCCCGACCTCCCCGCTCGTCGCGGCGCTGGCCGCCGCGTCCCTGCTCGCCGCCGTTCCGTTTTCCGCCGCCCGCGCGGAAACGCCGAAAGACATGTTCGTGATGGCCACGCTGCTCGACGAATTCACGACGCTCGACCCCGGCGAGATCTACGAGCTGGTGCCGGAGGAATACGTCGCGAACACGTACGACCGGCTCGTGCGCGTCGACCTGCGCGATCCGTCGAAATTCAACGGCGACGTCGCGCAGTCGTGGACGGTGAGCCCGGACGGGCTGACCTATACGTTCAAGCTGCGCGCGGGCCTCAAGTTCCACTCGGGCAACCCGCTGACGGCCGACGACGTCGCGTGGTCGATCCAGCGCACGGTGCTGCTCGACAAGGGCCCGGCCGCGGTGCTGACCGGCATCGGGCTCACGAAGGCCAACGTCGCGGCGAACGTGAAGAAGCTGGACGACCAGACGGTGTCGATCACGACCGACCACAAATACGCGCCGACCTTCGTGCTCAACGTGCTCGGCTCGTGGCCCGCGTCGGTGCTCGACAAGAAGCTGCTGCTGTCGCACCAGCAGGGCAACGATTTCGGCAACGCGTGGCTGAAGACAAATGAGGCCGGCTCCGGCGGCTACAAGCTCGTCAAGTGGGCGGCCGGCGACAGCATCGTGCTGCAGCGCTTCGACGGCTACCGGCTGCCGCTCGCGATGAAGCGCATCGTGCTGCGTCACGTGCCCGAAGCCGCGAGCCAGCGCCTGCTGCTCGAAAACGGCGACGTCGACGCGGCGCGCGACCTGAGCCCCGACGATCTCGCGTCGGTCGTGAAATCCGGCAAGGCGAAAGTATCGGCCTCGCCGCAGGCGACGCTGCTGTATCTCGGCCTGAACACGAAGAACCCGACGCTCGCGAAGCCCGACGTGCAGGAAGCGCTGAAGTGGCTGGTCGACTATGCGGGCATCCAGTCCAACGTCGTGAAGACGACCTACAAGGTGCACCAGACCTTCCTGCCCGAAGGCTTCCTCGGCACGCTGAATTCGAACCCGTACAAGCTCGACGTCGCGAAGGCGAAGGCGCTGCTCGCGAAGGCCGGCGTGCCGAACGGTTTCTCGGTGACGATGGACGTGCGCAACGACTATCCGTACACCGAGATCGCGCAGGCCGTGCAGGCGAACTTCGCGCAGGCGGGCGTCAAGGTGCAGTTGATCCCCGGCGACAACAAGCAGACGCTCGCGAAATACCGCGCACGCCAGCACGACATCTACATCGGCGAATGGTCGGCCGACTACATCGATCCGCACAGCAACGCACAGGGTTTTGCATGGAATCCGGACAACGGCGACAAATCGAGCTATAAGATGCTGGCCTGGCGCAACAGCTGGGACATTCCGCAACTGACGAAGGAGACCGACGCCGCGCTCGCCGAGCCGACCGCCGCGCAACGCGCGCAGCGGTACCAGGCGATGCAGAAGGCGATGCTCGCGCGCTCGCCGTTCGTGATCATGTTCGAGAAAGTCGCGCAGGTCGCCACGCGGCCCGGCGTGAGCGGGCTCGAAGTCGGGCCGATCAACGATCTCGTGTCGTACCGCAACCTGAAGAAGCAATAAGAATCGCCGCATGTCGACTCCCGCCTCCTCCCTCGAAGCACTGCGCACGCTGCCCGCGCGGCGCCCGGCCGTACGCTGGGCGCTGCGCGTGGTGCGCTGGGCGCTCACGCTCGCCGTCACGTTCGCGGGGTTGCTCGCGCTGACGTTCGTGATCGGCCGCAAGGTGCCGATCGATCCCGTGCTCGCGATTCTCGGCGATCGCGCGTCCGCCGAAGCGTACGCGGCCGAGCGCATCGCACTCGGCCTCGACAAGCCGCTCGTCACGCAGTTCCTGATCTACGCGCGCGACGTGCTGCACGGCAATCTCGGCATGTCGCTGCTGACCGCGAACCCGGTGCTCGACGACATCAGGCGCGTGTTTCCGGCCACGCTCGAACTCGCGACGATCGCGACGTTGATCGGCATCGCGATCGGCGTGCCGCTCGGCGTCGCGGCCGCGGTGAAGCACAACCGCCCGATCGATCACATCGCGCGCTTCGTCGGGCTGATCGGCAATTCGGTGCCGGTGTTCTGGCTCGGGCTGATGGGGCTGCTGCTGTTCTATGCGCGGCTGCACTGGGTCGGCGGGCCCGGCCGGCTCGATCCCGTGTACGACGGAATGGTCGACCCGCGCACGGGCAGCCTGTTGCTCGACGCGGCGCTCGCCGGCGAGTGGGACGTGTTCCGCAACGCGGTGTCGCACATCGCGCTGCCGGCCGCGATCCTCGGCTACTACTCGGTCGCATACCTGAGCCGGATGACGCGCTCGTTCATGCTCGACCAGTTGAGCCAGGAATACATCGTCACCGCGCGCGCGAAGGGCCTCTCGGAGCGGCGCGTGATCTGGCGGCATGCGTTCGGCAACATCGCGGTGCCGCTGCTGACCGTGATCGCGCTCACGTACAGCAACCTGCTCGAAGGCTCGGTGCTGACCGAGATCGTGTTTGCGTGGCCGGGGCTCGGCTCATACCTGACCAGCGCGCTGCTGAACGCCGACATGAACGCGGTGCTCGGCGCGACGCTCGTGATCGGCGCGATGTTCATCACCGTCAACCTGCTGACCGATGCGCTGTACCGCGTGTTCGATCCGCGTGCACGCTAAAGGACCGCCCCGACATGACCGCTTTCACCCCGCTTTTTTCATCGCCGATGCCGAAGGTCGTCCAATCATGAATGCCGAGCGTCTCACATTGCGCGCGTGGCTGCTGTCCGATGCGCCCGCGTCGCGCTCGCAAGCCGCGTTCGGCCTCGCGTACCGCCGCTGGCGCCGGTTCGCCACGAATCCGCTCAACCTGTTCGGGCTCGCGATCCTGGTCGCGCTGATCGTCGTCGCTATCGTCGGCCCGCTGATCATGCCGCACGATCCGCTGCGCCAGGTGCTGTCCGACCGGCTGCTGCCGCCCGGCTCCGCATCGCACTGGCTCGGCACCGACCAGCTCGGCCGGGACATCCTGTCGCGGCTGATCGCCGGGTCGCGCCTGACGCTCGGCATCGCGCTGCTCGTCGTCGTGATCGTCGTGCCGATCGGCCTGTTGATCGGCACGACGGCCGGCTATTGCGGCGGCTTCGTCGACAGCGTGCTGATGCGCATCACCGACATCGCGCTCGCGTTCCCGAAGATCGTGCTCGCGCTCGCGTTCGCGGCCGCCCTCGGGCCCGGCGTGATCAACGCGGTCGTCGCGATCTCGATCACCGCGTGGCCGGCCTACGCGCGGCTCGCGCGCGCGGAGACGATCCGCATCGCGCAGGCCGACTACATCCACGCGGCGCGACTGCAAGGCGCGTCGGGCCCGCGCATCCTGCTGCGCTACATCATGCCGCTGTGCATGTCGTCGGTGATCGTGCGCGCGACGCTCGACATGGCCGGCATCATCCTGACCGTCGCGGGCCTCGGCTTTCTCGGCCTCGGCGCGCAGCCGCCGAGCCCCGAGTGGGGCTTCATGGTCGCGTCGGGCCGCAACGTGCTGCTCGACGCATGGTGGGTCGCGACGCTGCCCGGCATCGCGATCCTGCTCGTGAGCCTCGCGTTCAACCTGCTCGGCGACGGGCTGCGCGACGTCTTCGATCCGCGTCATGGAGCGTGACATGCCAATGAATTCCACCGCCGCGCCGGCCGCACCGCTCTGCGAGATCGACGGCCTGAAGATCGGCTTTCGCGGCCACGACGGCGTCGTCACCGACGCGGTGCGCGACCTGTCGCTGACGCTTGCGCCCGGCGAACGGCTCGGCATCGTCGGTGAATCGGGCTCCGGCAAGTCGCTGACCGGCCGCGCGCTGCTCGGCCTGCTGCCCGACGCCGCACGCTGCTCGGCCCGCACGATGCGCTTCGCGGGCCACGACCTGCTCGCGATGTCGCCGCGCGAACGCCGGCGCCTGTGCGGCAGCCAGATGGGGATGATCCTGCAGGATCCGAAGTATTCGCTGAACCCGGTGATGACGGTCGCGAAGCAGATGGGCGAAGCGTTCCGGCGGCACGAGCCGAACCTGCGCGGCCGCGCGCTGCGCGAGCGGATCGTCGACGCGCTCGCGGCCGTGCAGATCCGCGACCCGGCGCGCGTCGCCGATGCGTATCCGCACGAGCTGTCCGGCGGCATGGGCCAGCGCGTGATGATCGCGATGATGGTGTCGACCGGCCCGCGCCTGCTGATCGCCGACGAGCCGACCTCCGCACTCGACGTCGCGGTGTCGATGCAGGTGCTCGCGGTGCTCGACGCGATGATCGCGCGGCACGGCACGGGCCTGATGTTCATCAGCCACGACCTGCCGCTCGTGATGTCGTTCTGCGATCGCGTCGCGGTGATGTATGCCGGCCGCGTGGTCGAGACCTGCGCCGCGCGCGACCTGCGCGACGCATCTCATCCCTATACGCGCGGGCTGCTCGCGGCGAACCCGCCGCTCGCGAACCCGCCCGATGAATTGCCGGTGTTGCAGCGCGATCCGGCGTGGCTCGACGCCGCTGCACCCGCGCCGACCGCTCATGTACCGCAAGAGGCCGCACGATGATCGACGTCGATCACGCATCGATCCGTTTTCCGACCCGCACGGGCCATGTCGACGCCGTGCGCGACGCGAGCTTCGCGGTGCGCGACGGCGAAGTGTTCGGGCTCGTCGGCGAATCGGGTTCCGGCAAGTCGACGCTGCTGCGCGCGCTGACGGGTCTCGTGCCGCTCGCGTCCGGCAGCCTGTCGATCGACGGACGGCCGGTGGGCGGCACGCCCGATCGTGCGTTTCGCCGTTACGTGCAGATGGTGTTCCAGGATCCGTACGCGTCGCTGCATCCGCGCTTCACGGTCGACCAGACGCTGCGCGAGCCGCTGTCGATCCACGGCATCGACGAACCCGACGCACGCATCGCCCGCGCATTGTCCGAAGTCGGGCTCGGCCCGGCGTTCCGCTTCCGCTATCCGCACCAGTTGTCGGGCGGCCAGCGCCAGCGTGTCGCGATCGCGCGCGCGCTGATCGTCGAGCCGCGCGTGCTGCTGCTCGACGAACCGACCTCCGCGCTCGACGTGTCGGTACAGGCCGAGATCCTGAACCTGCTGCGCCGCCTGCATCGCGAGCGCAACCTGACGATGATCCTCGTGAGCCACAACCTCGCGGTGATCGGCTTCCTGTGCCAGCGGGTCGCGGTGATGCAGCATGGCGAGATCGTCGAGCAGCTCCGGATCGAGGACGTGCGCGCCGGGCAGGTGGCGCGCGACTACACGCGCACGCTGCTGAACGCGACCGAAGGCTACCGCCGTCTGGACCCGGCGATCGACGCGCCGGCGGCCTGACGCGCGGCGCTCGGCGAAAGTACGACCCTGCGCGCGTCGCATGACATGACCCGAACGCGACGCGACAGGCCGGCCGCCGTCATGCTCCGTCGGCCGGTCATTCCAGTTCCAGCCCGCTTCGAATAGCGCGACCACCGAAATCGGCCCCTCGACCGATTTCCGGCATCGGCATGCCCGCCCACGCGAGCCCCTCCTGCCGGCTTCGTCAAAAATTAGTACGTGTACTAGAAGAAATCCTAATCCATTCGTACCAGTCAAATTACAAAATCCTTACGCAAATCGCATAATTTCATCCGAAACGCGCCATTCTGAGATTTAAATTCAACCCGCGCTTTCGAAAACCGAAGTTTATTTGGAGATTAAAATATGCGAATCATCAAGCGCAGCGCAATCCCGTTCCTGCTCGCCGTCGCGAGCGCAGCCGGTTCGTCCGCGGCCTACGCGGCGGACGGCACCGTCAACTTCTACGGCAACGTCATCGCGTCGACATGCAGCGTCGAGGGCGGTTCGGATCTCTCCGTCCCGCTGCCGCCGGTCAGCACCACCGCGCTCGCCGATGTCGGCTCCGTCGCCGGTCGCAGCGCGTTCTCGCTGGCGCTCAAGGGCTGCGCGGTCGGCGATGGCAACCCGGTGAAGGTCGGCGTCATGTTCGAAAACGGCACGAACGTCGATCAGTCGAGCGGCCGACTGACGATCGACACGGGCGCCAAGGCCGCCGAAGGCGTCCAGATCAACGTGCTGGATTCGCAGCAGAAGCTGATTCCGGTCGGCGCGCAAACCGGCGCGAGCACCGAGATGGCCACCATCGATGCCGACGGCAAGGCGAAGCTGAACTACTTCGCCGAATACTACGCCTCGGGCGCCGTGAAGGCCGGCGACGTCAAGTCGCGTGTCGAGTACTCGCTGATCTACCAGTAAGGACGAGACCTGGAGGTCGCCGCCCCGGCGATCTCCAAGCGTCACGCCGTGCGGCGCGGAAACCGCCGCATCCGTCTGCTCCCTGCCCCAACGATCCGAGTCCGCACGCCCATGAAACTGTCGAAGCTCCTCCGTACGCTGGCCCTCGCCGTCACCGCATTCGCGTCGCAAGCCGATGCGAGCGTCGTGATCGCCGGCACGCGCGTCATCTTCCCGTCCAGCGAGCGCGAAGTCACGATCCAGCTCACGAACGACAGCAAGCGTCCGGCGCTGGTGCAGGCGTGGCTCGACGACGGCGACAGCCGCGCGCTGCCCGAGAACATCGACGTGCCGTTCACGCTGACGCCGTCGATCTTCCGGATGGAAGCCGGCAACGGCCAGGCGCTGCGTCTCGTGCATACCGGCGAACCGCTTCCTGCCGATCGGGAATCGCTGTTCTGGCTGAACGTGCTCGAAGTGCCGCCGAAGGCGTCCGCGGCAGAGGATCGCAACCGCATCCAACTGGCGTTCCGCTCACGCATCAAGATCATGTATCGCCCCGCCGGGCTGGCCGGCAATGTGGACGACGCACCGATGCAGCTCGACTGGCGCGTGGTTCGCATCGACGGAGGCTATGCGCTCGAGGCAAGCAATCCGACACCGTTCGTCGTCAATTTCGGCAACGTGCTGCTGAAGTCGGCCGGACGCAAACACGACGCCGGCATGGGTTACGTGCTGCCGCGCAGCACGCAACGGTTCCCGATCAAGGAACTCGCCGGCGCGCCCGCCGCGGGCGCAACGGTCGAATTCGGCAGCATCAACGACTGGGGCCGGGCAACCGACATCGAACGTCCGGTCGGCATCGCACCGTAACTCGACCGAGGCCCTCGACACGCACCAACGGCACGTGCCGGCCGCTTCACCACTTTTCTTCCACCGTCGTTTCGGCCGTCCCGACGACCGGCACGCCCCCCCCGAACTTGCCATGCGCCGCCGCAGCGCTGTGTCGCGCAACGCGCACGCCTGTGCGCCTGCACCCGCCGAACGCGCCCGCTCGATCCGAAACTTTGTGGAGTACTACGCATGACCCCGACTCGACCGCCGTGCCACGGCGCGGCCGACATGCCACGCGTCAAGCCGATCCATCTGCTGGTGGCGGCCTGCGTCGCCGCGTGGTCCGCCGATGGCCGCGCGACGACACCGGCTGCCGCGGAAGGCACGCTCGCGCAAGTCGAGTTCGACGGCGCGTTCATGCAGAATCGCCTGGGCAGGGATTTCGACGTGTCGCGCTTCGCCCGGCGCAACGTGACGGCCCCCGGGGTGTATACCGCCGACGTGCATGTCGGTCCCGACTGGATCGGCCGCTACGACGTGCGCTTCGTGGCCGCGCCGGATTCGGGCGACGCGCGTCCGTGCTTCGACCGCACGCTGCTCGAGCGCGTCGGCGTCGATTTCGGCAAGCTCGCGCCGGACGTCGTCGCGCGACTGGACGGCGACGACGCCTGCCTGCGACTCGACGAAGTCGTGCCGGGCGCCAGTACGGCATTCGACTTCACGCGACAGACGCTGCGGCTGTCGATCCCGCAGGCATCGCTCGCGCGCAAGGCACGCGGCTACGTGAGCCCCGATCAATGGACCTCCGGCGAAACCGTCGGCCTGCTCGGCTACAACTTCAACCTCTACACGTCGAAGGCCAGCGGCCACACCGCGCAAACGCAAGGCTATCTCGGCCTGAACGGCGGCGTGAACATCGGCACCTGGCGCTTTCGCCACGAAGGGTCCTATTCCTGGTCGTCGCGCGGCGAGAGCCGGTACCAGGGCCTCGCGACCTATCTGCAACGCGACTTGCCGTCGCTGTCGTCGCAGCTCGTCATCGGCGAAAGCTACACGTCGGGCGAGCTGTTCGACTCGACGCAATTCCGCGGCGTGCGCCTGTCGACCGACGACCGGATGCTGCCCGACTCGCTGCGCGGCTACGCGCCGGTGGTGCGCGGCATCGCGAACAGCAACGCGAAGGTGACGATCCGCCAGAACGACGTGACGATCTACGAGACGACGGTCGCGCCCGGCAATTTCGAAATCGACGACCTGTACCCGACCGGATATGGCGGCGACCTGCAGGTATCGGTCGAGGAGGCCGACGGCTCCGTGCACTCGTTCTCGGTGCCTTATGCCGCCGTGCCGATGTCGCTGCGGCCGGGCATCGGCCGCTACAGCTTCGTCGCCGGCACGCTGCGCAATCCTCATGGCTCGAGCCAGCCGCTGTTCACGCAGGTCACGTACCAGCGCGGCCTGACCAACCTGCTGACCGCCTATGGCGGCGTCACACTCGCCGGCGGCTACGTGTCGGCGATGCTGGGCGGTGCGTTCAACACGACGTTCGGCGCGTTCGGCGCGGACGTCACGCATGCGCTCACCACGATCCCCGGCGCGAAGCGCTACAGCGGTTCGAGCGTGCGCGTCAGCTATGCGAAGTCGGTCGACTCGACCGGCACCGACATCGCGCTCGCCGCGTATCGCTATTCGACGGACGGCTATTTCGGCCTCAATGACGCGATGCAGGCGCGCGATGCCGCGCGCGACGGCCGTTCGGCCCAGTCGGTCTGGCGCCAGCGCCATCGCGCGTCGCTGGCGCTCACGCAGCGTCTCGGCACGACCGGTGGACGCATCAATGCGACGGCATCGGCCGTCAACTACTGGAACCGCCCCGGCTCGGACGTCAATTATTCGGTCGGCTATACGAACCAGTTCCGCAACGTGTCCTACAGCCTGACGGCCACGCGGCAGCGCAATGCCGGCGGCGACATGAGCACGCTCTATTACGCCAGCGTCACGATCCCGTTCGGTCGCGAGCGCCCGATGACCGTCTCGGGCAACGTGTCGCGCGACACGCTCGGCCGCACCCGGCTGCAGTCGACGCTGTCCGGATCGGTCGGCGAAGATCATGCGCTGTCGTACAGCGTCAGCGCGAACCACGCGTCCGGAACGAATTCGACCACGGACGGCAGCGCCAACGTCACGTACCGCACGCGCCTGGCGGAAGTCAGCGCCAGCGCGGGCGCGAGCACGGAGTTCCAGCAAGGCTCGCTCGGCGTACGCGGCGCGCTCGTCGCGCACCGCGGCGGCATCACGTTCTCGCAGCCGGTATCCGAGACGTTCGCGATCGTCGAGGCGCCGGGTGCGGCCGGCGCGCGCATCACGAACGCGGCGGGCGTCAAGGTCGACGGCAACGGCTACGCGGTCGTGCCGTACCTGACGCCATACAGCCTCAATACGGTCGCGCTCGATCCGAAGGGCATCTCGATGGATGTCGAGTTGAAGGAAACCAGCCGGCAGATCGCACCGCGCGCCGGCGCGGTGCCGCTCATCCGGTTTGCAACCGACACCGGCCGCGCCGCGCTCGTTCAGGCGCGCCAGGCCGACGGCACGCCGCTGCCGTTCGGCGCCGCCGTGCACGACGAGACCGGCAAGGAAGTCGGCGTCGTCGGCCAGGCGAGCAAGATCTTCGCGCGCGGACTCAACGACAGCGGCTCGCTGACCGTGCGGTGGGGCGCCGATTCCGGCTCGATCTGCCGGATCGCGTACGACCTGCCGGTCGCAAAACACCACCGGCAAGCGCCGGGCATCCAGACCGTGACGAGCATGTGCCGCCCCGATTCGACGACCGCCGACACTCAGTAAGGAATCCCTATGTCCCACTTTCGCCAATCGCCCGCGTTGACCCGAGTCACGATCCCGGCAGGCATGGCGCGCACGCGCGACGCGCGCGCCGACATTACCCGACGCGCATCCCGCATGGTCGCGGCCGCCGCGACGCTTCTCCTTGCATGCGCGGCATTCGCGACCGACGCGGCCGCCCTCAATGCGTTCGGGCAGGCAACCCTTTCCAGCCCCGGGAACGCCACGCCCGGCACCGTCGTCGCCCGTCATTACTTCACGCCGCAGGACGTTTGCGGCAAGAGCACCTGCCAGATCACGAGCATCGCGATGTATCCCAAAGGAAGCGTGTGGGCGTCCGACGGCCCCGACCTGGAAACCAACGTGTCAGGCCTGTCGACACGCATGATCGTCGATGGTAACGTCGCCGTCGCGTCGACGAAGACGACACTGCGCAACACGCTCGAAATCACGCTGTTTCGCGACAGCCGGCCGCCGCAGGACGGGTCGCTCAATTCGGGCTTGGCCAGCGCCTATTACACGATCTACTACAAGTCCGGCCTCCTCGGCGGGTCGAACCCGGTCAACCTGGCCGCCAAGGTCAGCTTCATCAACGGAACGTGCTCGATTCCCGACCAGACCGTCACGCTACCGCCCGTGCAGCATCGCGAATTCAACGGCGTCGGTTCGACCGCCGGCGCGACGGATTTTCAGGTGCAGTTGAACAACTGCCCGGCCGGTTACAACCGGATCGGCTACCAGTTGGCCCCGCTGGACGACGTGGTCGCCGACACACCCGGCGGGATGCAGTTGCGCCCGGATGCCACGGCCATCGGCATCGGGATCCAGATCGCCGACGCCACGACGGGCCAGCCGCTGGTGCTGCGAAAATCGCACACCGTGACGAACTACAACCAGGCCACCGGCGGATCGCCTTCGATTCGGCTCCGCGCGTCCTACCTGCAAACGGGTGCGAAAGTCGGCGGCGGTTCGGTTCATGCCGCGGCGCAGGTTCTGCTCGACTATCAATGAATGACGCGCAATGAACGACGCGCGGCCGCGGCGGCCCTGACATCCGCGCGACGCGGCGACGTGCGATACTCGGCACGCCGCGCGCCGGTTCGCCGCCGCAGGGAACCCCGGCGCGCCGCGCGAGTCCATTTCCTTTCGTCAACAGCTCAACAGCAATAGGGAGGCGTTCATGCTGCAATTCATCGAAACCCTGGTCGTCGGGCTCATCGTCGGCCTCCTCGCCCGCGCACTGAAGCCCGGCGACGACAAGATGGGCATCCTGATGACGGTCGTGCTCGGCGTCGTCGGCTCGCTCGTCGCCGGCTACATCGGCCGCGCCGCGGGCTGGTATGCGCCGGGCCAGGGCGCAGGCTGGATCGCATCGATCATCGGCGCGATCGTGCTGCTCGTCGTCGTGGGTGCGGTGCGCAAACGCGCAAGCTGACCTCAGCGTCGTTCACTCCGACGCAAACGGCCGCTCGTCACACACGAGCGGCCGTTTTCCTTTGGCGAATCGTCATCCTGGGGATTGGACGAATCGTTGAGCCCTCAACGATTTATCTGCAAATCCCGCATCCATTGGCACGCTTCCCCCGAGCCTACGTCATCGGCAATACCCCGACTTGCGGCCGCTCAATTTTGAGATAAATTGATTGAAGGAACACGGCGTCGTTTGCTCGTCGTCGTTATTTCCGGTTTCTCACTCAAGAGGTTCGATGAAATTGCCGTTTACGCATACAGCACCGCAGCGTTGACGGACTGCCATTCGAGCGGCCTCGCTGCGACGCGCTTCCTCTCTGGAGCCTGTCATGAAGCATCGTTCGTTTGCCGCCTCGTTTGCCCTGGCTGCCTCGCTTCTGGCCTCGTCCTCGTCATTTGCCGCCGGCACGGGCGGCATCATCCACTTCACCGGCATGATCGTCGAGCCGCCCTGCTCGTTCGCGCTCGACACGGCCAACGCCGCGCATGCGCAGGTGCGGCCCGACTGCCCGCGCCCGGCGAGCGGACATGTCGCGTTCGTCGACGCGGCCAGCCTGCGCACGATCAAGACCACGACCTTTACGCAGGCCTCCCGCGCAATCGTTTTACCTGACCGTCCGGGCAACGCGCGCGCGCCGATGATCGCCGTCGTGACTTACCAGTAGAAGCCACCGCTGGAACCGCCGCGCGTCAGTCGCGGTGGCGCGCGATCCAGTCGCTGAACGCGCGGATCTTCTGCTGGCTGCCGAGGTTTTCGGGATAGACGAAGAAGTAGCGTGCGCCCGTTTCGAGCACGATGTCGAACGGCCGTTCGAGCCGGCGCGCGCTGACGTCGTCGTCGACGAGCGTCACGTCGCCGATCGCGACGCCGAAGCCCTGCATCGCCGCGTTCGTCGCGAGATCGAGCGTGTCGAACGTCGGCCCGCGCGCGGGATCGACGCCACGCTCGCCCGCATGGTCGAGCCAGGCTCGCCAGTCGCGGTGGTCGCGCGTCGGATGCAGCAGCGTATGGCGCGCGAGATCGCCGACCGCGGCGAGCGGCGACGCCTGCCGCAACTCGGGCGCGCAAACGGGCGTGAGCCGCTCGTCGAACAGCGGCAGCGCGACGACGCCCGGGCCCGGCGACGTCCCGTAGACGATCGCCGCATCGAACGGCTCGCTCGAGAAATCGACGACGTGCTGCCACGCGGTCGTGATCTGCACGTGGAGATCGGGATGTTCGCCCTGGAAGCGCATGATGCGCGGCAGCATCCAGCGCATCACGCAGGTCGGCACCTTCAGCGCGAGATCGGTGCGCTGCCGCGTGAGCTTCATCGAGATGTCCTCGATCCGCGCGAAGCTCTCGTCGACCACCGGCAACAACTGCTCGCCCTCGGCCGTCAGCGTGAGGCCCTTAGCATGCCGCCTGAACAGCGGAAAACCGTAATGCGCCTCGAGCGTCTGGATCTGCCGGCTCACCGCGCCCTGCGTGATGCACAGCTGCTCGGCCGCGCGCGTGAAGCTGCGGTGGCGAGCCACCGTCGAGAAGATCTGCAGCGCGTGCAGAGGCGGAAGTCGGCGCATGGCGAACGGGAAACGGGAACGGAAAACGACGCGGAAGGACCGCGCGCCGACGCCGGCGCGCGCTGACCGACACGATAAGCCAAACGCCGGCTTCGCGCGAGACGCCGGGGACTCAGGCCGTCGCGGCGAGCGCGCCCGCCGCGATGCGCGCCGCCGATGCAACGACGTCCGCGCGCGCCGCGGCATCGGCCTGCGGCTGCGTGAACGATACGGCCATCACGATCGGCGCGCGCGACGGCGGCCACAGCACCGCGATGTCGGTCGTCGTGCCGAAGCCGCCGGTACCGGCCTTGTCGGCGACACGCCAGCCGGGCGGCACGCCCGCCGCGATGCCGGTCGCGCCGCGTGCGCCGCCGACCATCCATTCGGTCAGTTGCGCGCGCTGCGGTTCGCGCAGCGTGTCGCCGAGCAACAGCCGCTGCAGCGTGTCGACCATCGCGACCGGCGTCGACGTGTCGCGCTCGTCGCCGGGCGCCGCCTTGTTGAGTTCGGGTTCCCAATGATCGAGACGGAAGGTGGTGTCGCCGCTTTCGCGCGCGAACGCCGTGACGGCCTGCGGGCCGCCGAGTACGCCCATCA
Organism: Burkholderia sp. BCC0398; assembly: GCF_902833245.1. Taxonomy (NCBI): domain Bacteria; kingdom Pseudomonadati; phylum Pseudomonadota; class Betaproteobacteria; order Burkholderiales; family Burkholderiaceae; genus Burkholderia; species Burkholderia sp. BCC0398. The sequence continues at coordinate 264,089 of NZ_CADFEM010000004.1, forward strand.
GCAGGTTGCCCGCGCCCTTGTCGCCCGACTGCAGCATCGCCGCGCACAGCTGCGCGATCGTCATGCCGGTGTCGACGTGGCTCTCCGTAATCGGCGAGCCGGACACGATTTCGTAGCGGCGATACAGGATGCGGCGCGGCAGCAGCGATGCGTCGAGCGAGCCGCGCGCGAGCATCGCGGCAGCGGCCATGACCGCATACGTGCCGCACAGCGGGAAGCGCTCGCGCGCATGGTGCGCGATGCGCACGCCGTTCGATGTATCGAGCGCGGCGACGCCGAGCCGCCCGTTCGAGGCTTTTTCGAGCGCGGCGAGTTCGGCGTGCGCGGTATGGGCGCGCCCCTGGTCGGCGACCGGCGCGGACGTGCACGCGGCAACGAACGGCGCGGCAACGGCGGCAAGCAACAGCGAGCGGCGTGTCGGAGAGTGTTCCATGAATGCGGTCTGTTCTGTCGGAAACGGTGGCGCGAAGCGACACTGTCGCGCGTCGGCGACGCGCGACCGTCCACGCCGACGGCCGGCCCGCGACGGCATTCGCCGCGCATCCCCGAAAGACGCCCGTCGGCCCCGCGCGCTGGCGGGATTCGCATGAACACCTAGCGTAGCAGCGACCGCCGCCGCGTTCCAGCGAAACGGCCCGACTTCACCCTTGCGACGAAGGCAGGTACGGCATCGGATTCACCGGCTTGCCGTCGCGTCGCACCTCGAACAGCAGCGCGACGCGCGAGTTGTCGAGGTCGCCCATCTCGGCGATCGCATCGCCCTGATGCACGATGTCGCCCGTCTTCACGAGCAGCTTGCGGTTGTGCGCATAGGCGGTCAGGAAATCCGCGTTGTGCTGGACGATAATCAGGCTGCCGTAATCGTTCAGGCCGGTGCCCGCGTACATCACGCGCCCATCTGCCGCGGCGCGGACCGGGTCGCCCGGCCGGCCGGCAATCTGGATGCCGCGGTTCTGCCCGGGCCGGAACCCTTCGACGATCTTGCCGGTCGCCGGCCACTTGAGCGCGACGCCGCCCGCATGACGCTTCGTTTCCTTGACGACCTGACGGTCGTTCGCGGTCGACGCGCTGGCCGGCGACGTGGCCGGCGCAGTTCCCTGATTACCCGCCGCGCCATTGCTCGCGACGACCTGCGTGCCGGCCGCGCCCGCGGGCGGCAGCGGCTGCTGCTTGACGATCCGCAGCACCTGCCCCATGCGCAGCCTGCCGTTCGTGGCCAGCTTGTTCCAGGTGCGCAAGTCGGCCACGCTGCAATCGTTCGCGGTGGCGATGCCCGTCAGCGTGTCGCCGCGTTTCACGATATATTTCCGCGCGACGAGAATCGGCGCGGCCGGCATCGGCGCGGCCGGCGGCGCCGCGGCGGACGAGCTCGAATCAGAGGGCTGCGCCGCCAGCGTGTCGCTCGGCGGAACGGACTGCGTATTTGCACAACCGGCCATGACGAGCACGGCGGCCAGGCCCGACAGCCACGCCGCCTTGCGGTGAATCTCGCGCGTTTTCATGGACGATCCGACTCCGGTTTGACAATCTTTCAAGCATCTCAAAAACGGAACGGCCGACGTGTAACCGGATGCAAACAATGATGACAAACGATCACGGACCGGATGCCGGCCGGCATTCGCTACCGGTAATACGGTCCGATCCGGAAAAACTTGATGGTCTGGGCGCAGAAAAACGGAAGAATTTTCGTCGCAAAAAACTATGGTTCATTTGTTTCGATAGTCGCACGACGACATTCATCGCAACCATGCGACGAATTCGGCACCGGCCCACGCGACGCCGATACACAGGAACAGCAGATGCAGCGCGATCTTGAACGACACGCCCCACGACGAATCGATCTGCATGACAGGCTCCGCGGTTGATGTGCGTCCATGATCGGGCGTCGATCGCGCCCCGAAAATGCGGAAGCGGCGAACCGGGTCTCAGGCTGGCCCTGAGACCGCCGCCGCGGTTCCTGCTAACTTATCGGCCATTCCCCGAGCCATCCCTCCGCCCATCATGCGCTTCGACCTGACCGACCTGCGGCTCTTCCTGAACATCTGCGAAGCCGGCACGATCACGGGCGGCGCCGAGCGAACGCACATCACGCTACAGGCCGCGAGCGAGCGCATTCGCGGGATGGAGGACGAGCTGGGCGTGCCGCTGCTGCACCGGACCAAGTCCGGCGCGCAGGCCACCGACGCGGGCCGCGCGCTCGAACACCACGCGCGCACCGTGCTGCAGCAGATCGATCACATGCGGGGCGAACTGCAGCAATACGGCCAGGGGCTGCGCGGCCATATCCGGTTGCTGTGCAACACCGCGTCGCTGAGCGAATACCTGCCCGATGCGCTGGCCGATTACCTGCCGCACCATCCGAAGCTGTCGATCAGCGTCGAGGAACGCTCGAGCCAGGAGATCGTGCATGCGATCCGCAACAAGACGGCCGAGGTCGGCATCGTCGCCGATTCGGTCGGGCTCGGCGGCCTCGAACAGAAGCCGTTCCGCGAAGACTGGCTGATCGTCGTCGTGCCGGCCACCCATCCGCTCGCGTCGTACGGCGCGGTCGCGTTCGACGACATCGCCGGCGAAGACTTCATCGGCCTCACCGACGGCAGCGCGCTGCAGGTGCATCTCGCGGACCAGGCGCGCGCGCTCGGCAAGCGGATCCGCTATCGCGTGCAGTTGAAGAGCTTCGACGCGATCTGCCGCATGATCGCGAGCGGCGTGGGCATCGGCATCGTGTCGCGGCATGCGGCCGAGCGCGCGATGCAGACGATGGACGTGCGGCTCGTCGAGTTGTCCGATCCGTGGAGCCATCGGAAACTGACGCTCTGCGCGCGGTCGTTCGACGCACTGCCGAAGTACACGCGCGAGTTCGTCGCGTTCCTGTCGGGCGACGCGCCGCCGCCGTAACGCGCGCCGCATTCGATTCGTCCCATCGACCTACGGAGACATCGCCATGACCGATACCGATCTCGCCACCCGCTATCGCGCGTATATCGACTGCCTGAACCGGCAGGACTGGACGGCGCTCGGCGAATACGTGTCCGACGACGTGATCCACAACGACCGGCCGCTCGGCCTCGCCGGTTACCGCGCGATGCTGGAGCAGGACTTCCGCGACATTCCCGATCTGCGCTTCGACATCCGGCTGCTCGTGTGCGAGCCGCCGCGCGTCGCGTGCCGCCTTCGCTTCGCGTGTTCGCCGAAAGGAACGTTCATGGGGCTCGCCGTCGACGGCCGCAAGGTCACGTTCGCCGAAAACGTGTTCTACGAGTTTCACGACGGCAAGATCCGCCAGGTGTGGTCGGTGATCGACAAGGCGGCGATCGAGAAGCAGCTTTGAACGTCGTCGAAACGGCGGGTCGGCGCATGCGGCGGCGGGCGGCCGGGAGCGGCTTACTGCATTCCGATTCTTATAGATAACGTTTTCTCTCTTCATGCACCGAGAACCCGTTTCCCGCCCATGCTCGCCCTCACCGCTTCAAAGCTTTTCTTTCGCACGATGACCACGCGATCATCAAGATAAACATCCCGACGATTTACGCGTAATTCCGATTCCCCTCTCGCACGCCCCGGCTTCCTCCATTCGGGTTTCTACCGGCGCATCCGACGTGAAAGTTCATTGACATCGCGCCGATCGATGCCTAAATTTGGAAAACGTTTTCCAATGCTCGAGCGCGACGCCGGTCACGGCCCGTGCAGGGGGAACGCTTGCCTGCTCGATTTGCGATTCAGGCCGTCCGTCTTCAAGGATCAGGGTTTGCAAGGCGGACGCCCGGTATGGGTACCGAGCGCGGCATCGGCGACACGTGCCCGTGCTTCATCACTATTCAAAATTGGAGACACCATGCATCCGCGCAGCAGATTCACGCTCGGCGCCCTTTCCGTCGTGCTCGTCAGCGCGTGCGGCGGCAACGACGTGACCGACACGCCGTCGTCGCCCCCTACGTCCACCCCGCCCGCGCTCGCAGCGAACTCGCTCCAGGCGCTCGTCTACGGCGCGCCCGACACCCGCGTGCCGGCCGGCACGAACATCCCGCTCACGATGATGGGCCAGATGCGCGCGCTGTTCGACCTGATCCGGAAATCGCCCGATTTCACGCAGGTGGTGATGGATCTCGGCGACGGCACGCCCGTCCACGTGCTCGACACGAACACCGGCGACAAATTCCTGCCCGGCAAGCTCGCGCTCGGCCTGTCCTACATCCTGATCGACATGAAGGCGAAGAACGACCCGCAATACGCGAGCTACCTCGCGACGTACCGGACGATCACGACCGCGATGATGGCGCAGTCGGGCGGCAACTACGCGTATGCGAATACCTCGTGGGGCGAGTACTACTACCTCGTCGCGCTGAACAACCTGAAGGCGCACGGCATGCTCAACGAAGTCTTCAGCGATGCGCTGCTGGCGACGCTGCAGCAGCGGCTCACGTTCTGCGACATGTTCGGCCCCGATGCGAGCGGCAAGACCACGACCTGCCCGGCCGCCGGCACGCCGATCGACATCGCGTCGCTCAACACCGCGCAGAACTACTATGCGGTGTCCTACGGCATTGCCGGGCTGCGCCAGAAGCTCGGCTGGAGCAGCCCGTCGTTCGCATCGAAGACCGATCCGGCGGTCGCGACGATGAGCGCACGCGACGCGCTGCTGTACACGCTGACGAACCACATCCGCAACGACTCGTCGGGCGGGTTCTCCGACGAAGCATCGAACACGCACACGACCTACTACGACCAGGCGCGCTTCGACCGCTACAGCACGCTGCTGATCGGCGAAGTGGTCGAGCGCACGTTCGAGATGGGCAACGAAGCGAATCTGACGCCGGAGCTGAAGGGCTATCTGCGCAAGTCGGTCGACCTGATCCTGCCGCAGCTGAACGCCGACGGCCAGGGCTTCAACTACGGCCGCTCGATCGGCCCGTACGGCGATTCCGCGTTCATGGAGGTGCTGACGGCCGCGGCCAATGCCGGCGTGCTGACCGATCGCGAGAAACAGGTTGCGTATGCATTCATCTATCAGGCCGCGCGTCGTTTCGACACGTACTGGTACGACCCGTCGCTGCCGACGCCGTCGGTGAACATGTGGGTCAAGGGCCGCGGCACCGACACGTATCGCGGCAAGCCGCGCGTGATGGGCGAGAACTTCAGCCTGCTGCACCAGTACCTGTACGTGAACGCATGGTGGAACAAGCTCGGCTTCGGCGGCCAGGCGCCGATGGCCGATGCGGACTACCGCGCGTGGCTCGACGCGCTGCCGCGCTACACGCTCACCTGGTACAACCAGCCGGGCGATGCCGCGCATCCGTACAGCGCCGCGCTGCTCACCGTGCGCGACGGCCGGCGCGTGATCAACCTGAACCTCAGCCAGGCGCCCGACTACGACGCGTACACGCCGTATTACCCGGTGCCGTTCTCGGACAAGCTGATCTACGGCACGACCGACCTCGGCTATGCGCTGCTGGTGCCGCAGGTGACGTACAACGCGAAGACCTACATTCCCGTCACGTACTACAAGAACCTGAACGTGCAGCAAAGCAACGGCCAGGTGATCGTGTCGTTCGATACGACGAAGTTCCGCGTCGCGTCGAAGAACACCGCGTACACGACGGATCTCGACCTGCAGGTGCACACGGTGCTGACGTTCGCGCACGGCACGATTTCGCGCAGCGATACGCTGAGTTCGGGCACGCTCGCGGGCAACCTCGCGGTCGAGACGGACTTCACGTCGTTCGCGGATTTCGCGTCGACGCAGGCCAACGGCGACGGCGTGTCGGTAACGTACGCAAACAGCGCGGCGACGCGCTATGCGGCATCCGGGTTCGACAACTGCGCGCTGTCCGCCTTCGACACCGCGAACGGCACGACGAATCCGCTGTCGACGACGCCGATCGGGCAGCTGCATTCGAACTTCGCATGCACGACGAAACCGTTCGCGCTCGGCGCAGGCGCGACCCGCACGGTCGGGTGGACGCTGAGGTACGCCGATCCGGCGTAAGCGACAAGACCGCGCTCCCGCGCCCCTTCCCGAAGCCGGTTGCCGAAGCCGGCTTCGGGATCATGCAGTGCCCGGGCCCGCGTTCACCACCAACGCGATCCCGCCATAGACGCGCCCAGCGCGATCAGCCCGACGAAGAAGCAACGCTTGAACATCTTCTCGCTCATCACGCGCCGCGCGTATTGGCCGCCGGCCATTCCCGCCAGCGCGGGCACGAGCGCGAGCGCCGACACGCCGAGATCGACCGTCTGCAGCGCGCCCGTCACGCGCAATTGCAAGCCGAGCACGATCGTCGATGCGGTAAACGACAGCCCGAGCGCCTGGATCAGATCGTCCTTGGACAACCGCAGCGCCTGCAGGTACGGCACGGCCGGTACGACGAACACGCCGGTCGCGGCCGTCACGACGCCCGTCAGGTAGCCGACCACGGCCGACAGCCATGTTTCATGGCGGCCCGGCGCGGGCAATCGCGCCGCCGCCAGCCCCCATACCCCGTAAAGCACGAGCACGACGCCGAGCGCCGCGTGCGTCCACGTGCTGCCGGCCGCGAGCGCCGGCAGCCCGCCCGTCAGCGTGCCGACCGTCAGGCCGGCGAGCAGCGGCCACAGCCGGCGCAGCAGCGCGCCGAACGACGGGCCGAGCCACAACTGCCACACGTTGGTGATGAACGACGGCACGAGCAGCAGGCTCGCCGCGGCCGACGGCGGCATCGCGAGCGTCAGCAGCCCCATCGCGATCGTCGGCAGCCCGAGCCCGATCATCCCCTTCACCGCGCCGGCCAGCAGGAAAACCAGCACGATGATCGTCAGCGTATGAATTGACATGGCGGCATTCCGTCCGTTGAGTACGGCGCCGATGGTGCCTGCCCGCCATGCCGCCCGCCATCTGGCTTTGCCTGAGGCTGGCTCGGGCCCGCCGGACGGGGCTTCGGGGCCCCGACCCGGCCCCATGCATCACCCCCGGCCCTGCTCGCTGTCGAGGTGCGCCATCTGCGCGGCCGGATAGCGCTCACCGGCAGCCGCCCCGGCGGGAACCGCCGCTTCGATGCGTGCACGCGCTTCGACCGTTAGTTGCAATTCTGTCGCCAGCAAACCGTCCTGCAGTTGCGTGCGCTTGCGCGCGCCGACCAGCGGCACGATGTCGGCGCCACGCGACAGCGCCCACGCAATCGCGACCTGCGCCGGATTGCTGCCCTTCTCGTCGGCGATCGCGCGCAGCGCGTCGACCAGCGCGAGGTTGTGCGCGAGGTTCTCGCCCTGGAAGCGCGGGCTCGCCGCGCGGAAATCGCGCTCGCCCTGCCGCGCCGCCGTCCAGCGCCCGCCCAGCAGCCCGCGCGACAGCACGCCGTAGGCCGTCACGCCAATGCCGAGCTCGCGGCAGACGGGCAGGATCTCGGCCTCGATCCCGCGCGACAGCAGCGAATATTCGATCTGCAGATCGGCGATCGGCGCGACGGCGGCCGCGCGGCGGATCGTGTCCGCGCCGACTTCCGACAGCCCGATATGGCGCACGTAGCCGGCCTTCACGAGATCGGCGATCGCGCCGACCGTCTCCTCGATCGGCACCGCCGGATCGACCCGCGCCGGCCGGTAGATGTCGAGGTAGTCGGTGCCGAGCCGCTTCAGCGAATAGGCGACGAAGTTCCGGATCGCCGCGGGCCGCGCGTCGTAGCCGGCAAACCCGCCGGCCGGATCGCGCAGCGCGCCGAACTTCACGCTGATCACCACCTGGTCGCGCGCCCGGCCGCGCAGCGCGTCGCGGATCAGCATCTCGTTGTCGCCCATCCCGTAGAAGTCGCCGGTATCGAGCAGCGTGATGCCGTGGTCGAGCGCCGCGTGCAGCGTCGCGATGCTTTCGTCGCGATCGGCCGGCCCGTAGAGATCCGACATCCCCATGCAGCCGAGCCCGATCGCCGAAACCTGCGGGCCCGTGCGGCCCAGTTGACGCCTGTCCATGTCCGTTTCCTTCGAATGGTGAGTGGATGAAACGGATTCTGGCCGCACGACGCCGCGCGATAAACGCGAAACGCTCCACCAAACCATTCGACGGTGATTAACAATGGAGCCTTGTTCCCGTTCCCGCCAAGGTTCTCGCCCGCATGGACCATCTGCAAGCAATGCGCGTCTTCGCGCGCGTCGCCCATCTCGGCAGCTTCACGAAAGCGGCCGAGCAGCTCCAGCTGCCGCGCCCGACGGTCAGCAATGCCGTCCAGTATCTGGAAAAGCACCTGAAGATCCGCCTGCTGCAACGCACGACGCGGCGCGTCGCGCTGACGGCCGAGGGCGCGACCTACTACGAGCGCTGCGTGCAGTTGCTCGCCGACCTCGACGATGCGGAGACGCTGTTCGAGGATGCCGGCGCGTCGCCGCGTGGCGTGATCCGCGTCGATCTGCCCGAGCGGTTCGCGCTGAACCAGGTGATTCCGGCGCTGCCCGATTTCCACGCGCGCTATCCCGACCTGCGCATCGCGATCAGCACGACCGACCGCTTCGTCGATCTCGTCGCGGACGGCATCGACTGCGCGGTGCGGGTCGGCGTGCTGTCCGACACGTCGCTCGTCGCGCGGCGCGTCGGCGAAATGGCGCAGATCAACTGCGCGTCGCCCGCGTATCTCGCGCGACACGGCCTGCCCCGCTCGCCGGACGATCTGCCGGACCACGTCGCGGTCGGCTATTTCTCGAGCCGCACGGGCCGCGAGCTGGACTGGGAATATACGGACATGGATTCGGGCGAGATGCACACGGTGAAGATGCACAGCGTCGTGTCGGTCAACAGCTCGCAGGCGTATCTCGCGTGCTGCCTCGCGGGCCTCGGGCTGATCCAGGCGCCGCGCGACGGGCTCGCGCCGCTGCTCGCCGACGGCTCGCTGGTCGAGGTGCTGCCGGAATGGAATGCGGGGCCGCTGCCCGTGTCGGTAGTGTTTCCGACCGGCCGGCATCTCGCGCCGCGCGTGCGGATCTTCGTCGACTGGCTCGCGGAAACGCTCGACGGCCCGCACCGCGCACGATGACGGCAGCAACCGGCGCCGGGCCACCCACTGCGCGGCGCCGGCCGGTCAGGACCTCAGAACTTGTGGCGGATCGCGGCGCGCACCGCGAACTGGTTCGACGACGCCGACGGGCCGTCGGTCCCGACGACATAGCCGCCGTCGGCTGCCGTGCCCGTCTTGTCGCCGCCCACCTTCTGCCACGCGCCCTGCAGGTACACGTCGGTGCGCTTCGACAGGCTGTAGTCGGCCATCAGGCCGACCGTGTGGTACTTCGGCTTGAACGAACCGGCCGCGGCGTCGTACTTGCCGTCCGTATACACGTACTGCGCGCCGAGGTAGAACTCGGGCGTGAGCTGGTACTTGCCGTTGATCTCGAAGTTCTGGAACTTCGTCGCGGTCAGCCCGAGGCCGGCGAACGTCGACGCCGGCAGGTAGACCGTCGATACCGGGTTCTTCACGTCGGTCTTCGTATAGACGACGCCGACCGTCGCCGGGCCGAACGTGTAGTTGACGCCGCCGCCGAAGATGCGCAGCCGATCGGCGACGAAGTTCGCGTCGTCGGCCGCGATCGCGCCCGCGTTGCCGATGCCCGGGTTGTTCGCCTGCAGGTACGCGGCCGCGACCTGCAGCCCGGCCAGCGAATACTGCGCGCCGATGCTGTACTGGCGGTTGTTCGAGAAGCCCGTGCTGTTGCTGAAGCTGTACGTGCCGCCGAACGTCAGGCCGTTCCAGTCGGCGCTCGCGTACTTGACCGTGTTGTTGACGCGGAACGAGTTGTCCGTGTTGTCGTTGTCGAACGGGTGCGAGAACAGCGTGCCGCCCCAGTTGCCGTTCGCGGTCAGCGGCGCGAGATAGTCGACGACGGCATCGTACTGACGGCCGAAGGTCAGCGTGCCGAAGCGCGACTCGGACAACCCGACGAACGCCTGACGGCCGAACATGCGGCCGCCCTGGCCGAGCCGGCCGTTGTTCACGTCGAAACCGTTTTCCAGCGTGAAGACCGCCTTCAGCCCGCCGCCGAGATCCTCGCTGCCCTTCAGGCCCCACCGGCTGCCCTGAGCATAGCCGCTTGCGAGCTGGTAATTGGTCTTTCCGACCCCATTGACGTTGACGTTGTTCGTGTAATTGAAGCCTTCGTCGATCACGCCGTACAGCGTCACGCTGGTCTCGGCAAAGGCCGGCGCGGCGAAGGCGGCGAGCGCGGCGACAAAAATGACGTGCTTCCTCATGACGAATCTCCGGAGCCGGGGGCCGGGCAGGCCATGCGCCCGGCGAATTGTTCGATCTGTTGTATGTGTGGCCCGCAGGGCGGACGACGCGGTGTGCGGCCGCGTGAGGACAAAATGGTGTCACGACGCAAACCGCCCGTCCATCGGGTGCGGGTCGTCGCGCGCAAAGCGTTGCGCTCGTCCAACTGCCCCTTGCGCGGACGGCCTGACCGGGCTTGTCGGTAGCGGCCGGCCGGCCCGCCATTCGCGTAAACCCGGAAGGCTTCGCATCGATGGCACAATGCGCATCCGTTCGCCATTTCTTCACGAAGTCATGCTTGACCCCGATTCATGCGCGGCGCGTGCCGGCCGTGCCCGCGGCCCGTGCCGAAAGGCGCCCCGATGACCGCGCCGGCCCGAGCCGGCCGCTACGCCGAGCTCGATTTCTTCCGCGGCCTCGTGCTGCTCGTCATCGTCGTCGACCACATCGGCGGCAGCATCCTGTCGCGCGTGACGCTGCACGCGTACGCGCTGTGCGACGCGGCCGAGGTGTTCGTGTTCCTCGGCGGCTTCGCGACCGCCATTGCGTACAACTCGCTCGCCGAGCGGCATGACGAGGCCGCCGCACGCCAGCGTTTCATCCGGCGCGCGTTCGAGATCTACCGCGCGTTCCTGGTGACGGCCGGCCTGATGCTGCTGATCACCGCCGTGCTGAACGCGTTCGCGATCGACGGCCCGAACATGCCGACCAACGATCTCGACGGGCTGCTGCACAAGCCGCTCGCCGCGCTGCGCGACATCCTGCTGTTCCGCCGCCAGCCCTACCTCGCGTCGGTGCTGCCGATGTACGCGTTCTTCGCGCTGCTCGTCCCGCTCGCGCTGCCGCTCGCGCGCACGCAGCCCTGGCTGATGCTCGCGTTCAGCGGATCGCTGTGGTACGCGGCGCCGCACGTCGCACGCTTCTTGCCGACCGTCGAAGGCGCGCCGTGGGATTTCAACCCGTTCGCGTGGCAATTCCTGTTCGTGCTCGGCGTGATCGCGCGCTGCCAGCCCGTCTACCAGACCCTCGCGCCGAAGCCGCAGGGCTGGCTGCTGACGGCCGCGGCGCTCGCGATCGTCGCGGCCGGCGCGTACTACCGGCTGCGCATCGAGCCGTTCCCGACCGATCCGTCGATCAAGCAGAACCTCGGCGCGCTACGGCTCGTGAACTTCCTCGCGATCGCGTGGCTCGCCGCCAAGCTCGTGCACCTCGGCTGGATGAAGAAGGTCGCGCACGCGATGCCGTGGATCGGCACGATCGGCCGGCAGGGATTGCTGTGCTTCGTCGCGGGCACCGGCATCTCGCTCGCGGTCGATTCGCTGCTCTACCAGGCGACCGAAGGCTATCTCGACGTGCCGCTCGGCCTGACCGCCGACGTGGTCGCGATCGGACTGCTGTATCTCGTCGCCAAACTCTACGGGCCGCTCGTCGCGCGGCTGCCGTTCGGTTCGCGGCCATGACGCGCCGCGCCGTCATGCGCCGCTGCTACGATAGCCGGCGCCACTCCTGAAACGATTCGCCATGCGCCGACTCGCCCTTCCATTCGCCCTCGCCCTGATCGCCGGCGCGATCGCCACCGCCCACGCCACGCCACCGTCGGCCGCGCCTGCCGCCGCGCCGGCCATATCGCCCGCGCCGCCGGCCGTCCAGACCGCGACGACGCCATCGACCGCGCAGGAGCCGCCCGTCAATCCGGGCAGCAGCGTCGTGCTGCGCACGTTCCGGTCGGCGTCGCTGAAGCGCGACTGGTCGTACACGGTCTACCTGCCGCCCGGCTACAACCCGGAAGGCGCGCGCTACCCGGTGATGTACCTGCTGCACGGCAACGCGGGCAACGCGAACGACTGGGTCACGCAAGGCCGGCTGCAGGCCACCGCCGACACGCTGATCGAGCGCCACGACATTCCGCCGGTCGTGATCGTGATGCCGCAGGGCGGCACCGACTGGTACGTCGACCGCAAGGAGAAGATGCAGAGCGCGTTCCTCAACGACCTGCTGCCCGAAGTCGAAGCGCACTTCGCGGTGTCGAACCAGCGCGCGGGCCGCGCGATCGGCGGTGTGTCGATGGGCGGCTTCGGCGCGCTGCGCTTCTCGCTGCTCGAACCGGGGCTGTTCTGCGGCGCGATGCTGCTGAGCCCCGCGATCTATGCGAACGAGCCGCCGCTCAATTCCGCCGCGCGCTACGTCGGCGTGTTCGGCGACCGGCAGTTCGATTCGCGCGTGTGGCACGAGCTGAACTACCCGGCACTGCTGCGCGGCTATTTCGCGCGCAATTGGCGCGTGCCGATGTTCATCGCGGCCGGCGACGACGACCTGACGATCCAGGCGGAATCGAGCGTGCTGTACACGCATCTGCGCCGCGCGCAGAACCCGGCCGAGCTGCGCATCGTCGACGGCGGGCATACGTGGGACGTCTGGCGCGGGTTGCTCGGGCAGGGGTTGAAGTATGCGCTGGAGTGCGTGAAGTGACGGCCGGCGGGCATTGTCCCGCCGTGCCGCTCGCTCGGCTCCGCGTTCAGCGAAAACCATGGCATCCGATGCGCTTGACGGCGTCGCCTGAATCCGTACCCGCCGCATTTCGTCTACATTGCCGAAGTGGCGATGACATCGTTCGTCGCCTGCCTCCCCTACTCGACCCGCAGGAAATCACGCCATGTCCGTCTCGAAGAAATTCGCCGCCGTCACGGGCGCCGGCTCCGGCATCGGTCGCGCCGCGGCCCTCGCACTCGCCCAGGCCGGCTTCATCGTCGCGCTGCTCGGGCGCACGGAGGCGTCGCTGCGCGACACGCAGGACGCGATCCGCGCCGCCGGCAGCGACGCCGAAGTGTTTCCCGTCGACGTCACCGACGAAGCGTCGGTCGACCACGCGTTCGCGCAGATCGCGCAACGGTTCGGCCGGCTCGACGTCCTGTTCAACAATGCCGGGCGCAACGCCCCGGTCGTGTCCCTCGACGAATACGAACTCGACGTGTGGAACAGCGTCGTCGCGACGAACCTGACCGGCGTCTTCCTGTGCGCGCGCGCCGCGTGGCGGCTGATGAAAACGCAAACGCCGCAGGGCGGCCGGATCATCAACAACGGCTCGATCTCGGCGCACGCACCGCGCCCCGATACGATCGCGTACACGGCCACCAAGCACGCGGTAACCGGAATCACGAAGTCGCTGGCGCTGGACGGCCGCCGGTACAACATCGCGTGCGGCCAGATCGACATCGGCAACGCCGCGACGTCGCTCACGGAACGGATGACGCAAGGCGTCCCGCAAGCGGACGGCAGCCTGGCGCCCGAGGCGCGGATGGACGTCGCGCATGTCGCTAACGCGGTCGTCCAGATGGCGAATCTGCCGCTCGATACCAACATCCTCAACATGACGATCATGGCGACCGCGATGCCGTTCGTCGGGCGCGGATAGCGCGCGCCGCGGCCCGTGCCGGGAGGCGGCGTTCACGCACTGGCGGCTACCGAATCACTCCGTCGCAACGACGCCGCATGCAAGCACGTTCGCGACGCAGATTCAGTGCGGCAGGCTGATCGCTCGCCGCTCGTCCTCGAGCAGTTGCGTCAGCGAAGCGTGCAACCGTTCGAGGCTGCACGGCGGTAGTGCGAAGCTTGCCCAACCGAGCCCGCCATGACTCAGTAACAGCACCGCGCCGCCCTGCACCGGATGGCGCTCGGCATACCAGCAGGGATCCATTTCCGTCACGAATTGCTGCCCGTGTGGCGGACGCTCCGGCACCGCCGGCTGCATCGACGCGCGCAGCAGACTCAAGTACTGGATGACTGCGTCCACGTCTTCCGGATCGAGCACGGCTGCGCCCCGTTCGATCGACATCAGCACCACGAGCTTGCCGCGCTCCTCGATCATCTTGATGCTCAACGGTTGTGTCATTTTTGTCGTCCTTGCCGGAATTACGCGATCCAATTATCGACCTCGGTACACGTGAACCGGCTGAAGATTCGTGAACTGCGCATGAATCTTTTTTTAGAAAGCGCTGGAAAAGTGCGCAGCTTCATCGGCTATGTGATCGACCCCTATCGCACACCCGACCGCGCCGCCACGCAGCTTGCCGCCGCCTGATTCCCCCGGCATCGCGCACGCCGTGGCACACATCCCGACGTCGAAGACGATCCGCGGCTCGCGGCCACCTCCCCGGTTAAGCCCACCCGCTCCTTAAAACTTGTTTCATCTTTTTTGCGACCGGCTGTTAGTGGCCGCTCCGCAGAATGCGCTCATCGGTTGCGCCTCGGGTTTTTCCCGACGACGCGCACATCCGGCTCTTCTTCACGACGATATTGAACGGAGCAGCACCTCATGCTGAAAATTGTCCGGCTCGCGCTCGCCCGGCCCTATACGTTCGTCGTACTGGCGCTGCTGATCCTGATCGCGGGCCCGCTCGCGGCGGTCCGAACGCCGATCGACATCTTCCCGGACATCCGCATCCCGGTGATCAGCGTCGTCTGGAACTACGCGGGTCTGCAGCCGGACGACATGTCCGGACGCGTGATCACGTACTACGAGCGCACGCTCGGCACGACGGTCAACGATGTCCAGCATATCGAGTCGCAATCGTTCCGCGGCTACGGCATCGTGAAGATCTTCTTCCAGCCGACGGTCGATATCCGCACGGCGACCGCGCAGGTCACGTCGATCTCGCAGACCGTGCTCAAGCAGATGCCGCCCGGCACCACGCCGCCGCAGATCCTCAACTACAACGCGTCGACCGTGCCCGTGCTGCAGATCGCGCTGACCAGCAACACGCTCGACGAACAGAAGCTCGGCGATTACGCGGTCAACTTCATTCGACCGCAGTTGCTGTCGGTGCCGGGCGTTGCGATTCCGACGCCGTACGGCGGCAAGACACGTGAAGTGCAGATCGATCTCGACCCGCAGGCGCTGCAGTCGAAAGGGCTGTCGGCGCAGGACGTCGCGCACGCGCTCGCGCAGCAGAACCAGATCATCCCGGCCGGTACGCAGAAGATCGGCCGCTTCGAATACAACATCAAGCTCAACAACAGCCCGCTCTCGCTCGACGCGCTGAACGACCTGCCGATCAAGTCGGTCGACGGCACGACGATTTATGTCCGTGACGTCGCGCACGTGCGCGACGGCTTCCCGCCGCAGGGCAACATCGTGCGCGTGGACGGCCACCGCGCGGTGCTGATGAGCATCCTGAAGAACGGCTCGGCCTCGACGCTCGACATCATCGCCGGCGTGAAGGCGAAGCTGCCGCTGGTCGAACAGACGCTGCCGCCGGGCCTGAAGCTCGTCACGATGGGCGACCAGTCGACCTTCGTGAACGGCGCCGTCAGCGGCGTCGCGCGCGAAGGCATCATCGCCGCCGCGCTGACCTCGCTGATGATCCTGCTGTTCCTCGGCTCGTGGCGCTCGACGCTGATCATCGCCGCGTCGATCCCGCTGGCCGTGCTGTCGGCGATCGCGCTGCTCGCGGCCACCGGCGAAACGCTCAACGTGATGACGCTCGGCGGCCTCGCGCTCGCGGTCGGGATCCTGGTCGACGATGCGACCGTGACGATCGAGAACGTGAACTGGCACCTCGAACAGGGCAAGGACACGCGCACCGCGATCGTCGACGGCGCGAAACAGATCGTGATGCCGGCGCTCGTCTCGCTGCTGTGCATCTGCATCGTGTTCGTGCCGATGCTGATGCTCGACGGCATCTCGCGCTTCCTGTTCGTGCCGATGGCCAAGGCGGTGATCTTCTCGATGGCGTCGTCGTTCGTGCTGTCGCGCACCTTCGTGCCGATGCTCGCGCAATACCTGCTCAAGCCGCACGCATCGGCCGGTCACGCGTCGGGCGAACTGGCCGCGGTCATGGATCCGCACGCGGGCCATGCCGGCGCGCACGACGTCCCGCCGTCGCGCAATCCGCTGGTGCGCTTCCAGCGTGCGTTCGAGCGCCGCTTCGAAGCCGTGCGCGCGTCGTACCGAATCCTGCTCGGCCTCGCGCTCACGCGCCGCAAGCCGTTCGTCGTCGCCTTCCTCGGCATCGTGGCCGCGTCCTTCCTGCTCGCCCCGTCGCTCGGCCGCAATTTCTTCCCGACCATCGATTCCGGCGAGATCGCGCTACACGTGCGTGCGCCGGTCGGCACACGTGTCGAGGAAACCGCCGCCGAGCTCGACCGCATCGAGAACACGATTCGCGGCGTGATCCCGCCCGCGCAGTTGCGTGCAGTGATCGACAACATCGGCTTGCCGAACAGCGGGATCAACCTGACCTACAACAACAGCGGCACGCTCGGGCCGCAGGACGGCGACATCCTGATCTCGCTGTCGCACGATCACGCGCCGACCGCCGACTACGTGCACACGCTGCGCGAACGCCTGCCGAGCGCCTATCCGGGCACCACGTTCTCGTTCCTGCCCGCCGACATCGTCAGCCAGATCCTCAACTTCGGCGCGCCGGCGCCGGTCGACCTGCAGGTGGCCGGCCCGAACCAGCAGGCCAATCTCGCTTATGCGCGCGAGCTGTACCGCAAGCTGCGGCTGGTCGCCGGCGTCGCCGATCCGCGCATCCAGCAGGCCAGCACCTATCCGCAGTTCACGGTGACGGTCGATCGCACGCGCGCCGACCAGCTCGGCATCACCGAGCAGGACGTGACGAACTCGGTGGTCGCGACGCTGGCCGGCACCAGCCAGGTCGACCCGACCTACTGGCTCAACCCGCACAACGGCGTGTCCTATCCGATCGTCGCGCAAACGCCGCAGTACAGGATGACCACGCTGTCGGCGCTGCGGAACCTGCCGGTCACCGGCGCGAACGGCCAGTCCCAGTTGCTGGGCGGCCTGGCCACGATCACGCGCGGCGTCGGCAACGCAGTGGTGTCGCACTACAACATCGAACCGCTGTTCGACATCTACGCGACCACCCAGGGGCGCGACCTCGGTGCGGTCGCGGCCGACATCGACGACATCGTCAAAGCCACCGCGAAGGATCTGCCGAAGGGCTCGACCGTCACGCTGCGCGGCCAGGTGCAGACCATGAACGGCGCGTTCGCCGGCCTGCTGCTCGGCCTCGTGGGCGCGATCGTGCTGATCTACCTGCTGATCGTCGTGAACTTCCATTCGTGGGCCGACGCTTTCGTGATCGTCTCGGCGCTGCCGGCGGCGCTGGCCGGCATCGTCTGGATGCTGTTCACCACGCATACGCCGCTGTCGGTGCCGGCGCTGACCGGCGCGATCCTGTGCATGGGCGTGGCCACCGCCAACGCGATCCTCGTCGTCAGTTTCGCGCGCGAACGCCTGGCCGACACCGGCAACGCGCTGGCCGCCGCGCTCGAAGCCGGTTTCACGCGGTTCCGCCCGGTGCTGATGACCGCGCTCGCGATGATCATCGGCATGGCGCCGATGGCGCTCGGCCTCGGCGACGGCGGCGAGCAGAACGCACCGCTCGGCCGCGCGGTGATCGGCGGCCTTGCGTGCGCGACGATCGCGACGCTGTTCTTCGTTCCCGTCGTGTTCAGCCTCGTGCATCGGCGCGACGCGCTGAAGCACGACGCGTCCCGCGCTTCCTCCCTTTCCGCGTCCGGAGCCTCCCATGTCCACTGAGATCGATATCAAGTCGCCGAAACGGCTGCCCAACCTCAAGCTCGTCGCCACGCTCACCGCGCTGATCGCGGTCGGCATCGTGGCGACCGGCATCGTCGGCCGCGCGCACGCGAAACGGGAAATGACGACCTGGTCCGCCGAACAGGCGGTGCCGACCGTGGTCGCGTACACGCCGTCGGCCGGCGGCGACGGCGCGACGCTCGTGCTGCCCGGCCATCTGTCCGCATTCGAGAGCGCGCCGATCCACGCGCAGGTGTCGGGCTACCTGCATGCGTGGTACACCGATATCGGCGCGCACGTGAAGTCGGGGCAATTGCTCGGGCTGATCGATACGCCCGAACTCGACCAGCAATTGCAGCAGGCGCGTGCCGACCTGCAGAGCTCGCTCGCCAACGAGAAGCTGGCCGCGTCCACGGCCGCGCGCTGGACCAGAATGCTCGCGCAGGATTCGGTGTCGCAGCAGGAAACCGACGAGAAGACCAGCGACCTCGCGGCCAAGCAGGCGATCGTCGCCGCCAACGAAGCAAACGTGCGGCGCCTCGACGCGCTGGAGGCGTTCAAGCGCATCGTCGCGCCGTTCGACGGCGTCGTCACCGCGCGCAAGACCGACATCGGCCAGTTGATCTCGGCCGGCGGCGGCGCCGGCCCTGAGCTATTTGCGGTGTCCGACGTCCACCGGATGCGCGTCTACGTGAGCGTGCCGCAGAACGAGGCCGCCGCGATCCGGCCCGGCATGACGGCCACGCTGACCGTGCCCGAGCATCCGGGCGAGACCTTCCGGGCGACGCTCGCCGATACCGACGACGCGATCGCCGATTCGACCGGCACGCTGCTCGTCCAGTTGATGGTCGACAACCGCGACGGCAAGCTGATCCCCGGCGAATACACCGAAGTGCATTTCGCGCTATCGGCCGGCAGCACCCACGTGCTGACGATTCCGGCCAGCTCGTTGATCTTCCGGCAGGCCGGCCTGCAGGTCGCCGTGGTCGGCAAGGACGATCGCGCGGTACTCAAGCCCGTGACGATCGCGACCGATCTCGGCACGCACGTGCAGATCGCGACCGGCCTCGCGCCGGACGATCGCGTGATCGACAATCCGCCCGATTCGCTGGCCGACGGCGACCCGGTCAGGCTCGCGGCGCCGGCCCCCACCGTTGCGTCTGCCAAGCGCAACACGGAGCGTGCGCATGGCTAACCGGCTTCGGCTCTGCGCGATGCTCGCCGGCGTCGCGTTCCTCTGCGCGTGCTCGTTCGCGCCCGCCTATCACGCGCCGCAAACGGCGCTGCCGGCCAGCTTCAAGGAAGCGGGCGGCTGGCAGGCCGCGAAGCCGGCCGACCGCATCGCGCGCGACGGCTGGTGGACGGCGTTTCGCGACCCCGTGCTCGACCGGCTCGAGGCACGGGTGGCCGCGGCCAACCCCGACGTGGCCGCGGCCGTGGCGCGCCACGACGAAGCGGCCGCGCTGTTCGATCAGGCGCGCTCGGGGCTGTTCCCGACCATCGGCCTCGGCGCGCAGGTCTCGAGCAACCGCCAATCGGCCACGCGGCCGCTGCGCGGCTCGAACCAGCCGAACGTCTATGGCGACAACACCCTCGACGCCGGCTTCGACTACGACCTCGACTTGTGGGGGAAAGTCCGCAACGAAGTCGCGGCCGGGCGCGCCGACGCACGGGCCAGCGCCGACGATCTCGCGTCGGTCCAACTGAGCCTGCAGGCCAGCCTCGCCAGCGCGTACTTCAGCCTGCGCGGGCTCGATCAGCAGCAACGGTTGCTGGCCGACACGATCGACACCTACCGGCGCGCGCTGCGCCTGACGATGAGCCGGCACGCGGGCGGCATCGCGTCCGATCTCGACGTGTCGCGCGCGCAGACGCAGCTCGATTCGGCCCGGGCGTCGGCCGAGGACATACGGGCGCGGCGCGCGCTCGACGAGCACGCGATCGCGACGCTCACGGGCGTACCGGCGTCGTCGTTCTCGCTGACGCCGAACCTGAACGCGGCGTACCTGCCGACGATCCCGGCCGGCATTCCCGCGACGCTGCTGCAGCGGCGACCCGACGTCGCGGCCGCCGAGCGGCGCATGGCCGCCGCCAACGCGAAGATCGGCGTGGTGCGCGCGGCGTTCTTCCCCGACGTCACGCTCGGGCTGGTCGGCGGCTACCAAAGCTCGGGCCTCGGCCACTGGCTCCGCGCGCCGAACGAGATCTGGTCGATCGGGCCCAGCCTCGCGCTGACGCTGTTCGACGGCGGCCGGCGCCAGGCGCTCACCGACCAGGCGCGCGCGCAGTTGGCCGAGAACGGCGCGAAATACCGCGCGGTGGTGCTCGACGCGTGCCAGCAGGTGGAAGACAACCTCGCACTCACGCATCACCTCGGCGACGAAGCCGATCGCGAGCAGGAAGCACTCGAGGCGGCCGAACGCACGTTGCAGTTGTCGATGTCGCGCTATCGGGACGGCGTCGTCAGCTATCTCGATGTGGTAACCGCGCAGACCACCGAACTCAATACGAAGGTTGCGATGCTGGCGCTGGACACGCGCCGGCAACTGGCGGCGGTGGGGTTGATCGCCGCGCTGGGCGGCGGGTGGTCGACCGATGAAGCCGCATCCGGTACGCAAGCACCGGCTGCGACGCCGGCCCGTGCAGCGAACTGATTCCCTTGCGACACGGACGAGGCGTGTCGTATTTCAAGGCACCCGTCGCGATGACGGGTGCCGTTTTTTACGTCTGCCCGACCGCGCGGAACGCTTCACGGCATGCCGGTTTGATGTCGCCGCGACTGCGCGCCGATGCATGAATTTCTTTTCACGTTGCGTATGCCGATCCGCTAATGTCCGCCGCCTATGCTTGTCCTCAACCCGTGCGCGACACCGACACGCCGCGCCGGTGGATGAACCCGTTCAATCATCATGAGGACTCCCGACATGAAAACCGCCAACATCGTCGCCACTGCCCTGCTCGCCGCAATCGGCACGCTGTCCGTTCCCGCGTTTGCACTGACCGGCAGCCGGCCGGTGCAGATCTCCCCGGCCGCCACCAAGGACGGCGTGCCAGGCACTCAGGCTGCCGGCCAATGGGTGCCGCCTTACGGCCAGCCGATTCATGAAAAGACGCGCGCCGAGGTCCATGCCGAGCTCGTGCACGCCGAACAGGACGGACAACTCAAGTACCTGAACTCCACGCTCTATTCGCATTGATGCGCGCGACCGTGCGGCCGGGCGCGGTGCCCGGCTCACGCCGGCAGCGCCGCCAGCCGTCCACCGAATTGCTCAAACTTCATGAAACTTCGTCCGTTGCTCGCTCGTTGCGCCCGTATCGCACTCGTCGCGATGGCTGTCAGCGTCATGTTGTCCGGGTGCGCCTCCGCGCCGCCCGACGGCCCGGACGATTGTGTCGGCCCGCCCGACTTCTGCGTGCCGTTCTTCGGCTCGTAAACGAACATGACGGGCGCGCTGCCATCGGCAAGGCGCCCGTCATGTTCGTTGCTCGGCCGGAATCGCGCGTTCATGCGTCCGGCGGCGTCACCGGATAGCCGTAGCGGCTTGCGCTATCGATTCGAACGTCGCGCATCTCAGCCCTGGTGCGATTGCGTGCTCGATCTGTCCGCGCGATGCGACGCGAGATTGCGCTCGGCATCGATCGCACGATCTCCATGTTCGGCATTTGCGTGCGCGAGCGTCACATCGGCAATCGCGAGCCCGGTTCCCTGCACCTTCGCGAACGCCGGCAGCGACGAACACGCCAGCGCGATCAGTCCAGCCGTCATGACGGTCGATTTCATTGCATTACCCCCAGTGCGCACCGCGCGGTGCGCGGCATCGAATGATCCATCGCTCGACGATACGCCGCTGTGCCTGACCATCCGGGAACACAGGCATGAAGGATTCTTTAACTTTCAGTGCATGCGGCAGCCAATGCATGACCCGATGCGGATTTTCCTAAAACATGTTTCATCATCGCGCTGCTGTTTGGATAGTCCGCTGTCCCTAATCTTCGTCTTGCGGCCGACGCAGGCATCCTGCCGTGCGGCCTCTATTCAACGCTATCCAGGAGCCGAAGATGAATCATCCCATCCGTTACCTCGTCTGCGCCGCCATGCTCGCATCGAGCGTCTCCGCGCATGCCGAGACGAAGCTCACGTCGGCGCAATGCCACGACTATCCGTTCGTGCACGCGAACGGCCCGATCTCCCACCGACAGCTCGTCAACGAACTGAACGAGTTGGAATCCGTCGGCTACGACCCGTCGTCCGGAGACGAGAGCAGCTATCCCGACGATATCGATTCGGCGCAGGCGCGCCTGATGCAGAAGTACCGGCGCGATTGTGCCGGGGTAGCCAATACCGTCGCGTCGAGCGGTAACTGAATTGTCCGCATGGGAACCATTCTCCGAGTTTGCGCGCGAGCCTTGTGACCGCGCGCGTTTTCTTGTGAAGTTGATAACCGATACGCCCCATCGATGCTTCACGACCGGCTCGCCAGTATCGCCTTTCGTCCGTCGACGGACTCGTACGTCATGGCGTCGTCGATCAGATCGAAGCTGAATTCCTGACCGACGCGCGTCCTGAACACGGGATCGCCGATCACGCTCTCGAGCGCATGCAGCGCAGCCACCAGCCTTTCATGCTCTCGCACCGTGCGGCTCTCGAAATTGCTGAAACGCTGCATCGACAGATCTTTCATCATGAAGAGCGGCGCCGACACGGGAAACGGAACGGGGCCAGCCATCGTGCCGTAGAAATATACGGACGAGCGCATCGGCAGACAGGTTGCCAGCTGGCCGGTCAGCGCACCGCCCACGCCATCGAATACGGCCGTCGTTCCAAGCTCCGATGACAGCTTTCCAAGTGTGTCGGTAAAGTCTTCATCGGCGCGCACGATATGCTCGACACCATCGCGTTGCAGAGCCTCTTGCGCAGCCTGGCTCCTCACCATGGAGATGACCGGCATATTTCTCTGACGAGCGAGGGCCGCGAGCGCCAGCCCGGTTGCCGAGTTCCCCGCCGTGGCAATCACGCCGCGATGCCCGGCCTCGGTAATCGTTTCGAGAAACGCATAGGCTGCGATCACGTTGACCAGCGACCCGCAATAGTCCCGTGCGCTGACGTGTTCGGGCAAGATCAGGCAACTCGTGTAAGGCACCTGCGCTTTTTCGCACCAAAACCCGAGGTTGTACGCGCTACGGTTCAGCGAGCGGTAGACAGCGACACGTCTCCCCATATAACGCTCTGGTACACCGGCACCCGTCGCCACTACCGTCCCGGCACCGGATGCGCCCCACACACCGTGCTGGCTCGCCGGCAGCGCTTTGCCATCGTCAGCACGCGCACGCAAAAATATCTTGTCGCCATGGTTGATTGCAGATGCCTCCATGTCGATCAGCACATGGCCTGCTTCCGGCCGGCTCGGCGGCCGGATATCACGAACTTCCAACGAGCGTTCAGCGGTAACGCAGATAGCTTTCATGACGCGTTTCTCCAGCGATAAACAGCGATGGCGGTAACTGCACAGGCCGTAACTTAAACAAGTAAGCCCGTTGCCGAAACGCAGCCTCCCGGCATACCATCGATTCCAATACAGAATGGATCGATACGAATACCCATGGATCGTCTGGATGCAATTCGCCTGTTTGTCCGACTAGTCGAATGCGGCAGTTTTTCCGCCGTAGGGCGAGAGGAAGGCATTGGACAACCAACCGTAAGCAAGCAGATTGCCGCGCTGGAGCAGTATCTCGGTGCTCAACTGGTGTTGCGAACGTCGCGTCAGGTGGTGATCACCGCGGCGGGCCAGGCGTTCTATGAATCGGCCAAGCCCTTGATGGAGGGCTTCGATTCGCTGGAGTCGTCGGTCGGGACGCGACAGCAATCGCCGCAAGGCTTGGTGAGATTGACGACCGCGCCTGCCTACGGCCGCCTGTGCGTGACGCCGCTCCTTCCCGGGTTCTTTCGGCAATATCCGCACGTTGCGCTCGAATTATCCGTATCCGAACGACAGGTCGACCTGGTCGGGGAAGGCGTGGATCTGGCAATCCGCCACGGGCCGCTGGTGGATTCCTCGCTGACAGCGAGAAAACTATCGGAAACGGAATCGCTGCTCGTGGCCAGTCCGGGCTATATCGCCGCTAAAGGCCGGCCTGCCCGGCTGGCCGATCTGGACGGACATACAGGCGTCGTCTTCGCTCGAAACCATGAGCGCCGCCCTTGGCGCTTCAAGGTCGGGCGGGAAACCGTTCATCGCGTTCCTCAGGGGTCTTTCTTTACGGGTGACGCAGAGCAGGTGCGCGCCGCGGTACTGCACGGGCTCGGCATTGCCCAGGCGCCACGATGGCTCTTCGGAGCGGAAATCGATACCGGGCAAATCGAAGTCCTCCTGCCCGAGTTTCAGCCGGAACGCATGGCGACCCATCTCGTCTATCCCGCCGGTCGACGCGTACCGACGCGAGTCCGGGTAGTGATCGATTACTTGATGTCGGCACTCGGAACCGCTTCTACCTGAACCGGGCTGGCTGATCGCGCGTAGCGGCTTGTCGCCATCCTACCTTTTCAAACTTCGATCCCAAGGCGGCTCGTTGCCGCACGCTGCAGTCAGGTAGTCGACGAACCGTCGAACCTTGAGCGGGATGCGCCGCGCACTCGGGTAGACCGCCTGTATCGTCAACTCGGTTGCTCGGTAGCCTGGCAGTAGCGCGACGAGCTCGCCACGTCGCACATGCTCCCCGAAGACGAAAGTCGGGCCGTACGCGACGCCGGCGCCCGCCAACGCGGCAGACAGCAGCATCTGGGTGTTGTTGGCAGCGATTCGACAGGGCCCTTCGATGACATGCGCGCGGTTTTTCGCATCGAATAATGTCCAATCCCCGGCCGAGACGGCCTCGCTGAAGACGAGCCGCTGTGCATGAACCAGATCACTCGGCTTACGCGGCATTCCATGCCGCTCGATGTACGCTGGCGACGCGCATATGACCATTCGACATGGCGCGATGCGACTTGTAACGAGCGCGCTGTCCTGCAGCTTCCCAATTCGGATGGCGACGTCGATGCCGTCCTCCAGGAGATCGACATAGCGGTCGCCGAGCAGCACTTCCACGTTGACCTGCGGGTGGTCCTTGAGATAGCGGGCCGTGACCTCGCCCAAGTGCATCGCACCGAACGTGACAGGCGCCGCAACGCGTAGAACGCCGCGCGCCGTGCGTTGCGAATCGTGTGCTTCCCGGTTGGCGTCTTCGAACGCTTCCAGGATTTGCTTGCTGCGAGCGTAGTACGTCTGGCCGATATCGGTCAGGCTCAAGCGCCGCGTGGTGCGTTGCAGAAGTCGCGCGTTCAGTTGAGCCTCGATCGCACTCACGTGCTTTCCGGCCATCGCCGGCGACAATCCAAAGCGCCGCGCGGCCGCGGCCAGACTGCCCTCTTCGACAGCAGCGACGAACACGCCAAGGCTGGTCAATCGGTCCATTTTCGCCCCCGCCTGATTCGATAACACCATTATCGACTGCCGCTATCCCGCGTGCAATTATCAAATTGCAGGCGCGACACTACGATTCATCCATCCAACCGAGAAGAGGCAGCGCAAATGGAAATCGAAGCGAATGGCACGCGAATCCACGTGACCCAAGCCGGCCAGGGCGACCCGGCCCTGGTGTTCCTGCATTACTACGGCGGCTCGTCGCGGACATGGCAACGCGTGACAGACCTGTTATCGAGCCGATATCGCACCGTCGCCACTGACCATCGGGGCTGGGGCAAGTCCGATGCGCCGGCGGATGGCTACGGTATCGCCGATCTCGCTGCCGACGCCGAGGGCGTCATCGAGACACTGGGTTTGCAACGCTACGTACTCGTCGGTCATTCGATGGGTGGCAAGGTCGCGCAGTTCATCGCGTCGCGACGGCCGAACGGGCTTCAAGGCCTTGTGCTGGTCGCGCCATCGCCACCATCGCCGATGCTGCTTTCCGCGGAAGAACGTGCGACGCTGACGGGCGCCTATCAATCGCGCGAGTCGGTCGAATTCGTTATCGACCACGTACTTACCGCCAAACCGCTCGACACCGCCTGCCGCGAAATGGTCATCGAGGATAGCCTGAAGGCTGCGCCGCAGGCTAAAGCCGCCTGGCCGGAGGTGGCGATGCGCGAAGATATCAGTGCGGCGGTAACTTCGATCGACGTACCGACGATCGTCCTCTCCGGGGAACTGGACCAGGTGGATCGCGTGGTCACATTGCGAACGGAACTGCTGCCGCGTATTCGGCAAGCGACCATGCATATTCTTCCTGGCGTCGGCCACTTGGCGCCGCTAGAGGCGCCGACCGAAGTTGCGCGACTCATCGAAGACTTCGTTGCTGCGGCAAAACCTGAATGGCGTGCCGCACCCACCGCACAATGAGCACCCGACGCCCACGGCGCGCAGACTCACTCTTCGTGCGGAATTCCGTCGATCGGACATTCCGGCGTGCCGGGTGTTGCGCGCGTGAGCGCTTCGACACGGCGACGCGTGGCGTCGGGATCCGCAATCCAGTCGCGATAGAAGCCGAACGGACATTCGGCGACGCCATTCGCGCCATCGCCGGAATGGATCGTGCCGGTATAACCGCGATGCAGCAGCTTGTACAGATGGTTCTGCGACTGCATGTTGCGCCGCGCGTCGCGAATCATGCCCAGCGACAGCTCCGCATACTGCACGCCCATTTCCTCCTCGCCGCATTCGCCGAGCGTGCGCCCGTCAAACCCGACGATCGCCGAATGGCCGAAGTACGAATACACGCCGTCCCACCCCGTGGCGTTGGCCACGGCCACGTAGGTGTTGTTCATCCACGCCATCGCCTTCGCGACCATCACCTGCTGCTCTTTCGCCGGATACATATAGCCCTGGCAGCGCACGATCAGCTCCGCGCCATTCATCGCGCAGTCGCGCCAGATCTCCGGATAATTGCCGTCATCGCAGATGATCAGGCTGATCTTGAGGCCCTTCGGCCCATCCGTCACATAGGTGCGGTCGCCCGGATACCAGCCTTCGATCGGCGTCCACGGCATGATCTTCCGATACTTCTGCACGATCTCGCCGCGATTGTCGATCAGCACGAGCGTGTTGTACGGCACCTTGCGCGGATGTTCCTCGTGGCGCTCGCCCGTGATCGAGAACACGCCCCACACGTTGGCCTTGCGGCACGCCGCCGCGAAAATATCCGTCTCTTCGCCGGGAATCGCGGACGCCGTATCGAACATCTCCTGGCGGTCGTACATGATGCCGTGCGTGGAATACTCGGGAAACACCACGAGATCCATGCCCGGCAAACCCTGCTTCATGCCGACCACCATGTCGGCGATACGCCGCGCGTTGTCGAGCACCTCCGCCTTCGTGTGCAGACGCGGCATCTTGTAGTTGACCACTGCGACGCCCACACAGTCGCGGCTACTCGAAATATCACCCTGTCGCATGACGCTTCCTCCTCTAACACGTACACGTTGACGCCGCGCGCGATGGCCGCTGCTTCCGCGCATCGGCTCGCGCGCGGCACACCTTAGTGGCTGATCATCCACGGCCGTCCCGCCGGCCGCTTGAGGCCGTCCGACGCCGTGCCTGCGAGTTTCGACGCGCCGCCCGAGCAGCAACTGCAACCGGCGCGATGGCGTAGTGGCGGCCCGTCGCCGGACTGACGCGGCGCGTGCGCGGCACGTTCGTTGGTCGTGTGTGCGGCGCGGCGCGTACCTCCCATCAACGCCAGTGATGGCGCGCTGATGACGCGCCCGCCTTCGGCGCCGCAATCGGGACAGCGGCACGGTTTCTCGCGATCCGCGATGCGACGCATGACGGAGAACGGCCCGCAGCTCGCGCATTCGAAGTCGTAGATTGGCATGACGGCCTCCTATTCCTGCGTCATTTCAGTGTGTCGGTCACGCGTTCGCGAGATCCGGCGAACACGGCAGATCGACGCCGCCCTGGATGTGCCGGATCGGGCCGTCGGCATTCGGGCGAATGTCGAAGTCGAAGATCTGCGTGGGCAGCCACAAGGTCGCACACGCGTTCGGAATATCCACCACGCCGCTGATGTGCCCCTGCACCGGCGCACAGCCGAGCAACGAATAGGCTTGCGCGCCCGAATAGCCGAATTTCTTCAGGTACTCGATCGCGTTCAGGCACGCCTGGCGATACGCGGTGGTGACATCGAGATAATGCTGGCCACCCTGTTCGTCGACCGAAATGCCCTCGAAAATGAGGTAATCGTTATAGGTCGGCGTGATCGGGCTGGGCTGAAAGACGGGGTTGCGAATCCCGTATTTCGCCATGCCGCCCTTGATGAGATTCACGCGCATATGCACCCAGCCGGCCATTTCGATCGCGCCGCAGAACGTGATCTCGCCGTCGCCCTGGCTGAAGTGCAGGTCGCCGACCGACAGGCCCGCGCCATCCACGTACACGGGGAAAAACACCTTCGAGCCGCGCGACAGATCCTTGATGTCGCAATTGCCGCCGTGCTCGCGCGGCGGCACCGTGCGCGCGCCCTGCGCGGCGGCCCGGTCGCGCGCGTCGCCCGCGAGCTTGCCCATGTGCGCGGTGGCCGCGAATGGCGGATTCGCGAGCGGCGGCACACGATCGGGCGCGGTGGCGATCAGGCCGGTTTCGCGCGCGTTCCAGGTCTCGAGCAGCGCCGGGTCGGGCAGGCAGCCGATCAGGCCCGGGTGAATCAGGCCCGCGAAATTCACGCCCGGAATATGGCGCGAACTCGTGTACACCCCGTGAAAATCCCAGATCGATTTCTGCGCGCTGGGGAAATGATCGGTGAGAAAGCCGCCGCCGTTGGTCTTCGAAAAGAAGCCATTGAAGCCCCACTGACTATCGGCCTTCGCGCCGATGTCGAGCAGGTCGACCACCAGCAGGTCGCCGGGCTCCGCGCCATGCACGCCGACCGGGCCGGACAGAAAGTGCACGATCGACAGGTCGATGTCGCGCACGTCGTCGGCGCTGTCGTCGTTCTTGATGAAGCCGCCGGTCCAGTCGTAGGTTTCGAGGATGAAATCGTCGCCGGGCTTGACCCAGCAGGCCATCGGAATATCGGGGTGCCAGCGGTTGTGCACCTGTTCGTTTTCGTAAGCCGACTGGTTCAGATCGACCTTGATGAGAGTCTCGGGCATGGCGTTCGCTCCTGGGTTCGCGGATTGACATACGGCGCGGCGCGCGAACGCCGCGCCGCGCTCAGACGGACAGATATTCGCGGATGCGGTCGGTGTCGCCCGCATCGCGCGTGCTTTGGTGCACGAAGCGCCCGCCCTCGATGACGAACAGGCGGTCGGCCACGTCGAGCGCGAAGCTCAACACCTGCTCCGACACGACGATGGCGATATGGCGGCTCGTGCGAATCTGGTTGAGCGCCTTGGCGATGTCCTTGATGACGGACGGCTGGATGCCTTCGGTCGGCTCGTCCAGCAACAGCACTTTCGGGTCGGTCGCGAGCGCGCGCGCAATCGCGAGTTGCTGTTGCTGGCCGCCCGACAGATTGCCGCCCTTGCGCTTTCTCATGTCGAACAGCACGGGAAACAACGCGTAAAGTTCGTCGGGCACGCGCTGGCTCTGCGCGTTTTCGAGGCCCGTCTGGATGTTTTCCTCGACGGTCAGCGACGCGAAGATCTGCCGCCCTTGCGGCACGTAGCCGATGCCTTTCGACACGCGGCGGTAGCTCTCGTCCTTCGAGACGTCGGCGCCGGCCACGCGCACGGTGCCGCGATTGGCGGGCAGCATGCCGATCAGCGCCTTGAACAGCGTCGTCTTGCCCATGCCGTTGCGGCCCATCACGGCCACGCTTTCGCCTTGCGCAACGGCAAAGCCGACGCCGTGCAGCACCTCGCTCTGACCGTAGCTGACGACGAGATCGTCGACTTCCAGCATGATGTGTTCTCCGTGTTGTCGTTCGGTTGCCGGCTCAGTGGCCCAGGTACACGTCGATCACGCGCGGATCGGCCTGCACCTGCGCCATTGGTCCTTCCGCGAGAATCTTCCCCTGATGCATGACCGTGACCTTGTGCGCGATGCGCTCCACGAAGGCCATGTCGTGCTCGATCACGATCATCGAGCGGTTGCGGCAGATGCGGTCGAGCAGATCGGCGGTCAGTTCGCGCTCGCGCACGCTCATGCCCGCAATCGGCTCGTCGAGCATCAGCAGTTCGGGGTCCTGCATCAGCAGCATGCCGATTTCGAGCCACTGTTTCTGGCCGTGCGACAGCAGCCCCGCTTCCAGATCGAGCGTGCCGGCGAGGCCGATTTCATCGGCCACGTCGCGCACGCGATCGGCCACGTCGGCGTCCTCGCGATACGCGAGCGCGCCGAACACGCTGCGTCCGCGCGGAAACGACACTTCGAGGTTCTGCGCCACGCTCAGGTTTTCGTAAATCGACGGCGTCTGGAACTTGCGGCCGATCCCTTTACGCACGCGGCGGAATTCCGCGAGATGCGTGATTTCCTCGTTGCGGAACTTGATGCTGCCCGCCGTTTCCTTCGTCTTGCCGCAGATGAGATCGAGCAGCGTGGTCTTGCCTGCGCCGTTCGGGCCGATCACGACGCGCAGCTCGCCGCGTTCGAGATAGAGATTGAGCGAATCGATCGCCTTGAAGCCGTCGAACGACACGGTCAGGTCTTCGATCGCGAGCAGAAAGTCGGTATTGCTCATGCTTCATGCCTCCTCGTTCGCCGCGCCGAGCAGCCGCCGCACGCGCGGGCGCACATGCTCGTCGTACAGACCCGCCAGCCCGTTCGGAAACACCATCACCACGCCGATGAACATCGCCGCCATCAGATAGAGCCAGAGGTTCGGAAAACTCTCCGAAAACCAGCTCTTGCCGAGATTGACGAGAATCGCGCCGTATACCGCGCCGACCAGCGACATGCGCCCGCCGACGGCCGCATAGATCACCATTTCGATCGACGGCACGATGCCGACGAACGACGGCGACATGAAGCCCACCTGCAGCGTGAACATCGCACCGCCGATGGCCGCGAGCATCGCCGCGAAACAGAACGCGAACACCTTGAACATGGCGACGTCGTAGCCCGAGAAGCGCACGCGGTCTTCCTTGTCGCGCATCGCGAGCAGCAACGTGCCGAGCTTGCTGCGCTGAACCCAGCGGCACGCGAGCAGCGCGCCGATCAGCAACGCGGCGTTCACGAAATACAGCACAAGCTTCGCGTGATCCGTGCGGATGTCCCAGCCGAGCAGCGTGCGCAGGTCGGTGATGCCGTTCACGCCGCCCGTATAGCCCTGCTGGCCGATGATCAGCACCGACAGAATCAGCGCGACCGCCTGCGTGATGATCGCGAAGTACACGCCGCCCACGCGCCGCTTGAACATCGCATAGCCGATCACGAACGCGAGCGCCGTCGGCACGACGAGCACCGCGAGGATCGAGAACGGCAACGAGTGAAACGGCTTCCACCACGTGGGCAGTGCGGTGAGCTGGTTCCAGTCCATGAAGTCGGGAATGCCGGGCGTCGTCTGCGTGTGCGTGGCGGCCGGATCGGATGCCTCGAGCTTGAGAAACATCGCCATCGCGTAGCCGCCGAGGCCGAAGAACACGCCCTGGCCGAGACTGAGCACGCCGCCGTAGCCCCACGCGATCACGAGGCCGATCGCCACGAACGCGTAGGTCAGGTACTTGCCCATCAGGTTCAGGCGGAACGTGTCGAGCGCGAGCGGAAACACGACCACGATCAGCAGCGCGAGCAGCACGATGCCCGCGTAGCCCGACGCATCGAGTCGCGCCACGCGCACGCGCCAGCCGGCCGGCGGCGCGCCCGGGCCGGATCGCGGGGATACGCCGCTCGCCGCGGATTGGATGGGTTCCATGTCCCTCTCTCCAGTCGAATGAAGCTGTCAATGACGCTTGTGCATGAACGCACGCTCAAACTCGCCGCACCTTCGACGCAAACAGGCCTTGCGGACGCAGCATCAGAATCACGACGACGGTCAGCAGCGTGAGCACGCGCGCAATCGAGCCCGACAGAAAGAACTCGCTGATCGACTGCATCTGCGCGATGCCGAACGCCGACGCCACGGTACCGAGCAGGCTCGCCGCGCCGCCGAACGTCACGACGAGAAACGAATCGACGATATACAGCGAGCCGCTCGTCGGTCCCGTCGAGCCGATCGCCGTGAAGGCCGCGCCGGCCACGCCCGCGATCCCGCAGCCGATCGCGAACGTCATGCGGTCGGTGCGCCGCGTGTTGATGCCCGCCGCGTTCGCCATCGGCCGGTTCGCGACCGTGGCGCGCACGCGCAAGCCCCAGCGCGACCGATAGAGCGCGAGCAGCAGGCCGCCCGTCATCAGCAGCGCGAGGCCCATCACGAACATGCCGCTCACCGGAATGTCGAGGCCGGGCGTGGGCTCCCACGAACCCATCAGCCAGTCGGGCAGCGCCGGACTCACCTCCTTCGGCCCGAAGGTCGAGCGGAACACCTGCTGCATGCCGAGGCTCAGGCCCCAGGTGGCGAGCAGCGTGTCGAGCGGCCGCTTGTACAGATGGCGGATCAGCGCCCATTCGGCGAGCCAGCCGGCCGCGAAGGCCAGCGCGAACGCCGCGAGAATCGCGAAGAAGAAATACACGGGCGTGAGCGCGTGCCAGACGTTCTGCGAAAACCACGAAAACAGGTAGACCGTATACGCGCCGATCGTCATGAATTCGCCGTGCGCCATGTTGATCACGCCCATCTGGCCGAAGATCACGGCGAGCCCGAGCCCCATCAGGAGCAGGACGCTGAAGAGGCTCAGACCGGCGAAGCCCTGCATCAGCGTGATGTTGAAAATATCGGTAGCGGACATCGAACGCTCCTCGCGCGGCGGCGTCATCGGCCGCCGCGCCGCTGCGGTTGACGGATTACATGTAGCCCTTCGGGAACGGATTCGGCTGGATCGGCTGCTCCGACTGCGCGACGACCTTGAACTGGCCGTCCGCCTGGCCCTGCCCGATCAGCGAGCGGCTCCACAGGTGATGGTTCGCATCGACCTTCGCATAGCCTTGCGGCGCGTTCGCCACTTCGATGCCGGCCGAATGCGCGACCACCTTGTCCACGTCGAAACTGCCCGCGCGCTCGCACGCGGCCTTCCAGATCCACGGGCCGAGATAGGCGGCCTGCGTCACGTCGCCGATCACCGACTTCTGGCCGTAGCGCGCCTTGAATGCCGCGACGAACTTCTTGTTGTTGTCGGTATCGAGCGACTGGAAGTACTTCATCGACGAATAGAAGCCCGCGAAGTTGTCGCCGCCGATGCCGAGCACTTCGTCCTCGGTCACCGACAGCGTCAGCAGAAACTGCTTCTGCGGCGTGATGCCCGCGGCCTTGAGCTGCTTGTAGAACGCCACGTTCGAGCCGCCCACCACGGTCGCGAAGATGCAGTCCGGGCGCGCGAGCTTGATCTTGTTCATCAGCGACGCGAACTCGGTCGTGCCGAGCGGGTAGTACTCCTCCCCCACCACCTTCGCATGCAGATGCTGTTCGATATGGCGCCGCGCGATCTTGTTCGACGTGCGCGGCCAGATGTAGTCGGAACCGATCAGGAAGAAGGTCTTGGCCTTCTTCGTGTTCGACGCCCAGTCGAGCGCCCAGACAATCTGCTGGGTCGCTTCCTGGCCCGTGTAGAACACGTTCTTCGACTGTTCGAGGCCTTCGTAGAAGGTCGGGTAATACAGCAGGCCGTTGTCCTTCTCGAACACCGGCAGCACAGCCTTGCGCGAGGCCGAAGTCCAGCAGCCGAACACGGCCGCGACGTGGTCGTTCTCCAGCAGCTTCTTCGACTTTTCGGCGAAGGTCGGCCAGTCGGACGCGCCGTCTTCCTGAATGATCCGCACCTTGCGGCCAAGCACGCCGCCCATCGCGTTGATCTGCTCGATCGCGAGGCGCTCGGCCTGGATCGAGCCGGTTTCGGAAATCGCCATCGTGCCCGTGGCCGAGTGGAGCTGGCCGACCGTCACGGTCGTATCCGTGACCGCGAGGCCCGTGGTGTTGACCTTCGCCGTGGGCGGCGTTTGCGCCAACGCGCCGCGCGGCAGGCCCAACGCCATCAGCGGCGCGGCGGCGAGACCGCCGAGCATTTTCCGGCGCAGCGGCGAAGGCTTCCGGGCTTCGTCATCGAGTCGATCGTCTGCGGACATCACGTTCTCCTTATCGGGCGCCCGGCGCGGATCGCTGCGGGCTGGGTCGAGGTTGGACGCAATGTAGAAAGCCAATTTGACGATCGAAATACGTCAATCGACGTATTTCCGGCGCACGTACTGGAATGTAATTTGCATTGCAGGGCGATCCTGGGCGCCGTGGTCCGCCGTTGTGCCGTTCACGCCCCGCTCGTGCCGCTTTCGCACCAATTCGGATCATCGTCATGTCCCAGAGTCACCCGTCAATGGGCGCGCCCGGTACCCAACGCATCGTCAAGGTGCGCCGCGACTACAACGCGTGGGTCGGCGACGAAACCCTCGAGGACTACGCGCTGCGCTTCACGCCGCGCTCATTCCGGCGCTGGTCGGAGCTGCGCGTGGCCAATACGGCGATCGGCGCGGTGTCGTTTCTGGTGCTGGAGGCGATCGGCGGCAGTCTCGTCGTGAACTACGGCTTCACGAACGCGTTCTGGGCCATCGCGGCCGTCTCCGTGCTGATCTGGCTGACCAGTTTGCCCATCAGCTATTACGCGGCGCGCTACGGCGTCGACATGGACCTGCTCACGCGCGGCGCGGGCTTCGGCTATATCGGCTCGACGGTCACGTCGCTGCTGTACGCGGTGTTCACGTTCATTTTTTTCGCGCTCGAAGCGGCCATCATGTCGCTGGCGCTCCAGCTGTATTTCCATATTTCGCTGGCGATCGCCTACGTCGTGAGTTCGCTCGTGGTGATTCCGATCGTCATGTTCGGCATCACGCTGATCAACCGCCTGCAAAGCTGGACGCAGCCGCTGTGGCTCGTGTTGTTCGTACTGCCCTACGCCGCCGTGCTGTGGCGCCATCCCGACCTGATCGCGCAATGGACCACCTTCGCGGGCTTCGCGCCGCAAGGCCGCGCGTTCAGCCTGATCGCCTTCGGTCAGGCGTCGACGGTCGTGTTCGCGCTGATCGTGCAAGTGGGTGAACAGGTCGACTATCTGCGGTTCCTGCCGCCGCTCACCGCGAAGAACCGCACGCGCTGGTGGTTCGCGCTGCTCTCGACGGGGCCTGGCTGGATCGTGCCCGGCGCGCTCAAGATGCTGGGCGGTGCCCTGCTCGCCTTCATCGCGCTCCAGTATGAAGTCGATGCCAGCCACGCCACCGAGCCGACGCAGATGTACCTCGTCGCCTATCATCTGCTGCTCGATCCGCTGGGGCTCGCGAGCTGGGCGCTGCCCGCGATGACGCTGTTCGTGATCGTCTCGCAGTTGAAGATCAACGTGACCAACGCCTATGCGGGCTCGCTCGCGTGGTCCAATTTTTTCGCGCGGCTCACGCACAGCCATCCGGGCCGCGTGGTGTGGCTCGTGTTCAACGTCATGATCGCGTTGCTGCTCGTGGAAATGGGCGTGTTCGATGCGATCGCCAAGGTGCTGTCGCTCTACGCGAACATCGCGATCGCGTGGATCGGCGCGTTGTTCGCCGATCTCGTCATCAACAAGCCGCTCGGCTACAGCCCGCGACATATCGAGTTCAAGCGCGCGCACCTCTACGATGTGAACCCCGTGGGCGTCGGCGCGATGCTGATCGCGGCCGCCGTCGCGATGCTGGCGCATAGCGGCCTGTTCGGCGCGCTCGCCCAGGCGATGTCGTCGTTCATCGCGTTCGGCGCGGCGTTCGCGTGCGCGCCCGTGCTCGCGGTACTGACACGCGGTCGCTATTACATTGCCCGCGCCGCGCAACCGACCGGCGACGCCACCTCGCTGCGCTGCGCGATCTGCGAAAACACCTTCGAACCCGACGATACGGCGTACTGCCCGGCCTATGGCGGCACGATTTGCTCGCTGTGCTGCTCGCTCGACTCGCGCTGCCACGACCGCTGCAAGCCGCACGCGCGCTTCTCGTCGCAGGCCGGCCGCGCGCTGCATCGCGTGCTGCCCGGTGCGCGACTCGGCCCCGCCGCGCTACGCCTGATCCACTATGCGAGCCTCGTGTTCGCGATGCTCGCGGTGCTGGGGAGCGTGCTCTATCTGATCTGGTCGCAGAGCGCGACGTCGATGAGCGCCGCCGGACCGTCGATCGGCCATGCGCTCTCGGGCAGTTTTCTGAATATCTTTCTCGCGCTCTCGCTGGTGGGCTGCATCGCGGCCTGGTGGTTCGTGCTAGAGCGCGAAAACCGTCGTGTCACGCAGGAAGAATCGCAGCGGCAAAACGAATTGCTGATGCTGGAAATCGACGCGCATCAGAAAACCGACGCGGCGCTCAAGCGCGCGACCGCCGCCGCGGAATCGGCCAATCAGGCCAAGAGCCGTTACGTGTCCGGCTTGAGCCACGAGTTGCGCACGCCGCTGAACAGCATTCTCGGCTACACGCAGTTGCTGCTGCAGGCGAAGGAAGAACTCACGCCCACGCGCTACAACGCCGTGCGCACGATCCATCGCAGCGGCGAGCATTTGCTCGCGCTCGTCGACGGTCTGCTCGACATCGCGCGCATCGAGGCGGGCAAGCTTCAGTTGAACATCGCCAAGGTATCGCTTGCCGATTTCGTCGCGCATCTGACGTCGATGCTCCGTCCGCAGGCGCTCGAAAAGGCGCTCGCCTTCGATGTGCAGACGGCCGGCCGGCTGCCCGCCACCGTGCGCACCGACCAGAAGTGCATGAGCCAGATCCTCACGAACCTGATCGGCAATGCGATCCGCTTCACGTCGAGCGGCACGATCACGCTGCGCGTGAGTCACGGGCTCGATACGCTCAAGTTCGAGGTGATCGATACCGGCCCCGGCATCCCGCCCGCCGAAATGGAGCGCCTGTTCCTGCCGTTCGAACGCGGCGAAGCGGCCCATGCGTACGATCACGGCGCCGGCCTCGGA
This sequence comes from Burkholderia sp. BCC0398, assembly GCF_902833245.1. Taxonomy (NCBI): domain Bacteria; kingdom Pseudomonadati; phylum Pseudomonadota; class Betaproteobacteria; order Burkholderiales; family Burkholderiaceae; genus Burkholderia; species Burkholderia sp. BCC0398. Next base: position 300,858 of record NZ_CADFEM010000004.1, read on the forward strand.
CTCACGATCTGCCGCCTGCTCACGCACGCGCTCGGCGGCAGCCTCGAAGTGGACAGCGAAGTCGGCCACGGCACGCGCTTCGTGGTACGCCTGTTCGCCCCGGCCGTCGACGCGGCGGCCGAAACCCCGACCGAACTCGCGTCGATTCGCGGCTATACGGGTGCGCGCCGCACCATTCTCGTGGTCGACGACCTCGACGACCAGCGCGATATCGTCGTGCAATTGCTGACGCCGCTCGGCTTCGACGTCGCCGAAGCGGCCAGCGGCACCGATGCGCTGCGCTGGCTGGCGATGCACACGGCGGACGCGATCGTCATGGACATTTCGATGCCGTTGATGGACGGCTACGAAACCAGCCGCCTGATCTCCGAGAATCAGTTGTCGAGCGCACCCATCGTGCTGCTCTCCGCCAACGCGTTCGCCGACGACCGCGATCGCGCGAGCGCGACCGGATGCAAGGGTTATCTGGTGAAACCGCTGCAGGTGAATCTGCTGCTCGACAAGCTTGCGCAACTGCTTGCACTCGACTGGATCGCGTCCGATATCGGCGCGAGCGCGCCGGTCGCGACAGCGCCGCTCACGGCCGCCGTGTGGCCGCGGGGGCTCGTCGAGCATCTGCATGCGCATCTCGAAGTCGGCTACGTACAGGGCGTGATCGAACAGCTCGACGCCGCCCGTGAGGCCTGGCCCGCGTTGCGGGATCAAATCGACGCGTTGCGCTCGTTGGCGGAACGTTTTCAGCTAAGGGAACTCGAGCATGAACTTGACCGACTCGCGCGCGGCGCGGACGCATGACGCACACACCCCGATCGCGGCCTCCCCGATCGTCGAGGCTCCGGCCGTGTGGCTGCGCGAACGGCCCATGATATTGATCGTCGACGATACGCCGGAGAACCTCGCCTTTCTCTCCGATACGCTGCAGGCGCACGGCTACGCGGTGATCGTCGCGCTGTCCGGCGACGACGCGCTCAAGCGCCTCGCGCGCGTGACGCCCGACGTGGTGTTGCTCGACGCAATGATGCCCGGCATGGACGGCTTCGAAACCTGTGTGCGCATCAAGCAGGACGGACGGCACGAGCATCTGCCCGTCATCTTCATGACTGCATTGACGGAAAGCGAGCACGTCGTACGCGGCTTTCGCGTGGGCGGCATCGATTACGTGACCAAGCCGGTGCAGCCCGAGGAGTTGTGCGCACGCATCGGCGCCCACGTGCGGCGTTCACGCGCACAGTTGTATGCGGAGGCCGCACTGTCGCTCGACACGCGCGCGGCGCTGATCGTCGGCGCGGACGGCACGATTCGGTGGCAGAGCCCTCAGGCTGCGCATCATATCGCTGCATACACGGCCGCGCATGACGACCGCTTCGATGCCGCGCAAACCACGAACGCGCGCGATACCGAGGCGCCGCCGAAACTGCCTGCGCCGCTGCGCGCCTGGTTCATCGACTGGCTCGCGCGCGGCGCCCAGGACGACGCCGTGCATGAATTCGGCTCGGGCCAGATACGCCGCTCGGCCAGTGCGACGCTCGGTCCGGAGCCGGGTGAATGGATCGTTATCCTCAAGGAAAGGGACGACACGGTGCATTGCAATGCGCTCGCCGAACGCTTCGGCCTGACCATGCGGGAGGCCGAAGTGTTGCTGTGGGTGTCGCACGGCAAGACGAACCGCGATATCGGCGACATTCTGGGCATCGCCCCGCGCACGGTCAACAAGCATCTCGAACACCTGTTCCGGAAGTTGCATGTCGAGACCCGTGCGGGAGCCGCCGCAGCAGCGATCAAGATGCTCGAGCGCACGTGAAAAGCTACCGCTTTCCCGCATATCGGTGGCGCGAACGTTGCTGGCGGGGCGATGCGTTGAACGACCGTCCGAACGATCGGCGGATAGCGGGTGCCGCCAACGATAGCCAGTCGGCAGCCCGATGCGCGAGATCCGTCGATTCCTAGGGTCTGTTTACATATGGAACGCGCATGCGAATGCCCGAAATCGCTCGTCCCCCAAGGGGACTTCCTCCGGGGCGTATGGCAAGGAGTGAGGAGCGCCGTTTGGCCGAGCCAAACAAGCGACGAGCGACGCCGCCATACGGGCGATTTCGGGCATTCCCGTGGAATGATTTTTTAATTTGGGGTTGCCACGAGAACGGCCGTTCGCCACGTTGCGCTCCTTGCGAATACGTCAGTATTCGCGGCGTCGCGCGCCTCGCGAGCGGCCGTTCTCGTGGCAACGCATGCGCGTTCCATATGTAAACAGACCCTAGCGCACCAGAATGCGTGTCAGCGCTCAACGCGCGAGCGATGCGAGCGCCGCCGTTATCTCCGCCACCGTTCCTCGCCCGTCACTTTTCCGAACAGCGCGTGCTCGAATGCCCGGTTGAGTTCGGTCAGCTTCGCGTCGAGCCGAGCCAGTTCCGGATGGGCCGGTAACGGACGATCACCGGATATCGCGAGCGTTCCGTGCCCCACGTTCGCGGCCGCGTCGAGTCGCATCGAGCGACTGTGATCCAGATCGTCCATCAACGCATCGATTCGCGTGACGATGGCTGCGCGTGAATGCCGTTCGAATCCGACAACCGAGCCGTCGGCTTCAGCAGGCAGGAGCGTCGCGACGATCCGGCCATGCAGCCAGCAAGACAGCAGCGTGTCCGACAACCGTCGCGCATCGCCGGATACGCGGAACATGCTCCACGCAGCCAGCGGCCTGATCGCCATACGCACGTCGTGAAAACGGCGATCGGCCGCGCGCATCTGCGCCGCCTCCGGCCGCGTGCCATCGTCGCGCTCGTGCATGAGTTCGCGCAGCGCCGCCAACAGGTTGTGCGAACGCATCGCGATGTGGCGCGACGCCGCCAGTGGCATCACCAGCATCGCCGCCGCGAGCGAAACCGCGCAGCCGATCAACACCTCGCCGATACGCAGTTCCGCAAGCGTTCCGATCTCGAAGCCCAGTTGCGCATAGACGACGCCGATCAGCACCGTCAAAAAGAATACGCCGCGCCCGTAGGCATGCAGGATGTGGTACGCCCAGGCAAACACGCACACGCCCATGACGATGACCACGACTGCATTCGCATGATGAACGGCACTGACGACGAGTACGCTCGCAAGCGCGCCGGCGAGCGTGCCGACGACACGTTGCGTGCCGCGATAGATCGTGTCCGCACACGAATACGTGCCGAAGAACACGACGAACGTGCTAAGCACCGCCCACATCCATCGCTCCGACGACAGCGTCTCGCCGATCAACATCGCGGCGCACGCAGCCGCCACGGCGCGGATCGCCGGCAACCATGCAAGCGTGCGCCAGCCGGCGCCCCACCGAACCGCACGCGCATGCGGCGGGGACGCGGGCGGACGTGTGGCGGTCCTGCGCGCCGCCACGTCGCCGGCGACGGCATCGAAGCGCGCAATCGCCGCGCGTAGCGCCGCGGCGGCGGCATCCGTCCGGTCGTGGTTCAGCACGCGCCGGGCGGCTGCGAGCTCCAATGCGACGAGCGCGGCGTGCAATGCACGCGCGTCGCGTTCACCGAATGTCGACGCATGATTCTCGAGTGCGATGGCGGCTTCGTTCAACGCGAGCAAATGCGCCATCGCATCGAACTCGCCCGCGTCCGACACGGCGCTTCGCGCAATGCATGCCGCGTGCAGCGATACCGAGCGCGCGATGAGCCGGGGCGTGTGCGCCGCATGCGTCGGCAACAGCATCCGGCAGACGAGCACGACGCCCGCCGGGCCCGCGATCGACATCGCCAGCATGTGGCCGACCTGTAGCGCGGCCGGATGCAGATAGAGGCCAAGGTAGTACATCGCGATCGCCAGGAACGCACATCCGATCGTGCGCGGCCCTTGAGTCTGGCACAGCATCGAACAGAACAGGACGATCACGAAACCCGCCTTGCCGACCGCTGGCCACGCACTCGCGACGGCGGCCGCGGCGAAACTCGCGCATGCGACGCCGTATTGCCACGCCAGCGATTCATACCAGTCCAGCCGGCGAGCATCGCGCAGGAAGAGCGGCGCGATCATCGCGAACAGTATGCCCACGGCGCCGGTGGTGATCGCGAGACCGAGATGCAGCGCCGATGCAATGCCGAGCGCGCCGACGAGCACGCTCGCGAGTGCGGCGCGCACACCGCCCAGCAGCCGGTGAAGACCGGGGTCGACAATGAACAAGCGGTCCATGGCGCGTGACAACGAAACAGCTGACATGATCAAAGCATTCCAGGAGGCGGCACGGCTGCTTCCGGCCGGCATGCCGGCCGCGGCTTTCAGGACGGCCGCCACGACACGCGATGGCCGCCGTGCCGAACTCAAAACACGCGGTCCACCCAGCCGTGGCGATCGGCTTCGCGCCCGTTCTGGATATCGAGCAGCGCCCCCTTCAGCCGCGACGTGACCGGCCCCGCGCCGCCTTCGCCGATCGTGAAGTCGTACGCGCGACCCTTCACCCGGCCGATCGCCGTCACGACCGCCGCCGTGCCGCAGGCGAACGCCTCGACCAGCCGACCGCTGCGCGCGTCCGCCTGCCACTGCTCGATCGTGTAGCCCTCCTCCCGCACCGTGTAATTCAGTTCCCGAGCCAGCGTGATCAACGACGCGCGCGTGATGCCAGGCAGAATCGTCCCGTTCAGCGGCGGCGTCTGGATCGATCCGTCGTCGAACACGAAGAACACGTTCATCCCGCCCAGTTCCTCGATCCAGCGGCGTTCGACCGCATCGAGAAACACCACCTGCTCGCAGCCTTCGCGAGTCGCCTCCGCCTGTGCGGCCAGGCTCGCCGCGTAGTTGCCGCCGCATTTCGCGTCGCCCGTGCCGCCCGGCGCCGCCCGCGTGTACTGCTCCGACACCCACAGCGTCACGCCCGACGCGCCGCTCTTGAAGTACGCGCCGACCGGCGTCGCGATCACGCAATACAGATACTCCGGCGACGGCTTTACGCCGAGCACCGCCTCCGTCGCGATCATGAACGGCCGCAAATACAGCGCCGCGCCGTCGAACGCCGGAATCCAGTCGCGATCGGTGCGGACGAGCGCACGTACCGATTCGACGAACATCGCCTCCGGCAACGGCGCCATCGAGAGCCGCTCGGCCGAATGACGAAAGCGCCGCGCATTCGCATCGGGACGGAACAACGCCGCGCCGCCGTCCGGCAGCCGGAAGGCTTTCAAGCCCTCGAAGATTTCCTGCGCGTAGTGCAGCACGAGCGTCGCCGGATCGAACCGGAACGGCTCGCGCGGCCCGATTTTCGCGTGATGCCACCCTTCGTCCGCCGAGTACCGGATCGTCACCATGTGATCCGTGAAGACCCGGCCGAAACCGGGATTGGCGAGCAGCGCGGCGCGCTCGGCCGCCGCGACGGGGTGAGGATTTTGTTCGAATTCGAAGTGCTGGACGGAATCGGTGCTCATCGTTTGCCCCTTGATCGGCAGCGGGACCGTCCCGGCTGCTACGGGCAAAAATTTATCGTAGAAAAAATAATTTCAGGTTGCGTGTTCGCCTTAAGATGGGCGCGATTTAGCAATTCCATGCTTCAAAACCCGAAAACCCGGGCACCGCGTGCCTCAACCGAATAGGTCCGATCAATGGCCGTCATCGAACTGGACGAAATGGACCGTCGCATTCTGAACGTGCTTCAGGAAGACGGACGAATCCAGAACGTGGAACTCGCGCAGAAGGTGGGACTGTCGCCGTCACCGTGCCTGCGTCGGGTCAAGCAGCTGGAACAGGCTGGCGTCATCGAGCGCTACGCGGCGCTGCTCGACGCATCGAAGATCGGCGCGGGGTTGACCGTCTTCGTCCGCATCTGGCTGACGAGCCAGGACGCGAAAACCGTCGACCGTTTCACCGAAGCGGTTCAGCGTCTTCCACAGGTGCTCGAGTGCCACTTGATGGCGGGCGATTGCGATTGCCTGCTGCGTGTCGTGACCGCCGATATCGACGCCTATCGGCAACTCCAGATCGACCACCTGACCCGGATCGAAGGCGTGCAGAGCGTGAAGACCGAGATTCCGATGCAGAAGATCAAGCAGACTTCCGTGCTTCCGCTGTGATCGCGCACGGCGCCAGGAAACGCCGGCGCGTCGTGTCGAACGGGGCATGGGCATCAGAAGTGATGCAGCAGCGCGATACGTGCGACATATTGATTCGGGCCTGACGAGATATCGGCGGCGCCCGGAATGTACGCGTAATCGAAGTCGGTTCCCGTGTGCGCGTTCATCGCATGCTGATAGACGCCCTCTACGAATACCGACGTGCGTTTCGACAAGTCGTAATTCACCTTCGTGCTCAGCTGATGCCACTTCGGATTGAACGCGCCGACCGTCGACGCGACGCGGGCCTGCGTGTACGTGTATGCCGCGCCGACGTAAAACGCAGTCGTGAAGTGATAGAGGCCGTTCACCTCGAAGTTGTCGAATTTCCACGATTTCCATGCACCGCCCGCCGGCTGCGTCGTGCCGGTGAAATACGCGTTCGAAGTCGGGTCGTAGACGTCGACGTGCGAATACGTGAATCCCACGAGCGCATTCGAGAACGCATAATTCACGCCGATACCGATGTTCTGCTGCGACGACGCATCGAACGTGTTGTCGCCGGTGATCGCCCCGGTCGAATCGGCATTGCGTGCGTTGTTGATCTTCAAATACGACGCGCCGACCGTCAGCCCGCCCTGCTGGTATTGCAGCGCGGCGCCATACAGGCGGTTGTTCGCGAAACCGCCCGCCTGATTGCTGAACCCGTACATCGCCTCCGCGGTCACGCCGTGCCACACCGGCGACACGTACTTGACCGCGTTATTCACGCGGAACGAGTAGTCGGTGTTGTCGTTGTCGTACGGATGCGAGAACAGGTAGCCCGTCCAGTTGCCGTTCGCGGTGAGCGGCGAGAAGAGATCGACGCTCGGGTCGTACTGGCGACCGAACGTCAGCGTGCCGTATCGATCCGACGCGATGCCGACGAAGGCCTGGCGGCCGAACTCCCGACCACCCTGGTTCATCTTGCCGGTGTTGACGTCGAAACCGCTCTCGAGCGTGAAAATCGCCTGGTAGCCCGCGCCAAGGTCTTCCGTGCCCTTGATGCCCCAGCGGCTCCCGTAGTCATAGCCGCTTTGCAGTTGCACGGTTCCGTGGCCGCGTGCGTTGCTCGTGTAGTTGATACCGTCCTCGATCTTGCCGTACAGGGTCACGCTGCTCTGCGCATGAGCGGCTGCAGCAAGCAACGCGGCGGGTGCGACGATCCCCCAACGCTTGTTCATGACGATTTACCCCCAAATCTTTCGTTTGCCGGTCGTAACGCTTGCGCGCTGCGTCTGTGCCGCGTCGAGACTGCTCGGCGATGCGACGGGCGCAGTGTAATGAGCCGATTTTTTACTGTTAGCCCCTCGCGGCAGGAAGGTGCTCTTCAAAATGGGGGATGTTTGTCAGCGAGGAAAGCGGCTAGCGGGCGGTTGAACGGTGGACCGGCCGGCGCTCCATGGACAGTCGCGCGCCGTTTGGCGCGTAGCCCGGAGCCGGGATCCGGACGTGTCGATCGAAGGCTATTACAGGGTGCGAGGGGAATCGTCCATTCGCGCTAACGGCGATGTCGACCAGCCGTCAGCGTGATCGAGCCCGCCTGCCTCTTCCGCGGCCTTACCCGTGTCACGGCGCGGCGATCAACGCCTGGACCAGATTGGCGGCCATCGGGCGCCCGAGACCGGTTACGTAGTCGTATCCGGTTGCCGCCGTGCAAAGCGTGCCGCATGCGCCGTTCGAGCCGCTGACGATGTCGCGGAAGTTCGTCGCGTAGGCGCTCGACGCGAGCCCGTACAGCACACTCTGGATCGCGCTCACCGCGTTCAGCGTCGTCTTGCCGCGCGCGATGCGCACGCTGTTCGCGATCGCGATCAACGCGGACCATTGTGGTGCGCCGGCGCTCGTGCCGCCGACGACGAACCACCCGCCCTGCCCCGCATAGCCGTACGAATCGTAGACCGCGAAGCCGGACGCCGGGTCGGCGTCATAGGCGACGTCGGGCAGGCCGCGCAGCCCGAGGCTATTCGACGGCAGTCCGAAGTTCGACTGATACGTCGGCGCCGTCTCGACGGCGCTCTGCCCGCCGCCGCTGCCGACCCACGCCGTTTCGTCGACATAGGCGCCGCTCGCATCGGTTGCGATCGACGTGCCGCCGACGCTCAGCACATACGGCGACGCGGCCGGGTAGTCGACCCCGTTGCCGCCGTCGCCGGATGCCGCGACGAACGACACGCCGTTCGCGCTGGCGAGCTGCCCGTCGAATTGCGTTTCGGCCAGGAACTCGCCGCTCCCCCAACTGATCGACACGACCTTCGCGCCGACCCCGCCCGGTGCCGGACGCGTCGCGAGTGCGACCGCGCTCATCAGGTCATCGAGCGAACTCGATGCGGCTTCGACCAGCACGATCCGCGCATTCGGTGCGATCGCGTGCGCCCACTGCACGTCCAGCGAACTCTCGAGTGCCCACAGTGCGTCCGGCGGCGGCGGACGCTTGTCCGCCGTCGCGTACACCTTCGTGAAGCAGCGCGGCGACGCGCACGGCGGCAGGCCGAACGTGCGGCTGAACAAGCGCAGATCCGCCTCGACGTTCGGATTGTCGTACGCATCGACGATGGCGATGATCTGATCGTCGCCACCGTAGCCGCGCGCCGGCAACGCGTCGAACCCGTAGAAACGGCGAATCTGCTGCGGCGACAGGCCCACAGGATTCCGTTTCGCGGCGCCATGCAGATGGAGCGGCGGCCGTGCAAACCCGCGCGGCGCTCGATGCGCGGACTGTGCGAACGACACGCCGAACATCAGCGCGATGCTCGCCGATACGGCCAGCATGCGCAGCGCACGCGCAAACGAAGCTCGCTTCATGGTGTTCCCCGTTGGCAAAGGAGCCGGCGCGCGTCAGTGCACCTTCGCGCTCGTGAACGTCAGCGACTTGCCCGAGCCCGCGATGACCAGCCAGTTGACCGGATCGGTGCTCACGACCGTCGCGCTGCCGCTTTTCACGCTCGGCAACTGGTACGTGCTCTTCGGCAACAGCCACGTCATGTCCTGCAGACTGGTCGGCTGCGTCGCGCTGAACGTCCAGCTGGTGCCGGTATCGGTCGCCGTCCAGTTCACGAGCAGACGGCGCCGGTCGAACTGCGTGAGCTGATCCATCGTGAACCACTTGAACTGGCCGGTCGTCGCCAGCGACGACGCGTAGCCGAGAATCGTCGTGACGACGTTCGGATACCACGACGCGCCCAGCGGGTGCATGTAGATCAACCGGCTCGTGCGGTTCGCGACGACGAAATCCATCAGCGACAGATACCAGTTCTGGACGTCCGTCGTCGGCACCGCGAACTCCTGGAACTCTTCGAACGTCGCATACTTGCCGAACGGCATCACCGGAAACGCCCAGATGCCCGGATTCAGCAGCGAACCGTTGCGATACGCACGCGTTTGCGCATTGCCGGTATGGCCGGTGAAGTAGTAGCCGGAGTAGCCGTTCGATTCGAGCCAGTTCACCGCCCACGTCGGCGTATTGCCTTCCGGGGCCGCCCACTCGACGTCCGGCTTGCCCGTCACCGACTGAACCGCATTGTGGTTCAGCACCAGATACTGCGTGAACGTGCTCGCATTGGTTTCGCTCGCGTTCGCCCCCCAGTAGTCGTGCGCCCAGCCGCCGTGGCTGCCGACCTTGTGCCCGCGCTTGAGCAGGAACGCGACCAGTTGTTTCGCCTGCGTATTGTTCGTCAGGTTGATGCCGAGACCGTCGCCGATCGTCACGTCGTCAGGGCCGGCCGTCATCACGATCGAATACGGGCCGCTGTTCCAGACGCCGTAATTCTTCAGGTACTGCGCCGGCTGAATCTGATCTCGCGCACAGAAGTGCCAGTTCAGGACCATCCCGGCCTGCGCCCGCGGCTGCAGCGACAGGTGCGGCATAGACAGGATGTTCGTCGTGAAGTAATGCAGGAAGCCGTGGATCGGCATGCTGTCGGTTTGCCCGTCGAGATACGCGAGCGGCAGGTTGACGAACATCACGCCGCCGTTTCCATACGCCTGATAGCCGGCGACGAGCCCGAAGTTCGGCGACGTCAGCAGCGTCGTGCCGGTATACGTGCCTTGCGTGACGTAGCTCGGATAGGTGAGGAAGCCGTATACGTAGCCGGAGATGCCTTCGAGCACGTCGGTCGTCGCGGCGGGCGACGCGGTCGCGAACGACGTCGCGCCCTTCACCGCCGTCGATACCGGCGACAGCATCGTCGAGGTCGGCGAGTACGATCCGGATCCGACCTTTGCGCCGGCCGACACGCGCCCGAGATTCAGCGGCACGCCGGTCATGCGCCCGTTGACCGTCTTGTACGTGAAATACGCCTGATGGTTGTAACCGGCAAGCCCGCCCGGGTTCGACGGGCTCGGCTGCAGGTAGAGCAACGGGTTCGTCGTCGAGCCGGTCGATGTAGTCGACGCGGTTGAGGCCAACGCGGTCGCCGCCGTCGTCGAGCCCGGCCATGCCATCGACTTCCCCGGAGGAATCTGTAGCGCGCGCAACGTGCTGCCCATGCCGGTCACGTTGCCGAGGCCGATCATGTTCCCGCCGAGCGTGTCGTAGAGCACGTAGTTGACGCCGGCCATCGAGCTGAAACGCGATTGCCCGGCCGGATAGAAACCCGTCGCGTTCAGTACGCCGAAATCATAGACGAGCATCACGCGCCCGCCGTTCAACGCATAGCTCTGGATGGCGGTCACGAGCGTATCGTCGGCGACCGTATGCACCTGGTCAGGCAGGATGAGTCCCTGGTACTGCTGCAGCGACGTGCCGCCCTGCTTGAATTGCGTGTCGCTGATCAGCGAGATCTGCAGTCCCTCCTCCGCCGCGGAATCGAGCCATGCGGACACACGCGGGTCCGGCAACGTGAAGTTGTCCGGCAGCAGCAACAGCAACTGGTTCGACAACGCGCTCGCCCGCCCGGGTGCCAACGTCATCAGGCAAACGGAAAAGACGATCAGAAACGCTCGTAGGGTCCGGATTGGCTTGGCCGACATTTTTTCTCTCCCCGTAGGAGGTGGGATGACAGCCGATGCTCGACTCGTCACTGCGTGCGCGTTGCGCTCGTCATGATCGAGCGGTCCGCGTCCGGATCGGGGTGCGCCATCGGCTGGCGGCGCAGAGCGAACGTGCCGTGTTTCGGACGCCCCGCGACGCATGCGCGTCGATTTGTCGGACGATCAGGAGTGCATGGCGACTATCGTTCCTACCGCCCCCCGGTGAAGCGAACAACGTGCCAGTCTCGCGACTGCGTTGTCGGGACGGCCCGCGGCGATGCCGGGCATCCGGCACGGGAAAATCGCGCCAAAAACGTTACAGCGCCGATACGGCGCACGTGGCGGGTAATGAAGCGGGGCCGGGGGAACCGTCGCGATGGACGACGTGAGGCTATTCGGCGCCGCGCCGGATGGGGCTTCCGATCGCTGCCTGCGTTGTCGGGCATCGGCAAGCGCGCGGGGATTCAACGGAAAATGATTCCGCCGTGCAACACCGGCTCGGCACGCATGTGGCCGTGCCGGGCTCGCCTGCACGGCGTGCGGTTCTACCTGCGAAGCATAGGAAATTGACGACGGTTCATCGATCGATTGAAGACGAGGGACAACCCGCCACATCGAAAGACCCGTTTCACCATCCCTGTTCCCACGCGGTCAGAACCTGGAATTGACGCGCACATATGCCGACTGCGCCGACACATGGCCCGTATTGATCGTCGCATCCAGCCCGAGCGATACCGTGGTCGTCTTGGCGGCCTGCAGCGTGACGCTGGCGCCCGTGGTGAGGAACGAGCGTGGCAGATCGGTACCCGGCGCCGCGAACACGGTCCCGTCCTGGCTCTGCACCTGGACGACGCGACTGCCGCGCAGCACCTCGTGCGCATAGCCGACGCGCAGCTGGACGTCGACCGGGCGCACGGCATCGCCGAACGCCTTGGCGAGCGACACACCCACGTATGGCTGGAGGCTCCTCGCGCTGTCGGGGCCGACGTGCAGGTTCTGGCCGTTGGCGCCGTCCTCGCTGAAGCCGCTGCCGCGCACGTATGCATACCGCAGCCCGACGTGCGGCGCGAACCGGAAGCCGCCGGCCGCCATCGGCAGGCTGGCCTGCGTAGCGGCGGTGAATTCGTGGCCGAGATGGTCGCCTTCGGCGGTACCCGCGCTGCCGAATGGCCGCTTCTGCGACAGGAAATCGAGACCGTAACCGAGCGTGGCCGACAGGTTGACCGCGCCGATCGGCTGCGCGCCGTACAGCGCGACGCGCAGCGTGTCGATGGCGCCCGATGCGCCTGTCGTGTCTTCGGACAGCGCGGTGTGCGTGTAGCCGCCGGCCGCACCGACGGTGGCGTCGCCGAGCCGTCCCTGCCCGCCCGCCAGGAACCCGTACGCGTGCGTGAGGAAGCCCGGCGCGCCGCTCGTGCCGCCCACCTTGGTGCTGGAACCGCTGGCAACGGCCCACACGTTGCGGGAGCCGGACGCGTCGTCCTCCGGGGCCGCCAGACGCCCGAGCAGCGTCGAACTGGCGCTCTGCGCCTGCAGCAAGGCCATCGTGCCGAGCGCCGAGTAGATCGACGTCCTGGTCGGCGCGATGATCGTCGGGCCGGCCGGCGTACCGGGCCCCGTCGGCTCGGCGAGCAGCAGGTCGACCGCGTTGGCGCCGTAGTCCACCGACGATTGCAACGCGCCGAGATTCGCGCCGGCCGTGGTGGTGCCGACGGTCGCGAAATGGCCCGTCACGCCGTTGGCCGCGCTCAGCACGGTGTAGCGGCGGGCCGTATAGGTGCCGGGATCGAACAGAACGGCCAACGTGCCGCCGAGCGTCGCGGCGCCGCCTACGCGCAGTTGCGATGCTTCCGTCGGGCTGACCTCGATCGACAGCGTGCCGCCGGCCGCCTGCGTATAGTTGCCGCCCACCGACAGCGTTCCGATCGAGCCGCCCGGTGCGACCACGCCGCTGCTGCTGACGTCGCCCGATATCGTGCCGTGGCCGCGCAACGCGCCGAGCGAATTCACCACGACGTTGCCACCCAGCACCGCGGCGGGATTCGCCGCGTCGCCGACGGCCAACGTGCCGCCCGCCACCGTCGTCGTGCCGGAGAACGCGTTGCTGACACCGTTCAGCGTCAGCATGCCCGCGCCCTGTTTGACCAGGCCGCCGGTGCCGACGAGACTGCCGCCGAAGGTTTGCGACGAGTCGTCGGACAGCGTGAGCGCACTGCCGCCCAGCACCACGCGGCTGCCTGCCACGCCGGACAGATGCGCGACCGTCTGGCTGCCGGCCGCGGACAGGTCGAGCGCGGCCACGGGGCCGGCGAGCGTGACCGCCGTGGACGATGCCAGCCGACCGGCGCCCGACAACGCGAGCGTGCCCGCGTTAACCGTCGTCGCGCCTGTATAGGTGTTCACGCCGGACAGCGTCTGCGTACCGCCCGCAACCGTCAGCCCGCCGCTGCCGCTGACGGTTCCGCCAAACGTGCCGGCCGCATTGGCGAGTGTCAGCGTGCGGCTGCCCAGCGCGACCGTGCCGCTGCCGGTGAGCGTGTTGATCGTGGCGCCGGAGGTGGTCGCCGAAATGTCCAGCGTGCCGTTGTCGACGACGCCGCTCGAGGCGGCAATGCTGCCGGCGCCGGTCAGCGCCAGCGTGCCGGCATTGACCGTGGTGGTGCCCGTGTAGGCATTCGCCGCCGACAGTGTTTGCGTACCGCCGCCGACGGTCACTCCACCGGTCCCGTTGATGGTCCCGCCGAACGTGCCGGCCGCATTGGCCAGCGTCAGCGTGCGGCTGCCCAGCGCGACCGTGCCGCTGCCGGTGAGCGCATTGATCGTCGCGCCGGTGGTGGTCCCCGAGATATCGAACGTGCCGTTATTGACGACACCGCTGGACGCGGCGACGCTGCCCGAACCGGTCAACGCCAGCGTACCGGCGTTGATCGACGTTGCACCGGTAAAGCCGTTGGCGCCGGATAGCGTTTGCGTGCCGCCCGCCACGGTGAGCCCACCCGTGCCGCCAATGGCGCCGCTGAACGTGCCGGCTGCATTGGCCAGCGTCAGCGTGCGGTCACCCAGCGCAACCGTGCCCGTCCCGGTCAGCGCATTGATCGTCGCCCCCGCGGTCGTCCCCGAGATATCGAACGTGCCGTTGTTGACGACGCCGCTGGACGCGGCGACGCTGCCCGAACCGGTCAACGCCAGCGTACCGGCGTTGATCGACGTTGCACCGGTAAAGCCGTTGGCGCCCGACAGCGTTTGCGTACCGCCCGCAACCGTCAGCCCGCCCGTGCCGCCAATCGCGCCGCTGAACGTACCGGCCGCATTGGCCAGCGTCAGCGTGCGGTCGCCCAGCGCAACCGTGCCCGTCCCGGTCAGCGCATTGATCGTCGCCCCCGCGGTCGTCCCCGAGATATCGAACGTGCCGTTCGCGACGACTCCGCTGGAAGCAGCAATGCTGCCCGCGCCGATCAGCGCGAGCGTGCCGGCGTTGATGGTGGTGCTCCCCGCATAGCCGGCGACGCCGGATATCGCGAGCGTGCCGGTCCCCGCCTGCATGAGGCTGCCCGTCCCGCTGATCGTGCCGCCATACGACACCGTGTCGCTGCGGTTGAACGCCAACGTGCCGTTGTTGACGATGTCGCCGGCGACGGAGCCCGTGGTCCCGCCGCTGCCGATCTGCAGCGTGCCGGCGGTGATCGTGGTGCCGCCGGTATAGGTGTTGTCTCCCGTCAGCATGATCGTTCGGCCACCGCGCACAGCGACGTTGCCCGCCCCGGATATCACGCCTGACACCACGAGGTCGGTCGTGGTGGAATCGAAGGTCACGCGGGACGCGGCATCGCCGAGCGTGACCTGGTTGGACAACGAGAGCCCCGCGGAGCCCGCGGTGATGGTGGTCGTCGCCCCGGCCGTCACCTCGAGGTTACCGACGATGTTGGACCCGGTGACCAACTGCAGCGTATTGTTCGCGCCGTTGAACCGGATGGCTGATGCGCGCGTCACGCCGTCCGCGTACAAGCCGCCCGCGATCGTGCCGCCGTTGACGACGACATCGCGGCCATTGGCGATGACACCGGCACCGGCAGCCCCGCCGTTGCCGGCGCCGCCGGTGATCGTGCCGACGTTGGTCAGCACGGTGAAGTCGCTAGCCAGGTTGACGCCCGCGCCGCTGGCGCCGGCCGTGCTTGCGCCGCCGCCGCTGACGCCGCCCACGCCACCGACGACGGTCCCGAGATTGGTTACCTGCGAACCGGGGCCCAAGGTCAGCAGCCCGTCGCCGCCCCCGCCTCCGCCGCCCGGGTTTCCGCCGCCGCCCCCGGTGCCGCCGTTTCCGCCGACGAGCGTCCCCTGGTTCATCACGTCGGCCGCCGGCGTCACCATGACCAGCCCACCGCCTCCGCCCCCGCCACCGCCGCCGTTCGACGCAGGCCCCGACGTGCCGGCACCGCCATTCCCGCCGCTGCCGCCCTGCACGGTCACGCCGTTGCTGACGGTCACGCTGGTGCCGGTCGAATACACGCCCGCGCCACCGCCGCCCGCGCCACCGGCAAAATTGAATCCGTCGAAGGCCTGACCTGCGCCGCCTTGCGCGTTCGCGTTGACCACCGCATCGCCGGCAAGCACCACCGCGGGTGCACCGCCGACGCCGCCCTGCCCGCTGTCGTTCGTCGCGCCGGTGCCGCCGGTCCCGCCCGACGTGGGGCCGCCGGGAACCTGGACCGTGGCGGAGCCGCCGCCCAACGTGGAGGAACCCCCGCCACCGCCGTTACCGCTGCCGCCGTTGCCGCTTCGGTCCGGGATGCCGGCGCCGCCGGGGGCGCTGCAATTCGCGATGGTGCCGGAAGAGCACGTGACGGCCCAACCCGGGACGGCCGCGCCGGCCAGGCCGAGCGACACGCCGATCGAAACGACGGAAGCGATGGAAGCGCAGCGGCGCGCGGGCGTGGCGCCATGACCGGCGTCGACTCCGCCGTGTGATGCCCTCGTGTGTTCGGATACCACTTGCGGAGCACGCAAGCCACGGCTCCAGACCAGCCGATAGACCCGGTTCATGTCGATCCCCTCGGTGCATAGACCCATGGGCCTGGCGCTGGTCACGAAGAGGCTGTACCGGTGGCGCGACGGACCCGTCGTTGTTGTCTTTCTATGGCGCGCCGGTCCGCGGATACTGATTGTGTTGGCTCATCGGTCGGGGCGCATGCGCGCGCAATATAACACCTGCCGCGAACACACATCCAGCGCTGTCGCGGGGCCGCCACTGTCCAAGGGCGAGAGGAAGATAAAGCACGGCCGACTACCCCTCGCGATCGAGCCGGGCAACCATGCTTGACTTGCATCATCATCGCTTCGTCGCGGCCTTCGCGTCACGCTCGCGTCAAACGCGGCCGCGCTCGCTGCCCCCGTCGATATGCCGTCGGCGCAGGTCCGGACATGCGCTCGAACGCGTGACTGCATGCGCTTTCGGTCGATGTTCGATGCATCCGCGCGCATACGCGGCGGAGCAACGATCTCGCCACACGCTACGCGATGAGGAATTCGTCGCCGTGTTGCCCGATACCGGCGAACGAGGTGCCGCCAAGTTGGCGATCGCCTCCGAAAAGTCGCCACCGCGTCCCTACCGCGCCAGAACCCGCTCCACCAACTTCACGAAATAACTCGCGCCCACCGGCAACAACGCATCGTTGAAGTCGTAGCTGGCGTTATGCAGCAGGCAAGGCCCGCCGCCATGCCCATGCTCGCGATGATCGCCCGCCCCGTTCCCGAGGAATGCATAGCAACCCGGCTTCTCGCGCAGCATGAACGAGAAATCCTCCGCCGCCATGGTCGGATCGACGGCTGCGTTCACATGCGCGTCGCCCACCAGCTCGCGCATCACCGTCACCGCCACCGCCGTCTGCCCGGCGTCGTTCACGGTGGCCGGATACTGGCGCTGGAAATCCACCTCGCTCTCGCAATCGAAGGCCGCGGCCGTCGCGGCCGCCACGGCGCGCATGCGCGTCTCGATCAGGTCGAGCGTCGCCTCGGAGAAGGTCCGCACCGTGCCGCCGAGCCACGCATCGGTCGGCACCACGTTCATCGCCTCGCCCGCATGCACCTGCGTGACCGACAGCACCGCGCCGTCGATCGGATTGCGGTTGCGCGTGACGATGCCCTGCAGGGCGCTCAGCACCTGTCCCGCCGCGAACACCGGATCGCGGCCCAGGTGCGGCATGGCCGCGTGGCAGCCGGCGCCGCGCAAGTCGATCCGGAACAGACTGGTCGACGCCATCAGCGGCCCCGGCCGCACCGCGAAATCGCCGGCCGCGATGCCGGGCCAGTTGTGCAGCCCGAACACGGCATCCACCGGAAAACGCTCGAACAGGCCGTCCTCGATCATCGCGCGCGCGCCGCCGCCCGCCTCCTCGGCCGGCTGGAAGAACAACTGCACGGTGCCGTCGAACTCGCCATGCCGCGCCAGATGGCGCGCGGCCCCCAGCAGCATCGCGGTATGCCCGTCGTGGCCGCACGCATGCATCGCGCCGGGCACCGTCGAACGATGCGCGAAGGTGTTGGCCTCGTGCACGGGCAGCGCATCCATGTCGGCGCGCAGGCCGATCGCGCGCGCGCTGCCGCCGCGCTTCAAGGTGCCGACCACGCCGGTGCGGCCGACGCCGCGCGTGACGGCGTAACCCCATTGCTCGAGCCGCTCGGCGACGAGTTCGGCGGTGCGGAACACGTCGTAGCCCACCTCGGGATGGGCATGGATATCGCGGCGAATCGCCGTCAGTTCGTCGGCGTACGCGACGATGGAATCGATCAGTGTCATGCGGAAGGAAGCGCTCTTGTCGGTCGTCGCGTCGCGGCACGGCGGCGGGCCGCGCCGCGACGCATCGGATCAGATATGGAACAGCTGCGCCACCAGGGTCGCGCCGATGAAGGTGCCGGCATTGGCCACGAAGGACACCAGCACGATGCGCCAGCCGAGCCGGCGGAAGGCCGGGATGTCCTTGGCGATCGACAGCCCCGCGAACACCAGCATCGGCGTGGTCACGCCGAGGAAATCGTTGTGCGAGCTGAGCGCGGCGATCTGCGATGCCCACGGGGACCACGGCGAGGTCAGGAACATCGCCACCACCGATACCCAGCAGACCGCCGGAATCCGCCGCCCCGTCACACGCGCCAGCGCATCGCCGACGATCGTCGCGCACACCATGATCGCGATGCCCGGCAGTCCCGCCAGCGGGGTGGTGCCGTGGGCAATCCAGTCGCACACCAGCGCCATCGCGGCCGTCACGATCCAGGCCAGCAGCTTGCCGCCGTAGCCGAGCGCGGGCGCCTCGGTCCGCACGTCGCCCAGCGACGGGCTGGCCGCCTCGGGCTGCGCCGATGCCTTGGTGGTGCGTCCGATCAGCGGCTCCAGCACGCGATAGCCCCAGACCGCGAGCGGCAGCGAGATGAACAGCGTGAAGTAGGTACCGATGGTGGTGGTGATCAGGTTGCTGGCCGCGGCGAACGCGAGCACCGATTTCGCCGTCTCCGGGTCCTGCTGCGCGGCGATCGCGCCCGACGCGGCCGCCATCATGCTGCCCGAGCCGACGCCCGAGCCCATCGCCAGCGCGAGTGGATCGAAGATGCCGAGGCTGCTCACGAAACCCGCGAATACGGCGATGAACACCGCACCGAACACTGTGCCGGTCAGGTACTCGGCCAGCACGCCGCGGCCTTCGGCCGAATCCATCCCGTACTTCTCGCCGATGATCGCGAGGCTCGGCTCGCGGCCCACCGAGAAGGTCGCGCCAATCGCTTCGCGCTTGATGCCGAGCAGCAACGCAAGCGGCAGGCCGAGCAGGATGGTGCCGACGAAGTGGCCGAATTCCTGGAAGGCCAGCGCCCAGCCCGCGGACGCCAGCTTGGGCAGCGCGCTGCCCACCATCAACCCGAGCTTGGAGACGAACAGCAACAGCGCCGGCTGCAGGATCGCGGCCGCGAAAAACTGGTCGGGCACGCTCAGGCGCGCGCTGCTGTTCCAGCGCGCGCTGGCCAGTCCGACCGCGGCGCCGAGCAGCAGCGCCCAGATCATCGGCAGCAGCACGACCTTGCCCGGTCCGAGCTTGAACGTGAACGAACCGATCCATTCGGCGACCAGCAGGATGCCGGCCGCGTAAAGCAGGACCTTGGCGGTGGCCGCGCCGCCCAGCTCGCGGCGCTCGATACCCAGTGCGTGTTCCATGACGAGTCTCCCCTTGAAGCCCGGCTGCCGTCGCATGCGGGCCGGTGATTACAAATAACCGAACGCGGTGGGCGGCGCTTCGGCCGTCTCGACCCACACGCTCTTGGTCTGCGTGTATTCGTACAGCGCCTCGACCCCGCTCGAGCGGCCGTAACCGCTCATGCCGTAGCCGCCGAACGGGGAAGCCACGTTGATGGTCTTGTAGCCGTTGACCCAGAAGGTGCCGGCATTCACCTGCGCGGCCACGCGATGCGCACGCGCCACGTCGGTAGTCCAGGCCGCGCCGGCCAGGCCGAAGTCGGTGTCGTTGGCGATCGCGATCGCCTCCTCCTCGGTGTCGAACGGGATGGCCGCCACCACCGGCCCGAAGATCTCGGTGCGCGCCACGTCCATCGCGTTCGACACGCCGGCCAGCACGGTGGGCGCCACGAAGTAGCCGCCGCGGCCTTCCCCGACGCGCTCGGCCGAGCCGCTGGCAAGCGTGGCGCCCGCCGCCACGCCGCGCGCGATCATCGACATCACGTGGTCGTACTGCTTGCGATTGTTGATCGGGCCCACCTCGGTCGCCTCGTCGAGCGGTGCGCCGACACGGATCTTCTTCGCGCCGGCCGCCACCATCGCGACGAATTCGTCGTAGACGGCGCGCTGCACCAGCAGACGCGAGCCGGCCACGCAGCTCTGGCCCGCGCCGGCGAAGATCGCCGCCTGGGCGGTCAGCGCGGCGCGCTTGAGGTCGGCATCGGCGAACACGATATTGGCCGACTTGCCGCCCAGCTCCAGCACACAGGGCAGCACGCGGCGCGCGGCGGCCTCGGCGATGCGCGCGCCGGTGGCCGGCGAACCGACGAACACCACCTTGCTGACCACGCGATGCGCGATCGCGGCCTGCCCGGCGGTGTGGCCGAAGCCGGCCAGCACGTTGACCAGGCCGCGCGGCAGCCCCGCACGCTCGCCGAGTCTGGCGACCGCCAGCGACGTGAAGGGCGTCAGCTCCGAGGGCTTGAGCAGCACGCCGTTGCCCATCGCCACCGCGGGCGCCACCTGCCAGCCGCAAGTGAACACCGGCGCATTCCACGGCGTGATCTGCAGCACCACGCCGGCCGGCTCGCGGCGCGTGTAGTTGAGGTGCGAGGTCGGCACCGGGATCACGCTGCCGTAGAACTTGTCGGTCCAGCCCGCGTAGTACTCGAACATCTCGGCGACCTTCGCCACCTCGCCCCGGCAGTCGCGGATCGGCTTGCCCGAGCCTAGCGCCTCCAGCCGCGCGATCGCCTCGGCCTCGGCGCGGATCGCGCGCGCCACCTCCTGCATCACGCGACCGCGCGCGGCATGCGTGAGCGCCCACCATTCGCGCTGCGCGCGGCGCGCGCTTTCGGCGGCATGGTCGACCACGGCTGCGCCGGCGTCGCGATAGGCGAGCGTGGCCTCGCCCGTCGCCGCATCGTCAAGCTGGATCGTGTCGCCCTGGCCGGCGACGAGTTCGCCGTCGATATACGAGCCGATCGTGGCGGCACCGGGGAAAAAATGGGCGAAGGCGGCAAGCAACTGGTCTGCGTGCTGGGTCATGTCGGGTTTCCGTATAGGTGGGTCGAGCGGAATCGTGGCGCGGGCTGCCCGGCCTCAGGCAGGATCGACGAAGTCGACGATGCGGTTGAAGTCCTCGCCGTCGGCGACGGAACCCTCGCTCGCGGCCCACACGCGCGCGGCCTCGCGCGCCACCGGCGCGACGCTGTCGAACTGGTCGAGCAGGCCCAGCGCGAGCCGCACGTCCTTGCGCATCAGCTTCATCGTGAAACCGGAATCGAACTTGCCGTTGAAGATCCAGGTCGGGTAGTTGGTCAGCGTCGCGCTGTTGCGGCCGGAGCCGCCGTTGAGCGCGTCGACCAGCTTTTCCGGATCGACGCCGGCCGCGCGCGCGGTGCGCACCGCCTCGCTGGCGACCAGCAAGTGCACGCCCGTCAGCAGATTGTTGAGCAGCTTGGTGACGTGGCCGGCGCCCACCGGGCCCACATGCACGCGCTTGGCGCTGATCGCCGCGAGGATCGGCTCGATGGCCGCGATATCGCTGTCCGAGCCGCCCAGCACCATCGTCATGGTGGCGGTGGCCGCGCCCTTCGGGCCGCCGCTCACCGGGCCGTCGACGAAGCCGATGCCGCGCTCGGCCAGGGCTGCCGCCACGCGCCGCGTGCTGTCCGGATCGGCCGTGGTGGTGTCGATCACGATGCTGCCCGGCTTTGCGTTCTCGAGCACGCCACCCGCGCCCAGCACCACCGCCTCGACCACCGCCGAGGTCGGCAGCGACAGCAGCAGCACGTCGGCGTCGCGCGCGATCCCGGCCACCGAATCGCGCGCCGACAGCACTTCCTGCCCGGCCAGCGCGAGCGCCACGCCGGGCGCCGCGTCGTAGCCGAGCACCGTGTAGCCGCCGCGCCGCAGCGAACCCGCCATGCCGCGCCCCATGTTGCCCAGACCGATCACGCCCACCGTTTTCATCCGACGACTCCCGATAGCTGTTGGTTCGAGGCCGGCGCATCAGCTTGCACCCGCCTTGCATGGCAACGATGTTCGGTCCGGCGACCCGTATAATCAATCAACGCCAATATTGATATTGTTCTCTTTTTTAGAACACCCGAATCATGAGCGATACCCTGACCGACAGCCGGATCGTCTATTTCTACGAGGCCGTGCGCTGCGGCACGATTCGCGCCGCGGCGGACTGGCTCGACGTGGCGCCGTCGGCCGTGAGCCGCCAGATCGGGCTGCTGGAGAAGGAGCTCGACGCCACCCTGGTGGAGCGCCACGCGCGCGGCGTGACGCCCACCGAGGCGGGACACTGCGTGATCGAGTATTTCCGCGAGCAGCTCGCGCACCGCGACGACCTGATCTCGCGCCTGCAGGAGCTGCGCGGGCTGAAGACGGGCCAGGTCAGCCTGGTGCTCGGCGAGGGCTTCGTGTCGGACCTGCTGGCCGGGCCCATGCAGCAGTTCTGCCGGCAGTTCCCCGGGATCCGCGTCAACCTCGACGTGGGCAGCACCAACGACGTGATCCGCAAGATCTCGAACGACGAGGGCGAGATCGGCCTGGTCTACAACCCGCCCGCCGAGCCCAAGCTGGTGTCGCGCGCGTCGAAGCGACAGCCGATGATGGCGATCGTCGGCCCCGACTTCCCGCGCCGCAGCCACAAGGTGCTGACGGTGCAGCAGCTCGCCACCTACCCGCTGGCGGCCACTCACCCGTCCTACGGTACGCGGCAAATGATGGAAGCCGTGGAATACGCGGAGCGCGTGCGGCTCACGCCGGTCGTCACCACCAACTCCTTCGCGATCCTGAAGGAGTTCGTGAAATCGGGGCTCGGCATCGCGGTGATGCCGGCGTTCGCGGTGACGGCCGAACTGCAGGCCAGGGAGTTGTTCGCGATCGACATCGCGCATCCGATCCTCGAGAACGCCGAGGCGCACATGGTCACGCGCGTGGGACGCAAGCTGTCGGTGGCCGCGAACAAGATGCTGCAGATGATGACGGGGCAGATGCGGGCGTTTCGTTAGCGGGGGGCTGGCCCGACTCCTCCTCGCGACGCCTGACCACCCCTGTCGGAAACGCGGGTTTTCGCCGCTGGCGATCCGGACCGGACTTTTTTCAAGAATTCGACGCGTCTGCCGTTATCTCGGTATTCCCTCAACCTTTCCTCGTCGTGGCGGGGACTCGCCTTGGCGTCGGCAATGACAGTCGATCTAGCTACCCTCTACCTGCTGGCGATCGGAACGTTGCTTGCCAGTTCCGCCATGACGTACTGGGAACATATTTCACATCCCAAGCGCGGCAACGAACTGCGAATGCTGGCGATTGGATATGCGGCACTCGGTGGCGGCTGCGCACTCGCGACATTTCGGCGCGAACTGCTGGGCGCCGCTGGCGCCGCCGTGAGCAACCTCGTGATTCTGGGTGGCTATCTGCTGGTTCTGCACGCCGTGGCAATGTTCAATGGCCGACGGTATGTCAAAAGCTCAACGGGTTTGCTTCTCTTGATGGGGCTGACATGGACAGCCTCTACAGCGTCCTCTCAGACGGTCATCTGGCTCTATGTCAGCGCAATCCCGATCGCGCTCGTCTCCGCCATGACGGCCTTCGAGCTCACGCGACGCGATGGCATTCCAGCGGTTCAATCCCGACGCGTCGCGGTGGCGGTGACGGGAATCCACGCCCTGTTCTATGCCACCAGAGCATTCGCCCTGCCATGGCTGATCTCGGTCTTTGGAGCCGGCGCACAATCGATTGCCAGCAAAATCACCATGTACGAAGGGGTCCTTTATTCCGTTATTTTGCCGATGACGTTGCTCCGCCTGACACGGGAAGAAATTCATGGCGAGCTCTTGCAGGAGTCCCGTACCGATTACTTGACTCGCCTGGGGAATCGCCGGCTGTTTTTCGAAGAGGGAGACCGGGTTATCCACGAGCACGGGATACGTCGGCTACCTGTCGCTCTCCTTGCATTTGATCTCGATCAATTCAAGAGAATTAACGATCGCTTCGGGCACCAAACCGGCGACGAGGTATTGAAGTCATTCGCGGATACGGTTCGATCCGTTGTCGACGCAGAGACGAGCGTGGTTCTCGCGCGCATCGGCGGCGAAGAATTCGCTGCGCTGCTGCCAGGTTACGACACCCACCGCGCAAGAACGGTGGCAGAGACCATCGCAAACCGGTTCGCGGCGATATCGCATGGCACTGACGGCAATCGCATTCGCGCTACCGTAAGCATTGGCCTGGCCGAGTCGGATCATGAGACGGCTTCGCTTACCCACTTGCTCTCGGTTGCCGACCAGGCACTGTATCGAGCAAAATCGCTCGGCGGAAATCGTCTCGTCCACGCAACGGGCGAACACACCGGACATGCAGCAGTGTTTTGAAAGAATGGAGCCCTTGCGGCCCGACTCCGGATATCGTTGCAGGCCAGGATGGCTATATCCGGCAAT
Source organism: Burkholderia sp. BCC0398 (assembly GCF_902833245.1). Taxonomy (NCBI): domain Bacteria; kingdom Pseudomonadati; phylum Pseudomonadota; class Betaproteobacteria; order Burkholderiales; family Burkholderiaceae; genus Burkholderia; species Burkholderia sp. BCC0398. Next base: position 325,064 of record NZ_CADFEM010000004.1, read on the forward strand.
TCAGCTGAAATAAAAACAGTCAATCCATTGAGTTATCAAAACTCAAAACGCCCTCAAACATCCGGATCCGGAATCCGCGCCGACTGAATCACCACCAGCGTGTCGCCCGCCTCGATCCTGCACGGCGGATCCTCGTAAAACGAATAAATCTTCCCGCAGCGATCGAGCCCGATCACGATCGCGCCCGGCACGACGTTCGTCAGGCAGCCGATTTCATGCGGCAACGCCTCGCGCTCCAGCAGCGTCGCGCGCCCGCGCGTCGACAGCATGTCGTTGACGAACGGCACGATGTAGCGGCTATGGACCGCATCCGCCAGCAGCAGCGCGCCGATCTTCGTCGACGATACGATCACATCCGCGCCGGCCTGCCGCAGTTGCCGCTGGTACAGGTTCTCCTGGATCCGCACGACGATCTTCGTATCGGGCGCGATGCTGCGCACCGACAGCGTCAGCAGGATCGCGGTCGGATCGTCGGTCACCGAAATGATCACGGCCTTCGCCGCGCGCACCTGCGCCTGCTGCAGCAGATCCTCGTGCGCCGGATCGCCGAGCAATCCGGTCACGCCGAGCGACGTCGCCGCCTCGAGAGCTTGCTGCTGCGAATCGATCACGATCACCGTCGCCGGATCGACGCCGCTTTCCAGCAGCTCGCGCACCGCGATCGACCCCGACAGGCCATAACCGCACACGACGATGTGATCGGACAGTTGCTTCTGCAGGCGTTTCATGCGGAATTCCTCGATGACGCGCTGGATCACGAACTGATACGCCGTGCCCAGGAAAATGAACCAGATGCCGATGCGGATCGGCACGATGAAGAACGCATCGAGCAGGCGCGCCCGCGCCGTGACGGGCACGATATCGCCGTAGCCGACCGTCGCGACCGTGACCATCGTGAAGTACACGAGATCGGCGACCGTCATCGGCGTGCTCTTGGTCGAATCGCGCAGGCCGTCGCGATCGAGATACAGCACGAGGAACGCAAGCATGCACAACAGCACGACCGCGCCGAGACGGAACAGCAGCGTGCGCCGCGGCGACGTCGCGGGGCGTGTGAACAACGTGCGCGCACGCGGCGCCTGCCACGGATTGCGGGCGCGACGCAGGCGCATGCGCAACGAGCGGCGCTGATCGGATGGCGTGGCCAACGGGGAATCTCCTGAAGGATGCGGGCTCGATTCTACGACGGGAACGCATGCGCCCGGCCGTCACAGCATGCTGCGCGGCCGCACCATCGTCCCGTCGACGAAACGCCTTGCGCGAAACGCCGACAGGTCGAGCGACGGCGCGCCCGTGTCGATCCATTCGGCGAGCAGCCGGCCGACGATCGGCCCCATCGCGAAACCGTGCCCGCAGAACCCGGTCGCGATCGCGAGCCCCGATGGCGTGCCGGGTGCATCGATCACCGGGATGCCGTCGGGCAACACGTCGATCAGGCCGGCCCACGCCTCGACGATCTGCGCATCCTTCAGCGCGGGAAAGATCGCCTTGAGCTTCGCGAGCGCGTGCGGCGCATGCGTGCGATTCGGCTGCGGCTGAGGATCGCGCGGCTCGATCGGCCCGGTCGAGCCGTTGATGCGGGCGAGCACGTCGCGCCACGCGGACGCACCCAGTTGCAGCCGGAATTTGTCGCGCTGCGACCAGAATTGCGGCCAGAAGAGGCTCAATCCGCGCAAATGGCCGAGCGTCAGATCGACGTCGACCTGCATGTCGTCGGCGAGATTGATCGCGCCGCTCTTGCGCTGCCGGATGCCGAGGCCATGGCCCCACACCGTCGCCGCCGTCACCGGCGGGACCACGTTGGTGCGCATGCAGGTGCCGCGCACGGCCTGCTGCGGCAGCCGGATGCCGACGCCGTCGAGTAGCCGGAAACTGGTCGCGCCGGCCGCGCAGATCACGCGCCGCGTGCGGATCGTGCCGCGTTCGGTCGCGACGCCGACGACCGCACCGCCGGCCGTCTCGATCGCGGTCACGCCGCAGCCTTCGAAGAAACGCGCGCCGGCCTCGGTCGCGCGCGCCGCGAAGGCGGCGGCCACGCGACGCGGCTCGGCCTGCCCGTCGGTCGCCGTATACAAGCCGCCGAGGGTACGCGCGTGCGTCGACAGCCCATTCACGCGTTCGTCGATCTGCGCGCGCGTCAGCGTGCGCGTGTCGAGCCCGTGCTCGCGCGCCACGGCGAGCCACGCCTGGAACGACGCCCAGTCGTCTTCGTTGTCCGCCATGTAGAGGCAACCGCCCTGCCGCCATTCGAGATCGAAACCGAGCGCCTGCTCCAGGCGTTCCCAGATCCGCATGCCGGCCATCATCAGCGGCACTTCGGCGGATTCGCGTCCCTGCTGTCGCACGAAGCCCCACGCGCGCGTCGATTGCTGGCCGGCGATGCGCGACTTGTCGAGCACGACGGCTTTCAGGCCGCGCAGGCCGAGGTAGTAAGCAGCCGCGCAGCCCATGATGCCGGCGCCGGCGATCACGACGTCGGCTTCGGGCGGAAACGCCGTATCGGCGTGGCTCAATGCGTCGTGCAGCGGATAGGTGGTGGTCATTGTTTTCTGTCGAGTGTCAATGCATGGCCGGCAAAGCTTATCGCGGCAACGTCGTCGCATGAAGCGATAAATGGCGGGAAACCGTCATTCGGCCATCCCGTCGAGGCCCACCATCGCATTGACGCCGACGGCGGTCGCGCGGGTCTGCCGAAGCCACGGCGCCGGAGCCGCGCATTGCATTGACGGTTGCCGTCGCTTGCGCATCGATACCGGTAGCGATGAAAACGTCGACCGACACCGGCGCGCCCACACCCAACGCCGTTGCGGAAATTCCATTCGACGATGCGAAGCCGCGGAGCGCAACGCGAACGGCTGCTTCGAATGGGCTCGACGCTCGATGCAATCGTCCTCTCAAACATTCGGCGTTTTTTATTCAATCAGGACTGCCAATGCAACGGCAAACCATGCCCGCTCCATGTCGGGCATCTAGCCATGTCATGCGCGGTCGGCGCCGGTCAACAAGCAATTGCGGCAATCGCTTCCGGCTACCCGAGCAGCGGCCGATCCGGCGCGATCGACCGGCCCTGTTTTTTCGGCTTGACGACCCCGGACCGCCGCGAGATAAACTGTATATCCATACAGTATCATCGCAGTAAAAATGATCCTCCCCCCATTCGATCCCCCGAAGCTGAACGACCTTACCGAATGGTGGACGAAGTGCACCTACGCGGACGTACAGCGCCTGATCCTCGAAGTGCAGCACCTTCGCCTGACGCTGTGGGAGTTGAAAGCCCACGTCGCGGACGCATCGCGCCGCATCCGCGTGCTCGATCCGGACATGCTCGCGCATGGGTCCGCGCTCCGGCGGCTCGGCTACCTGCTCGACAAGGAGATCGAGCGTGCCAACCCGATCGGGCGCACGCGCGACGTGTATGCGCCGTTTTCGGACGAATGGCGTGCGCGCGCGTCGCTGCGCTGCGCGTTGCGCGGGCAGCCCGAGCCGGCCGAGGCAGGCACGCTGCCGAGCACGATTCCGGAATTTCAGCGCATCACCTGGGCCGAGCTTCGCGATCGCTGGCGCCACCTGAGCGACAAGCAATCGAATCGGCAGAACGTCGAACAACGGATGGTGCTCGAGATCGCGCGTCAGCGCTCCGTGATCCTTGCGCGGGCGCGCAAGCTGGTCGACGCGGCGATCGCCGAAGCCGCGGCGGATGGAAAACGGCTGTTCGCGCTGGATCAGCTCCAGCGGCTGCTGTCCGTCGAGCGGGAGGACGGCGAGCCGTTCATGTATATGCCGGCGTAGCGCGAACGCGCAATCCATCCGTATCGGCGCCACGGCGACATGGCAGCGCTGGATCAACCACACGGCCATTGAGGCGGGCGTCTCGATCTCCACGGGCGCCGCCGCCATGCAAGCGCCGTCAGTGCGAATAGCGCGCTTGGGTGCCTGCCGTGCGGTCGAACGGCTGCAGCCTCGCAAGCTGCTCGATCGACATCGCGACGACCTCGAGAACATGCCGCGCGATTTCGTCGGCGGCCATGCCGGCATTGACGTACCGCTCGATGCTCATCGTGCGGGGCGGATAGCTGCCGGTTTCGTCATCGACGATGTCGATCCTGGCGGTACGCCGCTCGGGCGACAGCACGATCTGGACAGTTTTGCCGTGAACGACGGTCTGCATGCACAAAGTGGACATTCGCAGTCTCCAATTGCGTTGCCTTCGGACGATCGATACCTCACAACAGGAGTCGTCAATCTACAAATTTCCGAACGCATTCGCAATATTCAGGCAGGAATGACGGCCGTTCGGGGCGTCGCACCGGTCAACCCGATGCCGTCTTTGCACGGGCACGGGCACGGGCATGCGCACGCGCCGCGCTACGCATAGCGACTCAGCCACTCTTCGGAGAATTGTCTCGCGTACGCGACCGCTTCGGCTTCGGTCTCGAACTCACCCAGCTTACGGAACGCAGCCTCACGGCTGAAACCCACCTTCGTGACCTCGACCTGCGCGGCGTATTTGCCGGCCTCCGTCACGCGCGGCTCGCAGTTCATTTCGTATCCGCGCATCAAGAATTTCTTCTGCATCGGTTCAACACTTTTTTGAGACGGCAAAAATCGTAGCACGCAGTTGCGCTGGCGCCCAAAAGTGTATCCACGTTGGTTTCACTAGAGGAAACAGTCAATCGCTCGTCCTGCAAAGGCGTCAGCGGCCGTCGCGCGATATCCTTCAAAAATGGGGCGAATACCTCGGTCCGGGCGAGGACGCGCCCCGCGTTGGTGCATGGCGCGGCGATTACCTGCCGCCTCGTGCGGAATCGCCTCCCGGCCGTAGAAATCCCGACGCGGAGCTGCCGAACGCACCTTTTCGCGCACGCGCCGCGGCAGGCCGAACGTAACTTCATGACACACCTTTCACACAAACGCACCTTTCACCACACTGAATGGCGACCATTTTGCGGTAAAGTTATCTTTTCCGTGCGTGGCCGGTCGGCTCGCCATTGGACGTCATGAAGACTGTCCGCCGAGACTGCCGCAAGGCGTCGTTCTGAACGTCACGATCCGTTCCCGTAGCATGACCACTGAAGCAATCACCACGGATTCCCTCGCGGTTGCCGAGCGCGTGCGCGAGCTGATGACCCGCAACGGCATCGGCAAGCGCCAGCAGACCACCGAGCTGTGCCGCATCCTCGATCTGAGTTTCTCGCAAGGCCACCGCAAACTGCGCGGCAGCAGCCCCTGGACGCTCGCGCAGATCAAGAAAGTCGCCGAAGCGTACGGCGAGCCCGCCGCCCAGCTGTTCGGCGCGCAAACGCTCGACCCCGGCATGGTCGGCGCCTATTCGCAGGAAGCCGTCCTGTATGCGGGCGTCGCAGAAATTCCGTGCACCGCCTGGATCGGCGCACCGCTCGAAGCCGGCGCGCGCCCCGAGTTCGTCGCGTACGAACAGAATGGCCGCTGGCGCGTGCTGCGCCATACCGGCGTGCTGTACCAGAACGCGTACGACGTGCACAAGATCGAGATCTACCCCCGCCGCGCGGAGAGCGACAAGCTCGTCGTCGCGGTGATCGATCCCGATCGCGTCAGCGCGACCGAGCTGTGCCGCTATCTCGAACGGCAAAGTTTCGCGACGGCCGCGTTCGACGGCCTCGCGGCGTTCGTCGACGCGCTGCAGGGCCAGGCCTTCGACGCGGTCCTGACCGAATGGCTGTTCGACGACGGCACGGCCGCCACCGCGATCAAGGCCGTGCGCACGTCCGACAACCCGGGCGCGCCGATTTTCGTGCTGACGGGCGACCTGCTCACCGGCCGCGCGAGCGAAGCCGACATCAGCGAAGTGATCCGCGCGTTCGACGTGGTGTGCTACGAAAAACCCGCGCGCATGGCGATCCTCAGCGCCGATCTCGCGAAGCGGCTCGCGCGCGGCTGACGTCCGCCGGGCCGGCCGCCCGTCGAAGGGCCAACGCACGCGCGGCGCCGCGGGCATGAACGGGTTCCTCAGTACAATAGCCGCACCCGTTCACGCCCACGCCGGCATCCGGCGCACGACTCCATGGCCCGCCTCATCCCCGACGACTGGAAAAGCCTCGCCGCGACCGGCGCGGCCGAACGCGAGCGCGAAACGCTCGCCGCGCTCGAACACGCGCTGCCCGACGGCTACACCGTGTATCACGGCGTCCACTGGACGCGCGCCGACCAGGCGTTCTCGGTGTTCGGCGAAGCCGCGTTCGTCGTCGTGAGCCCGGCCGGCCGCGTGCTGCTGATCGAACAGAAGGCCGGCTTCCTGCGCGAAACCCCGAAAGGGCTCGTGAAGGTCTACCTGCAGAAGGAGCGCAATGTCCCGATCCAGCTCGCGCGCACGCAGGAAACGCTGCATCGGCGCCTGACGGCCGCGCTCGGCGCGGGCGTCTACGGCGTCGAGGCGCTGCTGTACTGCCCCGACTACGCGATCCGCGACGCGTCGATCGCGGGCGTCGCGCCCGACCGCATCGTCGATGCGTCGCGCAAGGCGCAGCTGGCGCAGGTGATCCTGCAGATCCTGCCCGAGAACGACGAACCCTTTCCGAACGCGCCGAAGCTCCACCATTTCCTCGCGGACGAGCTCGCGCTCACGCCCGACACGAGCGCGCTCGTCGGGCAGGCCGGCACGCTCGTCACCCGGTTGTCGGGCGGGCTCGCCGCATGGGCACGCCAGCTCGACTTCACGCCGTTCCGGCTGCGCATCACGGGCACCGCCGGGTCGGGCAAGACACAGCTCGCGGTGCAGGTGATGCGCGACGCCGTCGCGGGCGGCCAGCGCGTGCTCTACGTCTGCTTCAACCGGCCGCTCGCCGACTACATCGCGCGCATCGCGCCGCCCGGCGCGAAGATCGCGAACTACCACCAGCTGTGCGACTGGGTCGCGCGCGACAGCGGCTATACGCCCGACTTCCAGGTACCCGGCGAATTCGAACGGCTCGAGGCGCGCTTCGCGCAAGCGCCGATTCCCGAACGCTGGCGCTTCGACGTGCTGATCGTCGACGAAGGGCAGGATTTCCATGCGCCGTGGGCGGCCGCGCTGGAGCGCCTGCTCGCGCCGAACGCCGCATGGTGGTGGCTGGAAGATCCGCTGCAGAACCTGTACATGCGCGAACCCGTCGCGCTGCCCGGCTGGGTCACGCTGAAGGCGCTCACGAATTACCGCAGCCCGCGCGACCTGCTCGACTTCGTGCGCGACGTCGTCGGCCGCGTCGAGCCGCTCGCGGCCGAACTGCGCTCGGGCAGCCCGTTCGACGGCTCCGATCCGTCGGTGTCGGCATACGGAGAAGACGGCGCGTCGGGCGACGCATTGGCGCAAGCCTGCATCGACGCGACCAAGCGCGCGATCACGCAGGCGCTGTCACTCGGCTTCCGCAAGCAGGACATCGCGGTGCTGTCGTACCGCGGCCGCGAAGGCTCGGTGCTCGCGCCGCTCGACCAGCTCGGCCCACACCGGATCAAGCGCTTCACCGGCAAGTACGACCTGTTCGGCAACCCTGAGTATCGCGAAGGCGACGTGCTGCTCGATTCGATCTACCGCTTCAAGGGCCAGTCGGCGCCGTGCGTGATCCTCACCGAAGTCGACTTCGACACGCTCGACGCGCGTGCCGCGCGCAAGCTGTTCGTCGGCGCGACGCGCGCGACGATGAAGCTGCTGATCGTCGCGTCGTCGCGCGCGGCCGCGCAACTCGCGGACGCCGCGGGTTGACGCGGCGGGCGGGCGAACGCCTGTCCGCTTCGGGGACACTCTTCGATATCGGGGCCGTTGACACAATCGGGCACATTTCTCGATGCTCCGGACCCTTGTCCACGCTCGTTTCGACCTGTTAAGGCCATCCTGACGGTTTGTCCGTTTGCAGCCGGCTTTTACGATGCCAGGCCATTCGTTGCAAACGGAATAGCCCATGGCCGACGTGAAAAAACTGCCGTACTACAAACCGACAAAGGGATTGTTCGGATCGGAGTTGAGGGAATACAAGGGTTCCCAAGGGTGCGTTCCGCTTGATACGCAAAGGAGCGTATCGATCGACCGGCTTGCACCGGGCGAAAAGCCGCCGCCACCGCCTCCGAAAGCGATTTCCGGGCCTTCGAATGCCCCGAAGCCTCCTGCGCCACCTCGACCGCCGCCGCAAACCGATCAGGCAAGAACCAAAGAACCGCCGACGCAGGCGGAGTCGGAAGTTTGCGAAAACCCGCCGCCTTTCGATCTCCAGGACGTGCCGATTGCGATGGACAATCTCGGCTGGAAGGTTTCAGCCAGGCTTGCGCGAATCTGGTTTGCGGGCGCGGCGCATACCTACAATGACGATCCAACGTCGGTCCAGCCGATGAATAACGATGACGTTACCCTTGATTGGGTGTTGAAATTCGGAAATGTCAGGGAAAAATACGAGAAACTTCTTGAGAGCGATATTTACAGCGATCGCTCCATACGCACAGCAACAGACATCACGAAGTCCTTTGTCAAAGAGCTATTTTTTGACAGAAATTCGACATTCAATTTCAACACCTCGTCGTTTATAGGAAATTTTCAAAAATTTCACAACAATTGGCAATTTCAACTATCTAAAATAGGTAATTTTGACACCCCGAAAAACCTTTCCCCGACGGATCTCACAGGGGCATTGGCCAATTTTAATATTTATGCGTCCATTGGAAACATCGAAATTTCCAGTGAAAAATACTTCAAATATGAAAAATCAAGCACCTTTTATTGCCTAAGCGCCACGGGGAAAATTACGCACATCTATGTTTACGTGAAAGACAACTACTCATTCAACGAAAAACAATATTTAGGCCACTGGAACAAACATGGAGTGATCATTGCGACAGGGTCGCTTCTCACCGGATCAGGATCGCCAAGGCGAGAATTCGACATTGATATTTGGTCAAAAAATATCAAGCCAGTCGACACCCGAAGAAGCATGTTCGGAAAATTCAAAAGGCCCGACGTTTACTTTCCGATCTACAACGCAGATTACAGTCGCTGGAGAGAGAGGCATCACAGAGGCCGAGACTTCATGATATATTCAAAGCCAGTCTATTTTAAGCTGAATAATCCGATCGACCTTAATCTTGGTGAAATATGCCGAATAGAGCCATCAGATACATTGGCCTAACCATTGCCATTTACATATGCGCAGGTTTGATCATTCATTTCAGTCGCCCCGCCTACGGACGATGCGATTTCTATGATCGCGCGGATACATTGGATGGCGGCAAAAAAAACATGAATGGCGTTTGGTATCGATTCAAGCTGTGTGGCACTGGCGGGAATGATCAGGACGCGACCGACGACAACATCGAACTAAGCGTGTTTAGTGAAAATGGCGAGCTTCTTGCGAGACGATATTTCTCCGTCAACTGGTATCACGGAGATAGCTCTCACCCGCCCCTGCGCTACGAGGGCAACCTGGTTCGCTATATCGACTTGACCGATGAATCGAATATAAAAAAACATCTGATGATCCCTCCCTCCAAGTGGGATTGGCTTCGCGCCAGATTGCCTTTGTTTTAAGGGTTACAACCTAAGTTTTTGATTTATAAGAAACAAAGCCCCGCTAGCGGGGCTTTGTTTCTAGACAGACTGCGCGCTCGGATCACCGACGAGAGCATCGACCAACCCGCGAAACAGGTCGCATCAGCCCACAGGTCCGCGGCAATTCACCTCGTCACGCTCAAGCCACCCGAAACGCCCCCACCGCGCGACGCAGCCCATCCGCCTGCTCCTCGAGCGATGCGGCCGCCGCGGCCGCCTGCTCGACGAGCGCCGCGTTCTGCTGCGACACCTGATCCATCTGCGACACCGCGCGGTTCACCTGCTCGATCCCGTCGCGCTGCTCGCTCGATGCGGCCGCGATCTCCGTCATGATGCCCGTCACGCGCCCGATCGCCTGCTGAATGTCCTGCATCGTCGCGCCGGCCGTACCGACGAGCCGCGAGCCGGTCGCGACACGCTCGACCGATTCGCCGATCAGCGTGCGGATTTCCTTCGCCGCGGACGCCGAACGTTGTGCCAGCGTGCGCACCTCGCCCGCGACCACCGCGAAGCCGCGCCCCTGCTCTCCCGCGCGCGCGGCCTCGACCGCCGCATTCAGCGCGAGGATGTTGGTCTGGAACGCGATGCCTTCGATCGTGCCAATGATGTCGGCGACCTTCTGCGAACTGCGGTCGATCTCGTTCATCGTGCCGATCACCTCGCCGACGACCGTCGCGCCGCGCGTCGCGATCTCGCTCGCGCTGTCCGCGCAGGCCTGCGCCTCGAGCGCGTGGTCCGCGTTCTGCTTCACGGTGGCCGTCAGCTGCTCCATGCTCGCGGCCGTCTCCTGCAGCGCCGACGCCTGCTCCTCGGTGCGCTGCGACAGGTCGGTGTTGCCGGCCGCGATCTGGTGCGTCGCCGTCGAGATCGCTTCGGAACCCTGGCTCACCTGACGCACCGTATCCGCGAGGCTGCGCTGCATGCCGGTCACGCCGTTGACCAGTTCGGCCATCTCGTCGCGCGACGACCAGTGCACTTCCGACGTGAGATCGCCGTCCGACAGCCGGCGGAAATGCGACAGCAGGCGATTCACCGGTTGCGTGATCGCGAAATGCAGGCCGATCGCGCAACCGAGGCACGCGGCAAGCCCAAATGCGATGCCCGCGATCGCGCCCATGCGCATCCAGCCGTAATAGGTTTGCGCGGTGTCGTACACGTCCTTGCCGCGCGCGGCCTGGTACGCATCGAGCGCGTCGGTCGCCTGCGTGAGCGCGACCGACAGCGGCGGCGCGACCGTCATCAGCAACCGGTCGGCTTCGTCGCGCCGCCCTTCGCGAATCGCATCGATCATCGGCTTCAGCGCCTGTCCGATCAGCGCCTGGCGCGCGGCATCGAGGCGACTCGCGAGCGGGCCTTCGTCGTCGCCGTGCGGCATCGCCGCGTAGTTGCGCCACGCCGTGTCGGCCTTCGACAAATAACCCTCGGCCTTCTTGACGAGCTCGGGCACCTCCGCCGCTTCCGGATGCAGCAGCGCGCGGTCGAGCGTGGTGCGCACGATCGTCAGGTTCAGGCTCGCCGCGGACAGCGCGGTCTTCGCGGCCAGTTGCCGCGTGTAAGCCTCGTCGAGGGCGCGGTTCGAGCTCTGCATGCCCGCGAGGCCGATCAGCCCCGACACGACGAGCAGCGCGGCGACGAGGCCGAGCGTGGAGAAAATCCGCGTACGGATCGAGAAACGGGAAAACAGGGCGTTCAGGTTCATGACGGCACGTGAGCGATGAAAAATGCCGCGGCAATCGGTCCGCGGCCCTCTGTATTACGGTTTGCCTGCAAAAAACTTGAGTCCGTCCCTGCATCGACGCTGACCGTGGTCAATTTTTCGGGCGGGCAACCTCCTGTTACGACTGCAACATATCGAGGCTGGGCAGAAATTGACTAGTCAATCATCCATGGCTATATTTCGATCCAATTCCCTGCCATGGCAGATATCTCGATGACAACGGACACTTTCCTCACCCGGCCGGCCGCCGACGCGGCCCGCCGCGACGCGCCGACCGGGCTGATCGTCGCCGCACTGCTGCTCGTCATGCTGCTGTCCGCGCTCGACCAGACGATCGTGTCGACCGCACTGCCGACGATCGTCGGCGAACTCGGCGGGCTCGACCAGTTGTCCTGGGTCGTCACCGCATACCTGCTGTCGTCCACCGTCGTGCTGCCGCTGTACGGCAAGCTCGGCGACCTGTACGGCCGCAAGATCGTGCTGCAGGCCGCGATCGTGCTGTTCCTCGCCGGCTCCGCGCTGTGCGGCGTCGCGCAGGACATGACGCAGCTGATCGTGCTGCGCGCGCTGCAGGGGCTCGGCGGCGGCGGCCTGATGGTCGTCACGATGGCCGCGATCGGCGATCTGGTTCCGCCCGATCGCCGGGCGCGCTACCAGGGGATGTTCGGCGGCGTCTACGGCCTCGCGACGATTGTCGGCCCGCTGCTCGGCGGCTTCCTGGTCGAGCATCTTTCATGGCGCTGGATCTTCACGATCAACCTGCCGCTCGGCCTGCTCGCGCTCGCGGTGATCGGCACCGCGTTCCGGCCGCACACCGCGCACGTGAAGCACCGGATCGACTATATGGGCGCCGCGTTCCTCGCGACCGCCCTCACCTGCGTGATCCTGTTCACGAGCGAAGGCGGCTCGCTGCTGCCGTGGACGTCGCCGCAGCTGTGGATGACGCTCGTGCTCGGCCTCGTCGCGATTGGCGGCTTCATTTATGAGGAACGCATCGCGGCCGAACCGATCATGCCGCTCGAGCTGTTCCGTCATCGCACCTTCGTGCTGGTCAGCCTGATCGGCTTCGTGGTCGGCATCGCGCTGTTCGGCTCGGTGACGTTCATCCCGCTCTACCTGCAGGTCGTGAAAGGCTCGACGCCGTCGCAGGCCGGCATGCAGCTGCTGCCGATGATGGGCGGGATGCTCGTCACGTCGATCGTCAGCGGGCGGCTGATCTCGCGGCTCGGCTCGTACCGGCCGTTTCCGATCGCGGGGACGCTGACCGGCGGCATCGCGATGGCGTTGCTGTCGACGCTGACGCTCGATACGCCGCTGCATACGATGTACGCGTACATGGCGCTGCTCGGGATCGGGCTCGGAATGGTGATGCCCGTGCTGACGCTCGCCGTGCAGAACACCGTCGAATTCCGGCATATGGGCGTGGCGACGTCGGGCGCGACGCTGTTCCGGTCGATCGGCGGCTCGCTCGGCGTCGCCGGGTTCGGTGCGCTGTTCTCGCACGGGCTGCAGTCGCGCATGATGCACGCGCTGCCGGCCGGCACCGAGCTGCCGCCCGCGCTCGGCCCGGCCGCCGTGCGCCAGTTGCCGGATGCCGTGCGCGACGCGTACCTGCACGCGTTCGCCGGTTCGCTGCACGTCGTGTATCTGGTGGCTGCGGCGATCATCGCGATCGCGTTCGTGTTCGCATGGTTCGTCGAGGATGCGCCGCTGCGCAAGCATCACTGAGCGGCCGGCGGAGCGCGACGCGCTCCATCCGCACCCGCCGTCACGCCAGCAGCACGACCCCGCCCGTCGTCGCGCGCGACTCCAGCAACCGGTGCGCATCGGCCGCCTGTTCGAGCGGCAGCCGCGCGCCGATCTCGACGTGCATCCCGCCCGCCAGCCGGTCGAGCGTCGCACGCGCGGCGTCCCGATACGCGCCGACGTCGCGCGCGATGAAACCGAGCACGCTCGGCCGCGCCAGCGCGATCGAACGGGCCGGCCCGAGTTCGTCGAGATCGAACGTCTGCCGCGCGCCGATCGCCGCCACCTGCCCGATGCTCGCGACCATCCCGAACGGCCGCACCGCCCCGAGCGTGCGGGTCAGCACGTCGCCGCCGATTCCGTCGATCGCGTAGTCGACGCCCGCACCGCCGCCGAACGCACGCGCGGCCGCGACGAAATCCTCCTCGCGATAATCGACCACCGCTTCGGCGCCGTGCATGCGCACGAGCGCGGCTTTCGCGGCCGATCCGACGGTACCGATCACGCGCGCGCCGAGCGCACGCGCCCACTGCGTCGCCAGCAGCCCGACGCCGCCGGCCGCCGCATGCACGAGCACCGTATCGCCGGCGCCGACCCGCCGGACGCGATGCAGCAGCATGTAGACGGTGATCCCCTTCAGCAGCCCGGCCGCGGCGGCTTCGTCGCTCAGCCCGCCGGGAATCGGCAGCACGCGCTCGGCCGGCATCGTGCGCAGGCTCGCATAGCTGCCGGTCGGCATGCCGGCATACGCGACGCGCTGACCGGGCACGAGCGCCGTCACGCCCGGCCCGACCGCGTCGATCACGCCGGCCGCCTCGACGCCGAGCGCGTCCGGCAGCGCGGGCAACGCGTGCGCACCCGTCCTGAAATAGATGTCGACGAAGTTCACGCCGATCGCGGTCTGGCGAATCCGCACTTCGCCGGCGCCGGGCGGCGCGACGGGCGCATCGACGCGGCGCAGCACGCCGGCGTCGCCGTAACGGTCGATCCCGATCCGGATGGCGTTGGCTGTTTGGATCATGACGTTCCTCGCTATCGAATGAAGTGACACAATCATCCCATCGTGCATAATCGAACGGAATTCACGTTGAACGCCCACTTACTGTGCAAAATTCGACCGATTACGATTCTGCCGCGACGCCCGCGCTGCCGATGAGTTGGGACGACATCCGCTACTTCCTTGCGGTGATGCGCGGCGGCAGCCTGTCGGCCGCGGCGCGGGCGCTGCAGGTCCAGCACTCGACGGTCGCGCGGCGCATCGACGCGCTCGAGTCGGCGCTCGGGATCCGGTTGTTCGACCGTCTGCCGCGCGGCTGGCCGCCGACCGACGAAGGACTGCACCTCGCCGAGCACGCCGCGCGCCTCGAAGCCGACGCGCATGCGTTCGCGCGTGCGGCACAGGGCGCGGCCGCGCTCGACGGCATCGTGCGCGTATCGGCGTCGCCGGTGTTCGCCAGCCATTTCCTCGCGCCGCGCCTGGCCCGTGCGCAGCGCGCATGGCCGGCGCTGCGGATCGACCTGATGGGCGAGATGCACGCGGCGAACCTGTATGCACGCGAAGCCGATCTCGCGGTGCGGCTGTCGCGGCCGAGCGAGCCGGGGCTCACCGCGCGCCGGCTCGGCACGATGCGCTTCGCGCTGTGCGCGACGCCGGAATGGGCGAACGCGACGCCCGACAGCTGGCCGTTCATCGGCTACGACGATGCGCTCGCGCAAACGCCGCAGCAGCAATGGCTCGAACGCTTCGCGGCCGGCCGTCGCTTTGCGTTCATCGCCAACGACCTCGCCGCGCAGCATCGCGCCTGCGCAGCCGGGGCCGGTGTCGCGCTGCTGCCGCGGTTTCTCGTCGACGATCCGGCCGCGCACGCCGGCGCGCCGCTCGTCGAACTCGCGAACGCGCCGCGCTGCGACATCGAGCGCGAGATCTGGCTCGTCGTTCACCCGGACGTACGCCGGTCGCCGCGCGTGCAGCGCGTCGCCGACGCGATCGCCGATGCGGTTCATGCGGCGGACGGACGGCTGTAAGCCGCCGAAACCGCAAACGGGCTTTGCCACGCGCGTCGACGGCCGGCATAGTAGCGTTTTGACTTCAGGCCCTGCCGCCATGTCCACCGCCACCGCCTGCGTCGTGCGCGACGCGACCGACGCCGACCTCGACGCGATCCACGCGATCTATGCGCACCACGTTCACCACAGCGTCGCGTCGTTCGAGGAAACGCCGCCCGACGCCGCCGAACTGCGCGCACGCCGCGACGCGGTGCTGAACCACGGGCTGCCGTATCTCGTCGCCGAATGCGACGGCCGCGTGGCAGGCTACGCGTACGCGACGCCGTACCGCACGCGCAGCGCGTACCGCTTCACGATCGAGGATTCGATCTACATCGACGACACGCAGCGCGGGCGCGGCATCGGCCGCGCGCTGCTCGAGGCGCTGATCGCGCGCTGCGAAAGCGGCCCGTGGCGGCAGATGATCGCGGTGATCGCCGACGGCGGCACCGGCGGCTCGACGTCGCTGCATCGCGCGTTCGGCTTCGAACCGGCCGGCCTGCTGAAAGCGGTCGGTTTCAAGCACGGCCGCTGGATCGACACGGCGCTGATGCAGCGCCCGCTCGGCGACGGCGCGAACACGCGCCCCGCCTCGCCCGAGCCTGCCGCGGCGCGCTAAAATCACCGCATGTCAAAACAGACTCATTCCACGCCCGACGAGGCCGCGCCGGATTCCCGCAACGAGTACACGGTCGACGAACTCGCGCGCGTGTCCGACACCACCGTGCGCAACGTCCGCGCGTACCAGGATCGCGGGCTGCTCGCGCCGCCGGAGAAACGCGGACGCGTCGGCATCTACGACGACACGCACGTCGCGCGCCTGAAGCTGATCAACCATCTGCTCGCGCGCGGTTACACGCTGTCGAACATCCAGGACTTGATCAAGGCGATCGACGAAGGCCACGACCTGCGCTCGATCCTCGGCCTCGAAAACGCGATCGGCGGCCGCTGGTCGCACGAGCTGCCGAAAACCTATTCGCTCGCGCAACTCGCTCAGATGTTCGGCCCGCAAGCGACCACGCAACTGTCGCGCGTGACCGAGCTCGGGCTGCTCGAACGGCGCGGCCTGTCGTTCGTCGCGAAAAGCCCCGCGCTGCTCGAGGCGGCCGCCGCGATGACGAAGGAAGGGATTCCGCCGCGCGAGCTGCTCGACGTGATCAGCCTCGCGCGGCCGCATTTCGACGCGATCGCGCGGCTGCTCGTCGATCTCGTCGTGAAGCGGCTCGACCGCTACGACGCCGGCACGCTGCCGCCGGCCACCGACGTGCCCGAACTGGTCGACGCGATCTGGCGGCTGCGCCCGCTCGCGGCCGTGTTCGTCGAAGGCGAGACGAACCGCGCGCTCGAAACCGCGGCCGGCGCGTATCTCGGCGGCCGGGTCGCGACGATCCTCGACAAGAAGCTCAGCGACGAAGCGGCGCGGCAGTCCGGTACGAGCGATACGCAAGGCGACGGCGACAACGGATAGCCGCGCGGCCGTCATGCAGGCGTCGGCTTGTCGCCGCGACGCGTGCGTAGTCGGTTCGCGGCAGCGCCGACGGCCATTGCCGGTCGCAACCGCGGTCCGCATGGGTCGGCGAATGGCCAGGCGCGCCGCTCGGCGCGCATTCCAGCCGGACGGCGTCGCATCGCTCCCCGCACGGTAACCCCGCGTGCCGCGACACAGTTACAAGTTATCGGTTGACGCAAGCCCGCCCGGCGGTTAGTGTACGCATCGAAGTCCAAGAAGTCCGATTGCTGTTCATCAATTGCTCGCTCCTCCCCAGCGGTATTCGTTGTCCTCTCCCTCCTTGACGCTTCACGCGCTCTTCAACAGAGCAAATCTCTATTTTTTTCTCAAGGAATCTTCATGGATACCGGTATCGTCAAGTGGTTCAACGACAGCAAAGGCTTTGGTTTCATCACGCCGGACAACGGCGGCGACGACCTGTTCGCTCACTTCTCGGAAATTCGTGCCGACGGCTTCAAGACGCTGGCTGAAAACCAAAAAGTGAGCTTCGAAACGAAGCAGGGCCCGAAGGGTCTGCAAGCGGCCAACATCAAGCCGCTGTAAAGTTTGAAGGGCCCGGCGTCCGTCGACGGACGCCGGGTCGCAGCGACATCCCCACGGAGCTTCGTCTCCTAAAGTTGGCACGATCGGCTTGAGCTGCCTTTGTTCAGTGAGCAGCTTGCCAGGCGCCACACGTCTCGTTGCACTTCATCCCCCCTCCGGCCGCAACGCCTTATTTTTCGCTTTCCGACTGCGTCAGATTCCGCTCGCAATGGCGTTGAATCGGCATACCCGTGCGCATTTCGCACGGCACGCGCGCACTCGATCATCATTAAAATTAAAATGCACAACCAACGAATTCAACAGTACAACGGCTATGCCGTCCAACCCTCGGCGCATCGCCTGCCCGACGGGAGCTTTTCATCCAACCTGCTGCTCGAACGCGCCGATAGCACGCGCGACGAAGGCCGCTACCAGTTCTATTCGCTCGACTACTTCGCGAGCGAAGCGCAGGCGATCGCGCATTCGGCACGCTGGGCACGCAACTGGGTCGATACGCGCGGTTAAAGGCCACGCTACTGTCGATATCAGCAGACGGTCATAAAAAGCCGGCGGGCAACGTGCCCACCGGCTTTTTGCATGACACGCCCGTTCACCTGTTTCGCCGCATTCCGGCACGACGGAGTCGTCCGATCCGGCAGGCCACGACGCCAAAGCATAGGGCGGCCGCCGTCATATCCATATCGGCAATGCTTCGTTTGCGGGCGCGATCGCCCATGCGACGATTCTTCCAACCGAGCGGCGCCCGCCGCTCCCCGAAGATGCCTCGCATGGAGTTCGTTCGATGATTCGTTTCACCCGCTGGATCACCCGCGCCGCCGCCGTCTCGCTCGTTGCGCTGTCCGCCGCGTCGGCATTCGCGCAAGGCGGCACCGACAAAATCGTGCGCATCGGTTATCAAAAGGCCGGCCTGCTGTCGATCGTCAAGGCGCAGGGCGCGCTCGAAGCGCGACTCAAGCCGCTCGGCTATG
Source organism: Burkholderia sp. BCC0398 (assembly GCF_902833245.1). Lineage (NCBI taxonomy): Bacteria > Pseudomonadati > Pseudomonadota > Betaproteobacteria > Burkholderiales > Burkholderiaceae > Burkholderia > Burkholderia sp. BCC0398. The sequence goes on from NZ_CADFEM010000004.1 coordinate 343,138, forward strand.
ACGTTCAATGGTTCGAATTCCCGGCCGGCCCGCAACTGCTCGAAGCACTGAACGCGAACAGCATCGACTTCGGCTACACCGGCGCGCCGCCACCCGTGTTCGCGCAGGCGGCCGGCGTGCAGTTCGTCTATGTCGGCGCGGAACCGCCGGCGCCGCACAACGAAGCGGTATTCGTGAAGAGCGATTCGCCGATCCGGACGGTGGCCGGCCTGCGCGGCAAGAAGGTCGCGCTGCAGAAAGGCTCGAGTGCGAACTACCTGCTGCTCGAGGCGCTGAAGAAAGCCGGCGTGCGCTATGACGAAATCCATCCCGTGTATCTCGCGCCGGCCGACGCGCGCGCCGCGTTCGAAAGCGGCAATGTCGATGCGTGGGCCGTGTGGGATCCGTACTACGCGGCCGCGCAGAACGCGCTGAAGGTGCGCACGCTGTCCGATTACGCGGGGCTCGCGGCGACCAACAATTTCTACGAGGCGACGCGGCGTTTCGCGCAACAGCATCCCGACGTGGTCGGCGCGATCCTGAAACAGGCGCGCGAAACCGGCCAGTGGGTCAACGGGCATCCGGCCGACACGGCCGCGCTGCTTGCACCGAAGGTCGGGTTGCCCGAGGCACTCGTCGAAACATGGATCAAGCGGGTGCCGTTCGGTGCGGTGCCGATCGATGAGCGCATCGTCGCCGCGCAGCAGGGTGTCGCCGATGCGTTCTACGCGGCGAAGCTCATTCCGCAGAAGCTGAGCGTGGCCGACAACGCATGGGTCGACAAAACCGTGGCGAGTGCGCTGGCGGCGAAGTAACGCTCGCGGCCCCATCCATCAGCAGGCCGGCCGGGCGCGATGCCCCACCGGCCGCTTTCGTGTCCAGAGCGGCACGCGCTCAACGCAGCGCCCCCGCCACCTTCTTCTGCCGCCACAAACACAGCAGATCGCACGCCACATGCGCAGCCGCGATCGCCGTGATGTCCGCGTGATCGTACGCGGGCGCGACCTCCACCACATCCGCTCCGACCAGATTCACCGCGCCGAGCGAGCGCACGATCGCCAGCGCCTGTGCGGACGACAATCCGCCCGCGACCGGCGTCCCCGTCCCCGGCGCGAACGCCGGATCGAGGCAATCGATATCGAACGTCAGATACGCAGGCCGCGCGCCGACGATCTCGACGATCCGCTCGACCGCCGCTCGCGGACCATGGTCATGCACCCACGCGGCATCGAGCCGCTCGATCCCGAGAAAGTCGTCGTTCCACGTACGGATGCCGACCTGCACCGACGTCGCGGGATCGATCAGTCCTTCCTTTACCGCCTTGTAGAACATCGTCCCGTGATTGAGGCTGTCCGGATCGTCGTCGGCCCACGTATCGCAGTGCGCGTCGAAATGGATCAGCGACAGCGGCTTGCCGTAGCGCTCCGCGTGCGCGACCAGCAGCGGATACGTGATGTAGTGGTCGCCGCCGAGCGTCAGCATCTTCGCGCCCGAGCTCAGGATCGTGCGCGCATGCTCGACGATCGCCGGCTTGATCGACAGCGGGTTGTGCGCATCGAACCAGCAGTCGCCGTAGTCGACGGCCGCGAGATCGTCGAACGGATCGAAGCCCCACGGATACGGATTGAGCTCCGCGAGCTGCACGCTCGCCGCGCGGATCGCGGCCGGCCCGAGCCGCGCACCGGAGCGATAGGTCGTCGCGAGGTCGAGCGGCACGCCGGAGATCGCGACGTCGACGCCGTCGAGCGCGCGCGAGTAGTTGCGGCGCATGAACGACAGCACGCCCGCGTAGGTGTTTTCGATCGACGAGCCGTACGGCGTCGTGCGACGGATCGCGCCGTCGCCGTGGAAAAGTTCGGTCATGGTCGGACCTGTTTTCGTGATGGCCGGACCGCCCCGCTTCGACTGAGCGCGCGGGCCGGGCACGGCGGGGATTCATCGGGCATGTACCGGCTCGCGCATCCAGTCGCGAAGCAAGGCGGGACATCGACAACGACAACGACAACGACAACGGTAATACCGCGGCGATCGTAGCAAGCCGAATCGGAACCGTTGCCCCGGTTCAGCCGGGGCAACGCGCGAAAAAAGTCCGGTGGCGGCGTCGCCCGCGGTCGCCGTCGTTTCCTAGAAGGGTTCGCCGGTTTTCGCGCACCCGTTCTTCCGGATAATGGCCGGCAGCCACGCGGTGAACGGCCCATCGCCCACCGCGGACAACAACAAACCGGAGACACCCGCCTTGATCGCCACGCTTCCCGCCACCTACCGCCGGCTCTGGCCGCTCGCCATCGCGGCTGCGCTCCTGTACGGGCTGTCGCTCGCCGCCGCGCCCTATCCGGGCCAGGCCGCCGCGAAGGCCGCGATGGGCATCCTGCTGCTCGCGGCGGGCGGCACCTGCGGCGCGGCGCGCGAACGCGCGTGGCTGTGCGCGGCACTCGCGACGGCCGTGCTCGGCGACGTGCTGCTCGCGTTGCCCGACTGGCCACTGTCGTTCGTGTTCGGCCTCGGCGCGTTCCTGCTCACGCACCTGTGTTATTGCGCGATTTTCTTCCGGTGGCGCGCGCGGCCGCGTGGCTGGCGCATCGTTGCGCTCGTCGGGCTGTGGATCGCCGCGCCGGCGTTCTACGTGGCGTTCTTCCCGCACCTCGGCGAGCTGCTGGCGCCGGTCGCCGTCTATATGCTCGTGCTGTGCGCGATGGCGAGCTTCGCGCTCGCCGCCCGCACGCACGGCCCGCTGGTCGCGACCGGCAGCCTGATCTTCGTCGGCTCGGACACGCTGATCGGCGTCGGCCGGTTCCTCGGCGGTTTTCCGGGCATCGACTATCTGATCTGGGGCCTTTATGCGCTCGCGCAGGTCACGATCGTGGCCGGGGTTTTCCATGAGACGGCCGCTCGATCGATCCGTCCCTGATACCGTTTCAAACAGGCCGCCGCGCGCCGGCGGCTTGATCGCCAGCGCCTCCCGCCCTGCCGACGGCCTTTTCCGCGCATCCCGCATGGCGGAAACGGGACCGTTCCAAACCCCGCTCAGCCTTTCCCCGCTTGATTTCCTGCCCTTAGAGCGTCGCTTCTAGCCTCTTGCGGTTTCCGGGTTCACCCACTATCGTTACATCAACCAATGTAACATTAAAAAATGAGCCAGATCGGAGACACCCGGATGAATGCTCGCACGTTGCCTTTCGGTCCACCCGGCCCTGACGGCCGGGATGAAGCCATCGACATCGCCATCATCGGCACCGGCTTCGCCGGCCTCGGGATGGCGATCCGCCTGAAACAAACCGGCGTGACCGACTTCGTCGTCCTCGAGAAGGCCGCGTCGGTCGGCGGCACGTGGCGCGACAATCATTACCCCGGGTGCGCATGCGACGTGCAATCGCACGTCTATTCGTTCTCGTTCGCGCCGAACCCGCGCTGGACCCGCATGTTCGCGCCGCAGCCGGAGATCCGCACGTATCTGGAAGACTGCGTGCAGCGCTTCGGCGTCGGCCCGCACCTGCGGCTGAATCACGAGTTGCAGCGCGCCGAGTACGACGAAGCCGCGCAACGCTGGCGCCTCACGTTCGCGAACGGCAAGCGGCTGTCGGCGCGCGTGCTGGTGTCCGGGATGGGCGGGCTGTCGCGCGCCGCACTGCCGGCGATTCCCGGTGTCGAGACCTTCAAGGGCCGCGCATTCCATTCGCAACAGTGGGATCACGACTACCCGCTCGAAGGCAAGCGCGTCGCGGTGATCGGCACCGGCGCGAGCGCGATCCAGTTCGTGCCGCAGATCGCGCCGCGCGTGAAGTCGCTCGCGCTGTTCCAGCGCACGCCGCCGTGGATCATGCCGAAGCCCGACCGCAACCTGACCGGCGTCGAGAAATGGCTGTTCCGCACGCTGCCGTTCACGCAGAAGGTCGTGCGCAGCGGCATCTACTGGATGCTCGAATCGCGCGTGCTCGGCTTCGCGATCCATCCGTCGCTGATGAAGAACGTGCAGAAGCTCGCGCTGCGTCACATCCGCAAGCAGATTCCCGATCCGGCACTGCGCAAGGCCGTCACGCCGAACTACACGCTCGGCTGCAAGCGCGTGCTGATCTCGAACGACTACTACCCGGCGCTGTCGCGCAAGAACGTCGACGTGATCACGACCGGCATCGATCGCATCGAAGCCGACGCGGTCGTGACGACCGACGGCAAGCGTCATGAAGTCGACTGCCTGATCTACGGCACCGGCTTCCAGGTGGCCGACCCGTATCCGCGCGGCGCGATCATCGGCCGCGGCGGCCTCGACATCGTCGATGCGTGGCGCGACGGCGCGCACGCGTATCTCGGCACGACGCTGCCCGGCTACCCGAACTTCTTCATGATCGTCGGCCCGAACACGGGCCTCGGCCACAACTCGATGGTGTTCATGATCGAGTCGCAGATCGAATACATCCTCGGCGCGCTGCAGGCGATGGGCCGCGAGCGCGCGGAGGCGATCGAGGTACGCCCGCTCGTCGAGGCGCAGTACAACGACGACCTGCAGGGCAAGCTGAAGAAGGCGATCTGGTCGACGGGCGGCTGCAAGAGCTGGTACCTCGACCCGCGCACCGGCAAGAACACGACGCTGTGGCCGGGCTTCACGTGGCGCTTCCGCCAGGCCACCGCGCAGTTCTCGATCGCCGATTACCACGCGTATCGCGCACCGCACGACACGACCGCGCGGCCCGCCGCCGCGCCGGCCGCTTCCGCTTCCACGTCCGCCGAAGCGGCCTGAGCCAGACAAGGAGCCATCGACATGAGAGATTTCGCCAACAAGGTCGCCGCGATCACGGGTGCCGGCTCGGGCATGGGCCGCGCACTCGCGATCCAGCTCGCGCAGGCCGGCTGCCACGTGTCGCTCGCCGACAAGAACGGCGTCGGCCTCGCCGAAACCGAACGAATCGTCGGTGCGATCGCGCCGAACGTGCGCGTATCGACGCGCGTGCTCGACGTCGGCGATCGCGACGCGATGTTCGCGTGGGCCGACGACACCGCGAAGGCGCACGGCAAGGTCAACCTGATCTTCAACAACGCGGGCGTCGCGCTGTCGAGCACGATCGAAGGGATGGACTACAGCGATCTCGAGTGGATCGTCAACATCAACTTCTGGGGCGTCGTGCACGGCACGAAGGCGTTCCTGCCGCACCTGAAGGCATCGGGCGACGGCCACGTGATCAACACGTCGAGCATCTTCGGGATCTTCGCGCAGCCGGGCATGAGCGGCTACAACGCGACCAAGTTCGCGGTGCGCGGCTTCACCGAATCGCTGCGCCAGGAACTCGACATGATGAAGTGCGGCGTGTCGGCCACCTGCGTGCATCCGGGCGGCATCCGCACGAACATCGCGCAGTCGAGCCGCGTCGCGAAGAACATGGTCGGCTTCATCGTCGAGAGCGAACAGCAAGGCAAGGACAGCTTCGAGAAGTTCTTCATCACGACCGCCGACGACGCCGCGCGCACGATCCTCGCCGGCGTGCGCAAGAACAAGCGCCGCGTGCTGATCGGCCGCGACGCGAAGGGCGCGGACTGGATGGCGCGCCTCCTGCCGGCCGCGTACCAGGCGCTCGTCGTGCTCGCGACGCGCCGCGAGGCCGCGAAAGCCCGCCGTGCCGCACGCGGCACGCCGGCACCGGTGCACGCCACCTACAACAATGCAGGCAATCAGGGAGAACAATCATGACGACACCGAACATGATGCCCGTGCGGCGCGACATCCGTTTCGCGCTGCCGCCCGAACGCGCGAAGGACTGGCATGTGCAGGGCGTGCCGGTCACGCACTTCATGAATGCGCTGTCGCTGCTGTTCCCGGCCGGCGAACGCTTCTTCATGGATTCGGTGCGCCACTACCGCGACCGGATCGAGGATCCCGAGCTGAAGAAGCAGGTCATCGGCTTCATCGGGCAGGAAGCGATGCACACGCGCGAGCACATCGAATACAACGATCTGCTGCAGGCGTCAGGCCTGCCCGCGCACAAGCTCGACAAGCGTCTGTGGACGATCCTCGGCTGGTTCAAGAAAGTGCTGCCGCACTCGATGCAGCTGGCGATCACGATCGCGCTCGAACACTACACGGCGATCCTCGCGAACCAGTTGCTGTCGGGCCACGAGCACCGGATCGACGGCTCGGTCGAGGGCTACCAGCAGATGTGGATGTGGCACGCGATGGAGGAAACCGAGCACAAGGCGGTGTCCTACGACGTGTGGCGCACCGTGATGAAGCCGGGCCTCGGCAGCTACCTGCTGCGCACCGGCACGATGCTGACGACGACGGTATTCTTCTGGGCGATCGTGTTCGACTTCCACGTGCGGCTGATGCGCGCGCACCGTCGCGAACACGGCAAGTTCGACGGCATGTGGCGCCTCGTGAAGTATCTGTACAGCCCGAAGAACGGCGTGTTCCCGAGCATCGCGCGCGAATGGCTCGACTACTTCCGCCCGGGCTTCCACCCGTGGGATCACGACAACCATCAGTACCTGCAGGAGCTCGACACGCTGCTCGATAACATCGACGCGACCAACGCGCGCTATGCGGCGCAAGCCGCCCCGCGCCGCGTGCCGCTGCATTCGGTAGCGCAGGCATGACGCGATCGCGCGCTCACGAGATGCTGACCGTCCGGTCCGGCGACGTGAAACTCGCCGTCTACGTCAGCGGGTCGCGTCGCGCGCCGCCGCTGATCCTCGTGCATGGCTACCCGGACTCGGCGACCGTGTGGGCGCCGATCCGCGCGCGGCTCGCGAAGCGCTACCGCGTGATCGCGTACGACGTGCGCGGCGCCGGCGCATCCGATGCGCCGCGCCGCCGTGCCGACTACACGCTCGAACGGCTCGCCGGCGACCTGAAAGCGGTGGCCGACGCGACCTGCGGCGGCCGGCCGTTCCACCTGGTCGGCCACGACTGGGGCTCGATCCAGTGCTGGGAGGCCGTGACCGACCCCGCGTTCCGCGGCCGCATCGCGTCGTACACGTCGATCTCCGGCCCGTGTCTCGATCACGTGTTCCGCGCGAAGATGCGGCTCAAGCAGAGCCTGAAGTCGTGGTACATCGGGTTCTTCCATCTGCCGCTCGTGCCGTCGCTGGTATGGCGGCTCGGCGGCGCCGCGCTGTGGCCGCGCTGGCTGCAGCTCACCGAACGCGTGCGCGCCGAGCGCGATCCCGTGCAACTGAAGAACGCGCTGAACGGGATGCAGATGTACCGCGCGAACTTCCTTGCCCGGGCCCGCAAGCCGCGTGAGCGGTACGCGCAGGCGCCGGTGCAGATTCTCGTTCCGCTGCGCGACCGCTACGTGACGCCCGAGATGTCGGTCGACCTCGACCGCTGGCTCGGCGAGCACGTGCGCGAGGAAATCGACGGCACGCACTGGATCGTGCTGCGCCATCCGGACATGATCGCGTCGCGGATCGACCGGTTCGCGGCCGCGCATGAACGGCCCGCGGTTGCCGCCGCGTCGGCAGCGGCGCCGGCCACGAGAACGGGAGCCGCGGATCAGCGCAGCGGCGGCAGTCGCTCGAACAGCGTTTCGTAGTCGATCACGAGCCCGTCGTCGTCGATGTCCATCTCCGCGGTGAAATCCCGGAAGATCCCTTCGTAGCGGTAGCGGCGGCCCGGTTCGATGCACGCATAAGCCTGCTTGACCGGCATGACCTTCAGATCCGGCGTCGAGATGTACGCGACGTCGAGCGGCCGCCGCTCGCCGCGCGCGAGCCCGAGGCGGCCGATCGGCAGCGAATTCGTGAACGGCGTCGCGGCGATGTCGATATCGATGCAGCCGTCGAGCTCGTGCAGTTCGCGGCCTGAGCCGTCACGCCAGTGCCCAGCCCCGTCGCCACGCAGTTCGAGCGTGCCGCCGCCCATCACCTTGAGCACCGCGTAGGTCACGCGCCATTGCAGATCGCATTCGACGCGATACGCGAGCCCGTACGCGCGGCCATACCGCTGGCCGACCACCGCGCTTTCGACGACGATGCCGGATTCACTCCGGTCGAACGTCAGATGTTCGATTCCGTCGCCTTCGAGCGACGCCCAACGTACTTCGCGCATCGTTCCACCTCCTTGGTATCCCGCGTCGGGGCATCGTCACACAAATCGTCGCTATCCGGAATGCCGCCGTCGATTGAGTCCAGCTCGGCGGCCCGGTCGCTAGAGCGTTGAAACTGACGCGCATGGGTCCCCCCTCGGCAACCCCGCGTGCACGCGAAAGCAATAGCGATGGCGCAAATTTGATATCGAATCGCCAGAATCTCGCGAAAACGCTAACAACACATCCCGAGTACGCGCACCGCACCTCGCGATGCCCCGCTTCAGGGCATCGACCACAAATCCTGACTATCCGGAATTCCCTATTCCGGTGCATCGCAGCATGTCCTATGCTCGCGGCTCATCCTGTTCCGCCGCGATCATGCCTACTGCCCGCCCCGCTTCGCCGTCGATCGACCTGCGCATCCTGCTGCGCGGCATCGGGCAGATCGTGCTGCAGGCGAATGCGCTCACCGGGTCGCTGCTGCTCGCCGCGCTCGCGCTGAACGACCTGCGGCTCGCATGCGCGGCGCTGGTCGGCTCTGCCGCCGCCAGCATGACGGCCGTGCTGGCCGGCGCCGAACGCCGCGACGTCGAACAGGGGCTGCACGGCTTCAACGGCGCGCTCGCGGCGCTGATCGCCGTATTGTTCGCGCCCCATCAACTCGCCGCCGTCGCGCTGGTGCCGCTGGTCGCGATCGGCGCGGCGCTCGTGCAACGCGCGATGCGGGCGTCGCTCGCCCGCTGGCGCCAGTGCCCGTATTCGAGCCCGTGCCTGGTCGTCACCGCGCTGTGGCTGCCGTTTGTCGCGTTGCAGCATGCGGACGGCGCGACCGCCGCCCCGGTGCCGACACTCGCTTCCGCAACCGACGCGCTGTTGTCGGGCGTTGCTCAGACCACCTTCGCGCAAGGCGCATGGGCCGGCGCGCTGGTCGTCGCCGCCCTCGCCGTCGCGTCACGCCGCGCGGCCGCGTTCGCGCTCGGCGGCGCGATCGCGTCGACCGTGCTGCTGATCGCGCTCGGCGCAAGCGACGCGTCGTTCGCCGGCGGCCTGCTCGGCTTCAACGGCGCGCTCGCCGCACTCGCGCTGATGTCGCGCGGGCCGCGTGCGGCGCTCGCGGCCGCCGCACTCGCCGCGCTGATCCAGTGGCTCGCGATGCGCGCGGGCATCCCGGTGTTTACAGCCCCGTTCGCGCTCGCGGCGTGGGTGACCGTAGTCGTCGCGCGCCGCCTCACCCTCGGAGCACCCGATGTCATTCGCACACCGTCCTGACGCCGTGAAGCCCGGCGGCCCGATCTCCGACGCCGAACGCAGGCTGCGCGTCGACCTCGCCGCCGCGTACCGGCTCGTCGCGCTGAACGGCTGGGACGACCTGATCTACACGCATCTATCCGCGACCGTGCCCGGCGAGCCCGGCCACTTCCTGATCAACCCGTTCGGCCTCACGTTCGACGAGGTACGCGCATCGAACCTCGTGAAGATCGACCTCGCCGGCAACCGGATCGGCGACAGCGAGCACGCGGTCAACGTGACCGGCTTTGCACTGCATGCGGCCGTGCACGCCGCGCGCGCCGATGCCGTCTGCGTGATGCACCTGCACAATACGGCCGGCATCGCCGTGTCGATCCAGCGCGACGGGCTGTTGCCGGCGTCGCAGCACGCGTTGCGCTTTCACGGCGATCTTGCGTACCACGACTACGAAGCGCTCGCGTTCTCGCCGGCCGAAGGCGCACGGCTGACCGCGAACCTCGGCGCGAAATCCGCGATGCTGCTGCGCAACCACGGCACGCTGACGGTCGGCCGGACCGTCGCCGAAGCGTACGTGCTGATGGATACGCTGATCAAGGCGTGCGACATCCAGGTGCGCGCGCAAGCTGGCGGCGGGCCGCTCGTGCTGCCGGAGCCGGCCATCGCCGAGCGCACCGCCGAACAGTTGCGCGACGGCGGCGCGATCGAAGGCGAACTGGAATGGCCGGCGCTGCTGCGCCGGCTCGACCGGATCGATCCGTCATATCGCGACTGACCGCGCATCCACCCCACCCAATCGTTCAATCCCAACCGGAGCCTGTGTCATGCCGACTTTCAATATCCAGCTGTTCGAAGGCCGCACCGTCGAGCAGAAGCGCGCATTCGTCGAAGCAATCACGCGTGTCACGTGCGACACGCTCGGCTGCACGCCGGGCTCGGTCGACATCATCCTGACCGACGTGAAGAAGGAGAACTGGGCGACAGCAGGGAAGCTGTGGAGCGACGAGCGCTGAGCACCGACGGCGGCGTCGCGTCGGCGCCGTCCGCTCTGTGCTGAGCCCTGCACTGAGCCCTGCACCGCAGCGCCTGCGACGCGTGCTGCACGCCGGCGCCTCCACTCGCCTCCGTTGTGCGCCCGCACATCGCTTTGTCACGCAATCGGCGCATAATGCCGGACAGACGCAGCAGCCAATGGCCACCCGACGGAGACCGCCATGGAAGCGAAGAACGAGGAAGTCGTCGCACACCTGCTCTCCGATGTCGTCGAATTCGCGCGCGCTCGCCTGCCCGACGCCACGTTCCGGATCGTCGAACTCTTCCTGCGTCATTACTACGATTTCGTCGATGCCGACGATCTGCAGAGCCGCGGCATCGCCGACCTGTACGGCGCCGCGATGGCGCACTGGCAGACCGCCCAGAAATTCGTGCCCGGCAGCGAACGCCTGCGCGTGTACAACCCGATCCTCGAACAGCACGGCTGGCATTCCGACCACACGGTGATCGAGATCGTCAACGACGACATGCCGTTCCTGGTCGACTCGGTGACGATGGCCATCAACCGTCTCGGGCTCGCGCTGCACTCGGCGCTGCATCCGGTGTTCCGCATCTGGCGCGGCGCCGGCGGCGGCATCGAGCGCGTCGACGCGGGCGGTGCGACGTCCGGCGACGGCCAGTCGCAACTCGCGTCGTTCATCCATTTCGAAGTCGACCGCTGCGGCGACGCCGCGCTGCTCGACACGCTGCGCGAGGACATCGCGCGCGTGCTCGGCGACGTGCGCGCGTCGGTCGAGGACTGGCCGAAGATCGTCGACATCGCCCGCGCGACGATCAAGGAGATGAAGGCGCGCGAGTCGACCGCGGAGGACATCGAGGCGCGCGCGTTCCTCGAATGGATGGCCGCCGATCACTTCACGTTCCTCGGTCAGCGCGACTACGCGCTCGTATCGGACGGCACGGGCTTCGGCCTGCGCGGCATCGAGGGCTCGGGCTTCGGGATCCTGCGCGAATCGCTGCGCACGTCCGGCGCCGCCGACGTGACGCCGCTGCCGCCGGCCGCCGCCGACATCATCACCGGCGCATGGCCGATCTTCGTGACCAAGGCGAATTCGCGCGCGACGGTGCACCGGCCCGGCTACCTCGACTACGTCGGCGTGAAACTCGTCGGCGCCGACGGCAAGGTCACCGGCGAGCGCCGCTTCATCGGGCTCTACACGTCGACCGCCTATTTCGGTTCGTACACCGAGATTCCGATCGTGCGCCGCAAGTGCGCGAACATCGTGCGGCGCGCGGGCTTTTTGCCGAAAGGGCATCTCGGCAAGTCGCTCGTGACGGTGCTCGAAACCTATCCGCGCGACGAACTGTTCCAGGCCGACGAAGACCGGCTCTACGACATCGCGCTCGGCATCCTGCGCCTGCAGGAACACCAGCGCACGCGACTGTTCGTGCGGCGCGACCGGTTCGACCGCTTCGTGTCGTGCCTCGTGTTCGTGCCGCGCGACAAGTACAACACCGACCTGCGCCGCCGCATCGCGAAGCTGCTGGTCGACGCGTACAACGGCGTGAACGTCGAATTCACGCCGCTGCTGTCGGAATCGGCGCTCGCCCGCATTCACTTCGTCGTGCATGCGGAACCGGGCACGATGCCCGACGTCGACACGCGCGAACTCGAAACGCGGCTCGTGCAGGTCACGCGCCGCTGGCAGGACGATCTCGCCGACGCGCTGCTCGACGCATTCGGCGAAGAACAAGGCAACCGCCTGCTGCAGCGCTATGCCGATTCCTTCCCGGCAGGCTATCGCGACGACTATCCGGCGCGCACGGCCGTGCGCGACATCGAGCTGATCGAGCGCGTGAAGGACTCGGGCCAGCTCGCGATGAACCTGTACCGGCCGATCGAGGCCGAGCCGCGCGCGTTCCGCTTCAAGGTGTATCGCGCGGGCGACCCGATCGCGCTGTCGCGCAGCCTGCCGATGCTCGAACATCTCGGCGTGCGCGTCGACGAGGAGCGGCCATACCGGATCCAGACGCAGGACGCCGCGCACGCGTGGGTACACGATTTCGGGCTGGAACTCGCCGACGATACCGAGTTCGACATCGAGCGCGTGAAAGGCCTGTTCGAAGATGCGTTCGACCGGATCTGGAGCGGCCGGATCGAGAACGACGACTTCAACCGCCTCGTGCTGCGCGCGCACCTGAGCGCGCGCGAGGTCACGATCCTGCGCGCGTATGCGAAATATCTGCGGCAGGTCGGCTCGACCTTCAGCGACGCGTATATCGAACGCGCGCTGACCGGCAATCCGGCGATCGCGCGGCAACTCGTCGAGCTGTTCCTGCTGCGCTTCGATCCGCGCATCGGCGACACGCGCGACGTGCAGGCCGAACGGCTGCTGAAGGCGATCGAAGGCGCGCTCGACCAGGTGCCGAACCTCGACGAGGATCGCATCCTGCGCCAGTTCCTCGGCGTGATCAACGCGACCGAGCGCACGAACTACTTCCTCGCGGACGCGAACGGCGAATCGAAGCCGTACCTGTCGTTCAAGTTCAATCCGGCGAAGGTGCCCGGCCTGCCCGAACCGAAGCCGATGTTCGAGATCTGGGTGTATTCGCCGCGCGTCGAGGGCGTGCACCTGCGCGGCGGGCGCGTCGCGCGCGGCGGCCTGCGCTGGTCGGATCGCCGCGAGGATTTCCGCACCGAGGTGCTCGGGCTGATGAAGGCGCAGATGGTGAAGAACGTCGTGATCGTGCCGGTCGGCTCGAAAGGCGGCTTCGTCGTGAAGAACCCGCCGCCGCAAAGCGATCGCGAAGCGTGGATGCGCGAAGGCATCGCGTGCTACCAGACGTTCCTGCGCGGGCTGCTCGACCTCACCGACAACCTCGCCGGCAACGCGATCGTGCCGCCGCCCGACGTGGTGCGCCACGACGCCGACGATCCGTACCTGGTCGTCGCCGCCGACAAGGGCACGGCCACCTTCTCCGACTATGCGAACGCGATCTCGCACGAATACGGCTTCTGGCTCGACGACGCGTTCGCGTCCGGCGGCTCGGTCGGCTACGACCACAAGAAGATGGCGATCACCGCGCGCGGTGCGTGGGAATCGGTGAAGCGGCACTTCCGCGAGATGGGCGTCGACACGCAGGCGACCGATTTCACCGTGGTCGGCGTCGGCGACATGTCGGGCGACGTGTTCGGCAACGGGATGCTGCTGTCGCCGCATATCCGGCTCGTCGCCGCGTTCGATCACCGGCACGTGTTCCTCGACCCGAACCCCGACCCGGCAACGAGCTTCGCGGAGCGCCAGCGGATGTTCGCGCTCGAACGCTCGAGCTGGGCCGACTACGATACGTCGGTGATTTCGCCGGGCGGCGGCGTGTATCCGCGCACCGCGAAGACGATCCCGCTGTCGCCGGCCGTGCAGTCCGCGCTCGGCATCGACGCGCACGCGCTGCCGCCCACCGAGCTGATCCGCGCGATCCTGCAGGCGCCGGTCGACCTGCTGTACAACGGCGGCATCGGCACCTACGTGAAGGCCGCGCGCGAAACGCACACGCAAGTCGGCGACCGCGCGAACGACGCGGTGCGCGTGAACGGCGCGGACCTGCGCTGCAAGGTCGTCGGCGAAGGCGGCAATCTCGGCTGCACGCAGTTCGGCCGCATCGAATTCGCGCAGCGCGGCGGCCGCATCAATACCGACGCGATCGACAACTCGGCCGGCGTCGATTGTTCGGATCACGAAGTCAACATCAAGATCCTGCTCGGACTCGTGGTGTCCGACGGCGAGATGACCGAGAAGCAGCGCAACGCGCTGCTCGCCGAGATGACCGACGAAGTCGGGCTGCTCGTGCTGCGCGACAACTACTACCAGACGCAGGCGCTGTCGATCGCCGGCCGCTATGCGGTCGAACTGCTCGACGCCGAGGCGCGCCTGATGCGCTGGCTCGAGCGCGCGGGCCGCCTGAACCGCGTGATCGAGTTCCTGCCGACCGACGACGAAGTCGCCGAGCGGCAGGCCGCGAAGCTCGGCCTCACGTCGCCGGAGCGCGCGGTGCTGCTCGCGTACAGCAAGATGTGGCTCTACGACGCGCTGCTCGAATCCGACGTGCCCGAGGATCCGCTGGTGGCCGCGATGCTCGTCGACTACTTCCCGAAGCCGCTGCAACAGCGCTTCAGCGAGCCGATGCGCCGCCATCCGCTGCGCCGCGAGATTCTCGCGACGCATCTGACGAACGCGCTCGTGAACCGCGTCGGCTGCGCGTTCGTGCACCGGCTGATGGAGGAAACCGACGCGCAGCCCGGCGACATCGTGCGCGCGTGCATCATGGCGCGCGACGTGTTCGACCTCGATGCGGTGTGGCGCGATATCGACGCGCTCGACAATCGCGTCGCCGACGACGTGCAGGCGCGCATGTTCGTCGACGTCGCGCGGCTGCTGGAGCGCGCGGCGCTGTGGTTCCTGCGGCATCTGCAGTCCGGCGCGGTGGCCGACGGCGGCGTCGCCGGATTGATCGCGCGCTGCCGCGACGCGGTGCAGCGCATCGCGCCGCAACTGCCGTCGCTGCTGCCGGCCGACGATCTGGAAGCGCTGTCCGAGCGGCAGCGCGTGCTGGTCGACGCCGGCGTCGACAGCGCGCTTGCGGTACGCGTCGCAAGCGGCGACATCTCGGCCGCGCTGCTCGACATCGCCGAAGTGGCGGCGACCTGCAATCGCAGCCTCGAACTCGTCGCGGGCGTCTATTTCTCGCTCGGCACGCTGCTCAATTACGGGTGGATCGGCGAACGCGCGGCGAACCTGCCGACGCCGACGCACTGGGACATGCTCGCGCGCGCCGCCGCGCTCGCGGAAGTCGCGCGGCTCAAGCGCACGCTCGCGACGAGCGCGCTCGCGGAATCGCCGGATTCGACCACGCCGGACACGATCGTCGGCGCGTGGCGCGTGCGCCGCGAGGCCGCGCTCGCGCGTTACGAGCACCTGCTCGCGGATCTACGCGCATCCGGCGGCACGAGCCTCGCGGTGCTGCTCGTGGTCGTGCGGGAAATGGCCGTGCTCGAACGCGCGTGACGAAGGCGACGGGTCAGACCGTCGCGACGAGCAATTCTTCCGCGCGGTTCGGCGGCCGCAGGCCGTCCATGCGATCGGCGAAATGCGACGCCATGTCCGGCCGGCGCTGCACGAAGCTGTCGAGCCCCGCGCCGAGGATCACGTACTGGCTCACGCCGCGCGCCGCCTGTTC
The DNA here is from genome assembly GCF_902833245.1 of Burkholderia sp. BCC0398. Taxonomy (NCBI): domain Bacteria; kingdom Pseudomonadati; phylum Pseudomonadota; class Betaproteobacteria; order Burkholderiales; family Burkholderiaceae; genus Burkholderia; species Burkholderia sp. BCC0398. The sequence continues at coordinate 358,608 of NZ_CADFEM010000004.1, forward strand.
GGCCACGAGATCCTCGATGAAGCGCGCCCGCGCGACGATCGACGCGCGAAACGGCCGCGTGAACTGCGGATCCATGTCGCCGCGCTGCTGCCAGCCGGGCGCCGGCGCGAGCAATTGCAACCCGATTGCGTCGGCGAGCACGTGCGGCGGCGCGTCGAGTTCGATGTGCAGCGCACGCCACAGCGCGACGCGCGCGGCCGTGCTGTCGGGCGCATCGTCTTCGCGGATAACCGTCATGTCGACCTCACGCGAGCTGCTTGCCCGGCGCCTGCAGACGCCACACGCGACCGTCCGGATCGCGCACGGTCATGTCGCGCGTCCCCCAGTGCGTATCCTCGAACGGCGCGACGACATCGACGATCGGCCGCGGCTGCACCGCCTGCTCGTCGGCGACCTTGATCACGACCTGCATGTCGGGCTTTTCGCTCGGCGGCACTTCGGCGATGAACAGGAACGGGCCGTCGCCGCTGCGCAACTGGCCCGACTGGTGATCGGTTTCGAATTCCAGCGTGAAGCCCAGCGCCTGGAAGAACTTCGCCGACTTGCCCCGGTTGTGCGTGGTCAGATACACGGCTTCGATTCGCTCGGATGACATGTCACTCCTCCTGGTTGGACGGTCCCGCGCCGGGCGGCGGCGCGGCCAGGTACGCGCGCAACGCGTCGGCCACCAGCGCGGACAGCGATTGCTCCGTTTCGATGGCGCGATGCTTGACCTGCCGGATCAGGGAGAGCGGCAGGTACACGTTGAATTGCTTCACTTCTTCGTCGGTCATGGGGCTAGTATGCTAGCAAAAGTCAAATGCGGATGCGGTGAAACGACTGGAATGAATCGGCGCGCGGCCCGCGAGCAGGCCGCTTGCAGTGCCTCGTATGTCCGCGTTACCGCGCAACTCGCGCCGCGAGCCGCGCGAACAGCGCGTCGAGATCGAATCCCGCCGTATTGACGCCGATCGTGTCGCGCAGGCACGCGGCCCAGTCGGCTGCTGTGTCGAACGTGACCGTGCGCCCGGCGCCCGCCGCGTCGCGCAGCGTCAGCACGGTGTTGACCAGCGCCGCGCGGCCGTCCGGCAGCACGCGGCACGCGATCAGGTCGTTCACGAAGATCGATTCGGGATACGTCGACGTGAACCAGTTCGCGGCGTCGTAATCGATCCATTCGGCCGGCTTCAGCGAGAAGCGGTAGGTCGTGTGCCAGCCGTCGGGGATCTCGAACTGCATGTCGAATTCGCCGTGGACCGGCGCATCGACCACGCGAAACGCGCCATGCGGCGTCAATTGCCGCTCGCCCGGCGCGAAGCGCAGCGGCGCGGTCAGCGTCGCGCTGCCGAAGCCGATGTCCGCGAGCCACGCCGCGCCGTCGAGGTCGATGCGCAGCAGCATGTGCGTCTGCGCGGTGACGATCTCGGGCGGCCGCATCCAGCGCACGCGCGCGATCAGCGGCGTCACGCGGAAACCGATCGTCGTGAGCGCGGTGTAGAACAGCTTGTTGAGTTCGAAGCAGTAGCCGCCGCGGCGGCGTTCGATCACCTTGTCGACGATCGCGGGCAGGTCGAGCGCGACGCGCGTGCCGGTCAGCGGATTGAGGTTTTCGAACGGAATCGCCTGCGGGTGCAGCAGATGCAGCCGGCGCAGCACGTCGAGCGTCGGCTCGACCGGGCCGTCGTAGCCGATGCGGGAAAAATAGCGCGAGAGGTCGAACGAGTCAGTCATGAACCGGCACCGATGAAAGGGACCCGCCACGATAGCATCGCGCGAAATCCCCATGTTGTGCGGGCCTATCGTTCGTGGCCGGCGTGCGCGATGATGGCCACGCATCGCCGCCGCACCCGCACGACGTTACGGCAGCAGCTTCAGTGCGGACGACGCGACCGACGGCACCGAAATGCCCTGGCTCGTCGCGAACTGCACGGCCTGGCTGAGCGTCGCGGCAAGCGACTGCAACTGGCCCGGCGCGCTTTGCGCGATATACGTCGCGGCCTGCATGTTCTGCGGATTCAGGCCCGACTGCAGCAGCGACGCCGCGCTCGTCGAACCGAGATTGCCGAGCCCCGACTGCAGTTGCGAATACTGCGTGAGCCCCTGCCCGAGCGAGGCGAGGCCGTTGCTGAACGCCTGCTTGTCGATCGGCCCGTGCGTGGCGCCGCCGCTCGCGAACGCCTGGCCGAGCGCCTGCGACACCGATTGCTGCGCGCCGCCCATCTGCGACAGCGTGGCCGGCGACAGCGCATCGCCGCCGGATAACTGGCTCGCGGCCTGCTGCGCCTGCCCGGCCGCCCCGGTCAGGCCCATCGCCGATGCGAGCAACGACTGGCCGCTCAGCACCTGCTGGTTCGCGCCGACATAGGCCTGCAGCAACTGCGCGACACCGCCCTGCGCCGGCGCTGCCGCCTGCTGCTGCCCGCCGCCGAGCAGCGACGCGCCGATCGACTGCAGGTCGAGCTGCGCGTGTGCGGCGCCGCTCGCCAGGATGCCAAACGCGATGCCTGCCGAGGCCAGATGCCGGCCCGTCGCGCGAATGTGCTTCATGTTTTTCCCTCGTGCCCGAATGGTCGAGGCGATATTGTCGAAGCGCGTCGCGCGCCGCCGCAACGACTGAAACACATCGAAACGAAATCACCGCGCGCCGCCGCTTGCAATTCCGCGGCCGGCGACCGTCGTCGCGCCGATTCGTCCATGTTTGCGGTGCGATGTGATGCGCGTACCGGCATTCTTTCTCCGGTTGCGTCAATGGACGCAGGCTCCGGCGTGCGCAGGCAGCGCGCCGAAACACCTCCACGGGCGCGTTTCGTGTCGAGCGATGCCAAGCAAAACGGGCAGCGCATCGCCGCCCGCTTCGTCATGCGGCCACTACCGCCCGCCACTGCCTGCCGGCGACGCCGTTACGCTGCCATCCACGCCGGCAACCGCTGGTTGACCCAGTCGGCCGCCTGCTCGTAGCCGTGCGCAAGCTGCAGCACGGCGAGATCGGCGCGCGGACGCCCGATCAGCTGCATCCCCATCGGCAATCCCGCGTCGTTGAAGTCGACCGGCACGTTGATCACCGGGCAGCCGGCCAGCGTCCACGGCACGACCGTTTCCATCCAGCGATGGTAGGTGTCCATCGCGCGGCCCGCGATCTCCTTCGGCCAGCGCTGGTCGACGTCGAACGGAAACACCTGCGCGGTCGGCGCCGCGATGAAGTCGTAACGGTCGAAGAAGCTCAGCACCGCCTGATGCCACGCGGTCCGTTCGACGCTCGCGTCGAACACGGCCGCGCCCTGCATCGCGAGCAGCCCCTCGACCTCGTAGATCGCCTCGGGCTTCAGCAGCGCGCGGCGCGCCGGGTCGCGATAGTGCGCGAGCAGCCCGCCACCCGACAACAAGTGCCGGTGCGTGAGCCACAGACGCCAGATCCGGTCGGGCGCGAACGCCGGCAGCGCCGCATCGACGTCGCAGCCGATCTCGCGCAGCGTCGCCAGCCCCCGCTCGCACTGCGCGAGCACGCCGGCCTCGGTCGCGAGATAGCCGTTCCAGTCGCCAACCCACGCGATGCGCTTGCCGCGCAGGTCCGCGTCGAGCGGCTGCGCGAACACGGCCGGATCTTCCGCGAGCGACAGCGGATCGTTGCGGTCGTAGCCGGCCTGGATCGCGAGCAGTTGCGCGACGTCGCCGACGGTGCGGCCCATCGGCCCTTCGATGCCGAGCTGCTGCATGAACACGTCGACGCCCGGCCAGCGCGGCACGCGGCCCTGCGACGGACGGAAGCCGACGATGTTGCAGAACGCGGCCGGATTGCGCAGCGACCCGCCGAAATCGCTGCCGTCCGCCACCGGCAGCATCCGCGACGCGAGCGCCGCCGCCGTGCCGCCGCTGCTGCCGCCCGCGCTCTTCGTCAGGTCGTACGGGTTGCGCGTCGCACCATAGACCTCGTTGAACGTGTGCGAGCCGAGCCCGAACTCGGGCGTGTTGGTCTTGCCGATGAAGATCGCGCCGGCCGCGCGCATCCGCGCGACGCCGACGGAATCGGCCTGCGGCACGTTCTCGCGGAAGATCGGCGAGCCGTAGGTCGTCCGCAGCCCCTTCGTCATCGCCAGATCCTTCGGCGCCTGCGGGATCCCGTGCAGCCAGCCGCGGTACGCGCCGCGCGCCAGCTCCGCATCCTTTTCCGCGGCTTCCGCCAGCAGCGCGTCGCGGTCGCGCAGCGCGACGATCGCGTTGACCGCGCCGTTCACGCGCTCGATATGGTCGAGATACGCACGCATCGTCTCGACGCACGAAACCGCCTTGCTGCGGATCGCCGACGCAAGCTCGCCGGCCGACAGGCGCACGACCGGATCGACGGGAATGGAAGCGGGAGCGAGAAACTGCGGGGCGCCGTGCGGCATGCGGGGTCTCCTGGGAAGCGGTATCGGATGGCGCGCCGCCCGGCGGCGGCCGCCGCTCTACTCTACGCGACGCGATCCGGGCGACCTCCGATATTTTGCGGCGCAATTCATTGCGGATTCGACTGAATCGCGATGCTTCGGACAGCCGGCGACGACCGGGCGGGGCCGGCGTCGCCGCTCGCTGCCGTTTATGCGCATAAACTTAAATTTCTTATATTTTTAATCGGTGCGTCACAGGACCGCGCACGTTAACGACATTTTTATACGGCCGACCGATCTCTTTAGATCGCTTCGTCCGGCCGCCCGCTACGCTGGAAGCACTTCGTTTCCGGGTTCATCGTCCATGCTCAAGCTGCTGGTTCCGGTCGGCCATTCGCCCCGCTCGCTTCAGGCAGTTCGTCACGCGACGTTCCTGTATCGCGAGCGCTGCGCGTCGGAGGTCGTGCTGATCAATGTGCAGGCGCCGCTGGAATCGACGCGGCTCGAGGCCTATCACCCGCTGTCGCGGCTGCGCGCGATCGAGACACGATTCGCGACCGACGATCTCGCGATGGCCGAGCGGATCCTGCGCGATGCGGACGTGAAATTCAGCGTCGTAATGAAGGTCGGCCCGGTCGCCGATACGATCGCGGCCGTGGCGGCCGAGACCGGGTGCGACGAGATCGTCGTCGCCGCGCCGAGACGCGATCCGCTGCACGCGCTGATGTCGGTGTTCCGGCGCAGCGTGATGGCGCGGCTGGTGCGAATTTCGAACGTGCCGGTGACGGCGGTGCAATGACGGAAAGGCGCGTCACGCGTGCGCATCGTGCGCACGCTGTCGCGCAGCGCTTATTTGATGGCCTTGCGCCAGAACACGAAATAGGCGGCCGCCGAAGACGCCAGCAGCAGGATCGCCCACATCGGGGCAAGACTGATCAGGACGGAAGAGACGTTCAACATTTGGATTCCTCACTATTTCGACAGCGATATTCAACACCTGCGTGCTTGCCGGACCTGACGCGTTGACCCTGCGTCGCGTTTCGTCAAATCATGCATTCATGCTATCGCCTTGAACGGCCGCGCGACCGCCGCCGCCCGCCCGTACCCTGACATTCGTCAAACTACCGCGCATTGCCCGCCCGCCGGGCGGCGGCGACGGAAAAACAGGACAGGATCGTCCCGCCCCGCTACCGCTTTCAGCAGACGTTTACCGGGGGAAGCCCCAAGTGCTTCGTCGAACGTGTCCGCGTTACGCTTGAGCGACGAGGAGACGAACCATGAGACGCGCCGTACATATCGCTGTTTTTGCACTGCTGGCCTATCTCATCGGCGATCGCGCGATCCTGCATGCGCAGGGCCGCGACGCCAGCCCGCTCGCGTGCGAGCAAGGCGCCGCGCAGGTGAAGGCCGACGCGCTCGGTCGCGGCTTTGGCGAAGCCGCCGCCGGCAGCCAGAGCGAGGCCTTCATGTCGGGCTGCCTGGTGACGGGACGGAACGATCGGAACGTCGCGATGGCGGCCCGCTGACGCGTATCATCCGTGGGCGAGCCTGCGCGCCCGAAGTCGCAGGCTCGGGCGCCGGTTTGCGCTGCCGGCCGCTACTTTCCCGATCGACGTTTCGACGGACGTCATCGTCCGCCCCTCCCTGCCCCGTTACGCCCAACATGACCGATCCGAACACCGCGTTGATCCAGCGCTTCTACACGGCCTTCCAGCAGCGCGACATCGATGCGATGCTCGCGTGCTACGCCGACGACATCGTGTTCAGCGATCCCGCATTCGGCGAACTGCGCGGCGAACTTGCGCGCGACATGTGGCGGATGCTGGTCGCGCGAGCCCAGGAGTTCTCGCTGACGTTCGGCGAAGTCGCCGCGGACGACCAGGCCGGGCGCGCGACGTGGAGCGCGCGCTACCGGTTCGCCGCGAGCGGGCGGATGGTGGTCAACCGGATCGATGCGCGCTTCCGGTTTCGCGACGGACGCATCGTCGAGCATCGCGACCATTTCGACCTGTGGCGCTGGGCGCGTCAGGCGATCGGGATGAAAGGCGCGCTGCTCGGCTGGACGCCCTTCATGCAGCGCGCAATCCGTGCACAGGCACGGAAAAATCTCGACGCGTATCGCGCCAAGCGGAAATAAATGAACCCGCGCGCGCCGCGGCCCCTCCGCTAAGGCTTCATCGTCGCGTTGATCAGGTCGTACGCCATGTCCGGCACCACGCCGTCCGGGTTCGTGAGGCCGTTCTGGCGATACCAGCTTTCATCGGCCTCCGGATGCGGGCCGGCAAGGCCGACGCGCCCTTTGCCGTAGCGGTAAGTGGCAGCCGCGATGTCCTTGTTCGGGTAGATCGCCAGCACGATCCCGCCGGAGCCGATCGGCGCGACCGGCAGCCTCGCGCCGTCCTGATAGTAGATCCAGCGCTTTTTCCCGCGCCAGACGACCGGCGTCACCGTGTCGGCGATGCCGTGAAGCGTCGAGCCCGGCCGGTCGACCTCGGAGTCGATATCGCCGGCAACCAGCCCGAAACCCTGCGCGCCGGCCAGGTAGGCGCCCATGCACAGCCCGAGGTATCGGCCGCCGTTCGCGACGTATCGCCGCACGGCCCGCATTTCGTTTCGGCCGATGCTGGCTGCCGCGCCGGGAATGTCCTGCCCGCCGCCGGGCTGCACATAGAGCGCCGCACCGGCCAGCGCGGCGGGCGTGATCCTGAGCTTTTCCGCCGGCCCCACGTAGATCACCCGGAACCGCTGGTCCGATTCCCGCAGGCGTGTGGCGATGGTTTCGGCGCACCCGTCACACGCGGCAGGACCGCGATAGACCAGCGCGACCGGCCGACTCGCCGCATCCCCCGCTTCGTCGCCGGGCGTAGCCGCGTAAACGGCCGGCGACGCGACGAGCACCATCATCAGGAAAATCGCGTTTCTGGAGTGCATGTCGTGGATCGCCGGAGTCAAGGGAAGCGCTACCGCCCGGGCCGAATCGACGGGGCGCGCGACGACTTCCGCCTCCCGTTCCGCCACCCGATTGCAAGCTGCGTGACGGCAAGCGTAGCGGCCCGAACGCGCCCGGTGTGTACCGTTTCCTGCGGGATTGTGCAGATACGTGCGATACCGACGACCTGAACCGACACCCTCCATCCGCCCGCCGGCCCGCCCGACAAGGCCGGCTCCGCCATGCAGCCGCGCCTCCCGTCTTTCGCATTGCCAAGTCTTATATAAGACATAAGACATTTGACGTTCCAGACCATTGAGATTAGAATCCCGCTCAAAGCAGTGCCTGGAATAGCCCCGGAGTGCCGGCAAGGCCTTCCCCTCAAACGCAATATCAGCAGGTCTCCCCATGCTTGAAAACTTTCGTGCTCACGTGGCCGCCCGCGCCGCGCTCGGTATTCCTCCCCTGCCGCTGACGGCTCAGCAAACCGCCGAACTGGTCGAATTGCTGACGAACCCGCCCGCCGGCGAAGAGCAGACGCTGCTCGAGCTGATCACCCATCGCGTGCCCGCCGGCGTCGACGAAGCCGCTCGCGTGAAGGCCGGCTTCCTGGCCGCCGTCGCGAAGGGCGAGACCGCCTGCCCGCTGATCTCGCGTGCGCGCGCCACCGAGCTGCTCGGCACGATGCTCGGCGGCTACAACATCCAGCCGCTGATCGAGCTGCTGTCCGACGAAGCCGTGGCCGCGGTCGCCGCCGACGCGCTGAAGAAAACCCTGCTGATGTTCGACCAGTTCCATGACGTGAAGGAACTCGCCGACAACGGCAACGCGCACGCGAAGGCCGTGCTGCAGAGCTGGGCCGACGCCGAATGGTTCACGAGCCGTCCGGAAGTGCCGCAAAGCCTGACCATCACCGTGTTCAAGGTGACGGGCGAAACCAACACCGACGATCTGTCGCCGGCGCCGGACGCCACCACCCGCCCGGACATCCCGATGCACGCGCTGGCGATGCTGAAGAACGCGCGCCCGGGCATCACGCCGGAAGAAGACGGCAAGCGCGGCCCGGTCAAGTTCATCGAATCGCTGAAGGAAAAGGGTCACCTGGTCGCCTACGTCGGCGACGTGGTCGGCACCGGCTCCTCGCGCAAGTCGGCCACCAACTCGGTGCTGTGGTTCACCGGCGAAGACATCCCGTTCGTCCCGAACAAGCGCTTTGGCGGCGTGTGCCTCGGCGGCAAGATCGCCCCGATCTTCTACAACACGATGGAAGATGCCGGCGCGCTGCCGATCGAGCTCGACGTGTCGCAGATGGAAATGGGCGACGTGGTCGAACTGCGCCCGTACGAAGGCAAGGCGCTGAAGGACGGCAAGGTCATCGCCGAATTCCAGGTGAAGTCCGACGTGCTGTTCGACGAAGTGCGCGCCGGCGGCCGCATTCCGCTGATCATCGGCCGCGGCCTGACCGCGAAGGCGCGCGAAGCGCTCGGCCTCGCGCCGTCGACGCTGTTCCGCCTGCCGCACCAGCCGGCCGACAGCGGCAAGGGCTTCTCGCTCGCGCAGAAGATGGTCGGCCGCGCGTGCGGTCTGCCGGAAGGCCAGGGCGTGCGCCCGGGCACGTACTGCGAACCGAAGATGACCTCGGTCGGCTCGCAGGACACCACGGGCCCGATGACCCGCGACGAACTGAAGGATCTGGCCTGCCTCGGCTTCTCGGCCGACCTCGTGATGCAGTCGTTCTGCCACACCGCCGCGTATCCGAAGCCGGTCGACGTGAAGACGCACCAGACGCTGCCGAACTTCATCAGCACGCGCGGCGGCATCGCGCTGCGCCCGGGCGACGGCGTGATCCACTCGTGGCTGAACCGCATGCTGCTGCCCGACACCGTCGGCACCGGCGGCGATTCGCACACGCGCTTCCCGATCGGCATCAGCTTCCCGGCGGGTTCGGGCCTGGTCGCGTTCGCGGCCGCCACCGGCACGATGCCGCTGGACATGCCGGAATCGGTGCTGGTCCGCTTCAAGGGCAAGATGCAGCCGGGCGTCACGCTGCGCGACCTCGTCAACGCGATTCCGCTGTATGCGATCAAGCAAGGCATGCTGACGGTCGCCAAGCAAGGCAAGAAGAACATCTTCTCGGGCCGCATCCTCGAAATCGAAGGCCTGCCCGACCTGAAGGTCGAGCAAGCGTTCGAGCTGTCGGATGCATCGGCCGAGCGTTCGGCCGCCGGTTGCACGGTGCACCTGAACAAGGAACCGATCATCGAGTACCTGAACAGCAACGTCACGCTGCTCAAGTGGATGATCGCGCAGGGCTACCAGGATCCGCGCAGCCTGCAGCGTCGTATCGCCGCGATGGAACAGTGGCTCGCCGACCCGCAGCTGCTGTCGCCGGATGCCGACGCCGAATACGCGGCGGTCATCGAGATCGACCTCGCCGACATCCACGAGCCGATCGTCGCCTGCCCGAACGACCCGGACGACGTGAAGACGCTGTCCGACGTCGCCGGTGCGAAGATCGACGAAGTATTCATCGGCTCGTGCATGACCAACATCGGTCACTTCCGTGCCGCGTCGAAGCTGCTCGAAGGCAAGCGCGACATCCCGGTCAAGCTGTGGGTCGCGCCGCCGACCAAGATGGACCAGAAGCAGCTGACGGAAGAAGGTCACTACGGCGTGTTCGGCACGGCCGGCGCACGGACCGAAATGCCGGGCTGCTCGCTGTGCATGGGTAACCAGGCACAGGTGCGCGAAGGCGCGACGGTGATGTCGACGTCGACCCGCAACTTCCCGAACCGCCTCGGCAAGAACACGAACGTGTACCTCGGCTCCGCTGAACTGGCGGCGATCTGCTCGCGTCTGGGCAAGATCCCGACCAAGGAAGAGTACATGGCCGACATGGGTGTGCTCACCGCGAACGGCGACAAGATCTACCAGTACATGAACTTCGACCAGATCGAGGACTTCAAGGAAGTCGCCGACACCGTGCAGGTGTAAGCACGCAGTCGGGCTGCGACGGGCGGTCGACGTCGCAGCGCACTGACAGGCGCCGCAAGCCGAAAGGCCGCGGCGCTTTTTTTCATGCGTCGGCGACCGGACGCGCCCGTTCGGTCAGTCGTACAGCGCGTGCAGCCGCTCGACCACGTCGAACGGCAAGCCTTCGTCATAGCCGTCCGCTTCGTCGAGATCGACGTACTCGCGTCCGTCGGTCGGCTGCAGCATCAGCGCCGGCACAGGCCGCGCGACCGGTACGTCCGGATAATCGTTCGGCCCCGCGCCATCGAAGTCGTGCGGATCGAACCAGATGCCGTGATGGGCGTAATAGCCGTCGGCATAACGTTGTTCGATGTCGCGAAGCAGCCGGAACGTATCGAGTTGATACGACGCGTCGCCCAGATCGCTTTCGTTCGCATACTGCACGAACCACGCGGCGCCGAGATTCCAGTAGATCAGCAGTGCGGTCGCGCGATCGACGTTGCGGTTGTCCAGCAGCCAGCGCAACGCGCGGCCGTTGCCATCGTAATTGGAGCGTGCGGCGAACCGGTGCCACTGCTCGGGCGTCGCGCGTTCGAGCCACGCCCGGACGATGTCCCACGCCTTCTGTTCGATTTCGGTGTCGTCCATGGATTGCGCGTTGCGGAATGAGCGGTAACGGGAAAGTCTTCGATGAGCGGCGATTCTAGCGCCGCTGCCATTCACGCGGCGTCGCCGCCCGACTCGCGACGGATCACCAGTTCGTTGAAGCCGGTGCCCGCATCCGGCTCGCGCGAGAAGCGATGCGCGGGCAGCAGCGCGAGCAGGATCTCGGCCGTCGTGCGCACCACGCAGCCGCTCGCAACGTGGCCGCCCGTCACGCGGCCGGCTGCATCGGAGATCGACATATGCAGGTGTGCGCCGTCCGGCGATACGGAGCCGGCCAGCGTCAGGATTTCGAGGTCGCCGCGCAGCTCGGTCGGCTGATCGACGCCGGCGAAGCGCAACTGCGCGACGCTCAGGCTGCCGATGCCCTGGATCACGAAGGCCGCATGCGCTTCGTGCTGGCGTAGCGCTGCCTCGATGGCGCCGCGCAGATCGTCGCCGGGAGAAAGACGCAAAGGATGGGCTTGCATGGTCGAGAACCTGTGGGTCGGTCGCGGTATCGGCCAAGCGTACGTTCGCCGCGTGAATCCGGCAAGTCATCCGCTCACGATAGTCCGCGCGCGTCGGCGTCTTCCTGGCGCCGTTTCATCCACTACCGCTCGACTCCGGCGACCTGCGCATACGGAATCCGCGGCATGGTTTCGCACCGGCCGCAGCGCATCGGTTTGTTGACGTACGGAACGCACACGTATCCGTATGAAAACCGACCCCAACGTATGCAAGAATCAGTTCCTCGAGGCAATCCCTGCTTTATCGCCCTCTTTCACCGAACGCTCCGTCGAATGCCCAAATGCCAGAATACGTATGAGCGGTTCCACACCCCAAGCGACGACATCGCCGCGCGGGAAGTCGCGGCAATGAGCGATGAGGAGCGTGCGCGCGCCAAGTCGGTGGGGAGCGTGCATGTCCGAAGCTGGCTCGCCATTCTGGTGATGCCGGTCGCAGTCGGGCCTGCGATCCCGATGCTCGCGTATTTGCTGGGTATGCTTGCATACCGCGGAACGGTCGATCCGGCCTTCGATATGGATCGTGCGGTTAGCGAAACAGCCGTCACCGTCATATGGGTCACGGCGCTCTTCATCGCAGCGTGGATCGGCCTGAACTGGTGCGTCGCGACGTACGGCACCCGACAGCGGTACTGGCGTGAAATGCCGTCGAACGGGCATGTCGAATTGGAGCGCCATACGCTATGCTCGGCAATCGTCGTGTGGTCGGACGACTACGATCCGGAACCCCTCTACGTCGAGGAATGGATCGACGGCAAGCTCAAATCCAGCATGACCGGAGTCAGACAATGGATCCTGGCCCGAACGTCCGCCGGTCATTGGCTGGTGCTGGATCATCGAATTGCGGCAGACGGTTGGGGCGCGCCGCCAACGTTCCCCTCGGAGACGAAACGATTGATCCCGCGGCGAGAATTGGCAATCGCATTTGCGCCACGCACCCATATCCGCATCGGATTGAGATGGAGTGGACCAGCGGCGCCATTGACCGTGACGTCCTACCTGCTGTCTCATGCCGAATGTGAGCGCCTGGCTGCGGCGGCTCATCACTATGCTTTTTTTCCGCCGGATCAATATGGCGTCGTCGATCCCGCCGATGCAGACTGGGTCGGGGAACTCGCCGCCAAGGCACTGGAGCGCGAAGTGCCTGTCGACGTGGCGGCCGGGCGAGCGTTGACGTAATCGTCGCCGACCGAAGGATTGCAACGCTGCGCGGGAAAGACAAGGCCGAGGGCTGGCTCGCGAAGTTGTGAATACAACCTCATCCGCCGACCGTCGAATCGAACTTGGCGGGCCGAATCCGATTGCGCCGCGCGAGTGCATCAGCGCGTGCGCGATCGTCTCCGCCGGAAAATGGACTGCCGCCGCGGCAGCATCAGCCGCGGTCGCGCGCCAGCAACCCGTACAGCGCGCTATCCGACACTTCGTCGCCGACGATCCAGCGTTCGCGCAGCAGCCCTTCCCGGACGAAACCCAGCCGTTCGAGCAGCCGCGCCGACGCGACGTTGCGCGGATCGATATCGGCCTCGAGCCGGTTCAGCCGCAGCGTGTCGAACGCATGATCGATCATGGCCGACGCCGCTTCGCGCATGTATCCGCCGCGCCAGAACGCGCGCCGCAGGCTGAAGCCGATCTCGGCGCGTCGGCATTGCGCGTTAGCGTGGAACAACACGCACTCGCCGAGCGCTTCGCCGGTTTCCCGCAGTTCGAGCACGCAGGTCAGGCTCTCCCCGCTCACGGACGTCTGCACGTTGCGCGCGACGCGCGCCTCGGCCTGCTCGATCTGCGTCATCGGCGAGAACGAGAAATAGCGCATCGCTTCCGCATCGGACCAGATCTCGAAGAAGGCTGGCGCGTCGGCGTCGCGAAGCGGCCGCAGCACGAGGCGGGAGGTATTCAGCGTGACGGGTTCGAACAGGGGCATGGCAGCGGTCTGATGAAAATCGGGACCGTTCATTAGACCACGCGAGCCGCGCGGCAACCATGGCGCCCGTTTGCAACGCTCGACATCGAACGACCGAATCGCCGCGAAATGGACAGACCCGGGCGAACATCCCCGGGCCTGAGCACCTCATCCGTTACTGCCGGCCCCGCTTACGCCTCGAGCGCCTCCAGCACCTTCCCCTTCGTCTCGATTCCGACGAAGTGCACGGTCAGCGCCGCGATCAGCGGCACCACGCCGATCAGGTAGAACGCCGGCGCGAGGTTTCCGCCGATGATCGCGTGCGGCACGATCATCGGCGCCGCGAACGACGCGATCTTCAGCCACGCGCTGCCGAGCCCGCAGCCCGACGCGCGGATGCTCGTCGGATACTGCTCGGGCGTATAGACGTACGCGGTAATGAACCCGGACGCCATCAGCCCGAGCGACAGCGAGCAGAAGATCGCGACCACGTACACCGACGACGCGTGATAGATGCCGGCGAGCGCGAGCGACAGCGCGCACAACACGAACGACCACACGATCACCGGCTTGCGGCCGAGCTTGTCGACGAGCAGCGCCGACGCCAGCGACCCGAGCACACCCATCACCGAGCCGATCACCGCGAGGTTCAGCGCGAGCTGCAGCGGCGCGTGATAGAAGTTCTTGTAGATCGTGGGCAGCCACGTCGACAGCCCGTACTGGATGAACCCGCAGGTCGCCCACAACGTCGCCACCGCGAGCGTGCGCTTGCGATACGCGGCGCTGAACAGGTCGCTCATCCTGCGCTTCGGGTGCTGGCGCACCATCTCGTCGAACGCGGCCGCCTGTGTAACCGGCGGCAGCTCGCCGCGCACCGACGCCTCGAACACGCCGACCGCCCGCCCGGCTTCCGGGAGCCGCCCGCGCGAGGCGAGCCAGCGCGGCGATTCCGGCACGAGGCGCGTGAGCACGAGCGACAGGATCAGCGGCAGCCCGCCGACGAAGTACATGATCTCCCAGCCGAAGCGCGGCACGAGCCACGCGCCGAGCGCCATCGACACGAGCAGGCCGATCGGGAACACGATCTCGTACAGCAGCACGAAGCGGCCGCGGCCATGCGCGCGCGTGATCTCGTTGATGTACGTCGCCGCGACCGGCAGCTCGCCGCCCAGGCCCAGGCCCTGCAGGATCCGCAGCAGCACGAAGATCTCGAAGGTCGGCGCGAAGCCGCACGCGATGCTCGTGATGCCGATCACGGCCGAGCTCCACGCGATCGCCTTCACGCGGCCGTGCTTCTCCGCCAGCGCGGGAAACAGGAACGCGCCGATCAGCTGGCCGATCGCGCCGGATGCGATCAGCAGGCCGATCTGCGTCGGCGACAGCCCCCATTTGTGGATCAGCAGCGGCAGCGTCGCCGCGATCGTGATCACGTCGAAGCCGTCGAAGAACGTCGCGGTGCCGATCAGCACGCGCGCGCGGATCTGCATCGCGTTGGCCGGAAGCCGCTCGAGCCGCGCGATGATCGCGCCGGGCGTGGAGGCGGCAGCTTCCATCGTGGCCCTGCCGGCCACGACGTTGTCGAAAGTGCTCATGCGGGGTTTCTCCTGGATCTTTTGGCCGTTCCGGCCAGTCAGACAAGCGCTTTGGTCGTGTCCGCCAGGGCTTCCGTATCCACTGCCCGGCCCTGGTTCATCCACTTGCGCGCGAGCTTCAGCTCACGTGCGTTGTTCACGGCGATGACACCTCTCACGTGTCCTTCGCCCACGAAAAACAGCGTCGCGCGTCGTGCGGCAAGCTCGCCGCGCACGACGAGCTGCGCATCGGCCGGCAGATCGCCGAGGATCTGCAGGTTCACGTCGTACTGATCGGACCAGAACCACGGAATCTCCGCGTACGGTGCACGCTCGCCGAGCACGGCCTTCGCCGCCGCGATCGCCTGGTTCTGCGCGTTCGCCCACGATTCGAGCCGCACGCGCCGTTTCAGCCAGCCGTTGTGATGGTTCGCGACGTCACCGCACGCGAAGATCGCCGGGTCGCTGGTCGCGCCGTATTCGTCGACGACGATGCCGTCGTCGACCGCGAGCCCCGCATCGCTCGCGAGCGACGCGTTCAGCGCGAGGCCGATGCCGGCCACCGCGAAGTCGGCGTCGATCGTCGTGCCGTCGGCGAGCGTCGCGCGCACCTTCGATGCGTCGCCAGGCTCCACATCGAGCGACGCGAGTGCCGCGCCGAGCCGCACGTCGACACCGTTCGAGCAATGCAGGTCGAGCAGGAAGTCCGACACGACCTGCGGCACCGAGCGACCGCACAGGCGCGGCGCGCCTTCGACCACGACCGCCTCAACGCCGAGCTTGCGCGCGGTCGCCGCGACTTCGAGGCCGATCCAGCCGCCGCCGATCACGAGCACGCGCCGGCTCGCACGCAGCTTCTCGCCGAGCGCGGCCGCTTCGTCGAGCGTGCGCAGGTAGTGCAGGTTCGGGGTCCTCACGAGTGCGTCCGGCAAGCGGCGCGACGTGCCGCCGGTCGCGATCACGAGCCGGTCGTATTCGATCTCGCGGCCGCTTTCGGTTGTCACGACGCGGCGCGCGCGGTCGATCGATGCGGCGCGTTCCGGCTGCCACGCTTCGACGTTCAGCGCGTCGAATTCATCGGGGCGCACGACGCGCACGGTTTCGATGTCGGCGTCGCCGGCCAGCACGGCCTTCGACAGCGGCGGGCGCTCGTACGGCAGGTGCGGCTCGTCGGCGATCATCACGAGGCGGCCCGCGTACCCTTGCGCGCGCAACGTCTTCAGTACCCAGCCGGCCGCCTGGCCGCCGCCGATCACGACGACCGTGCCCGGCGCGGCCTGCTCCTGTGTGTTTGCTTCGTTCAAGATTTGCGCTCCGTCATGAACTTGCCTTCCGGCGCCTTCGCGTTCTTCTGCCGGCGCGTGTTGCCGTCGAGGCCGCCGTCGACGGCCCACTCGGCGAACACGGTCGGGCCCGGTTCGAATTCGCGCGGCTGCCATTCGGGCGTCAGCACGTCTTCGTCCGCGTAGTACTCGATCAGCGCGCCGGCCGGGTTCTGGAAATACCAGAAGTACGCGGACGACACCGGATGACGCCCCGGGCCGAGTTGCGTTTCCCAACCGCAGCGGTCGATGTGCATGCCGCCGCCGAACACTTCGTGGATGTCGCGCACGGTGAACGCGACGTGGTTCAGGCCGCGCTTGCCATTCGGCAGCGCGAGCAGGAACAGGTCGTGATGGCCGCCGTGCGGCGCGCAGCGCATGAACGCGCCGCGGCCCGGATAGCGATCCGACGTCTCGAAGCCGAGCAGCTCGTGATAGAACGTTTCCTGTGCGTCGAGGCAATTCGTGAAGAACACGACGTGCCCGACTTCGACCGGCTCCGCGCGCGCGTAAATCGGGCTCGGCTGGTCGACGCGCAGCGTCTGGCCCCACACGTTCGACGGCGAGCCCGTGAGGTCGAGTGCGCGCTTGCGCGTGACTTCGACGCGGATCGCCATCCCGTTCGGGTCGATGCAGCCGACCGCATCGTCCTGTGCGTAGTAGCCGGGCTGACCGGCCAGCTTCGTGCGCAGTGCGTCGAATTCGCGCCGCGTCGCGACGCCCCACGTGACTTCCCGCAACGTCGGCCCCGCTTCGAACGCAGGCGGAAGCGACGGATCGTCGGCCTTCACGACGAGCACGGTGCAACCGTTCAGCGTCTCGAAACGCGCACGCGTGTCGTCATGCGCGACTTCCTTCAAGCCCCAGTCGGCGAAAAAGCGCCGGCACGTCGCGAGATCGTCGACACCGTACGTGATCTGCTCGATTCCCAAGATGCTCATTGCGTCATTCCCCTTCGCTCAGTTCGCCCACGGCAGCGGCGCGTCGTTCAAGCCCCAGTAGAGGCTCTTCTGCTGCATGTACTCGCGGATGCCGAGACGCCCTTTCTCGCGGCCCATCCCGCTCTCCTTCCAGCCCGAGAACGGCGTGGAGATCGAGAACAGCTTGTACGTATTGATCCAGACGGTGCCCGTCTCCAGTGCCCTCGCGATGCGCCACGCGCGCTTGTAATCCCGCGTCCAGATGCCGGCCGCGAGGCCGAACACGCTGTCGTTCGCCTGCGCGATCAGCGACGCTTCGTCGTCGAACGGCATCGCGACCAGCACCGGCCCGAAGATTTCCTCCTGGCAGATGCGTGCGCTGTTCGACAAGCCTTCGAGAATCGTCGGCTGATAGAAGAAGCCGTCCTCGCGCCCGTCGCCCGACGGCCGCTCGCCGCCGCACAGCAGGCGACCGCCTTCTTCCAGCCCGAGCGCGACGTAGCGTTCGACCGATTCGCGATGCTTCGCGGTGATCAGCGGGCCCATCTGCGTGTCGGGCCGCGTCGGGTCGCCCACGCGCAGCTTGCGTGCGCCGGCTACCAGCCGCTGCATGAATGCGTCGTACACCGCGCGCTGCACGAACAGCCGCGACCCGGCGATGCATGCTTCGCCCGACGAGCTGAAGATCCCGTACAGCACGCCGTTGACCGCGTGATCGAGATCGGTGTCGTCGAACACGATCGTCGGCGACTTGCCGCCGAGTTCGAGCGATACGGGCATCAGTTTCTCGGCGGCGATGCGGGCAATGCCGCGGCCCACTTCGGTGCCGCCGGTGAACGACACCTTCTTCACCAGCGGATGACGCACGAGCACGTCGCCGATCACCGAGCCCTTGCCCGGCAGCACGCTCAGCACGCCCTTCGGCACGCCGGCTTCCTCGCAAATGCGCGCCAACGCGAGCGACACGAGCGGCGTGACCTCGGCCGGCTTGAGCACCACCGCGTTGCCGCCGGCCAGCGCCGGCGCGAGTTTCTGCGCATCGGATGCGATCGGCGAGTTCCACGGCGTGATCGCCGCGATCACGCCGATCGGCTCGTACACGCTCATCGTCAGGTAGTCGCCGCGCGACGGCGTCAGCTCTTCGTCGAGCGTTTCGAGGCACGCCGCGAAATAGCGGAACGTGTTCGCCGCGCTGGCCACCAGCACGCGCGTCTCGGCGATCGGCTTGCCGTTGTCGCGGCGCTGCAGGTTCGCGAGCGCCTCGTGACGCTGCATGATCAGGTCGGCGATCCGGTACAGCACCTGCGCGCGCTGGTGCGGCTTCAGCCCGGCCCAGTCGGCGCGGCGCCATGCGGCGTCGGCGGCCGCGACGGCGTCGGCCGCGTCTTCCGCGTTCGCCGTCGACACTTCCATGTTCAGCGACTGGTCGGCCGGATAGATGCTCGCGTACGGCGCACCACGGCCGCGCCGCCACTCGCCGCCGATCAGGATGTTGCCGTCGGGCACGAGGCTCGTATCGAAAGGAGTCATGTCACAAGTCCCACAAATCTGTCTCTGCACATCCGCCCTCACCGTGGCGCGGGCGGACGCTCGATGGTCCGCTCAGATCACGCAGCAGGCCGCGCGGTTGCGCAGCGCGCGAATCGCGCTGTACGCGGTCAGCGCGGACGTCTTCGGGTTGTCGGGCAGCGGCTTGCCGCTCATTTCCAGCGACATCTCGCCGAATGCGCCGCGCGCGGTGATGCGGTGCACGTTGCGCTCGACGGCCGGATCGGCGATCAGGCGCACGTGCGTCGCGTCGAGGCCGAGGCCCGCGAGCGCCACCGTCGCCGCGACGTTCGCGTTCTTCGGATACAGCCGCGCGGCGTCGCGCGCGGTGCCTTCGAAGATCACCTTTTCCTCGCTCATTGCGTGCAGGTCGCACAGCGCCTCGGCCGGCGTGTCGAGCCAGCCGAGCGGCGGCTTGCGGCCGACGTACAGCACTTCGTCGAGGCCCCCCTGCTTCGCCGACGCCAGCGCGTCGATACCGCCAATTGCGCCGGACAGCAGCGTCACGGTAGCGCCACCTTCGTCGGCGGCCTGCGACAGCACGTCGAGCAGCGCGAGGTCGGACAGCGCGCCGATCGACGCGACCGCGCAGTCGGTGCCGGCCTTCAGCAACGGCACGACGTGATCGACGAGCGCGCTGTGGCCCGCGCATTCGAGCGCGAACCCGGGGCGGCGGGCCAGCGCGTCGACCGACGACACGACCTCCACCGCACTGCCAAGCTCGCGCTGCACTGCGTCGCGCTGATGCTCCGGCACGATCACGTGCGCGACGTGCAGCGACGCATCGTGCTCGACCGCGCGGTACACGGCTGCGCCGATCGCGCCGAAGCCGATCATCGCGACGTCGACGGGTGCCCGCTTGTGCCCGTTACGCATACTGGCGCTCCGTCGGCGCTTCCTTCTTGACCGGCGGGCCCGCGAACGCAGACGCGAACGAGCCGACCGACAGCATGTCGACCTCGACCATCACCGGCCCTTCCTTCGCGATCCCTTCGCGGACGATCGCTTCGGCCTGGTCGAGCGACGTGATCCGGTAGTGCGTGAGGCCGAAGCTCGCGCAGAACTGCGCGAAATCGGGCTGGTGCAGCTGCACGAAGCAGCGGCGACCGCCGTAGTGCGCGTCCTGGATGTTGCGGATCACGCCGTAGCACTGGTCGTTCATCAGCACGATCATCACGTTCGCGTTTTCCTGCACGGCCGTCACCAGTTCGCCGACGTTGACCATCAGGCCGCCGTCGCCGACGAGGCAGACCGTCTTCGCCGCCGAACCGGCCAGCGCCGCGCCGATGCCCATCTGGATGCCCTGGCCGATGCCGCCGCCGAGCGCATGCACGCCCGCGCGCGGCTCGAAGATCTTCAGCAGGCGGTTGCCCCACGTGCTGTTCGAGATCGTCACGTCGCGCACCCAGTTGTAGTCGCGACCAACGGCGCCTTGCAGCGTGTCGACGAGCTTCTTGTACGGCCCGAGGCCTTTCGCCACATCGGCCACCGCGTCCTCGCGGGCCGCCGCGAGATCGGCCGCGAATTGCGGATCGACCGACAGACGGCCTTCGAGGCGGTCGGCCAGCTCCGCCAGCACGCGCTTCGAATCGCCGTGCACGAACAGCGCGTTGCGATAGCCACGGTTGTCGGCGAGCGCATCGGCATCGACGCGGAACAACGGTTGCGGCAGCGCAAGCTTGTACTTCAGCGTTTCGTTGCCGCGCAAGCGCGAGCCGACCACGACGAGCGCGTCGCAGGTCTTGTAGAACGCCTCGACCGACGCATGCACGTTGAACGCGCCGAGCGTCGCCGGGTGATCTTCCGGCAGCACGCCGCGGCCCTGCACGCTCGTCACGACGCCGAAGCCGAGCTTCACGAGGCGTTCGACCTCGTCGCGTGCATGGCGCGCGCCGCCGCCGAGCCACAGCAGCGGGCGGCGCTTGGCCGCGAGCGCGTCGGCGAGCTTCGCGACGCGTGCTTCGTCGTGCTCGCGCACCGCAACGTGCGCCGGTGCGAGGTCTTCCGGCCATTCGATTTCGGCTGCCTGGATGTCGATCGGAATCTCGACCGACACGGGGCCCGTCGGCGCGGTCTGCGCGACGCGCACGGCTTCGCGGATCGTCGGCAGCACGGTTTCGACGGTGCGCACGCGGAACGCGGCCTTCGAGATCGAGTCGAGCATCGACAACTGGTCGGGCGCTTCGTGGATGTACGCGAGATCCTGGTCGAGGTACGGCGTCTCGATCTGCCCGGTGATGTGCAGCAGCGCGGTGCCGGCCGTCAGTGCCTCGACCATCGCGCCGGCCGCGTTGCCGGCCGCCGTGCCGGTGCTCGTGAACGCGACGCCGAGGCCGCCCGACACGCGGGCCAGCCCGTCGGCCATGTTCAAGGCGCCGGCTTCGCCGCGTGCACCGACATACCGGATGTTGCCGCGCGAGTTGATTGCGTCGAGGATCGGCATGTTGTGGATCGAGATGACGCCGAACGCGGTTTTCACGCCGCACTGCTCGAGAAAGGCGGCAATCAGCTCGCCAACCGTGGTTTTTTTAGACATGGCGTGCAAAGCCTCCAGAAACGTCGATATGGCTGCCCGTCGTGTAGGACGACAGATGCGTTGCGAGATAAAAAAGGGCCCAGGCCGCCTCGTCGGGCTTGCCGAAGCGATTCAGCGGAATGTTCTTCTTGCGGGCGAGCGCGCTCGTCCAGTCCTCCCAGCTTTCGCCGGGCTGCGCCTGCGCTTCATGGCGGCGGCGCCACTGCCCCGACTCGACGATGCCGATCAGGATCGAGTTCACGCGGATGCGCTGCGGCGCGAGTTCGGTCGCGAGCGATTTCACGAGGCTCAGCACGCCGGCGCGCGCCGACGACGTCGCGACCATGTGCGGCTCCGGCTGCAGCGCGAGCAGCGAGTTCACGCAGGTGATCGACGGCGCGGCCGCCTCGCGCAGCAGCGGCAGGAACGCGCGCGTCGGGCGAATGATGCTGAAGTACTTCAGCTCGAGTTCTTCGCGCCACGCGTCGTCGGTCGTGTCGGCGAAGGTCGACACGCGGCCCTGGCCGGCGTTGTTGACCAGCATGTCGGCGCGGTCGAAACGGGCGGACACCGCTTGCGCGAATGCAGTCACGTCGGCTTCGTCGAGCACGTCGCAGCGTGCGGTCAGCAGTTGGGCATCCGCGTACTTGTCGCGCAGCACCGCTTCGGCGCGTGCGAGGCGTTCGCCATCGCGGCCGCAAATCGCGACCGACGCACCGGCCTGCAGGAACCGTTCGGCCGTCGCGAGGCCGATGCCCGACGAACCGCCCGTCACCACCGCTACTTGCCCGGTCAGATCGATCTCAATCATCGGAGTCCTAAAGCCTTCATGAACGTGTGCTCGTCATCCGAGCGGTAATTGAGCCGCCGCGACAATTCCGCCGCCGCGCGCTGCACCTTGTCGATCAGCCCGTCCGCGATCAGCGCCGCGTCGATCTCCGGCCTCGGCACCGTCACCGTGATGCACGCGACGATCTTCTGCGTCTCGTTGCGCACCGGCGCCGTGACGACCGAGATCCCGCGCTCGAACGACGAATTGCTGACGCCGTAGCCGCGCAGCGCATCCTCGCGAATCACTTCGTACAGCGCGTCGACCGTCTCCGGCGTCGCGCTCGTCATCCGGTTCAGCGCGCCTTCCGGATACAGCGCGTGCAGTTCGTTCAGCGACAGGTCGCCCATCAGCACGTGGCCGTGCGTCGTTGCATGCGCGGGCAGCCGCGTACCGACGTTCACGCGAATCGAGCTGAACACCGGCGACTGGCTCTGCGCCTTCGCGACGAACACCACGTCGCGGCCGTCGCGAATCACGATATGCGTCGTGAAGCCGGTCGCATCGCGCAGGCTCTCGATCACCGGCAGGCCGAGATCGGTCAATTCCAGCGAGCTCAGGTATTCGAAGCCGAGCCGCAGCACGGCGATGCCGAGCTTGTAGTTGCGATCCTTGTCCGCACGTTCGAGAAAGCCGAGCGATTCGAGCGTCTGCAACAGACGGAACACCGTCGTGCGCGGAATGCCGAGCCGTTTCGACAGTTCGGGCGCGCCGAGCACGGGCTCGCGCGGCGAGAATTCGGCGAGGATGCGCAGCCCGCGTTCGAGGCCCGGCACCACGTAGCCGGCTTCGGTCTTCGCATTGTCCGCGTCCTGCTGGTGTTGCAACGGTTCGCTCATTCCCGCCCCCGTTGACCATCGCACTGGCGGCAGAAGCCGTCGATCAGCGCGGAATAGACTGCCGGCGCTTCCACATAACCGGCGTGCCCTGCCTGCGGAATCACCTGCAGCCCGACGTGCGCGGCCGCGGCGATCCGCTCGCATGCAGCGGGCGGCGTGATCGCATCGTTCGCGCCGACGGCCACGGCGATGCGGCCGCGA
The DNA here is from genome assembly GCF_902833245.1 of Burkholderia sp. BCC0398. Classification (NCBI taxonomy): domain Bacteria; kingdom Pseudomonadati; phylum Pseudomonadota; class Betaproteobacteria; order Burkholderiales; family Burkholderiaceae; genus Burkholderia; species Burkholderia sp. BCC0398. The sequence continues at coordinate 381,667 of NZ_CADFEM010000004.1, forward strand.
AAGCCGGCGAGATCGGCCGCGAGATCGGCGTTCGCGAGCAGATGCGTGGCCTGCGCATAGCCGGCCGGCACGATGCGCGCCATGTTCCAGCGCACCCACGCCCGCGCCTCCTCGTTCGCGAAACCGGACAGCATGTTGCCGCTGCGCTGCTCGGCGAGCCCGGCCGGGCCGAGTTCCGCGAGCATCGCGAGCCGCGCGTCGCGGCGCGATTCGCGGGTGTCGGCCGGTGCGCCGCCGTAGCCGCCCGCGGGCGAAATCAGCAGCAGGCCGGCGATCCGCGCGGGCATCACGCGCGCCAACCCGCCCGCGATGATCGCGCCGAGCGAATGCCCGACCAGCACGCAGCGTTCGATGCCGAGTGCGTCGAGCCACGCGTTCAGCGACGCCGCGTAATCGGCGGCGGCCGGCGACGCGCTGCGCACCGGCGTCGACACGCCGTAACCGGGCGCATCCCACGCGAGCACGCGGCGCGACGCGCCGAGCGTGTCGAGCTGGCGGACCCACGATGCGGCGCCCGAGCCGATCCCGTGCAGCAGCACGGCGGGCAGCGTGCGGCCCGCATGCCGCGCGCCGGCCTCCCGGTAGCCGATCGTGCCCGCCGCGCCGGCTTCGCAACGCTGCTCGGGAAACTGCCCGAGCAGCGCGGCGAACGCCGCGGTGCGGTCGCGTTCACGTTCGCGTTCGCGTTTGTCGATGACACTCATTGCTTCACCGGCTCCGTCTCAACGCTTGATCTTCGCGAGCGGCGAATCGGGCGGATACGTCGGCGTGATCGGCTTCGACGAACCGAGCATCACGCACATCAGCGCATCTTCCTCGCCGATGTTGATTTCCGTCCGATACACGCCCGGCGGCACCGAGATCAGGTCGCGCTCGCCGAGGATCGCTTCCCAGGTCTCGCCGTCGCGCTCGCAGATCACCTTCATCTTGCCGCGCAGCACGAAGAAGATTTCCTCGACGTCGATATGGATGTGGCTCGGGCCGATGTTGCCGGCCGGGATCACCATCGTCGAGAACGTGAAGTTGCCGGCCGGCACCGTGTTGACGTCCTTCGCGACGCCCGTGCCGCCCGTGCCGACATAGCGCATCTGCGCACGGCGGTACTTCGGGTCGTAGTCGGCCTGGAACTTCAGTGCGTCCCAGTCGTAGCGCCGCGTCGCGTAGCGCGCGACGCGCCCTTCCATCCAGTCGTTGAAGCTTGCGCCTTCCGGCTGGTCCCACGACTTGCGTTCGAGATCGGCGTCCGCCATCGTCCTCTCCTTCATTTCGAGTGAAAACTTCAAATCAGTTCATTACGAAGCCGCCGTTCACCGGCAGCAGTTGACCCGTCACGAAACGCGCGCCGTCCGACAGCAGGAACAGCACGGGGCCCGTCACGTCGTCGGGCACCTGCGTGCGTGCCAGCGCACGGCCCTGCAGGTAGAACGCATGCCGTTCGGCCGGCACGCAGGCGGTCGCCTCGACTTCGGTCAGCCCCGGCGCGATCGCGTTGACCGTCACGCCGTGCGCGCCGAATTCGCGTGCCTGCGCATGCGTCATCGCGATCACCGCGCCCTTGCTCGCGACGTAGGCGAGCAGCTTCGGCGCGCCCCACAGCGCGGTGTCCGATGCGAGGTTCACGATCGCGCCGCGGCCCGATTGCGCGAGATGCGGCAGCGCCGCATTGCTGACGAGCCACACGCCGCGCACGTTCACGTTCATCACGGCATCCCACGTCGACACGTCGAGCTCCGTCGAGAGCTTGCCGCCCGAGTTCGTGATCGCCGCGTTGTTGATCAGCGCGTCGATGCCGCCGAGCGCCGCCGCGCCCTGCGCGACGAACGCGTCGATACTGGCCGGGTCAGCCAGGTCGAGCGCGAAGAAATGCGCGGTGTGGCCGGCTTGCGCGAGCTGCGCGGCCAGCGCGCGGCCCTCTTCGATCAGCACGTCGCCGAACGCGACCTGCGCGCCCGCCTCGACCAGCGCCTTCACGAAGGCGGCGCCGAGACCGCGCGCGCCGCCCGTGACGAGCACGCGGCGACCGGGCAGCGCCACGACGGGAGCGAGCTCAGCCATTCGCGGGCTCCGAAGCGGCGTGGGCCGCGCGATGCGCGTCGAGCGCGGACAGATGCTCCTGCGCACGCTGGCGCAGCATCCGGCGCACGCGCGTGATGCCGACGTCGTGCTGGTACAGGTATTCGTGATCGCGCGCATGCGGCGCGAGGCTTTCGAGGACGTAGCGATCCTGCTCGAGCACGTCCCAGTGCAGGCCCTCGAGGCGGTTGCGGTACATGAAGCGCCACACGTCGCGCTGCCAGCCGCCGACCTTGCGGGTACGCCAGAAGTAGACCTGACAGTGGTCGCCGTCGACCGGCGTCGCGAAACCGATGATCCCGAAGTTGCCGCCGGGGCCGAACTTCTGCTTGTACGGAATCGCGAGGCGCATCCACAGGCAGCCGGTTTCGCCGAGCTCGACCCAGTCGAAGTTCACGTCGCGCTGGCCGATCTTCTCGAACATCAGGCCCGTGTCCGTCTTGCGCACGCGCATGTCGGCCTGCTTGTCGCCTTCGGCCATCGAGTGCGACGTCGCATGCAGATACGCGCCGTGCATCGGGTCCATCACGTTGTCGATCGCATACTGGTAATTGCACTTCCAGTTCGACACGCACAGGAAGTGCGCGTACTCGTCGGCGACCAGCTCTTCCGGCAGGTTCAGCGCGGCCGGCTCGCCGTGCGCTTCGTCGCCGAACCACAGGAAGATCGCGCCGGCCTTCTCTTCGACCGGATACGACTTCACGCACTTCGTGCCTTCGAGCGGACAGTTCGACACGGCCGGCACGCGATTGACCGTGCCGCCGCCGTCTACTTCGATGCCGTGATACCAGCACGCGATGTTGCCGCCGAGGTTCCAGCCGAGCGACAGGCGCGCGCCGCGGTGCGGGCAGCGATCTTCCAGCGCGTGGACCTTGCCTTCGTGATCGCGCCACAGCACGATCTGCTCGGACAGGCGCGTGAGGCCGACGGGCGCGTTCGACACCTGCCAGCTCGGCGCGACGGGATACCAGTAGTTCTTGATGCCGCGGTCGAGATAGTCGCGGACCGCGTCGTGTTGGGTTTCGTGTTGGTCGGGGGACGTCATCAGTGTGCTCCGGATGCGGTTGTCGTCGGGCCGCCGCTCAGGCGCGCGGCGCGGTCGGTGCGTTCATTCCGCCAGCGAGGCCATTTCGGCGCGGAAACGCTCAGGTGTCCAAATCGTGCCGTCCGGCGCGCGAAAACCGATGCGGTTCAGGCCCGCGACGACGTCGTCCAGCTCGGTCGCGCCGCTCTCGAACACGCGTTCGAGCGCATCGCCGAGATCGTTCTCGTACTGCGTCGGTTCGGCCTTGCGGTTCTGCCAGACCTGGTTCTCGACCTGCCCCGGAATCTCGATCTGCCCCTTGCCCGCGACGTTGTTCGGCTGCGGCGCCACCCACGGCTTCAGGAAGGGATTGAAATTGACGGTCGCTTCTTTCATGTCATTCCACCTTGATCTGGATTTCTTCACCGGCCAGACGCACCGCGTACTGCTTCAGCGCACGCCCGCCCGGGCCCTTCAGGCATGCGCCCGTCTTGATGTCGAACACGGCTTCGTGCAACGGGCATTCCACCGTGCCTTCGTCGACGAACCCCTGCGTCAGCAGCGCGTACGCATGCGGGCACACGTTCTCGAGCGCATACACGTCGTCGCCGACGCGGTAGATCCCGATTTCCACGCCGTCGGTCCGCTTGAACTCGATCGGCGTGTCTTCCGACAGCGCGCCGGCGTGGCCGGCGCAAACCCATTGTTCCGACATCTCGCACCCTTCCTTCTGATCGACTCTCGGTTTGTTCCCATTTGTTCCATATTAGGAACGTCAGTTTATGGATGGTGATTATAGGAGCGACTTTCCGCGAGTAAAATAAAAAGCTGCATGTCCTAGGGAAAACACCGACACCTCGCTCGACCGCTCCCTTCGTCTACTCTGTCGAATGTAATTTTTTGTTATGTGACGGGGATTTATCGGCTTTTTTCGAGACGTCACGCAGGATTGCCGGGCGTCGGCCCGGCGCGCATCCGTCCCGAAAAATTTATTTTTGATCGGGCGCACACCCCCTCTATACTCCATTCCATTAAAGGCACGTTGTTCCTTATATGGAACATAAGAATGTCCTTTCGGCGATGAACATGCGCGACGGCCGGCCGTCCCCGCGCAGGCCGTCACAACACGTATTCATCAGGTTGGAGAGTCAGGAGATCAAATGGTCAAGCATGCGGTAGCAGCAGCAGTCATCGGGATGGGCGCCGCGTCGGGCGCGTGGGCGCAGAGCAGCGTGGTGCTGTACGGCAGCATGGATGCGGGCGTCGCCTACGTGAACAACGTCGGCGGCCACGCGAAGTGGGCGATGATCCAGGGCAATACGCAGCCCGACCGGTGGGGCCTGAAGGGCAAGGAAGATCTCGGCGACGGGCTGTCGGCGATCTTCCAGCTGGAAAACGGCTTCTATACGAACAACGGCCAGTTCGCGACGGCGAACACGATCTGGAATCGCGCGGCGTTCGTCGGCCTCAGTGCCGAGCGCTACGGCACGCTGACGCTCGGCCGCCAGACGCCGCTGACGTTCGACTATCTCGATCCGCTCAGCACCGCGTACCTCGCGCTGAGCTGGTTTGCGTTCCATCCGGGCAACATCGACGCGCTCGCCGCAACCGGTAACGTGCCGTACAACAATTCGGTCAAGTACCGTTCGCCGACCTTCGCGGGTTTCTCGGCCGCGGCGACGCTCGCGCTCGGCAACACGACGAACTTCTCGACCGGCAAATCGGTCGGCGTCGCGCTGAACTATGCGAACGGGCCGTTCAAGGCGTCGGCCGTCTACTCGAACGAGCACGACCGCTCGATCCTGATCAGCCAGACGGGCATCACGTCGTTCCAGGGGCAGAACACCGCGAACGGCTACCTCGCGAACAAGGTCGAGAACATCGGCGCGGGCGCGTCGTACCAGATCGGCGACTTCCTCGTGCATGGCCTCTACACGCGCGTGAAGATGCAGTCGAACGGGTTTTCCGACACGTTCCAAAGCTACGACGCGGGCGTGAACTACCGCAGCAGCGCGTTCAACACGATCGCGGGCGGCGCGGCGACCACGACGCTGGCCGGCCGCCGCTGGACGCAGGTCGAACTCGGCGACATCTACGCGTTGTCGAAGCGTACGCAGTTGTATGCGAACGTGCTTTACGAACACGGTTCGGGCGGCGCAAAGGCTGCGTTCTTCACGGCCGGCGTGTCGAGCACCGCGAACCAGGTGATCGTGCTGACCGGCATTCATCACTCGTTCTGAGTGAACTCGGGCACCGCGCCTGCGGTGCCCGAAAACGACAAGAGCAGCCCGCGGGCCGCTCTCTTCGTTGCGATGCCGCGCGCCGCGGCCGGATCGATGCGCGAACGTCAGAACATCGCGACCTTGTGGCGCGCATGCGCGAACGTCGGGTCGCTTTCGAGCGGACGATAGTTCAGCCGTTGCGACAGGTCGACCGCCGCGCCGCACACCGCTTCGACGAGCCGTTCCTTCTCGCCGGCCTCGCCGATCTCCGAGCGCGGCACCGTCGCGGTGATCGCCGCGACGATCGAGCCCGAATGATCGCGCACGGGCGCCGTCACCGCGGAAATACCGCTCTCGAACGCCGCCTCGCTGACCGCATAGCCGAGCCGCGCGTAATGACGCACGCGCTCGTACAGCTCGTCGACGGTGCCGGGCGTGCGCTCGGTGAACTGTTCGAGTTTCTTCTCCGGATAGAGCTGTCGCAGCGCATCGCGCGTCAGGTCGCCCATCAGCACGTGGCCGTGCACGGTCGCATGCGCGGGCAGGCGCGTGCCGACGTGCACCTTCACCGAGCCGAACATCGACGCATTGCTTTGCGCCTTCGCGACGAACACCACGTCGCGCTGGTCGCGGATCAGCAGGTGCGTCGACAGGCCGGTCGAATCGCGCAGCCGTTCGAGCACGGGCGTGCCGAGATCGGTCAGTTCGAGCGAATTCAGGTATTCGAAGCCGAGTCGCAGCACGCCGACGCCGAGCCGGAAATAGCGGTCGCCGTTCACGCGTTCGAGAAAGCCGAGCGCCTCGAGCGTCTGCAGCAGGCGGAACGTGGTCGTGCGCGGAATGCCGATGCGCTTCGACAGCTCGGGGGCGCCGAGCACGGGCTCGCGCGCGGAGAATTCAGCGAGGATCCGCAGCCCGCGTTCGAGCCCCGGCACCAGATAGGACGAAGCGCCGCCGCCCGACGACTCGTCGTCGCCAGGCACCGACGGCTCAGGGGCATCGCTCATCGTTGTCTTGACCATGTGGACATGGACGGAAGGAAATCAGTCACGAAACAGGTCATGGATCGCCGTGGAGATTCAGTCATGCTACCTCAGTGCGCGCGTGGGCTCGCACCGCTGCGCGGCGCCGCGATGCAGCACGCGCATCCACGCACCATGACGCGTCATTCAAGGTCGAGAGGATAGCAGCGTTGGACGGCGCGGCGCCATGCGGAAATCGCCGGACGATGGAAAGGCGGCACGCGGCACGCGGTCGGGCAACGATGGCCGAAGCGTGAGCTTCGACGCCGGACAGCCTACAGGCGCGACAGATAAACGCGAATGGTCGTGCGGTCGTATGTAAAGCCGCCGGCCGGATCCGGCTGCAGCACGCGTGCCAGATCGACCGGATGCAGCCATCCGGCGCCCAGCAGGCCGCCGTTGATCCCGCGAATCCGGGTGCCGCCGACGGCGATCGCGGCGTGAAAGACATTGGTGCCGCGCGCGAAGCCGACCGCGGTGCCCGCCGGAATGCTCGCGCGCCCGTCCCACTGATTGCCGGTCTCGAAGTTGAAGCGCGTCTTCCACAGCTGGCCGATCGTGTCGAGCAGCGTGCCGGGCGCGATCATCGCGTCGGCGCGCAGCAGATAGCGGACATAAGCAGCGGCGTCGTAGCAGACGCCGCCGGACACGTACTCGTCGATGTTCGCCATCCCGAACATCAGCGCCTGCGCGTGTTTTTGCCGTTCGGCGATGCCGGATTGGGCGACATGCCCGCCTAACTGGGTCAGTTGCACGGATAGCTCCTTTCAGGAAGGCGGGACGTCATCGTCCCGCGGATGCAATAACGTCATATCTTATTACGATATGGCTCGGCGTTTTCCAGGCTTGTTCGCGCCAAACGCGGTGCGTGCTTGCCGGCGGGTCGCGAGCCCGCGTACAGGCTTTCGCCACGCGCGTCGCATCGTCGGCGCAAGGACAGGTGGCGCGGCGAACGCCAGCGGGCAGGCGCCTGTCGCCACCAGCGAAAAGAGAAAAATGGAAAGCAGTCAGGAAAGCACCGCCCGGTAACGGACGGCGCAGAGGAAGACGATCCTCGGGCGGGATCGCCGCGACGGCGTCAGGCCGTCACGGCGGCGTCATATTCGGCGCGGGCAAGCTGGCCGGCGGCGTATGCCTCGGCTTCGCCGCGAAAGCCTTCGCGGCTGAACGCCACGACTTTCACGCCGACGCCGGTCGCCCGCTTCACCGTCAGCGCCCATTGCCATCCGCCGTCTTGCTCGAAGACGTGCAGCGAGGGTGCGAAGGAAGGGTCGAGTACGGTCACGCGTTTTGCTCCTGCCCCGTTGCGCGCTGCGTCGGCCACGCACGGAGACATGTCGAAAGGGTCGCGCCGATAGGCCGGCGCATTTCTGTCATTCGACAGTTTATTCAAGGATTGTTGCGACGCACCATCAGAGGTTTCACTCACCTATCGGAACCGGGCGGTCGATCAAATCTATCTGAAACCCATACGGGACGGGCCTCTGCGCCCGGTCACGCCGGCCGGCATCGCGTTCGTGCGGCAACGTGCCGCACGCGCGGCCGATTGCTTGCATCCAGCTTTCGTGGATCAAGAAAACGGGGCGCGATCTATCCGCCCGCTATCGACACGCGCCGGAAGGTCAGGTTCACGCGTTCGCCCTGCACGCCCGGCGCCTTCGGCACGCGGTGCTGCCATTCGGCCTGCGTGCGTCCGCGCATCACGAGCAGGCTGCCATGCACGAGACGGTATGCATGCGTGACGCCCGTCGCGCGATGACGAAGATCGAACACGCGCATCGCACCGAGACTCACCGACGCGATCACCGGCGCGTCGCCGAGTTCGGGTTCGTTGTCCGCGTGCCAGCCGAGGCTGTCCAGCCCGTTGCGATAGCGATTGAGCAGCACGCTGTTGAAACGCACGCCGCAGGTCGCCTCGACCGCCTGCTTCAGCCCGAGCACGGCCGGCGTCCACGGCTCCGGGACGTTGCGGATCCCCGAGTACACGTAGACGGCATCCGGTTCGCCCTGCCACGCGGTGAGCCGCGGCAACGGAATGCGTCCGCGCGGCGTGCGGATCGTGTCCTGCCGCCACGCGACCTCGTCGATCAGCGCGGCCAGCGCGCGATCGGCGTCGGGCGGCGCAAGCCAGTCCGGGTGCCAGTCCACGTCGGGCACGGGCGTATCGGCGAAGAGATCGGGGGTCGACATGTCGGCAGGAACGGGCAAGGAACGGAGCGAAAGATGCATGTCTGCATACTAGCCAACGGCGCCGCGCGCCGCCATGCGCTGTCATTCGCGCCGAAAGGCCGACAGGAAGCCGCCGTGCGCCGCGAGGCGCATTCGTATCGCGCGACGGCCGCCTCCCGGCTATCGGCTAGCCGCGCGTCAGCCGAATCAGCGTGATCTCGGATGGCACGCCGAAACGGTTCGGCGGCCCCCAGTAGCCGGTGCCGCGGCTCGTATACAGCCACATGTCGCCGAAGCGGTTCAGCCCGCCGATCACCGGCTGCTGCAACCGCACGAACGGCGGCCACGGCAGGAACTGGCCGCCATGCGTGTGCCCCGACAACTGTACGGTAAAGCCCGCGCGATTCGCCGCTTCCGCGCTGCGCGGCTGGTGTGCGAGCAGGATCTTCGTGCCGACGTCGCGCGGCGCACCGGCCAGCGCCTGCTCAGGATCGCTGCGATGCGCGGGATCGAAGCCGCCCGCGGTGAAATCGGTCACGCCCGCGAGCACCGCCCGCGCGCCGCCGTGCTCGATCAGCACGTGCTCGTTGAGCAGCACCGTCAGCCCGATACGACGAAACTCGTCGATCCAGGCATGCGCACCCGCGTAGTACTCGTGGTTGCCCGTCACGAGGAAGGTGCCGTGCCGCGAGCGCATCTGGCCGAGCGGCGCCGTGTGTTCGCGCAGGCGCTTGACCGAACCGTCCACCACGTCGCCCGTCACGACCACCAGGTCGGCGTCGAGCGCATTGACCGCGCGCACGATCCGTTCGATGTACGGCCGCTTGATCGTCGGCCCGACGTGGATGTCGGACAGTTGCACGATCGTCAGCCCGTCGAGCGCGGCCGGCAGCCCGGCGACCGGAATCGACACGCGCTTGACCGCCGCCGTGCGACGCGCGCCGACGAATCCGATCGCGGTCGCGAACACCGCGGCCACCAGCACGCCGAGCGCCGTGTCGGGCGCCGCGCGGCTCCATGCACCGTCATGCCCGAGATGCCGCCACGCGAACACGCCGAGCAGCACGATTTCGCGCAGGAACGTCAGCACCAGCAACGACGAGAAGAAGCCCATCGCGAGCGCGCCGGCCCATCCGACCAGCGTCGCGGCCCACCCTTCGTCGAAGCGGCGCGAGAACATGCCGACCGGAATCAACACGACGAAACTCGCCAGCACGAGCGCCGCGACCGTGCGTGCGAGCGGCGACGCGAACGCATCGGGAATGATCCGCATCCCGACGTACAGATGGAACAGCACGCCGATTGCAATGAACCGGACAAAGAAACTTCGCATGGAACGTTCACCTTCGTTGCAGTACCGCTTCCCCGACGCGCGTCGCGCGGGCCGTGATGCCCGGTGCGGCGCGTCGCGCCCTACGCACGATGGTACACAGATCCCGGCCGCGACGACGGGTCGCGGCCGGCGGCGCAGCGCCGTGCGGCTGCGCACGCCACTCGGCCACCTTCCCGCCGCAACGCCATGCGCTTCGTTCTCGTCGACGTCAAACTTTTCACGCAGATCGCGAAAGCGAACAGCCTGCCGGGCGTGCTGCACCACGCTCTCGTCGACCTGCTCGTCGAGGCTGCGCGCGGGTCAGCCGGACCGACCGGATTTGCATGGGTCCAGGCGGCAATCGACGGTTTGCGCGCCGATTGCCGCTGCGTCGACATGGCAAATTCCGCTGCGCGATTTCATCTGACGATCCTTTACAGTCCGTTAGCAACCCTACGCGAGCGGGTGCCGGCAGAATCGCGACGGTCCGATCATCGATGCCGACACACACTGCCGGACCGTCCGGCATGACCGACCACGCGGCCACGGCCAGCCTGTGCCCATGCGGCAAACGTGCCGGATCGCTGGCGGTCCGCATCGCGCTGATTTATGATCGCCTCCGTATTCAGGAATCGTCGTCGCGGCCCGGCCGGTCGCGACGATCCGCATTGCGCCGCGCCCGGCATCCACCCCCAACGTCGAGCTCGTCACACCATGAGAAGAACAACGCCGCGCGCGCCCCTGCGCGTCGCCGCCGTGCTGGCGCCCGTCCTGCCGCTCGCGGGCTGCGCATCGCGCGGCGCACCGTCCTACGTGCTGTTCGGCGCGTATTTCCCGCTGTGGCTCGTCAGCGCGATCGTCGGCATCGTCGGCGCGATCGTCGCGCACCGCGTGTTCGTCGCGACCGGCTGGGCCGCGACGGTGCCCTACCAACTCGCCGTCTGCACCGCGATCGGGCTCGTGGTCGCCGTGATCGTCTGGCTCACCGGCACGGGGCCGTTCGCATGAAGGCCGCCGGCATCGCCCGCCCCTCCGTCAAAGGCCGCGTGATCGCGCTCGCGATCGTCGCGCTCGGCATCGCGGCGCTCGCGTACGCGTACCACCGCACGACCGCCTATCCGTCCACCGACGACGCGTCGATCGACGCCGACGTCGTGCACGTCGCGTCGCCGGTCGGCGGCCGCATCGTGCAGCTCGCGGTGCATGAAAACCAGCGCGTCGCGAAAGGCGACCTGCTGTACGTGATCGATCCCGTGCCGTACCGGCTGACCGTCGCGCAGGCGCAGGCCGACCTCGAACTCGCGCGCGCGTCGCTCGACACGCGCCGCCGTTCGCTGATCGGCGAGCGCTCGAACGCATCCGTCGCTGCCGAGCAGGTCAAGCGCGCGACGCAGAACTACGATCTCGCGACGCGCGACGTGAACCGGCTCGCGCCGCTCGCCGCGCAGGGCTACGTCAGCGCGCAGCAGTTCGACCAGGCGAAGGTGCGCCAGCGCGACGCGTCCGTGTCGCTCGCGCAGGCGCAGGAGCAGCAGCGCGCGTCCGCGCAGACGATCGGCGACGATGCCGACGCGATCGCGACGCTGCATGCACGCGAAGCCGCGCTGGCCCGCGCGCAGCATGCGCTCGACGATACGGTCGTGCGCGCGCCGCACAACGGGCTCGTGACGGGCCTGAGCGTGCTCCCCGGCGAAACCCTCGCACCGAACCAGTCGATCTTCACGCTGATCGACGCGAGCGAATGGTTCGCGGTGGGCAATTTCCGCGAGACGTCGCTCAATCGCATCGCAGTCGGCGACTGCGCGACCGTCTATTCGATGATCGACCGCAACCGCCCGATGACGGGCAAGGTCGTCGGCATCGGCGCCGGCATCGCGGACAGCGCGCGCATCAACCTGCCGCGCTCGCTGCCGATCGTGCAGAACTCGGTGAACTGGGTGCACGTCGCGCAGCGCTTCCCCGTGCGCGTGAAGCTCGACGAACCCGACGGCAAGCTCGTGCGTGTCGGCGCGAGCGCGATCGTCGAGGTCCGGCATGGCTCAGCCTGCCGCTGACGTCCGCACGCCGGGCCCGCGCGAAGTCCTGCGGCTGCTCGCGCCGTTTCCGGGGCGCGCGGCCATGGCCGTGCGCGTCGCGCTGATCTGCGCGCTCGTCGCGCTCGTGACGAGCGGATACGGCACGCCGGAAGCCGCGATTTCCGCGTACGTCGTGTTCTTCCTGAACCGCGCCGATCGCGTGACGAGCGTCGTGCTCGCGGTCGCGATGTTGCTGCTCGTCACGGTCGTGATCGCGCTCGTGATCGGCGCCGCGATCTTCAGCATCGAGTATTCGGTACTGCGCGTCGCATGTATGGCCGTGCTGTCGGTCGGCCTGCTGTACCTGACGTCCGCGAGCAAGCTGCGTCCGGTCGGTGCGATCCTCGCGATGATCGTCGGCTTCGGGCTCGACGAACTCGGCCTGGCGCCGGTCGGCGAAGCCGCGACGCGCGCGCTGCTCTATGCATGGCTGATGGTCGCGATCCCGGTCGGCGTCGCGATCGTCGTCAACCTGCTGATCGCGCCGTCGCCGCGCAAGCTCGCGCACGCTCAGCTCGCGAAGCGGCTGCGGCTCGCCGCGCGGCGGCTGCGCGGCGGCGACGACGCGCGCGCCGCGTTCGACGCCAGCCTGCGCGAAGGCGACAAGCCATTGCTCACGTGGCTCAAGCTGTCGAAGCTCGAAGGTTCGTCGTCGGGCGCCGATGTCGTCGCATTGCGGCAGGCCGTCGCGTCGAGCACCGCGCTGCTCGTCGCGGTCGCGCTTGCGGATCGCGAAGCGGACGCGCGGCTGCCCGACGCGTTCGCCACGCCGATCGCGACGACGCTCGACGAGATGGCCGCGATCCTCGAACGGGGCGGCTATCCGGTCGACGTGACGCTCGCGCTGCCGGCCGCCGATGCGCTGCCGCCGCTCGCGCGCGTCGTCGCGACCGACCTGCACACGGCGATCACGCAGTTCGCGCAACCGCCCGCGATCGACGCGGCGGCCGCACCGGCCGATACCGCCGACACGCGCGCCGCCGACAAACCGGCGGAACCCGCCACACCGCCCGCCCCGCGCGGCGGCTTCTTCCTGCCGGACGCGCGCACCAATCCCGACCACATCCGCTATGCGCTGAAAACGACGGTAGCCGCCATGTTCTGCTACCTGCTGTACTCGCAGCTCGACTGGTCGGGCATCCATACCTGCTTCATCACCTGCTACATGGTGTCGCTCGGCTCGACGGCCGAAACGGTCGAGAAACTGACGCTGCGCATCGCCGGCTGCATCGTCGGCGCGCTGATCGGCACCGCCGCGCTCGTGTTCGTCGTCCCGTCTCTGTCGTCGATCGGCGAGCTGATGGCGCTCGTCTTCGCCGGCGCGTGGCTGTCCGCGTGGGTCGCGTTCGGATCGCCGCGCATCGCGTACGCGGGCTTCCAGATCGCGTTCGCGTTCTTCCTGTGCGTAATCCAGGGCGCGGGCCCCGGCTTCGACCTGACGCTCGCGCGCGATCGCACGATCGGCATCCTGCTCGGCAACGTGGTCGTGTATCTCGTGTTCACGCGCATCTGGCCGGTCAGCATCGGCAAGCAGATCGACGCGGCGCTCGCAACGCTGCTCGCCCAGTGGCGGCGCGTCGCGCAGATCGCGCAGCCGGCCGAACGGCGCGCGCTGGCCGCCGAAGCGTTCGCGCGCCACGGCGCGATCTCGCAGGAGCTCGGCCTGATCCATTACGAACCGTCGTGGGTGCGGCCGGCCGCGACGTGGCTGGCCACACGGCGGCGCGCACTCGCGGAACTCGGGGCGATCGAAGGTCCGCTGTTCCTGCTCGCCGAGCGCAAGCCCGGCGACGCGGCGATCGGCGCGCAACTCTCGCGCGTGACTGCGCCGGGCGACGACGAAACCGCGCCCCGCACGAATGCCCCGACACCACCGTCGGACATCGCCCCCGCCGACCCCACGCGCGACGCGCTACTGAACCTGATCGACGCGCGGCTCGCGCAGATCGCCGACGCCGCCCGTCAAGCCACACCGAAGGAGCCTGCCCCTCATGCGCCCACCTGAACCGCCGGCCGCGTCGATCGCCGCCGCCGCGCTCGCGACCGCCGTCGCGCTGGCCGGCTGCGCGACGTCGTCGATCGATCTGGCGCCGGAGGCGTCCGACCGCCCGTGGCAGCCGCAAACGTCGGCCGCGGGCGACATCGTGGCGGCGGCGCCGCGCGCGTCCGCACAAGGCGCGCATGACTACACATTGCCTGCCTCGCCGGCGCTCGCGTCGGTGTCGGCGCCGGCCGCGCTGGATGCCGCGCATGCGTACACGCTGCCCGAGCTGATCGATCTCGCGGAATCTTCGAACCCACTGACGCGTATCGCGTGGAACGACGCGCGCAACGCGGCGCTCGCAGTCGGCCTCGCCAAGTCCGCCTATCTGCCGCGCCTGTCGGCGACGGCGATGGGCGCGTACCAGGCGAACCACGGCTCGACGTCGACGATCCTCGGCGATTCGTCGAGCAACACCACCGCGCACGGCACGATTTCGGCGCTGTCGCTGCAATGGCTGCTGTTCGATTTCGGCGGCCGCGCAGCGCGCGTCGAAGCGGCCGAACAGGCGTCGATTGCATCGAACGTCGCATTCACGGCCGTGCATCAGCAGGTGATCCACGACGTGACCGTCTCGTACTACCGCTACGAAGCCGCCCGCTCGCGCGCGCTCAGCGCGCAACAGGGCCTCACGAACGCGGATGCGATCCTCGCGGCGTCCCGCGCGCGGCTCAAGCACGGCGTCGGCACGGTCGTCGAGCTCGCGCAGGCGACGCAGAACCGTGCGCAGGCGAACCTCGCGCTCGTGCAGGCGAACGGCGCCGAGAGCGACGGCTATCTCGCACTCGTCTCCGCGCTCGGCATCTCGCCGCTGTCGAAGCCGACGATCGCCGCGTTGCCGAAGCGGACGCTGCCGCCCGCGCTCGGCTCGTCGGTCGACGCGATCGTGTCGGACGCGATCGCGCGCCGCCCCGATCTGCAGGGCTCGTTCGCGGTCGAAAAGGCCAATCGCGCGAAGATCAAGGCGGCTCAAGCCGCGTTCATGCCGAAGATCTTCCTGTCCGCGTCCACGTCGTATGCGAGCGGCGGCACGTCCATCTCCGCGCTGCCCGCGATCGGCGACCAGGCGCCGACCGTCAACCTGAACGGCAGCCGCTACGGCGGCGGCGTGTTCCTCGGCGTGACGATTCCGCTGTACGACGGCGGTTTGCGCTCCGCCGTCTTGATGCAGGCGCGCAACGACGCGGAAAGCGCCTCCGCGCGCCTCACGCGGACCAAGGAGGAAGCTGTGCGCCAAGTCGTCGCCGCACAGAACGCGGTGCAGACGAGCCTGGCGTCGCACGACGCCGCGAAGGCGCTCGTCGATGCCGCGCAAACCAGCTACGACGCGGCACTGACCGCGTACCGGAATGGCGTCGGCTCGGTCACCGACGCGACGATCGCGCAAAGCCAGTTGCTCGCCGCGCGGAACGCGGAAGTCGACAGCTATGCCGGCGCATTGTCGGCCGCCGCCGCGCTCGCGCTCGCGACGGGCACGATCGGCTCGGCGCAGTAGCGCCGCCGCAGGCGGTTGACGCGAGCGCGCGCCGCCCACTAGAATGCCGCCCATTCTTCCTTCAGGAACCATCGTGGACAGTTGCAGCACTCCGTTGCGTGCGCCGCTTGCCGCCTGAACGCCTGTCCGCCGCAGTTCTCCTGCCGCGGCTCGCGTTCCGCGAGCCGCACGCTCCCCCGTTTCACACTGAATGACGCATTCGCGCGGTACAGTACCGCGCGATGACGGCTATCTTCGTGTCGCCTTCGGCCTTGCGCCGCCGCGACGCGAAACGGCATGCGCTTCTTGCACGGCAGGACAACCATGACTTTTGATTTCGCACTCCGTCTTTTCACCGCGTTCGCCTGCGGCGTCGCCATCGGCCTCGAGCGGCAGATGCGCCAGCGCACGGCCGGCCTGCGCACCATCACGCTCGTCGCGAGCGGCGCGTGCCTGTTCGTCACGCTCGGCGTGCTCACCGGCAACGGCGTCGCGGGCGTCACGCAGATCGCCGCGTACGTCGTGTCGGGCGTCGGCTTTCTTGGCGGCGGCGTGATCATGCGCGACAAGGGCTCGATCCAGGGCATCAACACGGCCGCGACGCTGTGGTGCTCGGCCGCCGTCGGCGTGCTGGCCGGCTCCGGCCACTACGTGCCCGCGCTCGCCGGCACGGCCGTCGTGCTGCTCACCAATACGGTGCTGCGCGGCGTCAGCCAGGCCATCAACGCGACGCCCGTGTCGAACGCCGACCTCGTGCGCGAATACCAGATCACCGTGATCTGCCTCGCCGCCGACGAAGTGCACATCCGCACGCTGCTGTCGAACGCGATGTATGCGAAGCCGCTGTCGTTCCAGAGCCTCACGAGCGAAGACGTGCCCGAGCAGCCCGACCGGCTGAAGGTGACCGCGACGCTGAAGCTGCATCCGAAGGATCAGCAGAAGCTCGAGCAGATCGCGAGCCGGATGAGCATGGAGAAAAGCATTTCCAGCGTGAGCTGGACCGCAAAGGAAGCGGAGCCGATGATGGAGTGAGCCGCGGCGCGGCGGACGCGGCATCCGGCGCCGCCGTCGCACGACGTCACGTCAAGGTGCTTCGATGAGCCCGGCCGAAATCGCCTTGACGACCGCCTGGACCTTGTTGGTCGCGCCAAGTTTCTCGAGGATGTTGTTCACGTGGAAGTTGACCGTCCGCTCCGAGATGCTGAGGATCTGGCCGATTTCGCATGCGGTCTTGCCCTCGGCCGTCCAGCACAGCACCTCGCGCTCGCGCGCGGTCAGCGTGACGCCCGCCGCGGGCGACAGCTTCGGCACCATGAAGCGGCTCATCAGCGAATGCGACAGGTTCGCGAGCCAGTTCGTCTGCAGCGTCAGCATGTTGAT
Organism: Burkholderia sp. BCC0398; assembly: GCF_902833245.1. Lineage (NCBI taxonomy): Bacteria > Pseudomonadati > Pseudomonadota > Betaproteobacteria > Burkholderiales > Burkholderiaceae > Burkholderia > Burkholderia sp. BCC0398. The sequence goes on from NZ_CADFEM010000004.1 coordinate 398,459, forward strand.
CTCGGCCGGCGTCAGCCGGTCGGCATGACGGGCGATGCTCAACAGGCCGAACGCGCCGCGCGCCGCCCAGCTCGATTGCGCGATGCCCACCGACAACCCGAAATCGCGCGCGTCCTGCCACAGCGGACACGGGTCGAGGTTGTCGACGTCCGGCCAGACGATCATGTTGGTGCTGAGCGCGCCGTCGCGAACCGTCGAGTCGATCTCGATATAGTTCTGCGCCTGATAGTGCGCCATCCAGCCGTCCGGATAGGTATTGAAGATGGCGACCGCCGGCTTCGAAACGGGCAGCGGTACGCGAATGCCGTAACAGCAATATTCGAATCCCAGCCGCCTGGAATAGGCGGCGATCCGCTGGAAGAGCTGCTGCTCGTCTTCCGCGGCGCTGAATTGTTGGTAGGCATCCTGCCAGCGCAGTTCCATTCTTTCTCCGACAACGTCACGCTGTCATACTTGTCAGGTTCCAGCACCCTTTCGAGGCTGATACATTCCGCGCATGACTTCACCCTTGCTGCACCCTGTCCCCGGCCCGTCCCCGGACGGCTACGTACGCCTGTCAGAAGGCGCACTGGCCGCACTTGTACTCGACCATGTCGCAAGCGGCCTCGACCCTTCTTTGCTCGCCGAACTGCGCGACAACGCGATCGACGCCCGCCTTGCCGGCTATACCGAATGGCATCGCGCGGCCGGTGCCGGCGTCGCCTACGTGACGGTCGGCTGGGACTGGTACCTCGAACGCGCGACGGGCGCGTTCGTGATCGCGGGCGGCGACGTCCGCAGCAACGTGATGGCCATCGACGCCAAGGGCGCCGACATCGGCATGTTCCGCACGGCCGCCGCGCTCGCCGCGCGGCTCGCCACCCTCGACTGGCCTGCCGCGGTCGCATCCGCCCTGCTCGGGCCCAACGACGCCTATCATGCCGGTCCGACGCTCCAGTGACAACTGGCCGCGCATTCCTCTGACTATTTTGCAAGACTGGCGCTCTTTATAAATAAAACCGCCCCGGTTTTCAATCCCGTCGATCAAGAAACCGTTACCACCGCGCAAATGGCGTCTTTTACGCCGCCACCCTGTAAGAGTTACCAGTTACAGGCTCCTCGTGCCGCGCGCTGTAATGCGTGCATACAAAAGCACAGATCCGAGGACATCCATGCAGACCTTCGTTCACGAGGAAGGGCGGTTGCCGCACGCACTCGCGGCGGACCTAGGGCGCTATCGGCGCCGCGTGTTCGTCGAGCAGCTCGGTTGGGCGCTCCCGTCGGCGAACGAAAGTTTCGAGCGTGACCAGTTCGATCGCGACGATACCGTCTACGTGTTCGCGCGAAACGCCGCCGGCGACATGTGCGGATGTGCGCGCCTGCTGCCGACGACGCGCCCGTATCTGCTGAAGTCGCTGTTCGCCGACCTGGTCGCCGAGGACATGCCGCTGCCGCAATCGGCCGCCGTCTGGGAACTGTCCCGGTTCGCGGCGACCGACGACGAAGGCGGGCCCGGCAACGCCGAATGGGCCGTGCGCCCGATGCTCGCGGCCGTCGTCGAATGCGCGGCGCAGCTCGGCGCGCGCCAGTTGATCGGCGTGACGTTCGCGAGCATGGAGCGGCTGTTCCGCCGGATCGGCATACACGCGCACCGCGCAGGCCCGCCGAAGCAGGTCGACGGACGTCTGGTGGTCGCGTGCTGGATCGATATCGACTCGCAAACGTTTGCCGCGCTAGGAATCGAGCCGGGGCAGGCCGCCCGGCAAGCTATCGCCGCCTGAGCCGGAACGCACGTTTCCGTCCGGGTGGCATCGTAACGAAGGAGAACCAACGTGGACCAGTCCCAGGTCTTTCGCGCGATGATGCCCGGGTTGACGAGCGCCAGCGGCGCCCGCATCGCGGTCGCCTATCCGTCGTTCCCCAGGCCGTTGCCGCTCGTGCGGCTCGACCGCCGCGGGCTCGTGTTTCGTGCGACCGGCGCCGCGCCGCTCGTGTGCGGGCTGCCGCGGCCGGCCACCCTGCTGGTCGCGGACGAGCCGCTGTGCTCGCTGCGCCTCGTGATCCGCGACATCGCCGCGGTCGGCGACGGCCGGCACGACCTGACGATGCAGCCGTCCGGCGCCGCCGGCGACGAATTGCTGTGGCACGCATTGCGCGATCGCGAGCCGTACCGGCAGATTCGGCACCCGCTCGCGCCGGTCGACGCGCCCGTCGCGTCGGATCGCGAACCGCCTGAGGCGGCCGGCGAAATCGCGGCGCGCCCGTCGCGCAGCGCGGCTTTCCGCCTGCCCAGCCACAGCGACGCGCTGTTCTTCGCGGACTGGCTCGAATATCACTTCGACGAACTGCGCGCGCTGTCCCACCAGCACGGGCCGCAACTGCAGCTCAATCAGCTTGAACGACAGGTTGACGATGACGAGGTCGGCGTGCGTTTCGTCTACGACATCGACGGGCATGCGACGCGGCACGCATTGACCGACTGCGCGCGCGAGGCGTGCGCATGGATCGAAACGGAGATGCGCAGCAAATACGCGCTGCCCGTCGCGCAGGAGCGGTTCGGCGCGTTTGCGACGCACGCACGGGCCGGCGGCGTATGAATGAGGCTGTGCCGCGCGCCGCCGCCAGGCGGTCTGCGCGGCGACAAGTTGTGCGGATACAACGAGGGCTTGCAAACGTCCGGGTTTTCCCTTAAATTTACCTCTGTCTCCTCCATGTCTCCAAACATGGATTCAGCCCGCTCAAGCAGCGGGCTTTTTTATTGCCTGAACGGTTTGTGGGGCCGCATCGCCTCCCCCGCCTGACTAGCCCGCCGGACGCACGCCGGTCGGTCGCAGCCGGTAGTGATGCACCGCAAATATCAGCGCGACCGCCGCGACGAGCGCCAACAGCAGGTACAGCCAACCCTTCCGGGTCGTCGGCAGGTCCGTCAGGGCACCGACATCGCCCGTCAGCGCCGCCAACGCGACCATCGCCAAGCCGGCCAGTACCAACGTCCCCTTTGCCACCCATCCGAAACCGGCCTCCAGTCCGGCCGCCCATCGCGACTGACGATAAGGTCCGGCAACCGGTCGACGAAGATCGGGCTTATCCATTCGTCACTTCCCGCCCGGCATGCGCGTATCCGCGCGTCGTGCGGCAGGCGCTGTCGAACGCATGCCTTCGAAGGTCTTGCTGACGAGTGGCCGCAGCAACGCGGAGTGCCCATACTGGATCGACAAGCGTCATGTTTTTTCTTTCGCGAGATGAGGCTCGACACCATTCGATCCGTTTGGCCGCGCCGAATCGATATCGTTCGATACGGCGAGTATCGCGGGAAACAAGACTCGCTCGCCTCGCGCGATCGCGATCGGCCGGCTTATCATTGAGCGGCCCGCCACTTCCCGCCGAGGCCCTCTTGCACGCCCATCTGCGCATTGCCCGCCCGGTCAGCAACCTCGCCCACACCGAGCGCATGTATCGCGACGCCCTCGATCTATCGGTACTGGCGCGCTTCGAGGATCACGACGGCTTTTCCGGCGTGATCCTCGGACGCGAAGGCCTCGACTATCACTTCGAGTTCACGCACTGCCCCGACCATCCGATCGCGCCGTCGCCGACGCCCGAGGACCTGATCGTGTTCTATCTGCCCGATCGTCCGAAATGGGAAGCCGCCTGCGAGCGCGCGACCGCACACGGCTTCATGCCGGTGACGTCGTTCAATCCGTACTGGGAAATATCAGGCCAGACTTTCGAGGATGCCGACGGCTACCGGATCGTGTTGCAGAACGGCACGTGGCGTTGACGGGCAGATGCGCGTGAGCGGTTACGCGCCGGCGTGACTGCGGGGAGCGGTCGCGCGTCCGCCGATCGCCAGCGACGCAGCGTCGGGCGTTCGATTTCGAACTTCGATGGCGTGATCGTCATGGGCGGTGCGGAACGGGCGGACGCCGCGCGCAACGCAGCTGATGACATAAGCGCGGCACTAGAACGAATGAGGGGGAAATCGCGATCGTCGCTTGTACCTGCAACGATCGGAAAACAGATGACGAACAACGGGCGCCGTCGCGCCCGCTCCGGTTACTCGTTTTCTTCGAAGTAATGCCCGAACTTCGTCTGCTTCGTGCGGATATAACGTTCGTTTTCCTCGCGCACGGGCACCGCGAGCGCCACGCGCTCGCAGACGGGAATACCGTGCTTCACGAGCGTATCGAACTTCTTCGGATTGTTGCTCATCAGCCGCACCGACGTCACGCCTAGGATCCGCAGGATCGCAGCGGCCGAGTCGTATTCGCGGGCGTCATCGGGCAGCCCGAGATCGAGGTTCGCCTCGACGGTGTCGCGCCCCTGCTCCTGCAGCGCGTACGCGCGGATCTTGTTGCTCAGGCCGATGCCGCGGCCTTCATGGCCGCGCAGATACAGCAGCACGCCGCGGTCTTCGGCCGCGATGTAACGCAACGCGAGATCGAGTTGCTCGCCGCAATCGCAGCGGTACGAGCCGAACACGTCACCGGTCAGGCATTCGGAATGCAGCCGGGTCAGCACGGACTGCTCGCCCGTCACGTCGCCCATCACGAGCGCGAGATGTTCGGCATCGCTGCCCGATACGCGAAACGCGTATGACGTGAACGTACCGTAGCGCGTGGGCAGCGACGCGGTGGCGACGAGCGTCACGCACTCGTCGGCCTGGCCATTGCCCGGCGTGGGCGATTGGGGACGCGAAGACATCATGAATTCAATCGAAACTTCAGGAATGTAGGAGTTATGTGGATGGTGCGTGACGGGAGTTTACCGCTAATCTGGAAACGTCACGCGACTGCCGCCGCCCGCCCGGCTATACTGGGCTCACCGGGTGACGCGCATCACGCCCCGACTGCCCTGCATCGACTGCACACGGAGAAAGCGAATGAGCACGACTGTCGCGCAGATTCTCAAGGCCAAGCCGGATTCGGGCCGCACCATCTACACCGTCACGAAGACCGATCTCGTCTACGACGCCATCAAGCTGATGGCGGAAAAGGGCATCGGCGCACTGCTGGTCGTCGACGGCGACGACATTGCGGGCATCGTCACCGAGCGCGATTACGCGCGCAAGATCGTCCTGCAGGACCGTTCGTCGAAAGCCACCCGCGTCGAGGAAATCATGACGGCGAAGGTGCGCTACGTCGAACCGTCGCAATCCACCGACGAGTGCATGGCGCTGATGACCGAGCACCGGATGCGCCACCTGCCCGTGCTCGACGGCGGCAAGCTGGTCGGCCTGATCTCGATCGGCGACCTCGTGAAGAGCGTGATTGCCGATCAGCAGTTCACGATCAGCCAGCTCGAACACTACATCCACGGCACGCCCAACGTCACGTCCGCCTGATCCGCCCAGCAAAAAAGGCCCAAACGCATCAGCGTCTGGGCGGAAAGCCGCCGGCATGCGGCGACGGAGGTTCTGCTCCTGCGGACGAACGACGCGCGCGACCGGCGCGCGTCTCGTCAATTCAGCGGTGCGCTCGGGCAGACCGGGGGATGTTCAATCAATTACCGAAGTAGACCGAATTCACGGGATTCGGCGCTTCCCGCGTCACGCGGCGGCCGCCTTGCGCGGCGCCCGTTGCCACGGCGCCGTAGCCGCTCGTATCGGCTTGCGCGAGCATCGGCTGGTTCGGCTGAATGCGCTGCTCGGCAACCTGGATGTCGCTCGGATATTGCGAATCGCTCGCCACCGGCTTGTAGCCGTTCTGCTCGAGTTGCACGAGTTCGGCCTTGACCTCCGCGCGGGTCAACCCCTGCTCGGATTGCGCGAACGATGCGATCGGAGCGGCAAGGACGGATGCGGCGATGGCTGCGTAGATGATCGACTTCATGATTTACCTCCGGAATATGTTCTGTTTTGACGTCGCCTCGGCAGGACTGTCTGAAGCGATTGAATCCAGTGTAGTGCTCGCCACCCCAAGGGGAAACCCTTAGTTTGAACATACAGCGTTGCGTTTTTGGAAAAGATCGCCCACTGTTTCGGAACAGGGCCGCTCCAACTTGCCTCACCTGCACAACAATCGCTGACGAAACGCCGACAGTCAGATCACATGCCCGGAAGGTTGTGTTGTAGAATCGTAAGGTTTTATTCGCCAGTCGATATTCCATCCACCATGTACGCGCTCACGTCCCTTTCGGTTTCGCCGTCCGGCCCGGCCGGCGTGTGCGCGCGCGCCAGCCAGCCGGCGCATCCCCTCGCTCGACGCACGGCCCAGGCGCCGCTCGCCCCTGCCCGGCGCCTGATCTGACCGCACGGTCTCCACCCGGAGCCAGGTTAGACAGGCTCCGGGCGATCCTCATAGGCACGCCACGCCTGCCCCTGCCGATCATTTGGAGAACCACCATGAAACAACGCCTTTACCAGTTGACCGAACTCGACGTCGCCCGCCTCGAAAAGCACGCCGAGCACAACCCGCGCTTCCAGACCATGCTCGACACGCTGCTCGAACGCGCGGATATCGTCCAGCCCGACGCCATCAAGGCGAACGTCGTCACGATGAACTCGCAAATCACGCTGCTCGACGAAGCAACTCAGGAACAGGCCACGTGGACGATCGTTTATCCGGACGCCGCCAACCTCGAACGCGGGCGCCTGAACGTGTTCTCGCCCGTCGGCATGGCGCTGCTGGGCACGCAGCGCGGCCAGATGGTCAAGGTAATGCAGCCCAGCGGCGCCGAAAAGCTGATGAAGGTCGCCGCGATCGTGTTCCAGCCGGAAGCCAACGGCGAATACACGCGCTGAGCTAACGGCCGGCCAGCGCCCCGCCATACGCGCGCAGAACGACAAAAGCGAGGCACGGGCCTCGCTTTTTTGCATCCAGACGATCCGGATTATCGTCATCGCCTTCCGCATACAAAAAAAGGCGCCCGAAGGCGCCTTTTCGATGCTGCGGAGCGGGTTACCCCGCCCGTCACGCTTAGAAGCGGTGACGCAGACCAACCGTTGCTGCGGTTTGGTTGATCGACGAGCTCGGCAGGTTGTTGTTGAAGCTGTCGCCGTTGTAGATCGACGCGCCGATGCCGTTCTTCGCTGCACGCTGGTACACAGCTTGTGCGTAGACGTCCGTGCGCTTCGACAGTGCGTAATCAGCTTGCAGGCCGAACTGGTTCCAGTGCGTGCTGCCGTTGTTGATCTTCGCGTTCGTGTACGTGTAAGCAGCACCCAGGCCGAGAGCCGGCGTCAGGTTGTACTTCGCGTTGACTTCGTAGTTGTCGGTGCGCAGCGTGCCTGCAGCAACTGCGTTGTTGTCGAGACGTGCTTGCGTCCATGCAGCGCCGACTTGTGCCGGGCCGAATGCGTAGCCAGCAGCAGCACCGTACGTGCGGACGCGGCCTTGGTTAGCGATGCCACCGATCGCCGACGACGTCGCGCCGTTTGCGTTCGTGCCGTCACCCAGGTTCGCTTGCGAGTATGCAGCAGCCAGCTTCAGACCTTGGAACTGGTATGCAGCACCTGCGCTGTACGCACGGTTGTTGCCGAAGTTCGTGTTGTTCGAGAACGAGTACGTGCCGCCGAATTGCAGGCCAGCGTAGTTCGCGCTCGTGAACTTGATCGTGTTGTTCTGTGCGACGTCACCGTTCGTGCTCAGACGGTCGAGGTTCAGCGGGTGCGCGAAGTACGTGCCGCCCCACGAGCCCGTTGCCGTCAGCGGTGCCAGGTAGTCTTGCGTTGCGTCATACTGCTTACCCAGCGTGACCGTGCCGTACTGGCTCGACAGGCCGACGAAAGCCTGGCGGTTGAACATGCCGCCGTTGCCGTTCGCGAAGCGGCCGTTACCGATGTTGAAGCCGCTTTCCAACGTGAAGATTGCCTTCAGGCCGCCACCCAGGTCTTCCGAGCCACGCAGGCCGAAACGGCTCTGGTCAATGCCCGAACCCATCGCCCAACGCGACTTGCCAGCTTGGCCGAGTGCCGGCTGGACGTTGCTCGTGTAGGTGATGCCTGCGTCCAGCACGCCGTACAGCGTGACGCTGCTTTGCGCGTGAGCGACGGTAGCGAACGATGCTGCAGCTGCTGCAACGATCAGAGTCTTGTTCATTCGTGGAGCTCCCTTCTAAAAAGAGGCAGGTCTCGCGACCTTGTTCATAAACGGTCTGCAACCGCCCGGGAGCGCCATCGGTCCTGCTGGCGGCGCCCGGATAGTTGCCCGTTTGGGAACCGTGAGTTTAGGGGTGTACCCTAGGGGAGCGATCCGCAAATAAAGAAATAAGCTTTTCCAGAACTAGAAATAATGAAAGTGGGGACGCGTCATAAGTATTTGTTTTAACGTTTGTTTTTGACTTCTTGACGAGCCCTTTTTGGAGGCTTTCATCGCACCATTCTTACATGTCATCGTCTTGACGGTTGCATAGAAACAACAAACGGATTCGGTTCGGCACCCCAAAATCGGTAATTGTTACCCAAATCAATCTCAAATATTGGCCGATCTGCCTCCGAAACGTCCCGCCGACCCGTCAACAGCGGGCGGCGCCAGTGCCACGGCGAGATCCCGTCGGCCGGCAGAAAGGGAAGGCGGCTCGCGCCTGCCGTGACACTCGGTAACAGCCTTGACCGCCCGCGTAACCCGGCGGGCCTGACGGCAGGCTAATGTAAGGCGGTCTTGGATACAGAACGGGAACCGCCATGAATCGACGCTCGCTGCTGCGCGCCATCGGATTGACCGCAGCCTTCGCCGGCACCGGCTGGCTGCGTGCCGCCTCGGCCCAGCCCGCCCCGCCCGCGTACCGGCCATCCGGCCCGCACCGCGTTCCCGGCGGGCCGCCGTATGCGGATCGCCCCGGCTTCGCGCCCCCGGCGGCACGCCACGACCGTCGCCCGCCGCCGCCACGGCCGCACGGCTATATATGGACGGACGGCTACTGGCGCTGGCAGCATGGCCGCTATATATGGGTGTCCGGCCGCTGGGTCGCACGGCGCCCCGGACGTCGCTGGATGCCCGGCTACTGGCGCCGGCAGGGGCCGGTGTGGGTCTACGTCGACGGTTCGTGGCGGTAAGCAGCGGTCCGGCTCCCCGGTCGATGAAGGTCCGGAGCCGGACCGTGCGCGAGAGCCGGCGCCGTCCGCGCCACGGAATCGTGCGCTACGGCAGCCGCGCTACGGTCAACCTATCGTCTGGCCGCCATTCGGCGACATCATTCGAATAACGAAATCATGCCGTGGCGATGCGAATGCATCCGGCCATGCTCGCCGCCCGCGCACTCGTCTGCCGCTTACCGCCCGCCAACGGACCGATGCGTGCACCGCGCTCAGCGCCCCCTTCCAGCTCGCGCGCACGACGGCACGCCGCGCAGATCGCGCGATGATGTCCGTGGGCCCAGCGGATCGTCGCCGCGGGCAGGCTAACGTACGTGCGAGCCGCCTACGACAACATTGCCGCTCGCGCACCCGGCCGCGTGCGGCCATACGCGACCATCATCGCGAAGCTGAGCAGGAAACCCGCGCCACCGATCAGCAGCAGCCCCGTCTCGCCGAATACGGGTAGCAGGTTCGTCAGCGCGCCCGTCACGACCCACGCGACCGCCATCACCGAGCCCGCGACGCCGAGCGCCCAGCCTTGCCGATCGTCGCTGACCGCGTCGGAAAACGCCGTATACATCGTCGTGTACGCAACCATGTCGAAGCAGCCGACGACCATCGCGAGCGCCCACAGCATCGGTTCGTGCGGAAACAACGCGGACAGGATCTGGCCAAGCCCGGCGACGAGCAGGCCCGTCTTCGCGATATCGATCACGCGCCACACGCGCAGCATCAGTCGCACGACGCACAGCAGGCCGAACACGAAGCAGATGCCGATCACGCCGCTGAACAGCCCGAGCCGCGCGCTCGTATAGCCGAACTTCGCCTGCAACAGCAGCATGATGGTCTGCAGGTAGAGCCCGTAGCCCACTTGCATCAAGAAGAACACCATCGACAGGAACGCGACGTTGCGCTGGCGCGCCGCCTCCCCGATGATCCGCAGCGGCAGCAGCGGATCGATGCGCGTATCGCCGCGCGGCGCGGCGGAATCGCGATACGACGCCCAGGTCCAGCACGCGCAGATCAGCGACAGCGCGGCGACCAGCACGAACGGCGTGCCGTAGTCGAACAGCGGCGAGATCGTCCGGTCGGACGTGACGCCGCCGAGCACCGGGCCGACGATCACGCCTGCGCTGAACGCGAGCGACATGATGCTCATGTTGTACGCCTTCGTGTCGGGCGTGCTGAGATCGGTGATGGCCGCCTGCGCGATGCCCTGGCAGCCGGCCATCAGGCCGGTGAGCCCGCGGCCCGCCAGCAGCAGCGCGATGCTCGCGTGCCACGCGCCGGCCGCCAGCATCGCGTAGCCGGCCGCGAGACCGAGCACGCACAGCAGCAGGATCCGGCGGCGGCCGTAGCGGTCGGACAGTTCGCCCATCAGCGACGAGCCGAAGAACATGCACAGCGGGTAGATCCCGTAGCCGAGGCCGAGATAGAAATTGCGCGCATGCGCGCCGGTGTCGGCCGGCAGGATGCCCGCGTGCGGATCGCTGAAGATCGCGGACATCATCGGATAAACGAGCCCGAATCCCATCGCGTCGAGCGCGATGGCGAGCAGGCAGGGGCCGAGCAGTGTGTAGTCGAGCCGGGACATGGCGACCTTCCGGACAGAGTGGATGATCGCCCCAGCGTAATGATCGCGCGGCGGCCGCGGTAGGCAGCCGGCCGCGATGCTAAGCATCGGCTCGTGCGATACCCTGGACGGCCCGCGCCGAGGGATCGCCGTCCATGCCGTGCGGCCGCTACGCGACGCTCAGCGGCTCGCGCTGAAATCGTCGGCGCGCGACCACGCACGGCGCGCCGTCGTGCATGAACACGCTGGCGAGCAGCCCGAACGACGCCGCACGCCGTCCGCATGCGGCGCTCTCGTTCGACTGGATAACACGAAGCGATTTATTGCGACCATGGTCCACGCGGCGCGGCCGATGCGATGTCAGTGCGCCGCCTCGGCCGTCGACGCGCGGCATGCGATCAGGCCGCGTTGCACGGCCGGCCGCGCGGCGATATTGGCAAGCCAGCGCTCGACGTGCGGGAAACCGGCAATGTCGAGATCGAGCTCGTCCGCCGTGCGCAGCCACGGAAACGCCGCAATATCGGCGATCGAATACCGCGACGACGCGAGATACGCCGATTCCGACAAGCGGCCGTTCACGACCCCGTAGAGACGCAGCGCCTCCTTCCGGTAGCGGTCGATCGCTTCCGCATTGCCCGTCTTCGATGCGCGCAGGAACCACCACAGCTGGCCAAGCATCGGCCCGATCCCGCCGATCTGGAAATGCAGCCATTGCTGGACCGCCGTGCGCTCGGCCAGCGTTTCGGGCTGCAGGCAACCCGTCTTCGCGGCGAGATAGCTGAGGATCGCGCCGGATTCGAATACGGCGAGCCCCGTGTCGTGGTCGACGATGGCCGGGATCTTGCCGTTCGGATTGATCGCGAGATACGCCGGGCTGCGCTGCTCGCCGGCGGACAGGTTCACCTGCACGCGATCGTGGGCAAGCCCGGCCTCTTCGAGGTAGATCGCGATCTTGTGTCCGTTCGGCGTGTCGGCCGTATAGAACGTGAGAGCGTGCGTCGAGGTCATGTCGGTCCTTGTCATCGGGTTATCGTTGCAACTACAATCGTTGCAATTGCAATCCTATGCCGAAAACGACGGCGTTGGGACATGCCAGTACGCGAAGGAGGGACATGCGGACTGTGCGACCCGGTGCGCCCGCGCGGCGCACGGCCGCTCGGTACGCCGGATACCGCTACTTCGCGTCGGCTGCCGCGTCGCGGGCCGCAGCGGTCGCACGATCGAGCGCGGCGGCCATCGCCGCCCGCTCCTTGCCGGTGAACTGGTCGAGAAAAAGCTCGGCGACCGTCGACTGGTACACCTTCCACATCTTTTTGCGCAGCGTCCGCCCCTTGTCGGTGATGCTCGCGAACGCGGCACGGCCGTCGTCCGCCGAACGCGTGCGCGTCACGAGCCCCTCCTGTTCGAGTCGGTCGACGAGCCGCGTCAGGTTGTAGCGCTCGATCGCGAGCACGTCGGCCAGTTCGTGCATGCGGCGCGTACCGTCGGGGCCGCTTTCGAGCCCCCACAGCGCGTCGTACCACGCATACGCAGGCAGGCGGGCCGCCGCGAGGCGACGCTCGATCTCGCGGATCATCGTCCGGTGCGCGCGGACGAACGAGAACCACAGATCGGGTTCGGTTGCGTTCATGTCAGGTCGTTCCTCTCGCTTGATTGCAGTTGCAATTAAATTTTACCGCGAGAACGACGGCCCTTTCATGCGCCTGCAATCGCCTAGGCGTTGCCCACCGATCGGCAAGGCAAGCGTTTCGTCGCGCGACGCGGCGCCACGACCGCCGCGCCGCACTGCTCGCATTACTTCCCCGACCGAGCGAGCGGGCCTTGTGGGCCCTGGCCCGTGCCCGCCGGCCAGCCGCCCGCGAGCGCCTTGTACAACGCGACCGTCGACGCCGCGCTGCGCATCCGCCCGTCGGCCGCCGCATCCTGCGCCTGCAGCAGCGTCCGCTGCGCGTCGAGCACTTCGTAGTAGTCGATTGCGCCGGCGGAGAAGCGAGCCTGCGCGAGCTGTGCGGCACGCGCGCTGTCGTCGGCCGCGCGCACGAGGTGCGCGGTCTCGTCACGCGTTCGGGCAACACGCAGCAACGCGTTCTCGGTTTCCTCGAGCGCGCCGAGCACGGTCTGCCGGTACTGCGCAAGCTGGCCGGCCGCTTCCGCGTCGCTCGCGGCGATCCGCGCACGCACGCGGCCGACGTCGAGGAACGACCAGTCGATGCCGAGCGCGATCAGGTTCGTGTCGCTGCCCGCGCGAAAGAACCCGTAGCTGCTCGTCGCGCTGCCGAGCAGCCCGGACAGCGTGAAGCGCGGAAACAGGTCGGCGGTCGCTACGCCGACGCGCGCGGTCGCCGCATGCAGCCGCGCCTCGGCGGCCGCGACATCGGGACGGCGGCGCAGCAGGTCGCCCGGCATGCCGGGATCGATGTCGACGGCAAGCGCCGGCAACGGCACCGGCGCGGCCGTCTTCGGCCAGTCGAACCGGCCGATCAACGCATCCGGCGTCCGCCCGGTCAGCACCGCGAGCCGATGCTCGTCGACGCCGATCGCGGCTTCGTACACGGCGATCCGCGATGTCGTCGATTCGTACTGCGCGCGTGCTCGCGCCGCATCGAGCTCCGAGCCGCGTCCCGCGCCGACGCGCGCATTGATCAGCGCGAGCGTCTGCTTCTGGTTGTCCGCGTTCTCGCGGGCGATCCGCAACCGCTCCTGCGAGCCGCGCAGGTCGACATACGTGCTCGCGACCTCGCCCGCGATCGCGACGCGCACCGCACGCACGTCGGCCGCGCTGGCCGCCGTCTCCGCGCGCTGCGACTCGATCGAGCGGCGCACGCGGCCGAACAGGTCGAATTCCCACGCGGCATTGATGCCGACGCTCGATATCGGCGTATCGCGCTGGCTGCGCGGCGCGCCGAACGCCTGGTCCTTGCTCGTCAGCCGATGGCCGATCTGACCGCTCGCGGTGAGCGTCGGATAGCGGTCGAACGTCGCCTGTGACAGCAACGCGTTAGACGCGTCGTAGCGCGATACGGCGACCTGTAGATCCTGGTTCGCCGCGAGCGCCGCATCGATCAACAGCGTGAGCGCCGGATCGCCGAAGCCGTGCCAGAACGCGGCATCGGCCGCCGCCGATGCATCGGGCGGTATACCTGGCTGTGCATCGGCCGGCGCCGCGTCGCGCTGCGTCGCCGGGTGAGCATCGCGCACGAACCGCGCGGCGGTGGCCGTTTCAGGCCGTTTGAAATCGGGGCCCACCGCGCAGGCGGCCAGCGTCACCGACATCGCGAGCGCGGAAAGACGGAAAGCGGCGCTCATCGGTTTTCTCCTTCGAGGGTGCCGTGCTGTTCGCTCCAGACGGCCGGCGTGCCGCCCGCGAGCTTGCGGATCGCCACGTAGAACACGGGTGTCAGGAACAGCCCGAACAGCGTGACGCCCAGCATCCCGGCGAACACGGTGACGCCGGTGGCCGCCCGCACCTCGCTGCCCGCGCCGCTGCCGATCAGCAGCGGCACCGAGCCCGCGATGAACGCGACGGACGTCATCACGATCGGACGCAGCCGCAGCTTGCACGCTTCGAGCGCCGCTTCGACCGCGCCCTTGCCCTGGATCTCGAGCTCGCGTGCGAATTCGACGATCAGGATCGCGTTCTTGCACGCCAACCCCATCAGCACGACGAGTCCGACCTGCACGAACACGTTGTTGTCGCCGCCGGACAGCCACACGCCGAACAGCGCCGCGCACATGCACACGGGCACGATCAGGATCACCGCGAGCGGCAGCGTCCAACTCTCGTACAGCGACGCGAGCACCAGAAACACCAGCATCACGGCAAGCGGGAACACGACGATCGCCGCGTTGCTCTGCGTGACCTGCTGATAGCTGAGGTCGGTCCATTCGAGCGTGATGCCCGGCGGCAGCACGTCCTTCGCGATCTGCTGCAGCTTCGCGATCGCCTGCGACGACGACATCGTCTTCGGATCGGCGTCGCCGATCAGGTCGGCGGCCGGATAGCCGTTGTAGCGGACGACCGGGTCGGGTCCGTACGCGGGCCCGACCGTCACCATCGAGCCGATCGGCACCATCTCGCCCTTCGCGTTGCGCGTGCGCAGGTTCGCGATGTCGGCGGCCGTCTGCCGGTGGCCGGCATCCGCTTGCGCCATCACGCGATACACGCGGCCGAACACGTTGAAGTCGTTCACGTACATCGAGCCGAGATACACCTGCAATGTATTGAACAGATCGGTCAGCGCGACGCCCTGCGCCTTCGCCTTCAGCCGGTCGACCTTCACCTCGAGCTGCGGGATGTTCGCCTGGTACGAGCTGACGGGATAGCTCATTCCCGGTGTCTTCGCGACCGCGGCCTGGAACGCGCTGAGCGCCTTCTGCAATTCGCCGTAGCCGAGGCCGCCGCGATCCTCCAGATACAGCGAGTAGCCCGAACCATTGCCGAGACCCTGGATCGGCGGCGGCATCAGCGCATAGGTGATGCCGCCATCGATCGCCGCGAAGCGCGCGTTCAGATCCGCGTTGATCTGCGCGGCGCTGCGATGACGCTGGTCGAACGGCTTCAGGATCACGTACGAGTTCGTGATGTTCGGCGTGTTCACGCCCTGCAGCGCATTCAGCCCCGCGAACGCCGGCACCATCTCGACGCCGTCGGTGCCGAGCGCGATCTTCGTCATCTGCTCGGTCACCGCACTGGTGCGCGCGAGCGACGCGCCTTCCGGCAACTTCGCGCCCGCGAACAGGTACAGCTTGTCCTGCACCGGGATGAAACCGCCGGGCACCGCATTGAACAATAGCGCGGTCGCCGCGAGCAGCATCGCATAGACCGCGAACACCTCGCCGCGCCGCTTCAGCGTGCGACCGACGACGCCGTGATAGCGATCGGAGCTGCGCTCGAAGAAACGGTTGAATGGATGGAACAGCCAGCCGAACGCGCGATCGAGCGCGCGCGTCAATGCATCCTTCGGCGCGCCGTGCGGACGCAGCAGCTTCGCGGCAAGCGCGGGCGACAGCGTCAGCGAGTTGATCGCGGAGATCACCGTCGAGATCGCGATCGTCACCGCGAACTGCTTGTAGAACTGGCCGGTGACGCCCGACATGAACGCCATCGGCACGAACACCGCGCACAGCACGAGCGCGATCGCGACGATCGGCCCCGACACCTCGCGCATCGCCTGATGCGCGGCATCGCGCGGGCTCAGGCCCCGTGCGATGTTGCGCTCGACGTTTTCGACGACAACGATCGCATCGTCGACGACGATCCCGATCGCGAGCACGAGCCCGAACAGCGTCAACGTGTTGATCGAGTAGCCGAGCAGGTACAGCCATGCGAACGTGCCGACCACCGACACCGGCACCGCGACGAGCGGAATGATCGACGCGCGCCACGTCTGCAGGAACAGGATCACGACGAGCACGACCAGCACGACGGCCTCGATCAGCGTGTGCTGCACCGCGCGGATCGATTCGCGCACGAACACGGTCGGGTCCCACACGGGCCGATACGCGACGCCCGGCGGGAAGCGCTTCGACAGCTCGTCGAGCTTCGCATACACGGCTTTCGCGACGTCGAGCGCGTTCGCGCCCGGCGACAGGAAGATGCCGACCACGGCCGAATGCCTGTCGTTGAAATACGAGCGAAGCGTGTAGTCTCCCGCGCCGAGCTCGATGCGCGCGACGTCGGACAGCTTCACGACCTGGCCGTCGTCGCCGTTGCGCAGCACGATGTCGCTGAATTCCTGCACCGTGCGCAGCCGGCCGCGCACGTTGATCGACACGAGGAAGTCGTTCTTCTTCGGCGACGGCTCCGCGCCAAGCTGGCCGGCCGACACCTGCACGTTCTGCTCGCGCACGGCCGCGATCACGTCGCTCGCGGTGAGCCCGCGCGACGCAAGTCGATTCGGGTCGAGCCACAGCCGCATCGCGTAGTCGCCGGAGCCGTACACGCCGACGTCGCCGATGCCGGTCAGGCGCGACAACTCGTCCTTCACGTGCAGCGTCAGGTAATTGCGCAGATACAGCGAATCGCGGCTGTTGTCCGGCGAGTAGAGACTCACGTACATCAGCGGCGTGGGCGACTGCTTCTGCGTGGTCACGCCGTACTGGCGCACCTCGTCGGGCAGGCGCGACAGCGCCTGGCTCACGCGGTTCTGCACGCGCACGGCGGCCGTATCGGGATCGACACCCTGCAGGAACGTGACGACGACCTGCAGGCTGCCGTCCGAACCGGCGACCGACTTCATGTACATGATGCCTTCGACGCCGTTGATCGCCTCTTCCAGCGGTTCGGCGACCGATTCGGCGATTTCCTTCGGGTTCGCGCCCGGATACGTCGCGCGCACGACGACGCTCGGCGGCACGACCTCCGGATATTCGCCGGCCGGCAGCATCGGAATCGAGATCAGGCCGAGCGCGAAGATGACGATCGACAGCACGACCGCGAAGATCGGCCGGTCGATGAAGAATCGGGAGAAATCCATCACGTGGCTCCCGTTATCGCGAGGCAGGCGTGCCGGCATCGGCCACGGCCTGCGTACCGGCGCCGGAGTCCACCGCCCGCACGGGCGGCGCCTTCGGCTTCACCTGCGCGCCCGGATAGTAGATGCGCTGCACGCCGTCGACCACCACGCGATCGCCCGCCTGCAAGCCCTTCTCGACGATCCGCTCGCCGTCGAGTTCGCGGCCGATCGTCACGTCGCGGCGCAGCGCCTTGTCGCCGGGGCCGAGCACGTACACGTACTTGCGATCCTGGTCGGTCAGCACGGCCTTGTCGTCGACCAGCAATGCATCCTGGTCGCGGCCGCTGACGAGCTGCACGCGCGCATACAGGCCCGGCGTAAACGTATGGTCCGCATTCGGCAGCCGCACGCGGGCGCGAATCGTGCCGGTCTGCGGATCGAGCCGGTTGTCGAGGAAATCGACGGTGCCCGCATGCGGGAAGCCCGTCTCGTTCGCGAGTCCGACGCGCACCGGATCGGCGCCGATCGCGCGATGCGCCGGATCGGCGCGCCGCGCGTTGTAGCGCAGGTAGCTCTGCTCGTCGCAATCGAAATACACGTAGACCGGATCCTGCGACACGACGGTCGTCAGCAGCGTGTCGTCCGCGCGCGCGAGGTTGCCGACGGTCGCGACCGCGCGGCCGACGCGGCCCGCGATCGGCGCGCGCACTTCGGTGAAGCCGAGATTGAGCTTCGCGTCGGCCACGGCCGCATCGGCCGCCTGCAGATCGGCGCGCGCCTGCTCGGCGGTGGCGCGCGCATTGTCGAGTTCTTCCTGCGACGTCGCATGCGCATCGATCAGCGTCTGCACGCGCTTGAGCTGCACGTTCGCGAGGCTCGCGGCCGCGCGGGCGCGCTGCTGCTGCGCATTCGCACGGTCGAGCGCGATGCGGTACGGGCGCGGATCGATCTCGAACAGCAGCGCGCCCTGCGCGACCACGTCGCCCTCCTTGTACGCGACACGCTGCAGATAGCCGCTCACGCGCGGCCGCAGCTCGACCGCGTCGACCGCTTCGACGCGTCCGTTGAATTCGTCCGCGAGGCGGACGGTACGCGGCGCGACGGTGGCGACGCCAACTTCGGGAAGGGGCTGGGCCGACGATGTACCTTTGCCGTCGTGACAACCCGACAACGCCAGCAAGAGGGCGCAGGCGGCGCCCAAAGGCGGCGTCCTGCGTAGGGAAAAGGAGAGCATGATGCCTCGCGACGGGTTAAACTGCCGCGTAGCATAAAAGTTGAAGTTAACTTCAAGTCAAGCTTTCCCGGAGGGTGTCATGGGTATCCAGGAAACCCCGCAATGGCCGCTGATGTCGATCCGCGAAGTGGCCGCGCGCAGCGGCGTGCCGGCGTCGACGCTGCGTTTCTACGAGATGCGCGGGTTGATCAAGTCGCACCGCAACGGCTCGAGCCATCGCCACTATTCGCGCGCAGTGCTGCGGCTGATCGCATTCATCGTGTTCGCACAGAAGATCGGCTATTCGCTCGACGAGATCGCCGAGCAGCTCGTCAGCCTGCCCGAGGACACGGCGCCGAGCAACAAGGACTGGCAGCGGCTGTCGCGCGGGTGGAAGCAGCGTGTCGCGAGCCGCATCGAGGAGCTCCAGCGGCTCTACATCAACCTCGACGAATGCATCGGCTGCGGCTGCCTGTCCCTGAAACGCTGCAAGCTGACCAACCCGGAAGACCGCGCGGGCCGCAACGGGCCCGGCGCGCGGCGCTGGCTCGGCGACAAGCCGCCGATCGATTCCGAATGACACGCAGGCCGCGCGCGCCATGCATCATCCGACGCGCCAGCCGCCGTTCACCGCGATCGTCGCGCCCGTGACGAACGATGCGCGCGGCCCGGCGAGCCACGCGACCGCATCGGCGACGTCGTCCGGCTGCCCGGCGCGGCCGGCCGGCGTCTGCGCGCGGATCATCGCAGCGACGGCCGGCGCGACCCCGCTATCGCCGAACAAGTGCGTGCCGGCGATATAGCCGGGCGCGACCGTATTGACCGTCGCGCCGCGCGGCCCGAGTTCGCGCGCCAGCGCGACGGTGAAGCCTTCGACGCCGGCCTTCGCGGCCGCATACGCGAGGCCGCCCGGCAACAGGCTGCCGGCGCGCGCCGCGATCGAGCCGATGTTGACGATTCGCGCGGCACGGTCGGCCAGGTGCGGCAGCACGGCCATCGTCGTCAGGAACAGGCTTTTCAGGTTCGCATGGAGCACCGCATCCCATACGGCCTCGGCCTCCCCTGCTTCGGTATCCGCGCCGACGCGCCCGGTGCGCCCCGCATTGTTGACCAGCACGTCGATGCGCGGCCATCGCGCGACGATCGCGGCGACCACCGCTTGCGCGTCGCGCCGGACGCTCAGATCGCCGGCCTGCCCGATCGCTGCGCCGCCGAGACGCTCGACGGCGGCCTCCAGCCTCGCCGCATCGCGCCCGACGATCGCGACGCGATACCCGTCCTGCACCAGCCGGCTCGCGATCGCGAAACCGATCCCGCTCGACCCGCCCGTGACGATTGCCGTGCGTTGCTGTTCATTGCCCGTCATGATCTGTCCTCCTGAGTATCGACGGTTGACGACAGGGACATTCTGGGCAGCTCGGAGTGATAGGTAAAATACGAATTCGATGATCTACTGATACATGGAAGGTATCGCATGATCGATCTGCGCCAGTTCCGGCAATTCATCGCAGTGGCCGAAACGCTCAGCTTCCGCCGCGCGGCCGAACGGCTGCACATGGCTCAACCGCCGCTCAGCGCGGCGATCCGCAAGCTCGAGGACGAACTGGGCGTCGCCTTGCTCGAACGCGACAATCGCGGCGCGCGGCTCACGCCGGCCGGCGAAGCGTTCCTGCTCGAAGCACGGCGCGCACTCGAACAGGCCGAGCGCGCGGTGGCCGTGGCCCGCCGGGCGGGCGCCGGCCTCGGCGGCACGCTGCGGCTGCGTTTCGTCGACAGCACGGTGAACGCGCTGTTGCCGCTGATCCTGCGCGCGTTCCAGGAACGGCATCCCGACGTCGATTTCCAGCTGGAAGAAGGCACGACCGCCGAGCAGGTGCTTGCGCTGCGTCAGGACCGCACCGACGTCGGCCTCGTCGTGCTGCCGGTGGCCGACGCCGGCGACGTGCATGTCGAGCCGCTGCTGCGCGACCGGATGGTGGCCGCGCTGCCGGACGGGCATCGGCTCGCGCGCCGCCGCCGCATCGCGCTGGCCGAGCTGGCGGACGAACCGTGGGTCATGTTTGCCGCGCACCACGGGCCCGGCATGCACGCGCTGATCGTGACGGCGTGCGCGCAGGCGGGCTTCGCGCCGCGCGTGGTCCAGCAGCCGCGCCAGATGCAGACGACGGCCGGGCTCGTCGCCGGCGGCATCGGCGTCGCGCTGATGCCGCGCCTGTTCGTGCCAATGCATCCGCAAGGCATTGCGTTCTGCGAACTGAAGGATGCGGGCAGCCCGCTCGCGTACGAAGTGGCGCTCGCGTACCGTACGCCGTCGCCGCTCGTCGATGCGCTGCGCGACACCGCGCGAAACGCGGTGCACGAACTGGGCCTGGTTGCGGCGACGTGACCGCGCGCATCGCGCGCGCGGCGCTCAGTCCCGGTCGCCGAGGAAGTTGAACACGACGCCGAGCACGGCCTCGCGGAACGCCTCCGGCCGCGTCGGCAGCGACGTGTACTCCAGCATCATGTGGCTGTACGACACCGTCGTGCCGATCGCGCTCGCGATCATGAAGAACAGCACGTTCGGATCGACCGGACGGATCGCGCCGGCCTCGACCGCGTCCGCGATCAGCGGAAACATCGCGTCGTGATACGGGCGCACGATCCGCTCCTGCAGCCGATCGAGCCGCGCGCCCTCCTCGGTCGCCGCGGTCGAGAAGAACATGCCGATATCCGGCTCGGCGAATTCGTGATCGACGCACAGCTCGAGCGCGCGCCGCACGCGGTCGCGATGCGGCAGCGGCGACGTGCGCAACGCGCGCAGCGCGTCGAACATCGGTTCGGCCAGCTCGACGATCTGCTCGACGACCGCCAGCCACAACGTTTCCTTCGCACCGAAGTGATGGGCGATCAGCGCCGCGTCGATCCCTAACTCGCGCGCGACTTCGCGCACGCTCGTCGCGTCGTAGCCGCGCTTCGCGAACGTGCGGCGCGCGGCCCGCAATATCACGTCCGGACCGACGGATGCATCCGCCGACGGCCGTCCGCGCGTACGCCGCTTCGACGGCGCGCGCTCAGTGACTTCTGCCACGTTTTTCCTGCTCCTTGAACGATTCGAATGCCCGTATCCGGCGCCGGTTTCCCGGCCCGGAATCGGGCGGCTTGCCCCGCTCCGTTGACACGCGGAGCCGGGAAGCGCTAGGATCATACCTTATTCATCACGTGATGATTTATCCATGACAACCCCTACACGTATCGTCATCGTCGGCGGCGGGATCGCCGGGCTGCAGCTCGCGACCCGTCTGGGCGAGCGTCTCGGCCGGTCCGGGCGGGCGCAGATCACGATCGTCGACCGCAGTCCGACGCACATCTGGAAGCCGATGCTGCACACGATCGCGGCCGGCACGCGCGACGTCCAGCAGCAACAGGTGATCTTCCTCGCCCATGCCCGCGACCACGGCTACACGTACCAGCCCGGCGAACTGAAGGGGCTCGATCGCGCGCGCCGCCGCGTGCAGCTCGGCGAGATCCGCTCGCAGGACGGCGACGTGGTGATCGACGCACGCGAACTCGACTACGACGTGCTGATCCTCGCGCTCGGCAGCCAGGCCAACGATTTCGGCGTGCCCGGCGTGCGCGAGCACTGCTATTTCATCGACAGCCAGCAGCAGGCGGAGACCTTCAACGAAGCGTTGCGAATGCGCGTGTTCCGCAGCATCGCGCGCGACGAGCCGTTTCGCGTCGCGATCGTCGGCGCGGGCGCGACGGGCGTGGAACTCGCGGCAGAGCTCAGCCGCTTGCTGGAAGTGGCGCAGGCGTACGGTGACGAAACGGTGCGCGAGCGGCTGCAGCTCACGCTGCTCGAAAGCGGCCCGCGCATCCTCAACGCGTTTCCGCCGCGGATTTCCGCGTCGGCCCAGCGGCGGCTCGAACAGATCGGCTTTCGCGTGCTGACGTCGACGCGCGTCACGTCGGCCGACGCGAACGGTTTCCACTACGGCGACGGCTCGTTCGCCGAAGCGGACCTGATGGTCTGGGCGGCCGGCGTGAAGGCGCCCGATTTCATGCAGGGGCTGGGCGGACTCGACACGAACCGCGCGAACCAGATCGTCGTCAGCCCCACGCTGCAGGCGAGCGGCGACGAACACGTGTTCGCGATCGGCGATTGCGCGAGCCTGCAGCTCGAGGGCCAGGAACGGCCGCTGCCGCCGACCGCGCAGGTCGCGACGCAGCAGGCCGAGCATCTCGCGAAGCACCTGCCCGCGTGGCTCGACGGCACGCCGATTCCGCCGTTCGCGTTCCACGATTTCGGCGCGCTGGTGTCGATCAGCGATTACGACGCGTTCGGCACGCTCGGGCAGTTCGGGTTCTTCCGCGGTGGCTTCATCCAGGGGCGTTTCGCGCAGTTCAGCCACCTGATGCTCTATCGGCGGCACCAGCAGGCGCTGCACGGCTTCTCCAAGGCGACCTTGCTGTGGATCGCCGAACGGATCAACGGCTGGGTGCAGCCGCGCATCCGCCTGTCGTGATGCCGCGCGTCGCGGCACCGCGTAACGTTTCGAGGAACAGAAACATGAACAACCGTGCAATGCCCTGGCTCATGACCGTCGCCGCAATCGGCAGCTTCGACATGCCGTCCGTCTCGTGGGGCGAGCCGCGGCGGCGCAGCGTCACGCGCGACCGGCTGCCGTCGTGGGACGCGACGAGCAAGCCGACCATCAGCGTGCTCGAACGGCCCACGGCCGACACCGTGATGATTTCGTGGTGCGACGCCTGCACCGGACACTACGGCTACCAGAAGTGGCGCCTGTTCACGACGCGCAAGCGCGGCGTGTGCGCGCTGTCGGGGCGACCGATCGAGATCGGCGACAGCGTCTATGCGCCGCAACTGCTCGGCTCGACGCCCGGCAACGCCGCCGCGATGGTGCTCGCGGCGTGCATCGACGACGCGTTGGCGGGCTGAGCATCAGGTCGACGTGGTCTGACCGGCGCCATAGGCCGGAGCGCGGTTCTGCCGTTCGAGTTCGGCATCGAGATGCGCGGCATGCGCGTTCGCTTCGGACTCCGACATCAGCTCGCCTTCCCACTTCGCGACTACCGCGCTGGCGATCGAGTTGCCTACCGCGTTCGTGGCCGAGCGGCCCATGTCGAGGAACGTGTCGACGCCGAGAATCAGCAGCAGTCCGGCTTCCGGGATGTCGAACTGGTGCAGCGTCGCGGCGATCACGACGAGCGACGCGCGCGGCACGCCGGCCATCCCCTTCGACGTCAGCATCAGGATCAGCAGCATCGTGATCTGCGTACCGAGCGACAGGTGGATGTTGTACGCCTGCGCGATGAACAGCGACGCGAACGTGCAGTACATCATCGAGCCGTCGAGGTTGAACGAATAGCCCATCGGCATCACGAAGCTGGAGATCTTGCGGCGCACGCCGAAACGGTCGAGCGCGTCGAGGATCTTCGGATATGCGGCTTCCGAGCTCGCGGTCGCGAACGACAGCATGAATGCTTCCTTGATCAGCAGGAGCAGCTTGAACACGCGGCGGCCGAGGAACAGCAGCCCGGCCGCGACGAGCGTGGCCCACAGCAGCACGAGGCTCACGTAGAAGTCGCCCATGAACACCGCGAACTTCAGCAGGATCGACAACCCGTTGACCGCGACGGTCGACGCCATCGCGGCCATCACCGCCAGCGGCGCGAGCTTCATCACGTAGCCGGTGATCTTCAGCATCACGTGCGCGAGCTGGTCGATCGCGGCGACGAGGATCTTGCCGCGCTCGCCGAGTGCGGCCAGCGCGATGCCGAAGAACATCGAGAACACGACGATCTGCAGGATCTCGTTGTTCGCCATCGCCTCGGCGATCGATTTCGGCACCATGTGGCCGACGAAATCCTTCAGCGTGAACTTGGACGTCGCCAGATGCGCGGACGCGCCGATGTCCGGCAGCGGCAGGCCGAGGTTCTCGCCGGGCCGCAGCAGGTTCGCCATCAGCAGGCCGAGCAGCAGCGAGATCAGCGACGCGGTGACGAACCAGCCGAGCGCCTTCACGAACACGCGCCCGACCGACGACGCGTCGCCCATGTGCGCAATGCCGACGACCAGCGTCGAGAACACCAGCGGGCCGATCACCATCTTGATGAGCCGCAGGAACACGTCGGACACGAGCGAGATGTAGCCGGCGATTTCCGCGGCCGACTGCTTGTCCGGAAGCTGCGTATAGATCAGGTAGCCGATCAGGATGCCGGCTGCCATCGCGAGCAGGATCCAGCCTGCCGCGGACATTCGTTTGTTCATGAGGGAATTCGCCGCATGGCGATCGAGTTGACGGAAAAAGGCGCGCGGGCCGCTCAGGCTGGCGGATGTCCGCCGACGGACGCGCCGCCGCCGCGCACCGGCATTCGCGGCAACGCGAACGCCGGCGGCAGCGATTCGGCATGAAACGATCGGTCAGTAGCCGATCGCGGCGCCCGCCGGACGGCGCGGGTCGTTGTAGCCGTAGATGAAGCCGACCCGCACGTTGCCGGACACGGACGAATCGTTCCCGGAGCTCTGGCGGCTCGCCGCTTCGGTGCCCGGCAGGCCGACCATGATCAGCTCGGCGGCGCCCCACGGCGTCTGCTCGACCATCTTGTAGCCCATGTTGCGCAGGATCGCGAGCGTGTCGGGCGACAGGCCGTAGGTTTCGTAATAGACCGCATCGGGCAGCCACTGGTGATGGATGCGCGGCGCGGCGACCGCATCCTGCGGCGTCATCCCGTAGTCGATCACGTTCAGCACGGTCTGCAGCGTGATCGTGATGATGCGCGATCCGCCCGGCGAACCGACCACCATGAACACCTTGCCGTCCTTCTTCACGATCGTCGGCGCCATCGACGACAGCGGACGCTTGCCGGGCGCGATCGAGTTGCGCGTGCCCTGCACGAGGCCGAACAGGTTCTGCGCGCCGACCTTCACGGTGAAATCGTCCATCTCGTCGTTCAGGAAGAAACCCGTGCCCGGCGCGATGACCACGGCGCCGAAGCGGCCGTTGACCGTATAGGTCGTCGACACCGCGTTGCCGTCGTGGTCGACGATCGAGTAATGCGTCGTTTCCGGCTTCTCGTGCACGCCGACGCCGGGCTGCACGTCGACCGACGGCGTCGCCGTATCGGCATGGATGCTCTTGCGGATCTGCGCCGCGTATTCCTTGCTCGTGAGCTTCGCGATCGGATTGTCGATGAAGTCCGGATCGCCGAGCAGCGTGTTGCGGTCTTCGTACGCATGGCGCATCGCTTCGGTCATGTAGTGGACCGCCGCGGCCGAGTGGTAGCCGAGCTTGCGCAGGTCATACCCTTCGAGGATGTTCAGCGTCTCGCACATCGTCACGCCGCCCGAGCTCGGCGGCGGCGCCGACACGAACTCGTAGCCGCGATACGTGCACGTCAGCGGCGACATGTCCTGCGCGCGATAGGACGCGAAATCGGCCGCCGTGATCACGCCGCCGCCGCGCTTGGCCGCTGCCTCCACGATCTTCGGGATCTCGCCGTGATAGAACGCGTCGGGCCCCTGCTCCGCGATGCGCTCGAGCGTGCGGGCCAGGTCCTTCTGCACCAGGCGATCGCCCGGCTGCAACGCGGTGCCGTCCGGGCGCAGGAAGATGCGCGCGGCTTCCGGATCCTTCTTGAAGCGCTCGACCGTCGTATCGAGGATGTCCGTATCGCCGCGCGTCAGCACGAAGCCGTCGCGCGCGAGCCGGATCGCCGGCGCCATCACCTGCTTGCGCGTCAGCTTCCCGTACTTGCGCTGCGCGAGATCGAGGCCGGCCACGGTGCCCGGCACGCCGACCGCGCGATAGCCGTACAGGCTCTGCTCCGGAATCACGTTACCCGACGCATCCAGATACATGTTCGCAGACGCCGCGGCCGGCGCGGTCTCGCGGAAATTGATGAAGCGGTCGCGGCCGTCGGCCAGGTGGATCGTCATGAAACCGCCGCCGCCGATGTTGCCGCAGCACGCGTTGGTCACGGCCTGCGCATAGCCGACGGCCACTGCCGCGTCCACCGCGTTGCCGCCTGCCTTCAGGATGTCGACGCCGATCTGCGACGCGAAGTGCTGCGACGATACGACCATGCCGTTCTTCGCTTCGACCGCCGGGTCCGACGCGGCGAACGCGCACACGCTCATCGCCGACAACAGGGTGAGTATTACCAGCCGCCTCATGACGGGATCCTCCAGACGAATAAACTGGGCCATGCCGGGATGCGTCGACGCGCAAGCGCGTATCGACGCGGCCAATCCAGCATGTAATGAACGATACATTTCAGCGAGGCCGCGATCATAGCACTCGCTTTTTTCCACCAAAACCTAGGGTAATCACTGAATTTAAAGCGAATAAGCGTGACTGTCGTCGTTGGTAAATGTTTGTTTTATTACATATATGAACGGATTCACTGGACGAGCGATGCGTCCCTCTAATTTCGGACCGCCCGCGGCCTGCCGCACGTCAATCGGCTAACATGCGTGCAGTTGTCGGCGGACGCCCGTCCGCCGTTTGGTCGTTCAATTCAGATAGAGAGCCGGAGTGCCCGATGGGGACGAGCATCAGGGCGTTGCTGTTATCCCAGATGGATAGCTTCACGCCGTCGGAACAGAAGGTCGCACAGGCGTTGCTGGATCGCTACCCCAGCCTCGGGCTGGGTCCCATCGCACAGTTCGCGAAGCAGGCGGAAGTCAGCGACCCGACCGTGTTCCGCTTCGTCGTGCGGATCGGCTTTCCGAACTACTCGTCGTTCCAGCAGGCGCTGCACGACGAGATCGACACCGCGATGAATTCGCCGCTCGCGCGGATGGATGCGTTCCACTCGGAAACGGGCATGCGCGACAACCATGCGGCGATTTTCCAGCGGCTGTCCGAATCGCTCGCGACCACGATCGAAGGGCTCGACGCGGCCGCGTTCGATGCGGCCGTGGCGGTGCTGGCCGATCCGGACGTGCGCGTGTTCTGCGGCGGCGGTCGTTATACGGCGCCGCTCGCATCCTTGTTCTCGTTCACGCTCGCCTATGCGCGGCCGCATGTGCAGTCCGTCGAGCCGAACGTGAATCTCGCGTCCGTCGCGCTGGCCGACATGGGGCGCAACGACGTGCTCGTGATCTTCGACTTTCGTCGCTACCAGAAGGACAGCATCCGCTTCGCGCAGGCCGCGCACCAGCTCGGCGCGCGGATCCTGCTGATCACCGACGAATGGCGCTCGCCGATCGGCGAGTTCGCGGAGATCGTGCTGCGAATCCAGGGCCGCCCTTTCGCGATGCTGCAGACCAACGTGCCGGCGCTGGCGCTCGCCGAAGCGCTGGTGATCGGCGTGACGAACCGGCTGCCGGAGCTGGCGCGGCAGCGGATGGAGAAGATCGAGCAACTCAATGCGGGCGGGATCGAGTGGGATGTAAGTCAGCGGGATTTGCCGGAGTGATGGCGTATTGCCATTCAGGCGCGGGCGTCAGCGCTCGGCCTCGCGGCGTGTGCAATTCGAATCCCAAACGGCAAACCCCACATGTCACGCGCCATGCCAGCCCCCGTCGCGTTCCCTCGTTCAGGGCACCAGTTCCATCCGGTTGCCGGTCACGACCAACTTGACGGGGTCCGTCTTCTTCCACTGCGACTTCGGAATCACCAGTTGCCACTCGGCACCGCGCCCATCGCGGAAGAACCCCGCCACGCCCACAGCTTGCGCGTCGGCTGCCATTGGCACAGACAGAGCCATCGAGGCATCAGGCACGAGCGTGATCTCCATGCTGTCGAGCAGCTCGGCCTTCAGTAACGCACTGTCGTCATTGAGCAGCGAAACGTAAGCTGTGTTTTCGAAGACCTTCGCATCCTTCAACTGATAGACGCGCATCACGACCGGTAGCGATTGTCCCTGCTCGTTCTCGTTGAGTGCGGCACGGCTTTCGATCACGAGGTTCATCTGCTTGACCTTCGTGACGAAAATCGCGCGTGTCATGCCGCCGATCGTCTCTTTCGTCGATTGCCACATACCGCAGCCAGACAGCAACGCGGCCGTCATCGCAATAGCAGCCGCCAATCGAATGCTTCGCATCATCGGATGTGCTCGCGGTGTCACAGCCAGTCTCCCGTCTTGATCGTGCATGGATAGCGCCGGCTCGGGCCGCCCACGCCTTCATACAGCACGAGCCGCACCGCAAAACGGAAGCACGCATAGCGGCCGACGAAGCGACTGAGTACGTCGCCGAACAGCGCGACGTCGCCGGACCCGGCAAAACCCGACGGCTCGATACCCACGTTCACATTCACGATACGGTCGACGCGCGCCCCCACCCGTTCCGTTTCCTCATCGAGCCAAACGTGACGAATCGCGTCGATGCGTCGCCGGTTATCGTCATCTCGCCTCCAGTCGTACAACGACAGCGCGCCGCGCAGCACATTCGCGTCCATCATGTTCAGCTCGGTTGTGCCCGCGCCATTGAAGTGAGAAATCACCCGCCAGTCATAATCGCCGCCGCGCGGCGGATACAGCGGCATCGTCGGGGCCGTCAAGTTGTGCACGCGCTCGACACCATTGAAGGTCGAAGCAGGCGTGGTAACCATCGATTCGCGCAGCGCCATACGCGGCAAGCGCCCGTTGTTTGCCAATACCCGGACCGTTACGTGTCCGTCCGGTAAGCTGCCCGGTTCCGCCCACAGATGCCCGCCCAACGTCACGACCATCTCGCGCTGGCCCGTTACACCCTGCCGATTCGAAGCGTGGTAGTACCGATCCGGCGACTCGTGCCGCATCATCCCGCCGCGGTGCCGGAATACCTTGATCGATTGATACGGGTATTGCCTGGCGGTGCGCGGATCGGTCGCCACCACCGACAATACATCGTACGGCTCGACGTGCTCGCCTGCGGAGGCCGGGGCGCGCACCGGATAGTCGCGATCATGCGCATTGGGACGGATTGCCTGCGCGTCCAGTTCGAGCAGATTGATCACCGGCGTGCAGAACAACCGGATGTTGTCCGCACAGAACGTGGCGTCACCGGGGATCCGGTCTCGAATCACGATTTCGAATTCAAGACGTGTTTCGCCCGGCGGCACGCTGGCCGCGTCGAAACCGCACAAATCCACGAAGTGGAACTTTTCGGGGAATGCGAAATATTCGAGCATCGTCTGCTCGCGGTCGAGATCGACGTCGCGTACATCGAGGTCGGTCGGCCACAGTCGCGCGTGCGCGCCGAAGCCCGCCGCCTCGATCGTCATCGCCGGGCGCAGTTGTAGCTGGCCGTCTAGCAGGCGCGGCATGCGCACGCCGATCGACTCCACCTGGCGCGTGAAAACCGCGTACAGCGCCGATGCAGTCGGCCGGTCGCCATGCAGGTATAGCCGGATACGCGACAGGTCGTCCACCAACCGCTGCTCGCGGTGCAGCAGGTCGAACGCGAGCCGGATTACCGTACGGCCGTCCTCGCGCATGCGCGCGCCCGCCTCGCGCACGTTGAGCGGTAGCAAGTGTATCGCCCGAGTGGTTCGATAGACACATATCGTCCCGTCCGGACCGACCGGTGTCGAACGTACCTGCAACCCTGGTGGCAACGTATCGAGTATCCGCGCCTCGCCGGTGCGCGGCACGCACTCGAGGATGGTCAGCGACGGAATCGTACGGCCTGTATGCGGCCACAGATGATCGAGCAGTGGATCGGTGATTTCCGGTGCCGCGTCATCGAGCTTCATCCGCAGCCGGCTCGTGAGAAACGCGAAACCCTCGTAGGTCTGCTCGACACTGTCGTGGCGCGCGCCAGGCATCGTCATTCCCACACGGCGGGCGCCTTGTGGCTGGGACCTCGCGAACTCCTTCCCCGCCTCGCGCAGATAACGCATCTCCGCATCGAAGTAGCGCAGGTATCGATCGTCATCCGCACCGACACCGCTTCCTGCAGGCTTCGTCGGATTGTTCTTGTCTTCACTCATGGCTGGAAATCCGGTGGCAGCGGCGGCAGAAGCGGCATCGTCGGCACGGCACCCGCCTTGCCGACGACGAAAATGCGATCCGGCATGCGGAACCCGCGCAGTTTCAGCAGGTCGATCGGCCCGGCGCCGACCCGCGTACGCAATACGTACGACAACGGCTCGCTGCTCCCCGTGTTCCATGTAAGCCGATAGCGCGTGCCATCGAGCGGCTTGATGTCGGCCTCGCTCAGCAGACGCAGGAATGCCCAATCGCCGGCCGAATCAAATGCCTGTCGCAGGCCTGCGTCGAGCGTCTGCCATGTGAGCCTCGCATGCCCATTCAGGCCGTTGCCGGGCCACGCCAGTGGGGTCCAGCGCTCCTGCTGATTGAAATAGACGATCCGCATGCCGTCGACCGACAGTTCCGATCGCGTCACGTTCGGCGTCGGCAACGCCATCATTTCGAATTTCTGCCCCGCATCGGCCTGCGGGTAAAGCTGTACCCCAACCGTCGACAACTGCCGGACGGCGCTCAGGAATGTCGGGTCGAACTGCAACGCCTGCGGTGCGAGCTCGCTGCGCGCCCAATAGTCACCCTCGAGTTTCATCACGCCGGCCAGTTGCGTCGTGATGAAGCGCGAAATCAATCCGGTATCGGGTCGTACATAGCGGCCGAACTCGGCGAAGGACGCATCGGCCTGCGTATCGAAGAACGGATAACGGCCGCTCATCGCTGCGTTGAACGGTGCGGCAACACCGGCTCGCCATGCGTCATTCAAGCTCGCGGCAGCCGGTTGCAGGATCGTCTGCCATGCGGTTTCGAGCGGCTGCGCAAACACCGTATCGCCGAAGCCCGCCCACGCCGTACCCAGGCTCGCGGCCGTGAGCGCCGCGTCGTTGCGCGCCTGGGACAATTCCGACAACTTGCCTTGAAACACGGTCTGGGCGAGCGAGCGCGCCATTACCTGAGCGTCCGGACTGCCCGCGATCTGCTGCAGCTTCAGCCGCATCGTCGTGACTGCCGTCAGGTAGCGCGACAAGCTGACACCGCTTAGCGCGATGTCGGCTGGCGTGGCGCGCTTCCCGTTTTCCGCGGCAGACGACGTGCCCGTATCGCCCATCAGCACCAGCAGTGGACCAAACGGCTTGTCGAGCGGGTTGATGACGGTCGCCCCCGCCTGTTCGTCGGCCCCGATCAGGTTCTGCGCCTTTCTCACCAGGGTGTCGGCCAGCGCCTGCGACGGCCGCCCCGCTTGCGCCTGATACTGCACGGATTTCATCAGCGCGATCAACGGTGACGTCTGAGCGTCCGCCAGTCGAGAAAGCTGTTCGATCGCGCCACCGAGGTTCGACGTCGGTTGCCACTGCAGGCTATTGAGCATGCGCTGCCATGCCGCCGTGTACTCGCCAAAATACCGGGCCGTCAATCGCTGCTTCAGTTCCTCGGCTGCGCGTTTCTCGTCGTCGATCGCCGTGGTTTGGGTCATACCGTTCGCGAGCGTATTGCCGATCCTCTGCGAAATCTGCGAGCCGGACAACACCCAGTCACCGCTGATCCGGCGCTCATGTGACGCCTTGTCGATAGCCGCGCCGACCATGCCGTCCCACGCCGCCCGCGTATAGATCCCCGGGACGGTCTGTGATGCCTTGAACATTCCATGCGCATCGGCGCCGTTCAGCAGCGTTTCGAGCGACGCGTCGGCGTATTTGTTTTTGACTTCGTCGAGGATACGTTGGTACACCGTGTCGTCAGCCGACGCGAGTCCCATTTGCGTGACCAGCATGTTGCGGGTCGAGGTCACGATGCGATCGTCCGTCGCTATCCGCCATTCGGGATGCGCTTTCAGGTGCTCGGCGTAGAAGCCTGCAAGCCGCCTGCCAGTATCGTCACGCTCGCCGAGCGGCATCTCGTCCGGCCGCGCCCATAGAGTGACGAGCGTACGCTTCAGAAATGCGGGCTCGGTGCGCGATGGCTCGCCGAGCATCAGATAAGTCTTGAGCGCGTTGTAGGTACTACGTCGCGTGTCCTGCGATTGCAGGCTATCGGCGCGCGCCTGATCTGCTGCCTTCAACACTTCCCCGATCGTTTGCACCACGGGCACCTGCAAGTTACGCGTCGCAGCGAGTCGGTACGGTTGCCAGAGACTGCCGAGAACATCGTCATTTCGCGACAAGCCGGCCCGCAGGTACCACGGGGCGCCATGCTGCTGCCGGTATTCGAGCCTTTCCATCAACTGTTGTAACGCCAGTTGCGCGCGCCAGGCGGCTGTGGTCTGTGGCCGCGCATCGACCGCTGCGCGCGCTGCCGCCTGCGCTTCGCGCATGAGTCGCTGGTTGCCGATGAACGATGCGGTCATCCATGCACACCACGCTATCGCCGCAATGGTCACGCCCATCGCTAGCACATCCGGCCAGTAGAATCCGACCCGCCGGCCAATGCGTCGCCGGTTGGCGATAGCGCGCCACGCGGGTAGCAGTGCAGCCGGTTGCGGCGGGAACTCGATCGGGATGTTCGTCACCCTTGTGCTCGCGTCCGCGGCGATCGGCACCGGCGTCGGCATCGCCGCTGTCGCCTCAAATACCGGAGCGAACATCACACCTGCTAGCGGCGCGCGCAGCCATTGCGATGCCAGGAGCGCTTGCCAGCCGGTAACGATGTGTTCGAGCTGTGTCCCGATATATTGCGAGATTTCGGCTAGATAGCTGACCCGCGTGGGCGCTGTACATTGCTGCACGCCCGCGTCCGCCGTACAGCGCTCAATCGCGGCAAGCTGATCGCGCAAGTCCAGCGCCGGCGGCCCCCCTTTGTATGCCGCCCGCGGAAATGCACCGATCACTTCGAACGTCTCGGGTCGATCGCCCTGCGCGGGCACGGCGTGCAGCAACGTGACAGGTGCGTCCCAGCCGATGTCGGCGGCCAGCGCGGCGAGTACGCGCGGCAATTCGATATCGCGCTCATCCACGTGCGTGACGTGCACAAGGCCGTCGACCGGGCGTCTGCTGCGCAGCTTACGGATCTGCCGGCGCCACACGCCCGCGTCGATGCCGTCCGGTGCCCCGTGCACGAGGATCGCATTGCCAACCGGCATCACGCCCGCGCGCTTCAGACCGGGCGCGACCTGATCGACCAACGTATCCGCACCGCTCACCATCAGCCACGTTGAGCGGTATCGCCAGCGCCGGCCCTGCGATACCCGTAGTTCCTCGAACAGGCGTTGCAGACGGGCATCGCGTTTGATCTGCTGTCCCGTCGTTGAAGCAGCCTCCTTCTCGCCGGTTTGCAGACGAAACAGTTTGGCAGCGCCCACATATGCGCCAGTCGATATCGCAATCAGATGAATGATCACGATGACAACCAGCAATACCGGAATACCGATTAATGCCAGTGTGCGAGGCGTGCCATCGGGAACGCCGAGGCGCTCGCCCTGGAACCAAGCCAGCACAAGCGCTGCAACGGCAATAACCAACGCGGCAAGAGGCAGCCCCCAGACTGCGACCCGGCTGTGAGCTTCTTCGGTTAACGCCGCTTGAGGCTGCGCGTTATGCAGGTTATTTTTGGATATCGACATGCGTTGAAGCCGTTTGATCTTGGGGTAAGACATGGAGGATGGCCGAGTGCGAGCCATCGACGACGAGTTGCGGTCCGTCACTGGCACCGGACTCGATCGCCGCAGCGATCGCCAGCAGACCGTTCGCTGCCCGCATGTCGCCAACGATACGATCCAGCCGAGTCTGCGCGGCGTCTTTTGCTGCAATCACAAACCCTGCAGCGTTCAAAGCGGGGACGCAGTTTTCAACCGGCCGCGTTATCCACGCGCGCGTCACCGACGCGGCATCGGCTTTGCCCCAGATGGCGGCGTTCGCGAAACCATATCCTGATTCAGCGGAATCACCTGCAACGGGCCTATGTAGCGCAGCCTTTCTGCTGACCTCATGCGGGAGCCCGAAACAGCCGGCATCGAACAACGCAGCCACACATCCCTCGGCGAGGCTCTCATCGATATCATCGTCGTACCACGCCGTAGCGATGACGAGGAGCGGACGGGATTCATGCGCATCGAGCCATACATCGGCCACAAGCAACCCGTCGGTAGCCGGAACGGCCCGGACTTCCAAGGGCGGAAGCGCCGCCAGATGCATCGCAGCGCGAACCTGGGTCAAACGCATGTTCGCGACGTCCGACTCGGTCAATACGCGTACTTGGGGCCAATATGCCCTTTCGTATCGAGTTAATGCGTGAATGCTTCCAGCGAGAGGCTCAAGCGCAACGCGGATCATCTGCACAACTGGATCGGCCTTCTTCGGTACGGCAGCATTGTCAGTTGGGGTTTCCTCTTCATCCGCCATGAATGAAGCGTCCAGTGGCGGCTCATTCGACGGGTCGTCCAGTAGCGGGTCGTCGTCGTCAAAGCGATTGCACAAAACTTTTCCTGAGCCGTGCCGCGGGGCTTGCACCTTCATGATGGAGCGTTTCCCTCTCAGAACGTCGAACAAAGATGTCCCGCCAAGAGGCAGGCAATAGCCTGCGCCGAGTACATAAAGCGGTCGCTGCGCGAACCCGATCTTCTTCGCAAGCCAGCGGTCACGATGATGGTTGCGCCAGTATGCGCGGTACCACAGCCCCTCGTAGCCTGCGCGACCAAAGCCGAGCAGGACCAGAAACAGTCCGTTCGGCACCCCAATAATCAAGCCCCAAAACCTAAGGCCACTCGCGGGTTCGCTTTTCGGCCACGTCAGCAAAATAACCAGCGGACCGAACACATTACAGACAAACCAAGTTAATGCCCACGGCCAGAAGCGCATCCTGGGCGGATACGCGCTGGGGCGTCCGGCGGGAGAAAGATCGACCGGCATTACTCGAAGTGGACGTTCGGTAACGACGAAATCAATCGACAACCACATGCGCAGCGATGGCCGTCCAGCGCAAACAGCTCCCCGTCGCGATCGGGATACTTGTCGGCGCCCTCGTCAATCACAGTCGGACCATGCAAGTCGCAGGTCGCATCGTCGCCTTTACGTGCAAGCGGCCTGTCCATGAACATCGTCCATGGCGAGCCGCTGGTGACTTCGCCGCCATGTTCGAGCTTGTCACCTTTGCGAATGGGAGATTGCATATATCGGCTATCTAGTTGAGTAGGGTTTTTTGAATTCCCGGCACACCGCGCACCCAAGCGCACGGACAAATTAATGGAGAATTAAAGTCTATCGATCCCTTTCGTTTGTTTCAGGAACTGTCGATCGCAAGGCAACAACTTCAATTCCGCCAAGCACCACAGGAATTCGATCGCTTTCCTTTTTTGCAAGCCCCCTCCCCACAACCTCAAACGAGAAACACGGAAAATATATTGCATTAGGACATATTAAAAAATAATCAGGAACACGCATTCTTTCCCGATCTCCATATACCGAATTAACATAGGCAACAGTTCCATCCCACCCCTTTCCTTCATATTTCCTTTGCCATACGATATTGCGCACATATCGTCCGCCAGAATCTTCCAAAGCAATTTCGTCGACTGCGGTAGTTTTATTCGCAACACTCGAACTTGACACACTCGACCCAGCCACAAAGCAACTAAACGATAGCTTACCGCGTATAGCAGACCCATCCAGCTTCATCACAAGATAAAAATCAAATGACACAATTCCATTATTTACACTCATAGACGAATCAACCGTTTTTGACGATATATTTTCACCGAGAATATACCCACACCGACTCTCCAATAGAAATATATTATCTCTATAATTGGATCGACCATTAGAATCCAACTCAGCTATCGCAGCTCCATCGAGCCAAAAAAATGCCACCAACGCTAAAAATACATTTCTCACGACAATTTCCGCCTTGTGAAATTTTCCGGCCACGTTAGATCCTCTTGATTTGGGCCCTTGAAAACCACAATATCAGCCAGAACCATTAGCGCATTAATGAACGACGTCGACCGATCTACTAGACCATTCATGTTTGGTGGATTCCTGCCTGTAGCCCCCGGATAATTCACTGCCGCAGCACAATTCGCAAAGGACTGGTTGTAATACCACACCTTAACACCGGCATTTGTTCGGATTGCCCTTCTTTCATTCACACTCATCTCGTCTGCATATTTATTCGCACTATCCACCCGTGGTCGCGCCGGATTGTTCGCCGTTGGCATTGATTTTCCGGACCAAACCCAATAAGCGCCTGCACTATGACTCGCATGACAAACATCTCTTGCAATCTCATTTCGCCACCGCACCTCCTGCTCCCCTGGTGGTAAACGCGGGTTTCGACCAATAAATTTAAAATATTTATAATAATTATTATTTCCGCCACCCATATTTCCGTTAGGATTTGTCAACTGCAGAAAACCCCGACCAAACCAACCACCGTGCAGATCTGTCGCACCATCGTTGCGATTCCCTTCCGCAAGATAGCGGAACCATCCTGTTTCCTGTGTGGCATTTGCCATAAAACACGCCTGTCGACTAGGGGTATCAAGCTTGAACTTCCTCATCGAATTGTTCAAACCCAGTCCAAATCTATCAAGCAAAGATGAAGCATAATCTGGATTTGGCGATTCCCATACTCCCTGAGAGGGCGAATTATGCGACCCGGGCTTTCTAATAACGCGATCCGGTATAAGCTGAAGCATCTCCTTCTTACTGAGCCACCCGCACTTCCTGAAGTGCCGAATAAATTCAAGCGGATGAAAATACCAGAACTTCTGATCTGCTAGCGACGATTCGGACGGCAACTTGTCCAGAAACTGAAAATTCCCGAGGAACTTAATAAACGAGGCATAGCCACCTGGATTGGTATCTTTCTGCTTGCCAAAGAATCCATCTGGTCCATTCAGACCTTTATAGCGATCGTCGTTGTACAAGGGATCCCACTCGCTGCGCGCGTTGAACACCAACCCTCTGAGCTTTGTGCGCACACCCTCTGCATTCCGCACATAGCCTGCGAGCAACTGGTTGGCATTATCGTCGTTGTTATTGTCGTATTCGAGCGGCTGGATCATTCCGGACGTTGCCTGTGGATCAGCAACGCCGGTCAGACGGCAAAGCTCATCGTATCCGCATAACCCGTCCTGATTAAACGGCGTATTGCTTTCGTCAACTTTTTGCCAGCCCTTGAAGAATGGAAAGTCGGCGTCCGACAATTTGATGATCTCGTCAGCAGCGATGTTGACATATCCTTGCGTGCCATTCTCATCGATGGGCACTGCGACCCAAGTAGCAGGAGCTTCTCCCGGCACCACCGCACTTGAAAGAATTCGCCCAAAGCGCAGCATTTCATAGCCATCGCTCGGACACTCTGAATAGAGTGCTACCGCTCGATCATACAGATCATATTCATACTGTTCCGTTTCTCCGTCGTACGGGTCAGCAACCGGAACCTGTGTAAGCAGGATAACGTTGCCGCTGCTACCACGGTCGATCCACGCGCATGTATAGCGCCGCCCCTTGTTGAACCACGCTTCCACATAAAGGATGTCTTGCTCACCAATTGAGCCGCCTGGCAGTCGCGGAAACCAGTCGTCCGTCATACCCGCCGGCTGCGCGACAAAATCCTGTGGCCCCTTAATGATGAAATAGGAATGTCCCCAGTAGTCGCTCGACGCAGGCTGAACAGGATCTTTCTCACCCAGTTGAACCTGATGGCCGTCCTGATCAAACCAGGCTGTAAAATCAGCATCGGACATGAAAACTTCGAAATGCAGATGCCGCACCCCCTGATGCTGACCGACATATCCGAGCATGTCCTTGCGGTACACCTTCTTTGCGCCGCCCGGCTGAACGACTCCGTCCTTGCCGCCCGCCGTATCGAGCAGCCATTTGGGGAGGGCACTCATCGATCCCTCGGCCGGCGGATCGGTTGGCTGGGGAGCAAGCCACTCCTGTTCGGTCATGTCCAGCAAATGCATATATAGTGAGTAGAACGTGATCGTTCGCCCACGTCCTGTCTCGGTCTTATGTCTGAGTAAGACGAATCCCGCATTCGAGTTCAGCGCCGGTTGTCCAGTCGGATCTTTCGCGCCATCAGACAGAGCGCTTTTGCAAACGCGATACGCGACCACCTCGCCGTCAGCAATTGCCCGCACCGGTTCGTGCTGCTCGCCCGGATCCAGGTGAATGCCACAGTGAAAGCGCCGGTCGAAGGCAACGGGATAGACCCCATGATGACCAATCTCGAACTGATCGACGACGTCCATCATAGGGTCCGTCTTTGACGCATCACTAGACGTCGCGCCCGATACGGGAAGGAAGGGAGGGCTGATGATCATGGCTTCAGTGGGACGACGAGTACCGGTCGGAAATCTTCAGGTTGGCCTGCGGTAGCGACGGCAATGGTGTCGTGACGTTGTTCGGCCCGTGAAACGAGAATGACGCCGCCTTTATCGTGAAGGCGCCGGGACAGTGAAATGTCATGTTGCCGTTCTCGATTACGAGCGAAGCTCCACCGCTGTTGAGTGTGATCTTCGACTTGGCCGACACTTGGACATCCGCACTTTGGCTCGCGACGCGCAGCTGCTGCTTCGCGAACAAGTCCATCCCGTCCGTAAGCGCCGCCATCATGACCTTGCCCTTCGCTGCGACAAAATTCAGCCCGAGCTTGTGCGCACACAGCGAGATCAGGTCACCCGCCACCATGCGCAGCCGCCTGACGATGCTCACGTCCATGTCCCGGCCTGCGGTGACGATCACGTTCTCGCCCGTCGATTGCTGCAGTGATTTCGGTGTCACGAACGCGATGCCGCCGGGAGCACTCGCAAGCAGCCCCGCGTCGCGAAGCTGATCGAGGCCGTCGAGCAGCGCCGCCTGCGTCGCACGGTCCGCAGGGTCGGCCTTGGCTTGCGTCGTCGCAGCCGCAAGGTCCGTTACACGCTGCAATGCTGTCTTGAGTTGCGCGATAGCGGCGGGCATGTCGAGATGCGGTGTCTCGGATCCACCTGCTGCGTCTGCCGAAACGAACAGCCCCTTCGACGCGCGCAACGTGCCCCAGTTCTGCGTGGTCAATTCGAAGCCCTGGCCGCGCTTGTTCTTGTCCCCGTCGACCAGATGGCCCATGTTGAGCGACGACTGCCCGAACACCGTCGCCAACCGGATACCCTCGTGGTCTTTCAGATCCTCGAAGCGCAACTTGTTGCCGAGCAAGGGCGAGCGGAATACGGTGCGGCTGTACCACCCTTCCTTGCCGTGGACGAGGTCGCGACGCGCATGGTCATGCAGCGCCCCTGCGATCAGCAGGCGGTCGCAATTTCCCTGGGTCGCGACGACGCGTACTTCGGACCGCGGCAGCAAGGGGATGTGCAGGCCGCCCTGATACGACGCCGACGTACGCAGCACACGCAACGGCATGCTGTTCGTGCCGCGCTTGCCGCTGTGCCGGGTGAACAGGAGCCTGACGCGATAGCGGCCATATTCGTCCATCCATGCGTACGGCTCGTCATCGCCGGACTCGACCACACCGATCAGCATGCCGGCGATCCATCGCCAATGCTTTTCAGGAACGTACTCGGGCCGGTAGGTCTGATGCGCGGGGATCGCTTCGAAGGTGTTGACCACCGACTGGCTCCGGCTACCGGTCGTGACGAGCTTCGTGATCACCATCCCGTGCGGCGCCTCGTGCACCTCGTCATTGGTGATCCGCACCACCATGCCAGGCGTCATGCCGATGACGTTACTCGTGCCCGTGAGCCGCACTTGCCGCGTGAGCAGTTCGTCACGCCGCGCGTCAGCCAGCGCCTGCCCTTCCTCGACCGAATGGAAATGCTCGACGCTGCGGTTCACGCTCCCGTATACCGAGCGATCGTCATAGGCCACGATCGATTCGACCTGCAGCGGATCGTCGGGTATGCGGTAGTTGCGATCCCATTCGCGCACCGTCTGCGGCACCAGCGCGCGCGTGACTTCCAGCGTCAGAATCGCCTCGTGCCAACTCGTCAGACCGGAATGCGGCATCAACGGCACCTCGAGCGCTCGCATATAGCCGCGCGGTGTATTGCCGAACACCAGCGTGTCGCGTTGCGGGCCGTCCTCTTTCTTCGCCTGCTTGAAGTAGTAATAGACCCCCGCGCGACAGCAGTGCCGGTCGATAAAGTTCGCGACCGTCTCTTCGTACATCACGGTTTGCTCCAGCTTCCCGTCGAGCCCTTCCAGCTCGAACTCGACGTCGAAGGATTGGAACAAGTCGCGATCGATAATCGTGTCGCTCAGCAACTCGCGAAACGACCTGTCCAGCAATACGGCCGAATCGTGCACCTCTTCAAGCAGCGAGAAGCGCGGCTTCAGATGGACTTGGTAGGTTGCTTCGTCGCGAGACGTTTTGACGCGAGTCCATTGCGTTACGACGCCGTGCACGGTACGCGCCGCATGCCGAACCGGATCGATCACGGCCGCCATCGAGGGCACGGAAGCGTACTCCTCGATCGTGAAGACTGCCGGCTGGCCCACAATCGTCGCACCGTCGATCCGCTTGTCCTGCGAGGTCACGATGATGTCCGCGAGGAATCGCGTATTCATTTCCTCGGTCAGAACGAATGACAGAACGGAGACCTGCGCATCGAGCGCCGCGATCTCGAGATGCAGCGGTTGGGTAACGACCGAATTGGGGTGTTTCAGTACATCCTGAATGGTTCGCATGGTTGCCGTTGAACGAGAGGTTTTACGCCGGCACGTTCGCCCATTCACGCATTCAGGGACGCAGTGCCACAACGCTCTCGCCAGTGAAGCATGGGTTCACGAGGATGAACACACACCGGTCACAGATCTGGCAGTTCGGAACTTTTACAGAATCAAATAAATCACTTATTTATTTTATAAATTTTTATCCACTTCTAATTAACTTTATATTTTTTCTTATCTCTTATTACATCAAACCGCGATCTCCAAAAGCATCGCTAAAATCAAACAACCAAATAGTAAATATAGGTCATCATGGGATACAAAAATGGCTCTCGGCCATCATACGAGATGGCCAATTCTATCGAAATGAAAGTAGATTTCATAAATTATGATATCCTAAAAAATCCCCTATAAATCCTCGACATGCCGAACGATATCAATCCATCTATCTGATACATAACCGAATTTCGAAATGTAGAAAATTGTCACACCCCAACGTCGGCGCGACATCGGTGACGGAGGGATGTCGCGCCCTACATATCTACTTTCCGACTTTACGACTCGACATCCTCCAGACTGAACACTTCCGTCTTGTCGTTGTACGAAAAAACCTCCCCGTACCGCCCCCAGTCGATCACCGCATCGAGCGTTTCCTCGGCCGCTTCGTCGGACAGGAAGTCCTCCAGCTCCTGCTCGAAGCGCACGCGCGGCGCGCGATGGCCCGGGCGCTCGTTCAGCACCTTCCGGATCCGCGCAGCAAGCGGCACATGTTTCAGCAGGTGATCCGCGAACATCAGCTTGCGCTCCTGCGTGCCGAATTCGGCGAACACGCGCGCGGGCGGCGTCAGGAACACGTCGCCTTCGCGCACGTCCGCGAAACCGAGGTGCTGCAGCACTTCCGCGATCGGAAACAGTTCGTCGACTTCCAGATGCAGCGAACGCGCGATTTCCGGCATGTCCGCACGACCGTGGTACGGCGCCATCGCGAGCGTCTCGATCAGGCCGGCCATCAGGTTGGTCGACACGCGCGGCATCCAGCTACCCAGTTCCAGCCCCTTCTTCGTCGCTTCGCCGGTCTGACGGGCGGTCATCTTCGCGTAGATG
Organism: Burkholderia sp. BCC0398; assembly: GCF_902833245.1. Lineage (NCBI taxonomy): Bacteria > Pseudomonadati > Pseudomonadota > Betaproteobacteria > Burkholderiales > Burkholderiaceae > Burkholderia > Burkholderia sp. BCC0398. The sequence continues at coordinate 440,316 of NZ_CADFEM010000004.1, forward strand.
TCGTCGACGAGCTTGCGGAAATCGGTGTCGAGCCGGTTGCGCGGATGCTTGAACGGCACCTTGATCTCGGCGATCACGCGGCCCGGGTTCGACGACAGCACGAGAATGCGATCGCACATGAACACCGCTTCCTCGATGTTGTGCGTGACGATCAGCACCGACTTGATCGGCATGCGGCCTTGCGTCCACAGATCGAGCAAATCGGTACGCAGCGTTTCGGCGGTCAGCACGTCGAGTGCGGAGAACGGCTCGTCCATCAGCAGAATGGTCGGATCGACGACCAGTGCGCGTGCAAAACCGACGCGCTGACGCATGCCGCCCGATAATTCGCGCGGATACGCGTTCTCGAAGCCGTCGAGACCGATCAGGTCGATCGCGGCCAGCGCGCGTTCGCGCCGCTCGCGCGCGCCGACGCCGAGCGCCTCCAACCCGGCTTCCACGTTCTGCAACACGGTGAGCCACGGGAACAGCGCGAAGGTCTGGAACACCATCGCGACGCCTTCGGCCGGGCCGCGCAGCGGCTTGCCGAGGTAGGTCACCTCGCCGCCGGTCGGCTCGATCAGGCCGGCGATGATGCGCAACAACGTGGATTTTCCGGACCCCGATCGGCCGAGCAGGCCGACGATCTCGCCTTCGCGCAGCGACAGGTTCGCGTCGTCGAGCACGAGCAGTTCGCCCTGCGACTTGTTGAAGCCGCGGTTCACGTGCTCGACGCGCAGGATTTCTTCGCCGAGCCGCGGCGGCTGCAGCGGTTGAGACGTCTTGACGGGGGCGTTGACAACGGTCGAATTTTGCATCGCGCTTACTCTCAATCGAGACGGAGCCGGGATTCCGCATAGGCGTACATCGGACGCCACAGCAGGCGGTTGAACAAGGTAACGAACAGGGACATCACGGCGATGCCCAGGATGATCTTCGGGAAATCCCCGGCGGCGGTGGTCTGCGCGATATACGCGCCGAGGCCGTGCGCGACGACCTTCGTGTCGCCCCACTGCACGAACTCGGACACGATGCTCGCGTTCCACGCACCGCCCGACGCGGTGATCGCGCCGGTCACGTAGTACGGGAAGATGCCGGGCAGCATCGCCTGGCGCCACCACTGCCAGCCGCGGATGCGGAAATTCTTCGTCGCTTCCTTGTAATCGTTCGGATAGGACATCGCGCCCGCGATCACGTTGAACAGGATGTACCACTGCGTGCCGAGCACGATCAGCGGCGACAGCCAGATGTCCGCGTTCAGGTGGAAATGGACGATGACGATCACGAACACCGGAAACAGCAGGTTCGCCGGGAACGCGGCGAGGAACTGCGCGAGCGGCTGGATCTTCTCGGCCAGCTTCGGGCGCAGCCCGATCAGCACGCCGAGCGGCACCCAGATCACCGATGCGATCGCGATCAGCACCAGCACGCGCAGCAGCGTGATGAGCCCGAGCACGAGCACGTGGCCGACCTCGGCCATCGTCACGCCGGTCGCGACGAAGCTGACGACGCGCCACACGATGTACACCGTCAGCAGGATCACGAACGCGGCCCACACGATGTCGCCGATGCGCGACGAACGGCGTGCCGATGCGCCGCGAGCGCGCGTGCCCGCTAGCGACGGCACGCGCAGCGGAATCCGCGCGGCCTGCGACAGCAGCCAGCCGGCCGGCACGAGCAACTGATGGATCAGGTGCGTGCGGCGCATCATGTCGAGCAGCCACGACTGCGGCGCATCGCCCGACGCGGTGTTCTCCATCCGGAACTTGTCGGCCCACGCGACGAGCGGGCGGAACAGGAACTGGTCGTAGGCAAGGATCACGACCGACATCGCGACGATCACCCAGCCGACCGCGCCGAGATTCTTGTCGGAGATCGCCTGCGCGAGATACGCGCCGATGCCCGGCAGCGTGATCGTCTGGTTGCCGACCGTGATCGCCTCCGACGCGACGACGAAGAACCAGCCGCCCGACATCGACATCATCATGTTCCAGATCAGGCCCGGCATCGAGAACGGCACTTCGAGCTTCCAGAAGCGCTGCCAGGACGTCAGGTGGAAGCCGCGCGACACTTCGCTCAGGTCGCGCGGCACCGTGCGCAGCGATTGATAGAAGCTGAACGTCATGTTCCATGCCTGGCTCGTGAAGATCGCGAAGATCGCGGCCAGCTCCGCACCGAGCACGCGACCCGGAAACAGCGCGAGGAAGAACGTGACCGTAAACGAGATGTAGCCGAGCACCGGCACCGACTGCAGGATGTCGAGGATCGGGATCAGCACCATGCCCGCGCGGCGGCTTTTCGCGGCGAGCGTGCCGTAGACGAGCGTGAACGCGAGCGACGCGACCATCGCGGCGAGCATCCGCAGCGTGGTGCGCAACGCGTATTCAGGCAGGTTCGACGGATCGAGCGAGATCTTCTGCGTCTGCAGCACGCCGATCGGCGCCATCGTCTCGTGAAAGCCGACGATCGCCATCGCGAGCATGCCGATGATCAACGGAAACGCGACCGCGTCCCAGCGATTGGGCAGCACGCGCCACGCCGACGCGTTGGCGGTGCGATTCGGATCGAAGAAACGGATATCCATCGGTAGCGTCTTGTGTCTTGTGTTGAATTAAAAATCGATGGGTCCGGACGCATGCCGCGCAGCCCGCTCGCAGCCGCGGGGCGAATCAGGACAGCCCGTGCAGTGCGAACGGCAGCGCCGAGCCTTCCTTGACGAAGCGTAGATCGACGGCGAGATGAGTGCCGGCATCGACGATGCCGCCGGCAATGATCGAAGAAAACAGCGCGAAGCTGGCGGGGCGCATGCGATGACCGACCGCACCGCCCGTTTCCGTTGCCGCGAGGTTCGGCATGAAGGGCTCCGGAGAGGGTATTCGGAGTGGGAGGCTATCGGGCGGCCGTGACGAAAATGTGACATGTCACTTACAGGACATTGACGGGTCATCCGGCGGGCGTCGCGCATCGCGCCGTCGGCCGCGCGCACGGGGATTCGATCTCGCAACGCGCGGGAATAAATCCGCCGCTTCGCCGGTATCGCATGCGAAGGCGCCGGCTTATTCCAGGACGATCCGGCCGTCCGGTTTCGTCACACGAATGCGAGGCTTACATGTCTTCATCGACCCCCACCCGCCCGTCGCGCCGCAAGGCCTTGCAATGCATGGCCTTCGGCGGCCTCGGCACGCTGTTTACGCTGTCGGGCGGCATCCTCACGCCGTTCGACCTCGCGCTCGCGCAGACCGGCGACGCGCGCCCGGCCGACGCGGGGCGGCCGCTGTTCGTGCAGATCAGCGATACGCACATCGGTTTCAACAAGGACGCGAATCCCGACGTGTCGGCCACGCTGAAGCAGACGATCGATCTCGTCAACGGGATGCCTGCGCTGCCCGCGCTGGCGATCCACACCGGCGACATCACGCATCTGTCCAAGCCCGAGGAATTCGACCACGCGTCGCAGTTGCTGTCCGCGCTGCGCGTGCCGGAACTGCACACGGTGCCCGGCGAGCACGACGTCACCGACGGTTCGGGCGCCGAATATTTCGGCCGGTTCGGCAAGGCGTCGGACAGCCGCGGCTATTACAGCTTCGATCACGCGGGCGTGCACTTCATCGGGCTCGTCAACGTGATGCACTTCAAGCCGAACGGGCTCGGCAGCTTCGGCGACGAACAGCTCGCGTGGCTCGCGCAGGACCTGAGAGGCCGCTCGTCGAGCACGCCGATCGTCGTGTTCTCGCACATGCCGATGTGGACCATCTACGAACCATGGGGCTGGGGCACCGGCGACGCGCCGCAGACGATGGCGCTGCTGCGCCGCTTCGGCTCGGTCACCGTGCTGAACGGGCACATCCATCAGATCGTGTCGAAGGTCGAGGGCAACGTGACGTTCCATACCGCCCGCTCGACCGCGTTCCCGCAGCCGACGGCCGGCAATGGGCCGGGCCCCGTGCCGCTCACGGTGCCGCACGACCGGCTGCCGTCGATGCTCGGCGTGACGACCGTCGAGTTCGCCGGCCATCCGGTCGCGTCGTCGCTGCACGATGCGACGCTCGCGTGACAAAAATAAGGAGACCGACATGATCCGCTTCAAGCCATCTCCAATCATCGCCGTGCTGATGCTGTTCGGCGCGGCTGCCGGTACGCCGCTGGCCGCGTTCGCGCAGGGCCCGAACGGCCCGCTCGTGACAATCCGCAATTTCATGTTCTCGCCGATGTCGACCACGATCAAGGCCGGCACGACGATCACGTGGAAGAACCTCGACGCGGAGCCGCATACCGTCGTCAACGACGCCGGCATCTTCCATTCGAAGGCGCTCGACCAGGACGAGACGTATTCGTTCCGATTCGACAAGCCGGGCGTCTACAAGGTGTTCTGCGGAATTCATCCGTATATGAAGGAGACGATCACCGTCGAATGACGCGGCTCGCCACGAAGCGCGCGGGCGAACGACGGGCGGCTGCCGCCTCCAACGACCGTCGTCCCCTTCGCCCGCGACCCACACGGAGCGGCCCACGATTCCCGCATTTTCCGGTCGATCGATGTTCGTCGCGGGCGGGCCTTGCATGCAGGCTCACTGCCCCGCCGCGCGCAAGTCCGGCGCGGTGCCCGCGACGACCGGACACGACTGCGGCAATGCGTGCCCGAACAGCACGGCCAGCCCGCACGCGGACGTGAACATGCCGAGACCGTCATGCCCGACACCCGGCACTTCGACGACCTGCTGCGCGAGATCGCCCGGATGCCGCTTTTTCAGGTAATCGAAATAGGCGAGCCCGCGCGCCAGCCGGTACGGCCCCTGCGCCATCGCCGCGCATGAACGGTCGATGAAATGCGTATAGGGATTCGTGTCGGCCTGCCCGAGCAGGTACACGACATGACGCGCGACGTAGCGCGTTTCGAGATCGCGCACGTCCTGCGACGCAACGTAAGGCGGCGCCGACTTCAGCCCGTACTTCCATTCGGTCGCGCGCGGGCATACGCCGCCGGCAAGTGCATCGGCATTCGGACGTTCGTCGTCGAAGTACAGGTAACTCGACGGGTTCGCGACCACGTAGCGTATGGCGATGCCGGCTCGCGCGAGCGCGTCGCCTTCGCGACCGGCCACTGCGTAACGCTGCAGCAACTGCGCACCGGCGGAGTGGCCGATCACGACGACCGTCGTCAGCGACGGGTACAGGCTGCGGTCGGTGAAATGCGCGAGCAGCGCGTCGAGCGCGGCAAACGAGCTGATCGGCGCCGGCTGGCGCGCGGGTTCGCCGCCCTTCCATCCTTCCTGCGTCCACGCGAGCGTCGATGCGGGTAGCGAAAACGCGCGCACGTCGGCGCGTGTCAGGAATTGCGGCGCGACGACCATCGTGCCCGCGCCCGCCGCACCGGCCTTTTCGACGACTGTGCGCCCCGATGCGTAGTACGCGTCGGCATTACGCAGCGTGCCGTGAATCACGATGAACACGCGCGTGACGTCGGGCGCGGCCCGGTCGAGCGGATGATCGGCGTAGACCGGCAGCATCGCGCTGCCCTGCGGCGTATCGACGACCATGCGCTGGTCGGCGACGGCCTTGACCGGCGCTTCGAGACGTTCGCGCTGCGCGGGCGTGGCGGCTTCGGCCTGCAGCGCGCCGGCCAGCGTGCCGGCGGCGGCGCAGGCGACCGCGAGCGGGACGGCGTATGACAAGGCGCGCGCGGCCGGCAGCGCACACGAGCGTCGGAGACTGGCAAACGCGACGGAAAGGACGGACATGGCGGCGGCTCGGGAGGCAGATATGACTTGAACGGCGATGGTCGCAGAATCCGTCGCGCGCCGCCGGGCCGTTGCGAACAACCGATCAGCCGGCCGGTTGCGCACCGCGTTCCGCGTCGATGCACCGTTGGCCGGAGCGGCTCGCGCGCGGCGGTATGAGATTGCCGACAAGACGAACTAAAACGAGCGAGTTCATCGAGAGCGGTTCACGGCGCGGCCCATGCGACCCCAAGATTACGATTCCCTATCAACCCCATTGCCGACAGTGCTTTCAAACATATCGTCAAAATACGATATAAGATTCGCCCATCGACGATACTTGTTTGCCCGATCGAAACACCCACCTTTCCATGCCGACCGAACTCGACATCGACGCGATCCTGAAAGCGCTCTCGAACCCCGTGCGCCGGGAGATCCTCGTCTGGCTGAAAACGCCCGGCGAGCATTTTCCGCAGCAGACGCTGCCGTACGAACACGGCGTCTGCGCGGGCCAGATCGACGCGCGCTGCGGGCTGTCGCAGTCGACCGTCTCCGCGCACCTCGCGACGCTGCAGCGCGCGGGGCTCGTGACGTCGACGCGGATCGGCCAGTGGGCGTTCTTTCAGCGCAACGAGGCCGTCATCGACGCATTTCACGACGCCCTGCGCCGCGAACTCTAGTCAACACGGCCGAACCGGCCATGCGGAGCGCTGTCGCCCATGACGCGACGGTTTCCCGCCTTTCGTGAAGAGGTTATTTGCCATGCCCACCCTGTTCGATCCCGTCACCCTCGGCGACCTGACCCTGCCGAACCGCATCGTGATGGCGCCGCTCACCCGCTCCCGCGCGGGCGCGACGCGCGTACCGAACGCCCTGATGGCCCGCTACTACGCCGAGCGCGCAACGGCCGGCCTGATCATTACCGAGGCCACGTCGGTCACGCCGCAGGGTGTCGGCTACGCAGATACCCCCGGCATCTGGTCCGACGAGCAGGTCGAAGGCTGGAAGCAGGTGACGCAGGCCGTGCATGCGGCCGGTGGGCGCATCGTGCTGCAGCTCTGGCACGTCGGCCGGATTTCCGACCCGGTGTTCCTGAACGGCGACCTGCCGGTCGCGCCGAGCGCGATCGCCGCGGGCGGCCACGTGAGCCTCGTGCGTCCGCAGCGCCCGTACGTGACGCCGCGCGCACTCGAACTCGACGAAATCCCGGGCATCGTCGCCGCGTACCGCAAGGGCGCGGAGAACGCGAAGGCGGCCGGCTTCGACGGCGTCGAGATCCACGGCGCGAACGGCTACCTGCTCGACCAGTTCCTGCAGGACAGCACCAATCGCCGCACCGATGCATACGGCGGCCCGGTCGAGAACCGTGCACGCCTGCTGCTCGAAGTGGTCGACGCGGCGATCGACGTGTGGGGCGCCGGCCGCGTCGGCGTGCACCTTGCACCGCGCGGCGATGCGCACACGATGGGCGATTCCGATCCGGCGGCAACGTTCGGCTATGTCGCGCGCGAACTCGGCCGCCGCAAGATCGCGTTCATCTTCACGCGTGAATCGTATTCGGGCGACCACCTGAGCCCGCGCCTGAAGGAAGCGTTCGGCGGCCCGCTGATCGCGAACGAGCAGTTCACGCTCGACACCGCGCAGGCCGCGCTCGCGAACGGCAGCGCCGACGCGATCGCCTGGGGCAAGCTGTTCATCGCGAACCCGGACCTGCCGCGCCGCCTCGAAATCGGCGCGCCGCTCAACCAGCCGGTGCCGGAGACGTTCTACGCGGAAGGCGAAACGGGCTACACCGACTACCCGGCGCTGAGCGACGCGGCCTGACGGTGGAACGGCGCGGGTTCAGGCGGGCACGTCCGCACGCATGAACACGCGCCGCGTTTCGTCGAGGCCGAGCGCGACGTGGTGCGCGCGGATCGCGCGCAGCGCGTCGTCGAGCGCCGCATCGTCGATGATCCGGAACCCGAGACGCGCGTAGTACGGCGCATTCCACGGCGCATCGCGAAACGTCGACAGCACCACCTGCTCGACGTGCTGCCGCGCCGCGCGCGCGATCACCTGCTCGATGAGACGCGCGCCGATCCGCTGCCCGGCATGCGACGGCGCGACATCCAGTTCCTCCAGATACAGCCGCCGCGCATCGAGCAGCCGATAGAACGCGAATCCCACGCACGTGCGTTGCGGACCGACCGCGACGTACGCGCGACCGTCGTCGATCCGCTCGAGCACGGCGGCCGCATCGGTCGGCTCGGCATCGGCGATGTCGGCCATGCCGATCTCGCGAAACCGCTGCGCGGCGGCGACTTCCACGGCGGCCATCGCGGCCGCGTCTTCCCGCGTGGCGGGGCGAATCAGGATCGAGGCAGGCATGACGGCATTTCAGGCAGGCAGTCTTGAACGGCCGTCACTATAATCGAAACTTCACACGTATCGTTTCGAACGATTTCGAACGCCCGATCCACGAGGTCCGTCATGACGCTGTCCGCACTCGCCGTCTTCGCCTTCGCCCTGCTCGTCACCGCCGGCACGCCCGGCCCGAGCGTCGCCGCGCTCGTCGCGCGCGTGCTGACGAACGGCGTGCGCGACGTGCTGCCGTTCCTCGCGGCCATGTGGCTCGGCGAGGCGCTGTGGCTCACGCTCGCGGTCGCGGGGCTGTCCGCGTTCGCGCACACGTTCGCGACCGGCCTGATCGTGCTGAAGCTGCTCGGCGTCGCGTACCTGCTGTTCCTCGCGTGGAAGATGTGGACCGCGCCGACCGGCACGGGCGCGGACGACCTGCCGCGCGGCCAGTCGCCGTGGCGCATGTTCGTCGCCGGGATGCTGGTCACGCTCGGCAATCCGAAAATCATGATCTTCTATCTCGCGCTGCTGCCGACCATCGTCGACCTCACGCACGTCGGCGTCGCCGCATGGGCCGAATTGGTCGGGACGATGCTCGCGGTGTTGATCCTGGCCGACTGCTTCTGGTCGCTGCTCGCGTCCCGGGCACGGGCCTTCCTGACGTCGGCGCGCGCGAAGCGGATCGCGAACCGCACGAGCGCGACCGCGATGGCCGGTGCGGCAGTCGCGATCGCGACGCGGTAGTCGCCGGCGACGCGCCGGCCGCTAACAGCGAAACGCCTTGCGCCACACGCCCCGCTGCGGCGTGTGATCGTTGCATTCGATCAGCGCACGCACCAGCGCCCAGTCGTCGTCATCGCAGAAATCGAGCAGCATCGCGCCGTACGGGCCGGGCTGCTCGCGCAAGCGCTCGGCGAGCCGCGCATGAATGCCCTGCACGCGGCCATCGCCGTGTGCGACCACCGACGGATTCGCGCCCATCCCCGTTCCGCTGCAAAAATTGAGCGCCCAGCGGCCGCTGTCCGGCAGCGGCAGATGCGTCAGCAGCGCGTCGATCGCGCGCCACTTCCACGCGATCGACGCGGCCACCGGCACGCGATACTCGTCCTGGATCACGAACGCGCCGTCCGGATGATCGATCGTGAACGTCGCGTTGTCGGGCCATGCGGTCAGGTCGATGCCGAGCGGCCGGCCGCTGCGGAAACGCCGCAACAGCACGATCGCGCCGCGCACGTCGCCGAGCGCGGGCAGCGTGCCGCCGGCATGCCAGCGCAGCCACGGGTGCCGCGCGCGATGCGCATCGAACGTCGCATCGAAACTGCGTGTGCACGCATGCGCCGGCCACTCGTCCTTCACCGACATCACGATGCATTCGCGCGGATGCGCATCGAGAAAGCGCGTGCAGCTTGCCAGCACGTCGTCGAACGTCATGCCGAGCGCGATGCCGCCGTGATGGATGTCGAACGCATCGCGCACGTGCCGGCAGCGGATGTCGAGCAGCCGCACGCCATGCGCGAGCTGCGCATCGAGCGGCGCACGCTGGGTGCGCACCAGCGAATCGTCGACCGTATACGCACAGGTGTCATGGCTGCCCGGTAGGGTCAGCGTATGCAGCGGCCGCGCGTCGTCGAGCGCGGACATCCAGTCGGCAGGCGGCATGCGCGTATCGTGGCGCGAAGGGATCATGAATCGATGAATGACAAGGAAAGAAAACCATGGGTAACGGCGTCGGATGTCGCGGCGCGGGCCGGCGTCTCGCGCTCGGCAGTGTCGCGCGCGTTCTCGCCGACGGCAAGCATCGCGCCGCAAACGCGCGAACGCGTGATGGTCGCCGCGCGTGCGCTGGGCTACCAGGTCAACCTGATCGCGCGCGACATGATCACGCAGCGCAGCAGCATGATCGGCGTCGTGACGGCCGGGTTCGAGAACCCGTTCCGCGCGCGGCTGCTGTCGGACCTGATGGCCGCGCTCGGGCAGCGCGCGCTCACGCCGCTCGTGACCAATGCGGAAGATCCGCGCCAGGTCCGGCAATCGCTCGAGCAATTGCTCAGCTACCGGATCGCGGGCCTCGTGATGACGTCCGCGTCGCCGCCGCTGTCGGTCGCGCAGCAGTATCTCGAACACCGGATTCCGGTCGTGATGATCAACCGCGAAGCGAACCTGCCGGGCGCGGATGTGGTCGTCAGCGACAACGCGGCGGGCGCCACCCACGCCGCGCAGCGGCTCATGCAGGCCGGCGCGCGCCGCCTCGCGTTCGTCGGGCCGCGCGGCACGAGCTACAGCGCGCGGTCGCGCGCCGCGGCGTTCGAGCAGGCGCTCGGGCCACGCGACGCGTCCGACGCGACGCTCGTATGCGTGCTCGACACGCCGTCCGACACCCACGCCTGCGGAATCGACGCCACGCGGCAACTGTTCGCGACCGGCGAGCGGCCCGACGGCGTGTTCTGCTCGTCCGACCTGCTTGCGCTCGGCGTGATCGACGTCGCGCGCCGCGAATTCGGCTTGCGCGTGCCGGACGACCTGCGCGTGATCGGCTTCGACGATATCCCCGCCGCCGAATACGATGCGTATCGGCTGACGACGCTGCGGCAGGACACGCGCGGCCTCGCGCACGCGGCGATCGACCTGCTCGCCGACCGGATGCAGGCGTTCGACGGGCCGTCGCGCACATGTGTCGTGCCGGTCACGCAGGTGGTGCGCGACAGCTGCGCGTGACGACGCACGAACGCGCGCGGCCACGCCACGCGTCACTTCAACCCGCCCGCGAACCCGCGCAACAGGTAGCGCTGCACATAACCGGCCACGGCCAGCGTCGGCAGCGACGCCATCAGCCCCGCGCTCATCAGGTCGCCCCAGTCGATGCCGTTCTCCGTCACATAGCCGGCAATCGCGAGCGGCAGCGTGAAGCGGCTCGGCGTCGACACGAACAGCAGCGCGATCAGGAATTCGTTCCACGCCGCGATGAACACGAAGATCGCGGTCGCGATCAGCCCCGGCGCGCACAGCGGCAGCACGATCTGCACGAGCCGCCGCGCGAGCCCCGCGCCGTCGATGCACGCCGCTTCCTCGTATTCGATCGGCACGTCGCGCACGAACGCGAGCAGCATCCAGATCGCCATCGGCAATGCGTAGATCTGGTACGCGAGCATCAGGCCGAGCGTCGAATCGAGCAGGTGCAGCCGCTTCGCGAGCGTGAATAGCGGCACCGCGATCGTGATCGGCGGCATCAGCTTCAACGCCAGCACGAGCATCAGGAACAGCAGGTCGAGCCGCGCCGGAAACCGCAGCCGCACGAGCGCATACGCGGCCGGAAACGCGAGCGCCAGCGCGAGCAGCGTCGTGCCGAAGCCGACCAGCAGCGAATTGAACAGCGGCGCGCCGATGCCGTTCGACCACACCGACGCAAAATGCGAGAAGGTCGGCGCGGCCGGCCAGATCCGCAACGGATGATCGAAACGTTCGAGCGTCGGCATGAAGGCCGCGCCGGCCATCCACAGGCACGGCAGCAGCAACAGCGCGAGCGCGAGGACGCGCAGCGTCCACGGCATCGCGTGACCGAATGCGGCGCTCGCTCGTGCACGCGGGATGCCCGCCGATCGCGTCGTCATGCGCGCCGCTTGCGAACCGTCTGCCATACGTACCCCGAGACCAGCAGCGCGGACGCCGCGAGCATCAGCACCGACGCGGCGCTCGCCGGCCCGACGTTGAAGAAACGGAAGCCCGTGTCGTAGATATAGGTCGACAGCGTCTGCGTCGCATTGCCGGGGCCGCCGCCCGTCAGCGCATAGACCTTGTCGAACAGCTTGAACGTGTCGATCGAGCGCAGCAGCAGCGCGAGGCCGATCTGCGGCGCCGCGAGCGGCAGCGTGACGTCGCGCAGGCACTGCCACTCGCTCGCGCCGTCGGTGCGCGCGGCTTCGTACAGTTCCTGCGGGATCGACTGCAGCCCGGCCAGCACGATCAGGAACGCCATCGGCGTCCACTGCCACACGTCGACGAGCGCGAGCGACCACAGCGCGAGATGCGGATCGGACAGCCAGCGCACGCCTTCGATGCCGAACGCCGCGAGCAGCGCGTTCAGGAAGCCGTCGAAGTTCAGCCAGTTGCGCCAGATCGCCGAGCACACGAGCGTGGACAGCATCATCGGCAGGATCGCGAGCGGCAGCGCGATGCGCCGCCCGGGAAACGCGCGCACGAACAGCAGCGCGAGGCCGAAGCCGAGCGCGACTTCGGCGAGCGACGCAACGATCGTGAAGCGCAGCGTGTTGCCGAAGCCGGCGGTAAACGCGTCGTCGCCGAGCACCGCGCGATAGTTCGCGAGCCCCACGAACGCGCGGCGGCCGGCCGAGTAATCGACCCGGCAGAACGAGTCGAACAGTACCTGTGCGACCGGATACAACGCCAGCGCGGCGAGCACCAGCAGCGCGGGCCCGAGCAGCGCGACGATCGGCAGGCTGCGACCGAACGCTTTCATCCGCGGCCTCCGGTCGTCGGGTCGACGTTGACGCGCGCGGTCACTTGCCGGCCGCGGCCGTCGCCTGCGCGATCTTCTGCTGCGCCTGGCGCAGCGCGGCGTCGGGCGCGGCCTGCCCCGTCAGCGCGAGCTGCAACTGGTCGCCGAGAATGCTCTCGACCTGCTGCCAATCCGTCACGCGCGGCCGCGCACGGCCGGCCTCGAGCGCCTTCAGTTGATCGGGATACCAGCGATACTGGCGCACCAGCGCCGGATCGTTGAACACGCTGCGGCGGGTCGGCGGAATGCCGATGCCGGCGAGGCGCGTCTGCGTATCGCGTGCGGTCAGGTAAGCGAGGAAGTCCTGCGCGAGCTTCGCGTGCGGCGCGTCCTTCGGAATACCCATCTGCCAGATGCCGAGCATCGGGGCCGGGCCCGCGGTCTGCCCCGGCGGCGGCTGCAGCGCGATCTGCCCGACCACGCGCGACTGCTTCGCGTCGTCGAGCGCCGGCACCCACGCGGGCCATACCTCGATCGACTGCGCGGCCGTGCCGCGTTGCAGCGCGTCGCGCACTTCGGCCGCGCCGTACACGTCGACGTCCTTCGGCGCGAACGCCTTCAGCGCGAGGAACGTCTTCAGCGCGGCCTGCGCTTCGCGCGAATCGATCGTCACGTTGCCGGCACGGTCGAACACGTCGCCGCCGTATGCCCACAGGATCGGCAGGAAGCCCGTGACGACCGGGTTGCCCTTCGTGCCGCGGAACACGACGCCCGACACGCTCTTGTCCGCGCCGCCGACGGTCTGTGCGATCTTCAGCACGTCGTCCCAGTTGCGCGGCGGCTGCAGCTTGTACTTCGCGAGCAGGTCCTTGCGATACGCGAACATCTCGACGTTGCCGACGATCGGCAGCGCGTACAGCGCGCCGGCCGCATTGCGGCCGAGCGCGACGGCGGACGGCACGAGATCGGCATCGGCGAGCGATGCGGGCAGCGGCTTCAGCCAGCCGTTGCCGATGAATTCGGGCGCCCACGTATCGTCCATCATCACGAGGTCGTACGCGCCGGTGCCTTCGCGCATCGACAGCTTCAGCTTCTGGTACAGGTTCGCGTTCGGCAGCTTGAGCAGCTCGATCTCGGTGCCCGGATGCAGCTTGGTGAAACCGGCGACGGCGTCGGCGAGCCCCTTGCCGTAGATGTCGTCGCGTCCCGCGATGACGAGATCCGCCGCGAAAGCGTGCGTGGCGACAACGGACAGCGCAACGGCGGCGGACAGCGCGCGCAGGCGGCTCAGCAGGGTCATGTGGTCTCTCTCGATCGGCGTATGGAGCGGGTATGGAACGGAACGGTCATGCGTTGCACACGTGTGCAACGCCGGCGACACGTCGGGTCGCGTGAAGCGTCGCCATTGTTCACGCAGACCGTGAAGGTATTGTGGCAACGCGCAAAGCCGGGCGACCTGACGCGCGCGTTCCGTCAATCCGGGTCCATTCAGTCAAGCATACGGACGGTTTTTTTCAAGCATCGCTTTCCAGCAATCGACCGGCGCCGGACCATGCGCGTGAGGGTCGTGCGGCGGCACGCGACCGACGTGCCGCCGCCAGCCGCATCCAGCATCAAAAGTTCACACGAATCCCCCCCATCACCGCCAGTTGCCGGCTCGAATTGCTGTTCGCAAGCACCGGAATCTGCGCATAGTTCGCCGCGTTGCCCGCCGCGTCGGTGCCGAGCCCCGTGCCGCTCGCGATCTGGCCGATCGCGACCGCATACAGCGCGGTGCGCTTCGACAGGCTGTAGTTCGTGCCGACGTTCAGTTGGTGGAAGCGCGTCGTGCCGCGCCCGTCCGTGTGCGCGGCGTTGAAGATGTACGCGACGCCGCCTTGCAGCGCCGGCGTGAACATGTACGTGACGTTCAGCTCGCCGACGTCGAACGTGAACGCCTGCGTGCGCGGCTGCGCGGCGGTCGAGAAATAGCGGCTGTCGCCGAGACGCGTATGCGTATAGGTCAGCGCGACCGTCGCCGCGCCGAACGTGACCGACCCGCCCGCGCCGAACGCGCGCATCGAGCCCGCATCCTGCAGCAGGCAAACCATCGCGCCCGGGTTGCTGCACGCGAAATCGCCGATATAGCCGCTCGCGCCGCCGAGCGCCGCGTCGAGCGGTTGATGCAGGTCGAGGTAGCCGACCGAGAACGCCACCGGCGCACGCGTGTACGTCGCGGCCACCGCGTAGCCGCGCTTCGCGGAAAAATCGCCGGCCTGCCCGCCGAAGCTGAACGTGCCGCCGAACGTCAGCCCGTTGAAATCGGCGCTGGTGAACTTCACCGCGTTATTGAAGTTGAATGCGGCATTCAGGTTGTCGACGTCGCCGAGATGCGAGCCGTACGGCGTCGCCCAGTTGTTGCTCGACACATACGCGCCGAGCATGTCGGTGTACGAGTCGTATTGCCGGCCGAGGCCGAGCGTGCCGATCGAATCCTGGCGCAGCCCGACCCATGCCTGCCGGCTGAACGCCGTGCCGCCTTGCAGCGCCTGCCCGTTCGCGGACAGAAACTGCTGCTCGAGCGAGAACACCGCGCTGAGCCCGCCGCCGAGCGGCTCGACGCCCTGGAAGCCGAAGCGGGACGGCACGAGGTTGCCGCCGCCCATCTGCCATGCATGGCCGCCGCCCGTGCTGCCGTCGGCGCGCGTGAACTGCTGGTTCGTCGAATAGATGATGCCGGTATCCACGGTGCCGTACAGCGTCACGCTGCCGGAGGTTTGCGCGTGTGCGTGCATGCAACCCAGCATGGCCGCGGCTGCGGTCAGTCGTCGTCCGTTCTTCATGTCCCGCCCCTCAATGGTCATCGATTCGCAGTGCCAACCGATGGTGTTGTCGATATGGGTGGCAGGACTTTATCCAGCGAAAATTCCGGACCTCTATCCCAAATCAGCAAATGGTGGAGGGTGCGGCTCGCGACGGCGCCCGGGGGGGTGCCGTCACAATGCGCGTACGTCATGCGGGACGCGTCGTCTGGGAAGGCAACTCGCCGAACAGGTCGCGATACTCGCGCGCGAAATAGCCGAGATGCGTGAAACCCCAGCTCGCGGCGGCTTCGCCGACGCCGAGCTGCTGCACCGGCGTCGTGCGCAGCAGGCGACGCACCGCGTTCAGCCGGATCGTGCGCAGGTAGCCGACCGGCGTGACGTCGGCCACGCGCTGGAAGCTCGTTTGCAGCGTGCGGCGGCTGCAGCGCAGCGCACGGCACAGTTCGAGCACGGTGACGGGTTCTTCGGGCCGCTCGCGCAGATGCTTCTCGCAGCGGCTCACGATATCGCTGTAGGTCGCATGCGTGATGTCGCGACGCTCGACGCCGATGCCCTGTTCGAGCGCGTCGAGGAACATGCCGAGCATCGCGTCGCGAAACATCTTGCGGGTCGCCGCATATTCGAGGCAGCCCGGGTTGCGCTGCGCATCGTCGATCAGCGCCGACAGCCGCACGCCGAGCGCGACGCCCTGCGCGTCGGACAGCCGCGTCACGTGCCGCAGCCTGCGCGCGGCGGCCGCGCCGAATTCGGCTTCGCACAGCTCGTCGATCATGTCGGACGCCGCACTGATCCCGACGAGCCCCATCCCTTCCGGCGTGTGGAACTCGAAATCCTCGCCGGCGCGCAGCGCGAGCAGCGCATAGCCGTCGACGGGCTGGCCCTGGAACGTACCCGCGAGCGGCACGGACAGCGGCACCGCGAGCGACGTGCGCCCGACCGGCGCGAGCCCGGTTTGCGCGACGCGCCGGTTGGTCGTCTCGCGGAAGAAGTGGAAATCGTCGTACAGCACCTGCGTGACGGTGCCCTTGAAGCGGCCCGGCGTCATCTGACGGTAGACCTGATGCCAGCCCGCGATCGCGAGCCCGTGATCGTGCACGTCTTCGTGTGAGCGGGACTGGAACAGCATCGGCGTCTCCGGTAAAACCCTGGGGTGCTGGATGCGGCCGCCGGGTTCGCGCGGCACGCATCGCCACAGCTTACCCTCGCAAATTCCTGCGTAGTGCGGTTTCGAATGCAAGACAGGCCCCCGACAGCGCGGCGGCCTGCGCGTCGATCAGCCTGACATAGCGGCGAAACGACGGCATCCGGTTCACGACCTCGCTGCCGCCGAACGGCACGATCGCGAGCGTCCAGCGGCCGTCGCGCGCGTCGATCGCGCAGTCGGTGAAGTGCAGCGGCCGCAGCGCGTCGGCCAGCGACGGCTCGGCAAGCAGCGCGGCCAGCGTGTCGATGAATACGGGGTCGCATCCGGACATGGGCGCGGCATCGATGCCCGTGCAGCGCAGCCAGCCGGTCTGCCGCACGCGCGCGCTGCCGTGCGCGGCCGGGCCTCGGGCGGCCGCCGTCACCTTCACGCTGACCGTATGCATCAGGAACTGGCGCTCGACGCGCTCGTCGATGCTGACGCGCACGCCGTTCGGCAGCCGCGCCGTGACGCCGCCGACTCCACCCCCGGCACCACCGGCATCGCGCACGGCCCGCAGATCGGCGAGCACGCGCGCGGCGATCACGCCGGGCCGATGGCCAGGCGGCGGCGCATCGGGCACCGCGCGCCACCGGGCGAGCGCGGCCTTCACGATGCGACGTGCTCGTTGCGCAGCACGTCCTCGACCGGCACCGGCCTGAACGGATGCCGGCGCTGCACGACGAGCGTCCAGAACAGCGCGTACAGCGCGGTGAGCCCCAGCATCGCGCCGAACGGCACGTAGATGTCGCGCGCGTTCATGCCGGGCGGCGTGATGTACCAGATCGCGAGCACGATCCCGACGCTCGACACGATCTGCGGCAGCGGGAACAGCGGCGAACGGTACGGCCGCGGCAAGTCCGGCCGGCGGATGCGCAGCATCACGACCGACGCGGTGACGAGCAGGTACGCGGTGCCCCATGCGCAGGTCGCGGCGAGCACGAGATGCAGGATGCTGTCGAGATTGCCGTTGATCAGCCACGCATGGAAGATCGGCACGATCGCCGACGCGACGATACCGACCACCGGCGTCTTGAAACGCGGATGCAGGTACGCGAAGCAGCGCGGCAGCGCGCCGTCGATCGCCATCCCGTACAGGATGCGCGGCAGCCCGGCCATCAGCGTGTTGATCGTCGCGGCGCCCGCGCACAGGAACGCGATGCCGAACCAGATCCGCCCGAACGGCCCGAGCACCTGCAGCGCGAACGCGGGAATCGCGCCCGGCGTGTCGAGCAAATGCGTGAGGCCGTCGGGGCTCACCGGCACGTTCGGGACCTGGCGGCGGATCGCCGCGCCGTACAGGAACATGCAGATCGCGACGCCGACGAGGCCGAGCGCCATCGCGCGCGGGATCGTGCGGCCCGGCGCCTTCATTTCCGGCGCGAGCGGCGTGACGAACTCGCAGCCGACGAACATGAACATCGCCATCCCGACCAGCGACAGCACGGCCGGGATCGACGTGCCGACTTCCGACCCGCCGAACCAGCCGTCGAGATGCACGGCCGGCGCGGCCGCGAGCCCGAGGATCCCGAAGATCATCAGCGACAGCCACATGCCGGCCGTCAGCACGATCTCGAGCTTGCTGAACACCTTGATGCCGATGATGTTGGTGATCGCGAACGTGACCACGAGGCCGACGCCGACGAGCCACGAACTGTTGTGCTTCTCGAACGCGGCGTTCAGCGATTCGAAGTTCACGAGCGCCATGATCCCGCTCAGGATCGTCTCCGCGGTGCCGGCGAACACGTGCACGAGGAAATACGCGGAAATCGTGCCGGTGATCGCCCAGAAGCGGCCGAGCCCGCACGACAGGTAATCGTAAACCGAGCCGGCCGTCGGCAGCATCGCGGCGGCTTCGGAGAACGTGGTGGCCTGCGCCTGCATCATCACGAACGCGATGATCATCGCGACCGCGAACGCCCAGCCGCCCATCCCGAAGCCCGACGTCGCGGTGAGGATCACCGGGCTCGCCATGATGAGCCCGACCGCGCTCGCCAGCGCGGTCGGAAAACCGACCGCCCCGGCCTTCAATGCGGCGCCGCCGCCTGCTTCAGCCGGCGAGCCGGCGGACGTATCGCCCGCGGCGCCGGTCATTCCCGACCATCCCGACATCGTTGTCTCCTTCGTGGGTTGGCCCGAACCGGCGCTTCGTCGGCGGCCGGGGCCAGATGCTGTGCGGTCGGCCCCGGGCGGTGCTTCAGCGCGTCGATTCCCGGGGCCCCTCGTCGATCACGGCGTGATCCGATGTCGAAAAAATACGCAGGCAAAATAATCCGGTCATAGCGCAAATCGGCAAACCCGCGCTGGCGTTTACCCGCCGCCGCGGGCTGGCCGCCATGCGCTCACGCCGTCACGCGAACGGCACGGCCTCGAAGCCGGCCGCGAGCGCATCGACGATCCGGTCGAGCTGTTCGCGCTGGATCACGAGCGGCGGCGACAGGATGATCTTCGTGCCGACCGGGCGCACCAGCACGCCGTTCTCGCGCGCGACTTCCGCGACCGCATTCGCATAGCCCGACAGCGGATCGATCGGCTCGCGCGTGTCCTTGTTCGCGACGAGATCGAGCGCGAGCATCAGCCCCTTGCCGCGCACCTCGCCGACCGCCGCGAAGCGTTCCGCGAACGACTGCAACGCTTCGAGCAGATACGCGCCCTGCTTCGCCGCATTCGCCGGCAGGTCTTCCTTCACGACGATGTCGAGGCTCGCGATCGCGGCCGCGCATGCGACCGGGTGGCCGGCGTACGTGTAGCCGTGCATGATCGCGCCGCCGAAATCGGCATTCGCGGCAAACGCGTCCTCGATCCGCGCGTTCACGACCGTCGCGCCGAGCGGCACGTAGCCCGACGAAATCCCCTTCGCGAGACACATGATGTCCGGGCGCACGCCCCAGCCGCGACTGCCGAACAGACTGCCGCTGCGGCCGAAGCCCGTCACGACTTCGTCGGCGATCAGCAGCACGCCGTAGCGGTCGCACACCTCGCGCACCAGCGGCCAGTAATTGGCCGGCGGCACGATCACGCCGCCTGCGCCCTGGATCGGTTCCGCGATGAACGCGGCGACGGTGTCCGGGCTCTGGAACTGGATCTCGCGTTCGAGCATTTCCGCGCAGATCCGGCCGAGTTCCTCCGGGTCCTGCGTGAACGGGTTGCGGTACAGCCACGGCGTCTCGACGTGGAAGCAGCCGGGCAGGTTCGGCTCGTAGTTGCGGCGGAACACCGTATTGCCGTTCACCGACGCGCCGCCGAAATGCGTGCCGTGATACCCCTGCTTCAGCGAGATGAACTTCGTGCGATCGGCCTGGCCGCGCACCTTCCAGTACTGGCGCGCGATCTTCAGCGCGGTCTCGATCGAATCGGAGCCGCCCGAGCTGTACAGCACGCGGCGCATCCCTTCCGGTTCGAGCATGTCGATCACCTTCTTCGACAGCTCCTCCGCACGCGGATGCGAAATGCCGTCGAACAGCTGGAAGTATTCGAGCTCGTCGAGCTGACGCACGATCGCGTCCTTCACTTCCTGGCGGTTGTGGCCGACGTTCACGTTCCACAGGCCCGCGACGCCGTCGACGAGCTTGCGCCCCTGTTCGTCGAACACGTAGCAGCCGTCGCCGCGCACGATGCGGATCGGCTTGCGCTGTTTCATTTCGTTCGGGTGCAGCATCGGATGCCAGAATTTCGCTTCGTTGTAGCTCATTGCAATCTCCACTGTCGGATCGGTTTTTGCGGTTTTTGGATGGGCCCGCGCGTCAATGCGCGATGCAGACGGATTTGGTTTCGGTGAAGCCTTCGATCGCGTACTGGCCGAATTCGCGGCCGATGCCCGATTGCTTGTAGCCGCCGAACGGCATCGACGGATCGAGCGGGATATGGCAGTTCACCCACACGGTGCCGGCCTCGATCCGCGGCACGAGGTTCATCACGCGTGTCAGGTCGTTGCTCCAGATGCTCGCGGCGAGGCCGTACGGCGACGCATTCGCGAGGCGTATCGCATCGGCCGCGTCGTCGAACGGCACGACGACGATCACCGGGCCGAACACCTCGTCGTGGACGATCGCGCTGTCCGGGTGCGGATCGGCGATCACGGCCGGCTTCACGTAGTAGCCGGGCAGATCGTCGGCCGGCGTGCCGCCCGCGAGGAACGTGAGGCCCGCCCGGCGCGCGCCCTCGATATGCTGGACGACCTTGTCGCGATGGTGCGCGGATACCAGCGGATTGATCTGCGCGGTCGTATCGAGGCCCGCACCGAGCTTCATCGACTGCGCGACGCCGGCGAGCCCGTCCGCGAGTTGCGCGAACTTGCTGCGATGCACATAGATGCGGGACGCGGCCGCGCACACCTGCCCCTGGTTGAAGAACGCGCCGGCGGCGACGCCATCGAGCGCCTGCGCGACGTCGACGTCGTCGAGCATCACGATCGGATTCTTGCCGCCGAGTTCGAGCGAGAAGCGCGTCATGTTCTGCACGGCCGCCGCGCCAACCAGCTTACCGGTCGCGGTCGACCCCGTGAACGAGATCTTCGCGATCGACGGGTGGCTCGCGAGCGCCGAACCGCAGACGCGCCCGCCCGTGACCACGTTGAACACGCCGGGCGGCACGCCGGCTTCGCGGGCCAGTTCGGCGAGCCGCAGCGCGGTGAGCGGCGTTTCCGGCGACGGCTTCAGCACGATCGTGCAGCCGGCCGCGAGCGCGGGAATCAGCTTCCACACCGCGATCATCAGCGGGAAATTCCACGGCACGATCGCGGCGACCACGCCGACGGGCTCCTTGCGCGTATAGGCCGTATAGCGCGCGCCGGGCGGGAACGGGATCGACACGTCGAGCGTCTGGCCGGTGATCTTGGTCGCCCAGCCGGCCATGTAGCGCACGTATTCGACGCTCGCGCCGACTTCGACCGCGCGCGACACGTGAATCGACTTGCCCTGGTTCAGTGTTTCGAGTTGCGCGAGCGTTTCGGCGTCGGCTTCGATCAGGTCCGCGAGTTTCAGCAGGATGCGTTCGCGGTCGGCCGGCCGCAGCCCGCTCCACACGCGCGCGTCGAACGCGTGTTTCGCGCTGGCGACCGCGCGGTCGACGTCGTGTTCATCTGCATCGGCGACGGTCGCGAGCCGCTCGCCCGTGGCGGGGTCGTACACGTCGAGCCGGGCAGCCGCGTGCGCGGGCTGCATGGCACCGTCGATGAAGAGGCCGAAGTCGCGCGCAACGAAGGTGCGCACGGTGTCGCTGACGGCGACGAAGTTCGTGTTGCTCATGGGCGTCTCGTTGATTGTCGTGGCTGGACCGCGGGCCGGTGAGGCACGCAGGTGTCGGACCACTGTATCGACGAGGATTCACGCCCGGTGAGCGCAAATTGGCAGCGCGTGATCGGCAAGACGATCGCGCAGCGTGCCGCGCGATCCCGATTACAGGAACAACGCCCCGACCAGCTCCGTGCGATTCGACACGCCGAGCTTGCGGTACATCCGCATCAGGTGCGTCTTGATCGTCGGCGGCCCGAGCGCGAGATCGCGCGCGATCTCCTTGTTCGAGCGGCCGTCGCGCACGAGCCGCGCGATTTGTTCCTCTCGGTAGGTAAGCCGCTCCTCGCAGGCGATCTGATGAATCCCGCGCCGTGCACGCAGCAGCGGGCTCAGCGCGGCTTCAGCGACCGGCTGCAGCCGCGCGAGCGCGTCGATCTCGCCGGGCGCGAACCGTCGTGCGGTGCCGTTGCCGTTCGCATCGCCGATGCCGAAGCGCAGCAGCGAGAACGCGCCGACCGTCCGGCCCGCGTCCCGCAGCCAGATCTCGACGACGTCGGCCACGTCGTGCCGCCGCAGAAAACGGGTCCAGTACGCGGACGCAGCGCGTCGTTCGTCGGGCAGTTGGGACGCGAGCGTGACGACCGCGCATTCGCCCGCCGCGCAGCGCGACGGATGCAGCGGATCGAGCATCCGGTAGCGGGCAATATAGGTGCGGTGCATCGATTCCGGCATCCCGAACAGCTCGAAATCGGCCGGCTCGCCGCTCTGGTCGAGCCGGTAGAACACGATCGCCGACGGGCTCGCGAACGCGTCGAACGCGTCCACGCATGCGCGCAGCGCGCGTCGCCAATCGGCGGGAGCGTGGTCGGTGGGGGCGGACAAGGTAGGCATGGGAATCGGCTGGCGCGCGAATGCATCGAATCTCGACGTCCGGGCCAGCGTACCGACGCCGAAAAGCGCCGGTGAGCACAAATCGGCAATTCGTCCCGGGCCGGCCAGGGCGGCCGGTTCAACCGGGACGATACGGGCGCGCGAAGGGGCGCGCGCCTTGGTTCAGCGCGCGTTCGCGGCGAACGTGTCGCAGGCGCTCACCTCACCCGACTCCATCCCGCGCCGCAGCCAGTACACGCGCTGCTCGCTCGTGCCGTGCGTGAAGCTTTCGGGCACGACGTAGCCTTGCCCTTGCTGCTGCAGCCGGTCGTCGCCGATCGCGGCCGCCGCCTTCAGCCCCTGCTCGAAATCGCCGGGCTCCATCAGCCGCTGGTTCGCGCGCTGCGCGTTGTTCGCCCACACGCCGGCAAAGCAGTCGGCCTGGAGTTCCATCCGTACCGACAGCGCATTCGCACGCGACTGGCTCGACCGCCGGCGCGCGGCGTCGACCTTGTCGGCGATGCCGAGCAGGTTCTGCACGTGGTGGCCGACTTCGTGCGCGATCACGTAGGCCTGCGCGAAATCGCCGCCCGCGCCGAAACGCTTGCGCAGTTCGTCGTAGAAGCCGAGATCGATATACACGTTGCGGTCACCCGGGCAGTAGAACGGCCCCATCGCGGTCTGGCCGGTGCCGCACGCGGTCGGCGTCGAGTTCGTGAACATCACGAGCTTCGGCGGTTGGTACTGTGCGTGCAGTTGCGTGTTGAACACGCCCGTCCACGTGCGTTCGATATTGCCGAGCACCTTGCGCGTAAACACCGCGCCGGGATCGTTCGCCGGCGCGCCCTGATGCTGGGTCGGCGCGGGCTGCGCCTGCTGCTGCCTGCCCTGCAGCGCCGACGCGCCTTCGAGCACGACGCGCGGGTCGATCCCGAAGAAATACGATGCGGCCAGCGCGACCACAATCGTGCCGATGCCGATCGTCGCGCCGCGCCCGCCGCCGAAACCGCCGGCGCCGCGGCGATCCTCGACGTTCATGCTTTCTCTTTCGTCGTCCAGCCTCATTGCCGGCCCCTCCCTGTTCTTGTCGATGGTCCGGCCGCGCCAGCGCGCAACCGGGCGATACGCCGTGGCGACGCGAGCCGTCGGCGGACGCGATACCTGCGCTTCGGGCGCCCGGCCGCACCGATCCGGCCTGCCGCGCCCTTGCTGGCCGCGCCCTTGCTGGCCGCACCATTCGTACGACGGAATCGACCGCCGACGCGCCGCGCGTCGTTGCACGCGCCCGCTCACGCTATTTTGCCGGGCTTTCGCGGCTTATCGCAAAAATGTGGAGGATAGAGCGATTCGGCGGCGGACATCGTCAGCCTTTGCAAAATGGGCCTCGGCCGGCTGGGCTCGGCCGTCCGGACGGCCCGCGTTCATCCTTTCGGCGGATACCGGCGCGCGCCGGCGCCGCCTAAAGTGGCTGGAACGCATCCTCCCGGAGAACGACATGACGCACCCGCCACCCCGCACGATCGCGATTACCGGCGCAGGCACCGGCATCGGCGCCGCGTGCGCGCGCCGCTTTGCCCGCCGTGGCGACCGCGTCGTGCTGATCGGTCGCCGTCCGGCACCGCTCGACGCACTGGCTGCCGAAACGGGCGGGCTCGCGCTGGCCGGCGACGCCGCCAGCCCCGCCGACTGGGCCGGCTTCCTGCCGCGCATCGCCGAACGCTTCGGCCGCGTCGACGCGCTCGTCGCATGCGCGGGCGGCCATGGCATCGGCCGCGCGGGCGAAACCGACGACGCGCAGTGGCGCGACGCGATGCACGCGAACCTCGATACCGCATTCGTCAGCGCACGCGCATGCCTGCCCGACCTGATCGCGCAGCGCGGCAATATCGTGCTGGTCGCGTCGATCGCCGCGCTCGCGGCCGGGCCCGGCGTATGCGGCTACACGGTCGGCAAGCACGCGCTGCTCGGGCTGGCGCGATCGCTCGCACGCGACTACGGCCCGCACGGCGTGCGCGCGAACGCCGTCTGCCCGGGCTGGGTCCGCACGCCGATGGCCGATGCGGAAATGGAACCGCTGATGGCCGCGCACGGCGATTCGCTCGACGATGCGTACGCCCGCGTGAGCGCCGACGTGCCGCTGCGGCGCGCGGCCGATCCCGACGAGATCGCGGCCGTCTGCGCGTTCCTGGCGTCGCCGGACGCGTCGTTCGTGACCGGCGCGACGCTCGTCGCGGACGGCGGCGCGATGGTCGTCGACGTTCCGACGCTCGCGTTCGACCGGCTTTGACGCCACCCGAAGGCGTCACGCGTGCCTGCCCGCTTCCGAATCCATTAACATCGTCCCGATCCGCCGCCTGGCGCGGCACCGCCTCACCGTTCGGGATTCGATGAACATCCGGTTTCTGGAAACCTTCGTCTGGCTCGCGAAGCTCGAAAACTTCCGGCTCACGGCCGAGAAACTGCACACGACGCAGGCCGCCGTGTCGAGCCGCATCGCCTCGCTCGAGGAAGCATTCGACGTGCGCCTGTTCGACCGCAACACGCGCTCGGCCACGCTCACGCCCGCGGGCCGGCGCATGCTGGCCTACGCGGAGCGGATCGTGCGGCTCGACGGCGAAATGCGGCGCGACATCGATGCGGCGAGCGACGCCGGCCTGATCCGGATCGGCGTGATCGAATCGATCGTGCACAGCTGGTTCCCCGCGCTGATGGCGCAACTGCGCGAGCGCTATCCGCGCCTCGACGTCGAGATCACGAGCGACACGACGCTGCACCTGATCCGGCTGCTCAGCACCGACGGCGTCGACCTGATCCTGCAGACCGATCCGGTGCCGGGCCCGGACTTCACGAACCTGCCGCTGGGCGAATTCCCGGTGCGCTGGGCCGCGAGCCCTCGCCTCGGGCTCGGCGGCCAGCCGCTCGACGTCGCGCGCCTGGCCGGGTTTCCGATCATCAGCTTCTCGCGCCACTCGGCGCCGCACGCGACGATCGAGCGGCTGTTCGCGGCGGTCGAACGGCCGGCCAGCATCAACTGCATCACGTCGGTCGCCGCGATGATCCGCCTCGTCGCCGACGGGCTCGGCGTGGCTGCGCTGCCGCCTGCGATCATCGGGCGCGAACTGCACGAATGCACGCTCGAACTGCTCGACGTCGAACCGGAATTCCCGGCGCTGCCGCTCGTCGCGACGTACCGCAGCCAGGGGCTGCCGGTCGCCGCGCGCATCGCGGAACTCGCGAGCGAAGTCGCGCGTGCGACGGCGGCTGCCGCGAACCTCGCGAAGCCGGCCGCCGCCGATCGCGTCGACGCAACGCCCGCGCGCAGCGCAACCGCGACAAAGACGACTACGCGTGCGAAAACGAAGCCGAAGCGCACGACGAAAGCCGCCTCGTCTGCCGCACCCGCTGCAAAACGCCCTCCGCGCCGCTCATAAGAAAACCTGTTCACCGCGAATTTGTTTTCTTGTTGGACGGGCGCGGGCCCTCTTCGGGACACTGGGGTTCCTGACATCCCCGTCACGAGGAACCCCGCGATGACCCGCCTTTCCCTTCCGCACGGCCAACTCTGCGTCTGGACGGATATCGACCCCGCGCACGAAGCCGATTTCAACGCGTGGTACGACCGCGAGCACATACAGGAGCGTGTCGCGATTCCCGGCTTCACGCATGCGCGGCGGTTTCGCGCGACCGACGGCGGTCCGCGCCGATACCTCGCGCTGTATGTGACGGACGCGCTCGACGTGTTCCACGGCGATGCGTACCGGCGCGCATTCACGCAGCAGACCGCGTGGTCGCTCGCGAACTTCGAACGCATGACGGGCACGCAGCGGCGCGTCGGCGAGCTGACGATCGAGGCCGGCGACGGCGAAGGCGCGCATCTCGCGCTGTTCGTGCTGCCGCCGGATCGCATCGACGTGCCGCAACTGCGCGAGCGTTTCGACGCTGCGCTGCAAGAACCGGGCATCCACGCCGCGCGGCTCTTCCGCACGTCACCGGACCTGTCCGCGCCGATCGGCGCCGCGACTGCCGCCCGTCCGGCCGCCGATGCGCTGGTGCTGATCGAAGGCAGCGACGCAGCCGCCACGCGCCGCGTGGCCGCCACGCTCGCCGCACACGACGACGTGCGCACCTTCGACCTGCTGTGGCGCGCCGCCGCACCGCTGCCCGCCCGGCGACGCGAAACCGAACCGGCCGCCGCTGCCGCGCTGCCAGCCTGAACGCTCGACGCCGACACCCACGCCGGCCCCGCGCTTCACCCCGTCACCCGTCACGACCTGCCCGATACCATGAGCACTCTCGCCCAGCCCGCCGCCCACGCGCCCCGCCGTGTCCGCAACAGCCGACTCGCGACCGCGAGCATGATCGGCACGTCGCTCGAGTGGTACGACTTCACGATCTACAACACGCTCGCCGCGCTCGTTTTCAACCACCTGTTCTTCCCGTCGGTCGATCCGCTGGCCGGCACGATCCTCGCATTCTCGACCTATGCGGTCGGCTACGTGTCGCGCCCGCTCGGCGGCTTCGTGTTCGGCAACCTTGGCGACCGCATCGGCCGCCGCGCGGTGCTGATGCTCACGCTCGTGCTGATGGGCGTGACGACCGCGCTGATGGGCGCGCTACCGACCTATGCGCAGGCCGGCATCCTGAGCCCGATCCTGCTCGTCGCGCTGCGTTTCGTGCAGGGCGTCGCGCTCGGCGGCGAATGGGCCGGCGCGGTGCTGCTGTCGGTCGAGCACGGCGACCAGAAACGACGCGGGCTGTCCGCGTCGTGGACGCAGATCGGCCCGTCGTTCGGCACGCTGCTCGGCACCGGCTGCATCGCGCTCGTCACGCTGTCGACCACGTCCGACAATTTCCTGTCGTGGGGCTGGCGCGTGCCGTTCGCGGCCAGCGCGCTGCTCGTCGCGTTCGGCTTCTGGGTGCGTCGCGGCGTCGACGAAACGCCGCAGTTCGAGCAGCTCGCCGAATCGCACGCGACCGCCGAAGTGCCCGTCGCCGACGTGCTGAAGTACCACTGGAAGCGCCTGCTGATCGCGGGCGGCTCGCGAATCGGTTCGGATGTGCTGTATGCGCTGATCGTCGTGTTCACGCTGACCTACGTGACGACCGTGCTGCACCTGTCGCGCCCCGTCGCGCTGACGGCCGTGATGATCGGCACCGCGTGCAACGCGCTCGCGGTGCCGTTCTTCGGCGCGCTGTCGGATCGTTTCGGCCGCCGGCCCGTGTATCTCGTCGGCGCAATGGCCGGGATCGTGTGGGCGTTCGTGTTTTTCACGCTGCTCGATTCGGCGCGCCCGGCGGCGATCGTCGCGGCCGTCGCGATCGGCCTCGTGATCCATGCGGTGATGTACGGCCCGCAGGGCGCATTCGTGACCGAACAGTTCCCGACGCGCGTGCGCTATGCGGGTTCGTCGCTCGCGTACACGCTCGCCGGCATCGTCGGCGGCGGCTTCGCGCCGCTCGTGATCGCCGCGCTGTTCCGGCAGACGGGCACGACGACCGCCGTGTCGCTGTACGTCACCGCCGCGCTCGTCGTCACGTCGATCGCGCTCGTCGCCGCGCGCGAGACCGCGCACCGGCCGCTCGAGGATTGAGCGTCGCCGCGAGCCGAATCGTTCCTTCGCACTTCAAACGGATATTCGCATGCCCACCCTGTCGTTCAACGTGATTTCCCTGCAACGCGCGCCGGCCGCCGTCGACGTCGACGTCGAGCGCGTCGTGATCGCCGGCTGGGCCGGCCGCGACCCGGCCGCGATCCGCGCGCACATCGACGAGCTCGCGGCGCTCGGCGTCGCGCCGCCATCGACCACGCCGTGCTTCTATCGCGTGTCGTCGGCGCTGCTCACGCAGGCGCCGTCGATCGGCGTGCTCGGCGCGCGCTCGGGCGGCGAGATCGAATGCGTGCTGGTCGACAGCCCGGCCGGCACGCTGGTCACGGTCGGCTCCGATCACACGGATCGCGAAGTCGAGGCGTACGGCGTCGCCGTGTCGAAGCAGGTGTGCGCGAAGCCGCTCGGCCGCGACGCGTGGCGCCATGCGGAGGTCGCCGATCACTGGGATGCGCTCGAGATGCGTTCGTGGCTGATTACGCGCGACGGCGAGCGGACGGCGTACCAGCACGGCGCGGTCAGCGGCCTGCTCGCCCCCGACGCGCTGTGGCAGCGGTTCGGCGATCGCCGCGCGATGCCCGCGCGCTGCGCGATGTTTGGCGGCACGGTCGCCGTGCACGGCACGATCGCGACGATGGGTGACGGCGATGCGTTCGAGATGGAGCTGCACGATCCGGTGCTCGGACGCAGTCTCGCGCATCGTTATGCGGTCGAGGCGTTGCCGGTCGTGGCTTGACGGCGAGCGGAAAACCGCACGGGACGCGGGCACCACGGCTGTCGGTCGTGACGCCTGTTCCTACCTGTACGACTCAAAGCAGTGATAGTCCGGGAAGTTGAACTGCGAGTTGCCGCAGTACAGCACACCGGCCAGGTTGGTACACCCGCTCAATGTGAACATGATTGCTCCCGCAACCGACGCTTTCCAGCCAACATGCAACATCTCGCCCCCGTTTCCCGTTGATCGACGTTGGCGACATGATGCTCATCGGATGCATGCGGGTATGTGGAAAATTGTTGTCCCGCGGGTGCTTCGATTCTGTCTGACGCCCTCCGGTGTCGGGCATGGCCCGATGCACCGGAAAGCGGTCGAGGTGCATGGCTGCGCCTGGCGCAGAAAATGACGGCGACGCAACGCGCACGCGCCGCCGCCCGTCACGCCTTGAACGTGATCCACGGTTTCAGCCGGACCGCACTGCGGATCAGCCCGGCCTGCTCCTGCGCGTCGATCACCGGCCCGATCGGCTTGTAGGCGTCCGGCGCCTCCTCGATCCGGCGTTCGTCGCGCAACGTCACGCATCGCCATGTACCGGGCGCCTGCTCGGCACGCATCCTTCGCAACGCCTGACGGCGCACGCTCCGGCCCGCGCCGTGGCTGCATGACCACAGCCAGTCGGGATGGCCGAGCCCGGTGGCCAGAAACGACGCGTCGCCCATCGAGCCGGGAATCAGCGCGAGATCGCCATCGCGCGCGGGTGTCGCGCCCTTGCGGTGGATGTTCATGCCGTTCTCGCGCAGCACGACATTGTGCGGCACATCGACCACGAGCGCCGAACCGGTCGCGCCGGTCAGTTCCGCCAGCTCCTTGCGCACCATTTCCGCGAGGACGACGCGGTTCAGCCATGCATAGCGCGCGGCCGTGCCCATCGCGACGAGGTATTCGCGCGCCAGTTCGCCGGACAGACCGTACAGGCCGCTCTCCGGATGCCTGACGCCGGCCGGCCATGCGGCACGCGCGCGATCCATCCAGCGCCGCCCGACGTAGAAGCCGACATCGCGCGAGCCGCTGTGAATCATCACGACGACATCGTCCTTCGCGATCCCGGCGCGGTACGCCACATGCCGGTCGAACACCGCGTCGACGATCTGGAGTTCGACGAAATGGTTGCCCGAGCCCGGCGTGCCCAGGCTCGGGTCGCGAAACATGTCGCGCGAGCCGACGTGCGCGTCCGGCGCATACTTCGCGCTGCCGTCGAACCCGGCGAGACCGATGCACGACGACAGTTCAGCGGCCAGCCGGTCGCGGTCGACCTGCTGCCACAGCCCCTGCCGCGCCACGCGGTCGATGAATGCCGCCGGGCCCGCGTCGAACAGCGCGCGAAATGCGTCGCCACCGACCGGCACGTCCCGGCGATCCGCGAGAATCGCACGGGTCAGCCGCTCGACGAGCGCCGCTTCGAATGGTGCGAGGGTCGAGCGCTTGAGACCCGTCGTGACGAGGCGCATCCCGCAGTTGATGTCGGTGCCGATCGCGGCCGGAATCACGAACGCGTCGTCGGTCGCGACGATCGAGCCGACCGGCGCGACGCCGCCCGGATGGAAATCGGGCGTCGCGCATGCCTTGCAGACGCCGTGGTGGCCATCAGGCGACCTGACCGCGGCGAACGCGAGCAGTTGCTGCACGGCCTTCTCCTCGAGCGGGAGCGAATCGGGCAGCAGCACGGAAGCCTGCGACTGTTCATTGCGCAAATGGTAGATGCCGGCCTGATGGTCGACATGGATGCCTTGCCGCTGCAAGGCTTTTTTCAGACGAGGGAAAGTAGACATCGCTGCTGGAAATGAAAAAGGTACGACGCGACCTCCGGCATTCCGGCGGTCGTGGGTACCTTCCTGCAGCAGCGTCGAGGAAGGAAGCGCGGATCATAGCAGAGCCGCGCGACATCCGCGACGACCGTTGCTCACCCGAGACACCCGAGCCCCGCCAGCGTCGCCTCCACCGCCGTCTCGAGCGGCGTCACCGGCTCGCGGCCGAGCACCGCGGTCACACGCGCGTTGTCCATCCGGATCGGTTCGCGCCACAGGTAACGCATCTCGAGCAATTCGCGCATCGTCGTGACGAACGGCGCGGCCACCCACACGAGCCACCACGGGAAATCGCGCAGCGCCGGCCGCATGCCGTGCCGTTGCGCGATGCGTTGCACGGCCTGCGCCATCTGCATGCCGTCTTCATCCCAATGCCCGCCCAGATGAAAACGCGCGAACGGCTCCAGCGTCTGGCGGCGCTCGATCAGCTCGAGCATCGTGCGGGCCACGTCCGGCACATACGACCATTGATGGCCGACGCCGCGGCTCGGCACGCTGATGGCCGAAACGGGCCGCCCCGGCTTGATCAGCCCCTGCGAGAACCAGCTGTTGCCTAGCTGCGGTCCGAAGAAATCACCGGCACGCACGACGATCGAACGCACGCCGTGCACGCTGGCGTCCTGCAGCCGGCGCTCCAGTTCGACGCGGATCGCGCCCTTGCGCGTCGCCGGATGCTGCGGCGCATCTTCCCGCAGCACCGGAAATGCATCGGCGCCGAAGTTGTAGACCGTGCCCGGCAGCACGACGGTGGCCTGCACGGTCCGGGCCGCCGCGATCGTGTTGTCGATCATCGGCAGCACCTGCGTCGCCCAGTTCCGGTATCCGGGCGGGTTCACCGCATGCACGATCACGCTGCAGCCGCGCGCGGCGCGCACCACCGCAGCGCGATCCAGCGCGTCGCCGCGCACCCATGCGATGCCGTCGCGCTCCACGACCTCGGCATCGAGCCCGCGCTTGAGGGCGCGCACCTGCCAGCCCGCATCGCGCAACTGCCGCGCGACTTCCCCGCCGATCCCGCCGCTCGCGCCCAGCACGAGTGCCTGCCGTTGCGTCCCGCCTGCATTTGACAACATTGCCGCTCTCCTTGAATGGCGCCATCACGACACGCATTCTGGCGCGCCGGTCGCTATCAAGGAATTGCCGAACCTGTCGGATCAGCTATACATTTATGCATGACCACCGATCTGAACTGGGAACGCTACCGCACCTTCCTCGCGGTGCTGACGGAAGGCTCGCTGTCCGGCGCGGCGCGCGCGCTCGGCATTACGCAGCCGACGGCCGGCCGCCATGTCGCGGCGCTCGAAGCCGCGTTCGGCCAGACGCTGTTCACGCGTTCGCCGTCGGGCCTGCTGCCGACCGAGGCCGCGCTCGCGCTGCGCGGCCATGCGGAGGCACTGCGCAGCGCGGCGGCGGCGTTCGAGCGCGCGGCGGCCAGCCACGGCGCCGGCGTGCGCGGCATCGTGCGGATCTCGGCCAGCGACGTGATCGCCGTCGAGGTGCTGCCGCCGATGCTCGCGCAGCTCCGGCGCGACCATCCGGGGCTCGTGATCGAACTGGTGCCGACGGACCGCATCCAGGACGTGCTGAAACGCGAGGCCGACATCGCGGTCCGAATGGCGCCGCCCACGCAGGACGCACTCGTCGCGCGGCGCGTCGGCGACATCGAGGTCGGGCTGTATGCGCGCGACGATTACCTCGCGCACCACGGCGCGCCGGCGACGATCGACGCGCTCGCGCATCACGCGCTGATCGGCTTCGATACGGTCACGCCGTTCATCCGCTCGGCGGCGCGTGGCATGCCGCTCTGGAAGCGCGAAGCGTTCGCGCTGCGCACCGACAGCAATCTCGCGCAGCTCGCGATGATCCGCGCCGGCTACGGGATCGGCTTCTGCCAGACGGCGC
The DNA here is from genome assembly GCF_902833245.1 of Burkholderia sp. BCC0398. NCBI lineage: Bacteria > Pseudomonadati > Pseudomonadota > Betaproteobacteria > Burkholderiales > Burkholderiaceae > Burkholderia > Burkholderia sp. BCC0398. Next base: position 472,984 of record NZ_CADFEM010000004.1, read on the forward strand.
TCGCGAAACGCGACGCGCGGCTCGTGCGCGTGCTGCCCGACGGGCCCGCGGTGCGGCTGGAAACCTGGGTCGTGATGCACGAAGACCTGCGGACGAGCCCGCGCTGCCGCGCCGTGTTCGATGCACTGGCGAACGGGCTGCGTGCGTATGCGGACGGTGAGGTCACCGAGTAGAAGGCCGTGGGCACGAATAGCGCGGCCGCGCGCTATTCGTAGATTTTCCCGGCGAACAGGATATCGGCGATGCGCCGCCAAGGATTGTCGGGCACGTCATAGAAGCGCAGCCCCTCTTCCGACGCCTCCGCCCAGTCGATCATCGCTTCCAGGTATTCGCCGATCGAACGGTTTTCCCAGCCGAGCACCGCGTGCGCGTACGGCGACAGCGGCGAGTCGGCCTCGAGCTGCCGCTCCGTATGCCAGTCATGGCCGAGCACGCGCAGGAAGTGGATCAGCGAACGCTCGTCGACCACGCGCTCCAGCGCATCCTGCAGCTTCGCGGCCATCTCGCGCTTCAGTTCGTCGTTCATGCCTGTGCCCCCTGGCGCGTCTCTCGATGACGCGCCGCCGCGTGTCGCGCGGCATGGTTTTACATCAGCAGTTGACGCGACAGCACCTCGCGCGCCTGGGTGACGGTCTCGCGCTCGCCCGGCAGCGGCGGCGTCAGCGAAAACACCGCGTCCGGCAGCGGCGGCAGCCGGTATTTGGTGCCGAGCCGCATCAGGCCGTCGCCGATCGCCGACGCGCACAGGCAGCCGACCCCAAGCCCCGCCGCGAGCATCGACTGCAACCCCGCGACACCCGACGCGCTGTGCACGAGCACGTACGGCGTGTGCTGCTCGTCGAGCGAGCGCACCGCGACCTGATGCATCATGCAGTCGTCCGGCAGCAGCACCAGCGGCAGCGGCTCGGGCAATTGCTCGGCGAGCGCCGGCGACGCGACCCACGACAGCGGTTCGCGCCGCAGCACCCAGCGCGTGTCGGCCGACACCGGCCGGAACGGCCCGCTCGACATGTTCATCACCACGCCGAGATCGATCTGCCCGCGTGCGTGCGCCGCTTCGATCTCCGCGCTCTTCATCGCGCTCACGTGCAGGCTCAACTGCGGGTAGCACTCGCGCAGCCGCGCCAGCATGCCCGCCACTTCATTCGTGCGGTAGTAGTCGGTGATCGCGACGCGCAACTCACCCTTGATCGCCTGCCCGCGCAGCTCGTCGAACGCGGCCTCGTTCAGCGCGACGATGCGCCGCGCGTGCTGCAGCAGCCGCGAGCCGGCCGGCGTCGGCTCGACGCCGCGCTTGCTGCGCACGAACAACGGCACGCCGGCGCGCGATTCGAGCTTGCGCACCTGCTCGCTGACCGTCGATTGCGACAGGTGCAGCAGCGGCGCGGCGGCCGTCAGGCTGCCGGCGTCCGCGACCGCCGCGAAAGTGCGCAATTGGTCCAGGTCGAAACCGCGCATCGCCACCCTCCATCCATCGAATAACCCGATGGATGCTACCACTCTTTCCCGCTTTTCCGAATTATGGGCGATGGCCAGAATAAGGAGTCAACGGCCTGCTTGCGTCGATCGCCTATCGGGCCCTCATTCTTTGGATCTGCTTTCATCATGACGAACCACACCCTCGCCCCCTGCGCGCCGGCCGGCGCGGCTGCCGCGGCGACGCCGCGCAGCCATCACGGCTGGGCGCTCGTGGTCCTGCTGGTCGGCGCCATTCTGCCGCCGCTCGACTACTTCATCGTGAACCTCGCGCTGCCGGCCATTCGCGACGGCATTGGCGCGCGCCAGGCCGAGTTGCAGCTCGTCGTGTCAGCCTATGCGTGCGCGAACGCGGTCGTGCAGATCACCGGCGGACGCCTCGGCGACCTGTACGGTCGCAAGCGCATGTTCATGGTCGGCATGGCCGGCTTCGTGCTCGCATCGACGCTGTGCGGGCTCGCCGACAACGGCACGGTGCTCGTCGGCGGCCGCGTGCTGCAGGGCCTGTTCGCCGCGATCCTCGCGCCGCAGGTGCTCGCGACGATCCGCAGCGTATTCAGCCCGCAGGAACAGGTGCGCGTGATGGGCTTCTACGGGTTCGCGTTCGGCCTCGCGGCCGTGATCGGCCAGCTCGGCGGCGGCGCGCTGATCAGCCTGCATCCGTTCGGGCTCGGCTGGCGCGCGATCTTCCTCGTCAATCTGCCGATCGGCATCCTGGCGCTGATCGGCAGCTGGCGCTTCATCCCGGAAAACCGCGCACCGCGCGGCCAGCGCATCGACGTGCCGGGCACGGTGCTGATGTCGCTGTTCCTGCTGATGATCGTGTACCCGCTCACGCACGGTCGGGAAGCCGGCTGGCCGCTGTGGATGATCGCGTGCGGCATCGGCGCGCTGCCGATGCTCGGCGCGCTGCTGGCGGTCGAAGCGCGCCGGCTCGCTCGCGGCCACGATCCGCTGCTCGACGTGCGGCTGTTCCGCAACCCGGTCGTCGCGCTCGGGCTCCTGCTCGCGTTCCTGTTCTACATGCTGAGCGCATTCTTCCTGAGCTACGGGATCTATCTGCAGGGCTGCCTGAACTGGTCGCCGCTCGCGTCCGGCTTCGCGATCCTGCCGCTCGGGCTCGGCTTCCTCGCGAGCCCGCTGCTGACGACGCGCCTCGTCGCCCGCTTCGGCGGGTATCGCGTGCTCACGCTCGGCTTCGCGATGCTCGCGGCCGGCGTCGCGAGCGCCGCCGCGCTGGCCCGCGACGGCGCGCCGGGGCCCGGCTTCTATGCGGGCATCGCGGCGATCGGCATCGGGCAAGGGCTCGTGCTGCCGTCGGTCGTGCGGATCGTGCTCGCGGAAGTCGACGCGGCCCGCGCGGGCGTCGCGTCGGGGATGGTCAGCGCGATGCTCCAGATCGGCGCGGCGGTCGGCGCCGCGACGATCGGCGGCGTGTTCTTCGCGCGGCTCGGCGTGCATCCGGCCGCGCTCGACTACGTGCAGGGGTTCAGGGCGTCGATGTTCACGCTGACGATCGTGTTGGTGGGCTGCATTGCATTGTCGATGGCGCTCGGGCCGATGCATCGGCGGCTGCATGCGGATGCGTGACGCCTGACGCGCGACGGAATTGGCCTCGTCAGTCCGACGTCGGCGACAGATGCGGTGCATGCAACGCATGGCCGCTCGCCGGCGTCCGGTTTATTTGCGATGCTCGCGCTGTGCCTGCCGCGCCTCCCATTCGGCCAGTTCGACGCGATAGCGCGCGAGCGCTTCGTCGTACAGGTCGAAGACGCACGGCGAGCAGCCGCTGTTGCAGCAGTCTTCCAGTTCGGGTTGGATGGGCGGGGTCGGACGGGGATCGTCGATGGACGGATCTCCTGAAACTGGGTTCGGCACGGCGTGGTCCGGTAATGTGGAGTGGTCAGTATAGGGCGATCCGGGCCGCCGCCGCTTTCGGCAGGCCGGGCCGGCCGACGATGAACGCGTCCGTCACTGCGTGATCGCCGAGCCCGCCCGCTTGCTCGCCTACTTCGCCGGCGCGCCCGGCTTCACCGCCGCCGGCTTGTCGGCCAGCGGCTGCCACGCGGCGCCGAGCGAATACCAGTCGACGCGGCGCGTGAGCGTCATGATGCCGGCGAGGATCGCGAACAGCAGCAGCGAACCGAGCATCAGCGCATTGTCTTCCGACAGCAGCAGCCCGTAGAGCGCCGCGTACAGCATCGCGAGCAGCGCCGTGAACGTCGCGCCGCGCTTCACGCTGTGCAGCACGAACGACAGGTAGAAGCCCAGCAGCCCGATGCGTGCGCCGCTCGCCGCGAGATACGCATAGCCGAACGCAATATGCTCGGACAGGCTCAGCAGCAGCAGGAAGAACAGCGCGAGCGACAGGCCGACCAGCGTGTACTGGATCGGGTGAATGCGCAGCCGCTTCACGAGCTCGTACATGAAGAAGCTCGCGAACGTGAGCATCACGAACAACGCGCCGTATTTCGTCGCGCGCTCGGCCTGCAGATAGACGTTCACGGGCTCGATCACCGATACCGACGCCATCTCGATCTCGCCGTCGCCGGAGCCGGACGCCACTTGCTCGCGCGCCTTCGTGTTGAACGACGTCACGTGCCAGTTGCCGACGAAGCCGCGCGCGTCGATCGTGCGGTCGGCCGGCAGGAATTCGCCGCCGAAGCTCGGATGCGGCCACGTCGATTTCAGCGAGAAGTCGTTCTGGTCGCCCACCGGCGCGAACGCGACCGATTCGGCGCCCGCGAGCGGCAGGCCGATGCTGAACGGCACGACCGTCGCGCCTGCGTTTGCGTCCGCCAGCGCCGCGAGATCGACGTTCGCATGCACGCCCTGGCGCAGGCTCTCGAGCCGCGTGCCCTGCTCCACGTCGATCCGCTTGCCGCCGATGCGCAGGTCGGGCTGCGCCTTCAAGCCGCGAAGGTCGCCGATGCCGAGCGCGACATACGCGCCGTCGATCTTGAAGCTCACGTGGCCGTCGGCCTGCGGCAGCTTCTTCAGGTCCGGCAGCGGCAGCGTGCCCGTCATCCGGCTGTCGAGCCCGTACACGAGCGCCTTGTGGATGCCGCGATAGCGCACGCTGACCGACAGCGTGCCGTCGACGTTCAGCGTCTTCGGAAACACGAGCAGCCGTTTCGTCTCGCTTTTCAGGCTGGTTTTCGCCTTGCCGCCGGCGCGCACGTCGTCGCTCACGCGCGTGACTTCCGTGTAACGGACGACGAGCACCGGTCCCGTCACCGTCTGCGGCCCCGCGTAGCTCGCCCAGATGCTCTGCAGCGCGTTCTGCCGATAGTCGGCGCGTTCCCGCACGATGCTCTGGACCATCTGCAGCGGGATCAGGATCGCCAGCGCGAGAAACGCGGTGATCATGGACTTGAACAACAGGACTCGATTCATTGCTGGCAGGTACCGGAGTGGAAGGTACGGTCAGCATGCGCGGCCCCGGTGAAGGGCGATTGAAGCCGGCGTGAAGCGAATGTGTGGCGAACGTGAAGCGCGCGGTCAGGCCGCCGACGGCAGCGTGAGCGTCGCGCACGCGCCGCCTTCCGCGCGGTTCGCGAGCGCGACCTGGCCGTGGTGCAGCATCGCGACCTCGCGGACGAAACACAGCCCGAGGCCCGTGCTGCGATCCTGCCCATCGGGACGCGGCAGCGAATAGAAGCGTTCGAACACACGCGACAGCGCATAGTCGGGCACGCCGGGGCCGTCGTCGGCGACGCGCACGACCGCGACGTGCGCCCTGCCCGCCGGCTGCCGCTCGAGCGCGATCCGGATCGTGCTGCCCTGCGGCGCGAAATCCAGCGCGTTGTCGAGCAGGTTGCCGAGCGCCTGCCGCAGCAGGAACGGATCGCCGTCGACGACCGGCGCATCGGCCCCATCAGCCGCATCGTTCGCGTCGATCCGCAGGCTCACGCCGCGCTGCCGCGCGCGCGGTTCGATATCGTCGACGAGTTGTTCGAGCACCGGCCGCAGCGCGACCGGCTCGTGCACCGACAGCCGCTGCTTCTGCTCGACCTCGGCCAGCGCGAGCAGCTTGCGGATCATCTGTTCGAGGCGGCCGGCCTGGCGGCGGATGTTTTCGGTGAAGCGGCGGCGGTTCGCGACCGGCATGTCTTCCTGCAACAGCTCGGCCGCGCCGCTGATCGCGGCCAGCGGGCTCTTCATCTCGTGCGTGAGCGTGTGGATGTAGGTTTCGACGTACTGCCGGTCTTCCAGCCGCTGATGCATGCTTTCGACCGCGCGCCCGAGTTCGGCCAGCTCGTTCGCGCCCTGCAGCGGCATCGACGCGCGCTCGCCGGCCGCGATCGCGCGCGCATAGCGCTGCAGGCGCCGCAGCCCGAGCACCAGCCACCACGTGCACGCGGCGCCGATCAGGATCGCGCCGCCCATCAGCAACGCGCCGTACAGCATGATCTTGCGCTGGCTGCGCGCGATGAACGGCGCGACCGTCTGGTTCGGCTTCGCGATCGTCAGCACGCCGATGATCTCGTTGCCGCGCCGGATCGGCGCCGCCACGTGCATCACGGTGCTGCTGTCGTCGTTCGGATCGCTGCGCGTGCTGCGCGCGCCGTATTCGCCGCGCAGCGTCCGGTACACGTCGTTCCAGCGCGAATAGTCCTGCCCGACCGCGCTGCCGGACGAGTCGTAGCGGACGATGCCGTGCGCGTCGGTGATGTAGAGGCGGTAGCCGATCGCGTTCTTCTGGATGCCCCACACGTTGGCGCTAACCGGGCGCTCGTGCAGTTTCCCGAGCTGCCGTGCGAATGTGCCGTCGGCGATATGGCCGTTCGCCATGTCGTCGGCCGCCAGCGTCGCCAGCACCTGCGCGGTATCGACGAGCGTGTCCTCCATCGCTTCGCGCACGCCGGGCTTCACCTCCTGCACGAATACGCGCAGCGTGATCAGCGCGGCCAGGCCGACGATCAGGAAAAAGCCGAAGAAGATGCGCAGGCCGATATGCATGGGCGGTGCCGGTCGTTACGGTTGCAGCGAATAACCCATTCCGCGATGCGTGCGGATCGGGTCGCGCTCGGGATCGATCGCGCGCAGCTTGGCGCGCAGCGTCTTGATGTGCGTGTCGACCGTGCGGTCGGCCGAATCGAGCGCCTCGTGCCACACGAGATCCATCAATTGTTCGCGCGAGTAGATGCGGCCCGGATGCCGGACCAGCAACGCGAGCAGTCCGAATTCGTAGCGCGTGAGGTCCAGCGCGTGGCCGAGCCACGCCACGCGCGCGCCGTCGGCATCGAGCGTGAAGCCGGCGGCGACCGGTGCAGGCGCGTCGGCCAGCGCGGGTGCGGGCGCCGGCTCCGGTGTGGCCGCCCGGCGGAAGCGGCGCAGGATCACGCGCACCCGTGCGGCCAGCTCGCGCGGCGAAAACGGCTTGACGACGTAATCGTCGGCGCCGATCTCGAGCCCGACGATCCGGTCGATCTCGTCGTGCCGCGCGGTCAGGAAAATCACCGGAATATCGGTGAACGTGCGCAGCCGCCGGCATACCTCGAAGCCGCTGAGGTCCGGCAAGCCGACGTCGAGCACCACGAGATCCACACGCGTGTCGCGCAGGCGGTCGAGCGCCGCCTGCCCGAGCGTGCAGTGGACGGTCTGCATGCCGTCGGTGCCGAGGGCATAGACGATCGTGTCCGCGATCGCCTGTTCGTCTTCGACGATCAGGATGGTGGGCTGAGTCATGGTGTCGGGTTCGGTCTCGGGTCCGGGTCGCGCAATCCGGTGCGACATTGTACGCACGGCCGGCCCCGGCGAGCCCTGCCCGCGGCGCACTACGCGACGCGGCCGCTCACCGGAATCGACGCACCGGTGATCGCCTGCGCGTCGGCCGACAGCAGGAATCCGATCGTCGCCGCGAGCTGTTCGGGCCGGACCCAGCGCGAGAAGTCGGCGTCGGGCATGTCCTTGCGGTTCGGCGGCGTGTCGATGATGCTCGGCAGCAGCGCGTTCACGGTCACGCCGCGATCGAGCAGTTCCGCCGCCAACGCCTCGGTGAGCCGCGCGACGCCCGCCTTCGCGGCCGCATACGCGCCCATTCCCGCGCCGGCCTTGAACGCCGCGCCCGCGCCGATGTTGACGATGCGGCCGGCCGGGCTCGCGACCAGGTACGACAGTGCGGCCTTCGACGCGTTCAGCGCTGTCTTCACGTTCAGTTCATACATGCGGTCCCACGTGGCGGCATCGCCGTCGGCGATCGTCTGCCACACGAATGCGCCCGCGATGTTCAGCAGCGCGTCGACCTGGCCGAATTCGCGGTTGACCGCGTCGAGCGCCTGCACGGCGGCCTGCGGATCGACGAGATCGATGCCGCCGATGCGCAGCGCATCGGCCGGCACGCCGGGTAGCGCCTGCGCTGCCGGAGCCGCGCCGCGGCCGATCAGCGCGACGCGTGCGCCGCGCTCGCCGAGCCACGCGGCCGTCGCGACGCCCAGATGACCGAAGCCGCCGGTAATCGCGACTGCCTTGCCTTTCAGGTCGTGTTCCATCGATGTGTTCTCCTGGATCGAGGGTGATGGGATGAAATGCCGACAGCGTAGCGCCGTTCACGCGTTCGTGCGCACGGGATGAGGGTGCGGTCGCGCGGTTCGTCCGTCGGTGGACCGCGGCTGGCCGGGAGGGAGGGAACTCGGCGAAAGGTCGACGGGAAGCTGGCGGCCATTCGGCGGCGGCATCGCGAAACAGATCGCGACCTATCCGTCGCGAGACGGTGCGATGCCTGCGCGAGTCGACGAGCACGCGGTCGGACGGCCGGGCATAATGCGCGATGCCCGGCACCCATGGCGCGCGGCAAGGCGGCCGGGCTGGCCTGCCCGAAGACCCGCGCCCATCACCGTCTCGCATCCCGAACCTCAACCCGTCCATCCCATGCAAGTACTCGTCATCGGAACCGGCAAGCTCGCCAACGAGTTGCTCGGCTCGCACAAGCTCGACCCGGCCAGCTGTCGCGTGATGCCGTGGTCGGACGCCACGCGAACCGACGCGCGGCGTAGCGACGCCCGCTCGATCGTCGTCCATGCCGGTTCCGGCCGCGAACTCGCCGCGGCGATCTCGTTCTGCCAGGCCACCGCGTCGCCGCTCGTCGAGTTGTCGACCGGCTCCGACCTCGAAACCGGGACGTACGGCTTTCCGGTCGTGCTGTGTCCGAACACGAACATCCTGATGCTCAAGTTCATGAGCATGCTGGAAACCAGCGGCCACCTGTTCCGCGACTGCGAGATCAGCGTGACCGAGTCGCATCAGGCCGGCAAGACGTCCGTCCCCGGCACGGCCGTCGGCATCGCCCGGTCGCTCGGCGTGCGGCCGGAAACCATTCGCTCCGTGCGCGACCCGGCGGCGCAGCGCAGCGAATTCGGCATCCCGGACGATCAGCTCGGCCGCCATGCGGTTCACCGGATACGCATCGACGATGGCGCATGCAGCCTCCAGTTCGAATCGCGCGTATCCGGCGATACGCCTTATGCGGATGGCGTATCGCGGATCGTCGAGGCCGTGCGGCAGCACGATCTCGAGCATCGTCGCTATTCGATCGTCGAATTCATCCGCAACGGCTGGTTGTAGTCGCGGCGCTGGCGTGCGGCACGGCCCCGTGGCGTGGGCCGGCCTATGCCCGCAAATGCCCTCCTATGCCCTCCTATGCCCTCCTATGCCCTCCTATGCCCGCACGGCCCGCGGCCGCCGCCACGGCCGGCCTCGCTAGCTCACCGCTACCCGTCTCCCAGCACCGCCCCGCTCTCCGGCAACGTCGCGCCACCGTCGACGACGATCGTCTGCCCGGTGATGTACGCCGCGTCGGCCGACGCGAGAAACAGCATCGCGTTCGCGATATCCTCCGGCTCGCCCATCCGTGCCAGCGGAATGTCGCGCGCGATCTGCGCCGCGACCGACGCGTCGCCGAGATTGCCGGCCGCCGGCGTGCGGATCATCCCCGGTTCGACGCCGTTGACCGTCACGTTGCGGCGCGCGAGCTCCAGCGCCGCCGCCCGAATGAAGCCGTTCACGCCGGCCTTCGACGCCGCGTAATGCGCGAGCCCCGGATACGCGACGCGCGGCCCCGTCACCGACGACGTGACGAGCAGCCGCCCGGCCCCCGCGCGCTCGAATGCCGGCAACGCGGCCTGCGCAAGCCAGAACAGCGCCGACAGGTTGACCGACAGCGTCCGCTCGAGCGTCGGCTCGTCGATCTGCGCGAATGGCGTCAACGGAAAATACGCGGCATTGTGGATGACGACATCGAGCCGGCCGCCGTCGCGCTCGACTGCGGCGACGAGCGCATCCAGTTCGGCCCGGCTCGCGGCATCGACCCGGTACGCGCGTGCGTCGCCGCCCGCGCCGGCCAGCGCGTCGGCCTGCGCGGCGGCCGCATCGCCGTTCAGGTCGGCGACCGCGACGAACGCATCGGATTCCGCGAAACGGCGCGCGATCGCCGCGCCGATCCCTTGCGCGGCGCCCGTGACGAGCACGACGCGACCGCTGAAATCCGCACGCAAGCGGCCGCTGCCGAGCACGGCAGTCATCGCCGCGCCTCGTCGCCGAGCGGATGCATGGTTTCGTTCAGCACCTGCGCGTATGCGCCGATCTGGAAATTCGACAACGTGCCGAAATCGCTGCCCTGATAGCCGAAGATCTTGCCGTCGGTCTTGCGCTGCGCGAAGTCGATCAGCACGACGCCGAGCGTCGGCACCACCTTCTCACGCCACACGAACAAGTAAAGCTCGTCTGCAATCCTGAAGTAATGACAGCGGTCGACATCGGCCAGCCCGCCTTCGACGCCCTGCAGGCACTGCCACGCGTAGAAATTCTCGTTCAGGTAGATGTGCTCGTAGCATTCGGTCGGGCTGTAGCGGTACATCGTCCGCTTGCCGATCAACTCGCGCGTGGGCGCATGCAGCGACCCCGGCCGGGCGTGGCCGCCCAGCGTACCGTGTCGGAATTGCGCATCGACGGCCGTCAGCGGCAGCCCGTGCGCGACGCGCGTGAATGCATCGATGCGCGTGTCCGCTTCCGTCGGCAGCGTACCGACGACCGCCGTCCACACACCGGTGTCGAGATCGATCACGAGGCTCACCGACGTCGCCCGAGCGGTCGCATCGATGTAGTCGACGAAGTACAGCCCGTCGCGCAGCCGCGTCACGCGGCACGCCGCGCGGCCGTTCGTACCGGTCGCCGCATCGCGCCACTGCAGCGCGCCCGGCTCGAACGTATAGATACGCCACGCGCCCGATGCGTCGTCGAGCGTCAGCGTCCGCCCGACGAGTGCGTCGACGGGGGCGAGGACGTTCGCGTCCGGCGCGAAGCCGTCCGCGAGCGCGCCCACCTGAATGAATACCGGATCCTGTCGTTCCACCTGCCCTCTCCCGCGCAGCTTCAGGCCCGGCGGGCCGTGTACGCTGCTCATGTGCACATGGTGCGGGCTGCGCGCGCCGCGCGGTATCCGCCAAACGGATGAAGGGCGCGCGGCGCCGGAACGCGCTAAAGTGCCCGTGATCCGCGCCGCCACCGGCGCGAGGAGCGCACATGCACCGTGTCACCCACTACCGACGCACCGGCGAAGGCATCGAGACGATCAGCCTCGAATCCGATCGCGCATTTCCGCGCCACGCGCACGACGAATTCGGGGTCGGCGTGATCGTCAGCGGTGCGCACCGGTCGTGGAGCGGCCGCGGGCAGGTCGACGCGCTGGCCGGCGACACGATCATGGTCAACCCGGGCGAGATGCACGACGGTTCGCCGCTCGAGGCCGGCACCGGCCGGCGCTGGCGGATGCTGTACCTCGCGCCCGCGCTGGTCGCGGGCGTCGCGGCGGAAGAAGGCGTCGGCGGCGTCGAGCTCGCGCATCCGGCCGTGCGCGACGCGCGCCTCGCGGCCGCCGTCGGCCGGCTGCATGCACGCATCGTCGCAGGCGAAACCCAGCCGCTGGCCCGCGACGAAGCGCTCGTGATGCTCGTCGCCGGTTTGCTTGCCCGGCACGCAAACCGCACGCTGCCGGCGGCCGGCGTCGCACCGGCGGTCCGCGTCGCCCGCGAGCGGCTCGACGCGGCGCCGGCCGCACCCGTGTCGCTCGCCGAGCTGGCCGATCTGAGCGGCGTCAGCCGCTTCCAGTTGCTGCGCGGCTTCGCGCGCGAGCTCGGCATCACGCCGCATGCGTATCTGGTTCAGTCGCGCACGCGGCTCGCGCGCGCGTTGCTGGCCAGCGGTTTGCCGATCGCCGATGCCGCGGCTGAAGCCGGCTTCGCCGATCAGAGCCACCTGACGCGCGCGTTCGCGCGCCAGTTCGGGATCACGCCGGGGCGGTTCACGCAGGCGGGTTAAGTCGCGCTGTCGCCCGCGCCGCGCGAGGCCGCCGGGCGCACTTCATTCGAAATACGGTTGCCACCTCGACGGCAGCCGCGCCCCATTGCGTCCGGACATGTCGACGGCGCACCGTATTCAACGCCCCCTCTGCTGCAATTTCGTTCAAGACGCCCCGTGCCCGGTACGCGACGATGCGGCGCATGAAGACACGACTGATTGGTTATCTCTATCTCGCCGCCGCGATGGCGGGCGTCGGCAGCACCGTCATCGCGAGCCGTCTCGCGGCCGGCGGCCTGTCGCCATTCGCGGCCACCGCGCTGCGCTTCCTGATCGCGACCCCGCTGCTGTTCGCGCTGATGCGCGCGCAGCGCATGTGCTGGCCGCGCATTTGCGCACGCGACGCCGTGCTGCTCGTCATCCAGGCGGCGGCGGGCGGCGTCGGCTATACGGTGCTGCTGATCAGCGGGACGAAGCTGTCGTCGCCGCTCGATGCGGGCGTGATGCTCGGCACGCTGCCGGCCATGTCGACGTTGATCGCGGCCGTCGTGCTGCACGAGCGGCAGACGCCGCGCGACTGGCTGGCCGCCGCGCTCGCCACCGCCGGTGTGCTGTTCGTCACGTTCGCGCCAGGCCATGCGATGCCGTCGCTGCAGACGCTTGCCGGCGATGCGCTGGTACTGGCGGCCGTCGCATGCGAAGCGGTTTTCATCCTGCTCAACCGGCGGCTTGCCGCGCCGTTGCCGCCGCTTGCGCTTTCCACCGCGATGTCGGGCCTCGGCTTCGTGCTCGCACTCGTGCCGGCCACGTTCGAATGGCGCGCGGTGGCGAGCGGCTGGACCGTCGGCGCCGTGTCGGCGATCGCGTACTACGCGCTGATTCCGACCGTGCTCGGCTACCTGTGCTGGTATGCGGGTTCGGCGCGCACGAGCGGCACCGAGGCCGCCCTGTTCACCGCGGTCGCGCCGGTTTCGGCCGTGCTGTTCGCGGTCGCGCTGTTCGGCGAAGCGCTGACCGGCACGCGTGTCGCCGGCATCGCGCTCGTCGTCGCCGGCATGCTGGTCGGCGCGACGCGACGGCGCGAGCCGCCCGCCGAATCACGCACGACGATCGCTGCGCGGACCGCCATCGACTGACTCGCGCTCATCGCGTCCCGGCGGAAACGGCGGCGGCGCCCTGCCGTCGCATCGCCTGCCGCTCCCCGCCTTCGCCACGATGCAGCCGGCGACTGTAGGAATGTGTCCGCGCACCGCAAAACCGTTGCGCACGGCTGCGCGAGATGCAATATTCGCGTGGCCGGCCCCTTTGACCACCCTCGAACAACAATCCGCCAAACAATGAACAGGAAGGAAGCCAAAACGAGAATCGCGGTGCTGCTGTCCGCGGGAACGAGGAAGGCCGACGCGCTGGCCGAACTGTCCGGACAGGGGCTCAAGGATCGCGTGCTCGCGCACCTGATCGCGTCGCGCCCGGACCCCGAACGCTGCCGCAAGAACAAGGTGCACGTCCGGATCCTGGTCGCGCTCGGCATCGCCCAACTGGTCATCAGCCTGATGCTTGCGTACTACTTCTTCGCATCCGGCGCCGGCACCGTCCTCGTCACCGTATTCCTCGCGTTGACCGTGCCGCTGTCGCTGCTGTTCATCTGGGGCTTTGCGACCCAACGTGTCGGCGCGTATCACGCGTTCATCCTGCTGTCGCTGCTGCAGATGCCGAAGACCGTCGCCGACCTCGGGCGCGATCCGGCGACCGCGCTGCCGAGCCTCGCGATCACGGTCGTGCTGGTCGGTTACGTGTGGTTCGTCCGCAACCGGTTGTTCCCCGACTACGGCTGGTTCACGCCGCGCAAGGTCGAAGGCCGTTACGCGTTCGTGGAACACGCCTGACGCCGCCGGCATCGACCCGCGCACGAAAAAGGCGCCGGGCCGCCCCGCCATCGCGGGAAGGCCCGGCGCCTTCTGCATGCCTGAACCGGTCGGCTTACTTGGCCTTTTCAGCCGAATCGCTGATCGCCTGGCCGCCCTTCGAAATATCCTGGCCCACGCCGGCGACCGTATTGCAACCGGCGAGCGCGGCGGTCAGCACCAGCAGCATTGCAGCAATCGTACGCGTCATTCTCATTCTCCTTGGAATCAACAAGCCCGACCGGGCGAATCGTGTGAATCGTGTGTGGCGTGGCGCCCGGCACGCTGCCGGACACGGGGCCTGACCTGATTATACGGAGAGCCGCGCCGCGCGCCAGTACGGCCCGGCCGCGCGTGCGCACAGATTTTTCTTGACTTCATTGCGCGACGAACTAATATACGCACCGCGTATATTTTCCGCCCAGGAGCCGCCGATGACCGTTCCCCAGCAAGCCTTCCTCCGCGACGCGATGCGCCGCCTCAACATGACCCGCGAGGCATTCGCGAATCGCATTGGCGTCAGCCGGCGCGCGCTGGATACCTGGCTGCTTCCGGACGATTCGCAGGAATCGCGCGGGATGCCCGAGATCGTCGAGCGCTTCGTGTCGGAAATCGTCGAACGCCCAGCGCCGGACGGCGAGAACTATACGCAAAGCGTAGATAAACAAGGGCTCGCGAAGCAATTCCTGTTCGAAGGCAAGCCGCAATTGATCTCGGTCGAGCAGTTCTCGCGGGATTCGGTCGAGGCGCTGTTCCGCGTGGCCGACGTCATGCAGCCGATCGCGCGACGCCACAAGATTTCGCGCGTGCTCGAAGGCGCGGTGCTCGGCAACCTGTTCTTCGAGGCCAGCACGCGCACGCGCGTGTCGTTCGGCGCGGCCTTCTGCCGGCTCGGCGGCTCGGTGTGCGACACGACGGGCTTCACGTTCTCGTCGATGGCCAAGGGCGAATCGATCTACGACACGAGCCGCGTGATGGCCGGCTACGTCGACGCGCTCGTGATCCGCCATCCGGAAAAAGGCTCGGTGGCCGAATTCGCACGCGCGACCAACCTGCCGGTGATCAACGGCGGCGACGGCCCCGGCGAGCACCCGAGCCAGGCACTGCTCGACCTGTATACGATCCAGCGCGAATTCTCGCGGCTCGGCAAGATCGTCGACGGCGCGCACATCGCGCTGGTCGGCGACCTGAAATACGGCCGCACCGTGCACTCGCTCGTCAAGCTGCTCGCGCTGTACCGCGGGCTGAAGTTCACGCTCGTATCGCCGCCGACGCTCGAGATGCCGGCGTACATCGTCGACCAGATTTCGACGAACGGCCATGTGGTCGAGCAAACGAACGACCTCGCGGCCGGGCTGCGCGGCGCGGATGTCGTCTACGCGACGCGGATTCAGAAAGAGCGCTTCACCGACGAGTCGTTCGAAGGCTATACGCCGGATTTCCAGATCAACCAGGCGCTCGTCGATTCGGTATGCAAGCCCGACACGCTGATCATGCACCCGCTGCCGCGCGATAGCCGGCCGGGCGCGAACGACCTGTCGGTCGACCTGAACCGCGACCCGCGTCTCGCGATCTTCCGGCAGACCGACAACGGCATTCCGGTGCGAATGGCGATCTTCGCGGTGCTGCTGGGTGTCGAGAATCTCGTCCAGCACTCGATGCGCGATGCGACGTGGCGTCCGCCGGCGTACCTCGGCCCGGAGGATGCGGTGTTTCACGGAATCGACTGACCTGCAGCCGGTGTCGCGCGGCTGAACCGAGATTGCCCCGGTTCAAGTGCCGCGCGCAGCCGGCACGCACCCAACGCGCCGGCTTGCACGGCGCGTTGTCATTTTCGACGCCGGTAACGTGACGGCGGGCGAGCCGGCGTTAGCTGGCCCAGGGATCGATCACACGCAAGCCCGCTGCCTCGAACGGCGCGACGTCGCGCGTGGCCACGATCAAACCGTTCGCGGCGGCGGTTGCCGCGATGAAGCCATCGGCAGATGCCATCGCGTTGCCCGTACCACGCGCCTTGGCGCGAAGGCTCGCATACGCCTTGCTGGCCGCATCGTCGAACGGCAGGATCCGGCCGCGAAACAACGGCACGACGCGCTGCTCGATGCTTTGCTCGAGCCAGTCCCGCCTGCGCCCCACCGGCAACACGGCCACGCCGAACCGAATCTCCGCCAGACTGATTGCGGCTACAAACAACGTGTCGACGTTCTGCGCGTCGAGCCATTCGATCACGGCTGCGCTCGGCTCGCGCCGCAGCGGCTCGGAAATGACGTTGGTATCGACCAGGATCATTCGAAGCTCATGGGATCGGTTGGCGTCTTATCACGCTGAACTTCGAAATCGATGCCGCCAGCCTCTCGCCCGATTTCAGCGAGCAACGTTCCCAGTCTCAGCCGCCCTCCCGGCCGAACGGCTTGCTCGAGGATGTCTCGCACCTCGGCCTCGGTACTGCGGCCATGTTGCGCAGCCCGGATTCGAAGCGCGCGATGCACTTCGTCGGGCAAATTTCGAACAGTGATCATGGGCATGATGCGCCTCACTACATTTGCTTGCAATGCAGTCATACTAACACCTTGCAGTCATTTGAGCCGAAAGAAGATTCGGCCACTGTAAGCCGCCCGCCGCGCCTCTCCTATTCGGCCGTTCGGCCATCCTCCCACCCCGCAATCCCCGACAAGCCCTCTGCAACATTCGTCAACAATCCCCGCACAAACGCGAACAAGAACGCTTCTCATTCAACAAGAAATTACATAGAATGCCGCCTGAAAACAAATCGTAATAATTCCCGGCGGCATGCACGTTTCCGCAACGCACCGCCCCGGGGCCACACCGCGAGGTCGAAGCGCACCATGAAGTCCCGTCCCGACGAGCTGAAGCTCGGTAAATTCACCACCCTGTGCAGCGTGCTCGCCGCGAGCCCCGCGTTCGCCGACGGCACGCCGCCCGCGGCGCCCGTCAGCACCGAGGGCCACCTTGCACCGATCGAGATCCAGGGCAAGACCGAGCACAGCTTCAAGGCCGACTTTTCCGCTTCCGCGAAATTCACCGCGCCGCTCGTCGACACGCCGAAATCCGTCACCGTGATCCCGCAGGAACTGATCCAGAGCAGCGGCGCGGCGACGCTGACCGAAGCGCTGCGCACGGTGCCCGGCATCACGTTCGGCGCCGGCGAAGGCGGCAACCCGCTCGGCGACCGTCCGTTCATCCGCGGCTACGACACGCAGGGCAGCATGTTCGTCGACGGCATGCGCGACACGGGCGCCACCACGCGCGAGATCTTCAACACCGAGCGCGTCGAGATCACGAAAGGCTCCGACGGCGCGTACGGCGGCCGCGGCGGTGCCGGCGGCAGCATCAACCTGATCACGAAGGCCCCGCATCTCGGCACGACGGCCGCCGCGAGCGCGGGCCTGGGCACCGACCGCTATCGCCGCTTCACCGCCGACGGCAACTGGCAGTTCGCCGATCACGCCGCGTTCCGCCTGAACCTGATGAGTCACAACAACGACGTCGCCGGCCGCGACGCCGTCAACAACGAGCGCTGGGGCGTCGCGCCGTCGATCGCGTTCGGCCTCGGCACGCCGACGCGCGTGACCGCGAGCTACTACCACCTGTCGACCGACGACATGCCCGACGGCGGGATCCCGTACTTCTACACGACGTCGAACAAGCCCGCGAACGTCGGCACGATCTATCCGGCGCCCGTCGATCGCCACAATTTCTACGGCCTGATCGACCGCGACTTCCGCAAGACCACGTCGGACATCAGCACGATCAAGATCGAGCACGACATCACGCCGAACCTGACGGTGCGCAACACCACGCGCTACACGGAATCGACGCAGGACTACATCTGGACGCAGCCGGACGACAGCCAGGGCAACGTGGTGAACGGCAAGGTCTGGCGCCGCAACAACAACCGCGACAGCTCGATCAACAGCCTCGCGAACCTGACCGAGCTGTTCGGCGAATTCCGCACGGGCCCGTTCAAGCACAGCTTCACGACCGGCATCGAGCTGTCCCGCGAATGGGGCAAGCGCGATTCGTACACGGTGGCAACCGACAAGGGCACGATCTGCCAGAAAGGCATCGGTGCGCCGTCGGGCTACAACTGCACGAGCCTGTGGTCGCCGAACCCGAACGATCCGTGGGCCGGTTCGATCACGCGCAACAACGACTATGCGCATGCGCGCACCACGACGAAGTCGATCTACGGCTTCGACACGATCGAGCTCACGCCGCGCTGGCAGGTGAACGCCGGCGTGCGCGTCGACGACTACTCGACCCGCTTCACCGACACCAAGGCGAACGGCAGCAAGACCTACACGCGCGACGACACGCTGTTCAACTGGCAAGCCGGCCTCGTGTTCAAGCCCGCACGGAACGGCAGCATCTACGCGTCGTATGCGACGTCGTCGACGCCGGCCGGCATGCTGCTCGGCGAAGGCAGCGAAACGCAGTCGCTGACGCCGGGCCGCGGCGGCGTCGGCCCGAACGCCGACCAGATGGCGCCGGAGAAGAACCGCAGCATCGAACTCGGCACGAAATGGAACGTGCTGAACGACCAGCTGTCGCTGACGGCCGCGCTGTTCCAGATCGATACGACGAACGCGCGCGTGACGCTGCCGAACAACCAGTACGCGATGGTCGGCAACAAGCGCGTGCAGGGCCTCGAGCTCGGCCTCGCCGGCCAGATCACGAAGCAATGGCAGGTGTTCGGCGGCTACACGTACATGAAGAGCGCGTTGCGCGACAACGGCAAGGACGCCGCGAACAACGGCAACCGCTTCCCGAACACGCCGAAACACAGCCTCACGATGTGGTCGAACTACGACGTCACGCCGAAGTTCACGGTCGGCGGCGGCGCGTTCTACATGTCGGAAGTGTTCGGCGATCCCGCGAACCTGCGCGCGGTGCCGTCGTACTGGCGCTTCGACGCGATGGCGCAGTACCGGATCAACAAGAAGCTCGACCTGCAACTGAACGTGAACAACCTGTTCAACCGCACGTACTTCGATCAGGCGTATCCGGCGCACTATGCGTCGATCGCGCCGGGCCGCTCGGCGTTCGTCACGCTGAACGCGCGCTACTGATCGATGGAGGCCGTATCGCTGAAGGCGCTCGCGTCGGTATCGCCGCGCGAGTTCGCCGACATCCTGGCCGGGCCGCCCGAGCGCGCCGCCGCGTGGGTCGCGGCGGCGGCCGACCACGGTATCGTCGACGCGCAGGCCGTGTACGGACAATACCTGCTCGACGGGCACGGCGTCGCGCGCGATCCGGCGGCCGCGTTCAACTGGTTCCGGCACGCGGCGCGGGCCGGCCACCCGATGGCGATGAACATGCTCGGGCGCTGCTACGAGTTCGGCTGGGGCACGGCCGCGTGCGCGCCGGTCGCCGTGTACTGGTATCGGCTCGCCGCGCAGGCAGGCCTCGACTGGGGCATGTACAACTACGCTACCGCACTTGCCCTCGGCAACGGCGTCGACGAGAACCGCGCCGACGCGCTCGACTGGTTCCGCCGCGCGGCCGCGCTCGGTCACGCGAAATCGATCAACCTGATCGGCGGCTTCTACGAGGACGGCTGGGTCGTAGCGGTCGACGCCGCCGCCGCGTTCGACCACTATCGCCGCGCCGCCGTTGCCGGCGACTTCCGCGGCCAGTTCAACTATGCGCGGCTGCTCGCCGAGCGCGGGCGCGTCGACGAAGCGCTCGTCTGGCTCGCGCGCGTGCCGGCTACCGCGACACCCGCGTTCATCGCGAAGATGCGCGCGTATCTCGCGTCGTCGCCGCTCGACGCGTTTCGTTCGGCGGCCATGCAGCTGGCGCCGCACGCCATGGAATCCGCATCATGATGCTTCATATCCCCGGCGTACTGACCCGAGCGCAAGTCGCGCAATGCCGCGACCTGCTCGATGCCGCCGAATGGGTCGATGGCAACGCAACCTCCGGCGCGCAGTCGGCGCTCGCGAAACGCAATCGGCAATTGCCGGAAGGTTCACCGGTCGCGCGCACCATCGGCGATGCGATCCAGGACGCACTCGCCCGCCATCCGCTGTTCTTTTCGGCGGCGCTGCCGCTCAAGGTGTTTCCGCCGCTGTTCAATCGCTATGAAGGCGGCGAGACGTTCGGCACGCACGTCGACAACGCGATCCGGCTGCTGCGCGGCACGGATTTTCGTGTGCGCAGCGATCTGTCGGCGACGCTGTTCCTCGAGGAACCCCACGCATACGACGGCGGAGAACTATGCGTCGAGGATACCTACGGCGTGCATCGCGCGAAGCTGCCGGCAGGCGATCTCGTGCTGTATCCGGCGTCGAGCCTGCATCACGTGACGCCGGTGACGCGCGGTGAACGTGTGGCATCGTTCTTCTGGATTCAGAGCATGGTGCGCGACGACGGCGACCGCACGCTGCTGTTCCAGCTCGATACGCAGATTCAGGCGCTTTCCGCGGAAAAAGGGGCGAAGGACCCGGTGGTTATTTCGCTGACGGGGATTTATCACAACCTGTTGAGGAAGTGGGCGGATGCGTAGGCGATGAAATCGACGATCTGGTCGGCACCTGCCCTCACCCCGTTCGGCCTCGACCTGGCTAGAAATCCCCGGGTTTCGCAATCGGCCGAAGCACGGCCGCGTCGTCCGGCAGGAGGTAGCGTTCCTTGATCGACTTTTCTTTCGCCGCCTCGAATGCCTGCTCGTAGTTCTGGTAACTACCGTACAACTTTCTCATCCTGCTTTTCGAGTACGGAATCTTCGTGTCGTAGATCAGACCGCAACCCGTTTCCTGGTCGGTCATGTAGGTTGCGGACGGCACCTGAATCCAGGGCGGACGGACGCCTCCCTCCATGTTTCCAGTCGCCGGATCGCGCACCACGGCCTTTCCGTTGCGGACGACCCTTGGCGCCTTCGGCATGATCTCGCCGTTGCGCACCCATCTATCCATTCCGTCAAGGATTGCCGACACGACGTCCTCCACCGGCTCGTCATAGAGCGTTCGGCAACGCGGGTCATTACCCTTGCCGATATCGGCGGCCACCCGCTCCTTCTCGCCCGTGCCAAGATCGGCCTTCCGCAAGTGCGGCATGCCTGTCACTTCGTAATAACGAAGTTTGGGGCTGTCGGTGTCCGGCGGCAGCGGAATACCGGCGAGCACGTCGTGCATCAATTCGGATTCGCTGAAGACCGTCACGAACGGCGCGTCGTCCGGCATCTTGCGCGGAACGCGAATGGACTCGCCTCCCACCTCGCCATAGGCCATGCGCCCACCCATGTATGCGTCGATCAAAGGACGACCGTCCGGCATCCGCCATTGCTGGTGACGCCCCTGGTCGAGATAGTCCATCCATACTTGCGCCGTCACGGCCCAACTATCGACATAGACGCGCCGAACCTTCAGCGGCTCGAGCGGATTTTGCGGCGTATCGGACTTCAGCACCAGCGCCAACTGCGCGCCGATGCCTTGCGACTGCGGAATGAAGGGATCCGGCACGTTGCCCAGCATGAAATGCTCCGGATCGTAATACACGCCCAGCGGCGCATAACGCGCATAGTCGAATCGACGCATGAAGTCGAAATTGACGATGTTTCCATACAACGCGATCTGGTCTGCCTGCTCCTTCGGCGTGTCCGATATGAACTTCGGATCGACCGCCGGCTTGTTGCTGTTGAGCGTGTATCCCACGTAGGCGTACCCGCGACTCAGCAGATATTTCCGGGTAAGGATCCAGCCGGCGCCGCGCTCTCCGAACCAGCTGAACGGCTCGATGATCACGGTCCCGTTGAAGCGGGCCGGATCCGTCGGCGCGCGGACGAGCATCCGTGTCAGGTACGGCGCCTGGAACATCGTCTTTCCCGTCGCGGTAATCACCGGGGCAACCCCAGATAGGTAGTATTCCTTTTCGGTGTACCCGTATTTGGCCAAATCGATATATTCGGTTCCAGGGCGGGAAGCCGACGACAGAGGCAGCTTACCGGAGGGCGGGACTTCGACGACGGTGGGCATCGGCGGGACCTCCGCGCGAACCGGTGCGGCCGCGCCCGACCCGATCATGATCCCCATCAGGACGACGTACCGGGCTTTTTCTATCAGACGGTGCATGTGAATGTTTCCGCTGTTGAGGAGTCTTGTCACTGCGCGAAGCCCGTGATGCACGACGTCGCTTCACGAATGTCTTTCGGGCGTTTCTTCGGTCGGCGTGGAGCTACCGCGACTTCAGTCCGATCCGGTTGCCATCTCGTCGCAATGTCGATCGAGGAAGCGCACGCTGGCTACGCGACGCAAGAATTAAACAGCGTCTCCAAGCAGCCGTATATCCAGAAATGGCAACTCCATACCGAACCGGGGGAATACCCTCGCGAAAGGAAACCGCCGACGGCAACGGCTCGACCGCGTTGTCACGTGCCGCATCGCCCCATGCACCCGTCCGCGTACTTTGTGCTGATTTGGGCTACCACCTCACGGCATCGCAACTGAACACTCGAACCGCAATTCGCAGTGCTCGCCACGACGTCGATGACGCGCGCTCTCCCGTCGACGGTGCACTGTGCGCACGGCACCGCGAGTGCAGAAAAATTCCAACCGATCGCACATTTCAGGGCAATTCCATGTATTCCGTTATCCGAATGGTCTTTCCAGCGTTGCTCGTCATCGGCACATTTTCATCGCCTGCAAGCGCATACGAGTTCTACAACGATGGGGTCACGAACCTTAACGCGAACTTGACCGCAGGCTACGGGTTTTTCAGCGTCCAGCGCAGTTATATCGACCGCCCGGGCGCTACCCGATGGCAGGAAGGCTATCTGAAGTATGGCTTGAGCGGCAGCACGGTGCTCCCCGGCGCAGGGTCGATCTACGGTGCCGTGAGTCTTCTCGGCTCGGGCACGTGGGGCAACGGCGATCCCGGCGGCTTTACGACCGGTCGCGAGCGCCGCAACGCGCTCGAGGACGCCTACCTCGGCTGGAAATCCGGCGACCTGATTCCGGCATTGGGAAAGGACGGCATCGACATTTCCGCCGGCAGCCAGTACGTCAACGTGGGTTCCGGTTTCCTGATCAAAGGGGACAAAGTCAGTGCCGGCAGGGCTTTGGACGACGGCCGCTACGATCGCGGCGGCGCTTACTATCTGGCATCGCGCGTGGCTTTCTCGCGAACCGCGGTGCTGCGACTAGGCGGCGACACCGGATGGCACGGAAGCGCAATCTGGCTCAAATCGAACAATCATCTGCAAGCCGATACCGAGTTGGCCGTAGGCACCCTGGACTATACGGCCCAGCCGGGAACGCTCGGGCTCACCTTTGTCCATGGCATCAGCATCGACAAGCGATATGTCAGCACACCGAGCCGCCTCGATCGCCCCGGGATGAACACGTACAGCATTCGAGGCGACGGCGACGCGGGGGTCCCCAATACGCACTTCGCGTTCGAATATGCGTACCAAACGAAGCGATCCGGCAACGACAACGGGTGGTATGCCGAAGCCGGATATACGTTCCAGAATGTCGCGTGGCAGCCGTCGTTGAGCTATCGCTACACACGTTACTCGAAGGATTTCGACTCGCTGTTCCAGGGTGGATTTGGCGATCGCTACCAGGGCGAAATCGCATCCAACTATTCGTTTTCATATAGCTTCAATACGCGCATCGAGGACGTCGGGCTCACGGTCCACCCGTCCCAAAAATTGACCGTGACCCTGATGTATTTCAACTTCCGGACGTTGTCCAATCGCTCGACCCTCGATCTCGATGCGTCCGAGCTGACGCTCTATCTGGATTGGGCGATCACCAGGAATCTCCAGTTTTCCCCGAACTTCGGTGTCTACAAGCCGCGCAGATACGCCGCAAACGGCGGAAACCAGACCGGCAGCGCGGCCGCGAACTTCTATGTCAACCTGATGATCGTCGCGAACTTCTAGCGCGATCCTCGATCACCCTGCCGTACATCGCATCAGCGACATCGGACTCCGTAGCAGTCGCATCCGCGTACGGCACGTCGACACGTCGACACGTCGACACGTCGACACGTCGAACTCGACGGAACCACCGCCCCGGCGGAGGCGCCCGCGCGTCCAGGCTCGGCATCCGCGGGTTTCCCCCGCTGGGATAACGCACGATTTGTTTGCAGAATTTCTTCTGCCCAAAAACGATCAATCGCCCTGCGCACGCCCGCCGCCGCCCCGCCGAGGTTTCCTGTCATGAAGAGCATCGACCGATTTGATGACGTGAATGCCCACGCAGCGTCGATCAAGCACTGGAATCAAACCTACAGCCAGATATCGGCGGGGTCACTCGAAAGTTCCCTGATGCAACTTGCGAGCGTGCGCTGCCACCTGTTTCGGGAACGGATAAACCAGCGCGTCGTTCAACACGGCGAAGCTCCATCGGGAAAGATCTGCTTCGCCATACCGATTTCCGCGCCCGGCCCGGTCATCATGCAGGGCCGCAAAGCGGACTGCAACAGCGTTCTCTTTCTGCGTGGCGGCGAAGAATTCATGTTTCATATGCCAACGGGCATGGACATGCTCTCGATCAACTTCGATCGCGACATGTTCGAATCGGCACTATCGACCCTCACGAACGCCCACGAGATCAAGACTCTCCTCAAGCAACCCGTCATCAGGTTGCCAAAACAGCGCCTGAACGCGTGCCGCCATCGCCTGCTTGCGATATTTTCCCAGGCGTTCGTCGACGACGAAGGCAGCACCATCCAGCATGGTGAAGGCGTGTTCGAACAATTCGTTCTTCACGAAATGATTCGACTGATCAGCAGTCCGGATTGCAATCTACGTCAACGAAACGGCAGCTCCACCCAAAGTTTCATCGTCGAGAAATGCCATCACCTGGCCATGTCGGAAAGAATCAAGGTTCCCAGCGTGATGGAGTTGTGCCAGCAACTGCAGATCAGTCGGCGCACGGTGCAAAACAGCTTTCGATCCGTGACCGGAACGACCCCGTTAAATTATCTTCGGTCCGTGCGGCTCAATGGCGTGCGTCGAAGCCTGATGTCGACGCATCCGTCCAAACTCCTGATCGGCGATGCCGCCGCCCGATGGGGATTCTTCCACCTGAGCCATTTCGCCGAAGACTATCTGGCACTCTTCGGCGAGCTGCCTTCGCATACCAGGAGACCGGTTCGGAACGACGGATAGAAGATGGAAACGAGCCGGCATGGTTCATTCGCCGAGCCCGGCGGCGACGCCGGGCGCCGTGCATTCATTCCGACGGCTGCGGCCCCCCCCTGCTCTTCATTTTCCGCGACCGAAGCCACTGCCGGAGCACGCGCAGACGCACGTGATGGCCGATGTACGAGCGGCGATCCGCGCGCGAGGCGCCCCGCGTACACCGAAGACGACAAGTCAATTCATCTGCCCGGCATCGCTCACGGAGCGCAGATCCGCTGTCGGGTCGGCCAGCGTCGCAGCAGCAATGCGCGATCGCTGCGCGATCAGCTTGCGCGCCAGAACGTGGTCCGACGGCCGGTTGACGGAATGCGCGGCCGCCACCACATCATCCCGAAGGTAGAACACCGTAAAGCGATCGCTGGCGGGTGTTCCGCGCAACACCACCTGGTCTCCGGATGCGGGCAGCCCGGCCATCTGGAATCTCAGGTCGTGCTGCTCGCTCCAGAACAACGGTACCGCCGAAAGCGGTCGAGGCCGGCCGACCAGCACCGAGGCCGCGGCGTGCGCCCCGTCGCTGGCGGCCTGGATGGATTCGAAGCGCATTCTTGCCGGACTACCCGGAAAAGACGGCTGCACCATGTTGGCCACGTCGCCGACGGCCAGTACGTTTCGCACCGAGGTCCGGCCCAGCGCATCGACGAGGATGCCGTCGTCGCAGGCGACGCCGGCGGCATCGGCAAGCTCCGTGTTCGGCAACACGCCGATACCGACCACGACCAGGTCGCAGTCCACCGTGCGGCCATCGTCGAGCTGGACGGCCTCGACTCTACCCTGACGGCCGAGCAGCGCTCGCACACTGCGGCCCAATTCCAGCGAAACGCCGCGCTGACGGTGCGCCTGCGCCACATAGTCCGACATGAACGCCGGGAACGCGCGTGCGAGGAGGCGCGTCTGGCTTTCGACCACGGTAACCCGGGTTCCGGCCGAGACCAGCGCGGCCGCGACCTCCAGGCCGATAAACCCGCCGCCGACGATGCACGCGCTCGAGCAACGGCCAAGCCTGCGCTGCACCGCCAGCGCATCGTCCAGCGTGCGCAGTTGATGCACGCCCTGAAGCTCGGCGCCGGGAACCGGAAGCGGGCGGCAGCGCGCTCCCGTGGCGAGTGCAAGCCAGCCGTATTCAAGACTGTCGCCGTCCGCCAGCCGCACGCGGCGCGCGGCCAGATCCAGCGCCGTCGCGCGCTGACCCACACGCAAGTCGATGCCTTGTTCGGTGTAGAAATCCGGACCGCGCAGCGCGAGCTGGCCCATGCCTGTCTTGCCGGTGAGCAGGCCCTTCGAAAGAGGCGGCCGCTGGTAGGGTGCGTGCGGCTCGTCTCCGATCAGGACGATAGGCCCATCGAATCCGTGTTCGCGCGCAGCCGCGGCGAGATGGGTTCCGGCATACGAGGCGCCGACGATAACGAGCGGTTCTTTTTTTGAGGACATCGAAGTTGTCTCCCGAGGAAACACCCTGGCGATCCATGGGCTCGAACCGGATCGGCGCGCAACTTGCGCGCCGCAAGCGGCCTTCGCGGACGACGTTCGCCGGGCAAGCCGTCGCATCAACAACCGCACAGCCGGACCGATGTTCGACGAGGTGGATCATTTGCCGGGCAGCGCGGACTGCAAGTGCGTTAAAGAGGATGACAAGCCTGTCGGGCACGAAACACGAAGATCCGTGTTTCGTGCCCGGGTTCGTCGCCGTCGTACTCCGTCGGAATACATACGCGGAGCCGTCAGGAACAGGTTCGGGATCTAGCCTTGCTTCTCCGGCATTCTCAGCACCAGGCCGTGCAGCTCTCGTGTCAACTTGATCTGACAAGCCAGCCTGCTGTTCTCCCGCGTTGCCCCCAATGGCTCGAGAAGAGCAAGCTCGATCGCCGGATCGGCTTTGCCGGTCGCGCCAAGCCAGGGTTCGTCGACATAGACATGGCAAGTCGCACATGAGGCCTGGCCGCCGCAAAAGCCGTCGATACCAGGCACACCGTTTTCCAGTGCGGTCTCCATTGCATTGGCGCCGTCCAGCGCAAGCACGACGTGCTCGTCGCCATTCGATTCGATATAGGTAACTTTTGGCATATTCAAGAAAGATATTTTTTCAACGAGCACGCACGACGCTGTTCGATATCGAGTCGTGCGTGCGACCTGGGTATCCGCCCGCCGGCGAAAACTCACTCGTGGGTCGACGCCACGGTGTCCTGGCGAGCGCCGATTTGACGCAAACCCTGCCAGAATGAAACGAATGGCTCGAGATAGAAACCTCTCAGGGTTTTGTGGGGATTCTTTTCCCCAAACTCCACTTCGTTCAGCCCCCAGCGCCATGTTTCGTTCTTTTTCGGCAAATAGAGCGTCCCGAACATCCAGTCCCACATCGTCAAGATAACTCCGTAATTTTTATCTCGATGCGGCAGCTCGATGCTGTGATGGAGGTTATGCATGACGGGTGCGAGGACGATACGATTCACCCAGTTACCGTACGAAACGTGCACGTGGACGTGAGACATCGTGTCGACGACAAAAAAGGAAACGTACACCTGGATTCCGATTATCGTCACGGTTCCCGGATTGACAGCGGTTCCCGTGGCGTAAAGCAGCAATCCCAGCATCACGCCGGCAAAGAACGAGGGAATCGTGTTAAGAAAAAAGAATTCAACCGGATGTTGACGAAAGAGCGTCCATGGCGTCAGCGTTTCGGCTGTATGGTGCGGCTTGTGCAGCGGCCACAGGACGGCAACCTCGTGGCACCAACGGTGCACCCAGTAGCCGGCAAAATCCAAAGTCAGAAAATATACGATGAATTGCACCGCGACCATTTTCCAGTCCGTGTGCATCAGAGATGCTTTCGCCCCGAAATGCGTCGCCAGAAAACCCGCCAGATTGTCCGCGACCGATATCGCATTGATTGCGACGAAGACGGAAAGTGGAAAACCGATCGCCAGAAGAATAATGCCGTTCCATCGATCCACACGAGCCGATGCATGATCGTACTGATCCTTCGGAAACACGGACTGCACCACCGCTCGCAACGTCACGGGGCCTCTTTCCTTTTTTGCCAGGATTCCGACCCATGCAACCACTACAAAATAAATCGGAAGACCCCATGCCCACTGCCTCAGCATTCCGATGGTCGGGTCATAGAAATCAGCAATCGAGCTCCATATCTCATTTATCATCTTCGTCTCCGGAATTGCATATTGTCACGAGCCAGGACAGGGCCGCGCGTCGCGCACGCCGCTCTTGTCAGGTGCCGTCTATACCGGGCGGCCTGCTCGACGCAGAAGACGACGTGGCCGCCGGGATAGTGCGTCCATGGTGGTCTGCCGGCCCGCTGCAGGCCAGTAACGTACGGTGGATGAACGGTTAACGAACGGTTTTCTGGCGCTTTCGGGTGACCGAGCAGCTTCGATCGGGCGCTAAATCCGGCCCCGTCGCACTGCGGATGCACGCGTATCGCCGGGATATCGATTCCGACATGCATGGCATCCGCGCTCCTGCCCCGCTTGCGCACCACGATCTCGAACCCGGGCCGGCTCCATGGGTCATCGTACGCAGCGCCATTTTCTATTTCGTTTTTTACTGGTTGGCCGGCCCCGTTTTTTTGGGACCAAGCTCGCTTTCTCTTACAGGCCACATCTGGCCCACCTTGAGATGACGCACAATGACCAGCTTGTTGCCGACATTCGACGGCCCGAATGTACGGACTTCGTACAGCGCTTCAAATGCGTTGTCAGCGCCGAGGCTCGTTTTCAGCTTATCCAGTTCGGATTTATTCGACGCAACATGTATCGCCTCCATAAGCGCAGGATCCCTGGTTCCTGCAATAACGACGATATGATTTCCCGATGAGCCGGGAAAGCTGGCTATATATGCATAGTCACGACGCATGATCCCCTCGGTCGAAGGGTTGTCCCAATCGGATTGAAACTGATTCCCACTCGCCCGATCGACAAGCGTGTCGCCATCGTCCGACAGAGAGAAACCCGAAATATCGCAAAGCGGTTCTTTCAGATCCGCCAGACTCCTGAACAAGCCAACGTAGACGAGATCGTGAGTCCGCAACATATTGTTGGTAAAGCGCGACATCGCGATGGATTGCAGAGACGGCAGTTCGCCGGCTCGCGCGGTCGCAATGATGGGAGTAATGGCAGCCATGGCCGGCGCCACACCCTCAGGAAGGGTATAGGTATTCAGGTCGATATATTTTTGATTCGCGCCCGGGGTCCGCGATTTGTACTGACCCAGCTCATCGGCAGAGTGAATTCGGGGGTCGAGTATCAGGCGGGAAACCTCGTTGCTGGAATCCAGCTCGCCGAAAACGTAGTCACCACCGTAAACGACAAGAGTCGGAATATGACTCCCCGCCAGCGCACTCCAGAGATTGGTATCGAGGCGAGCATCTCCGGCGGGCTTGCTCGCGAACCAGTTCCAGCAAATCAGATTGAGCCCGACGAGAAGCATGGCGCCCCCTGCAACCCACACCCTGGCGGCGTGCGGCAGGCGGCGGGGCGGCACGGCACGATCGCCTGCCTCGGTCGCAACCGGCGGAATGACGACGAGCCGATATTCCCCACGCGGAAGGGCCAGGCGTTCGCCATGCTCGTCCGGAGGCAGTTCCTCGAGTTTCTTTCGTAGCCGGTGCGCGTGCACCCTCACGGTCGCATCGGCGGCAAGATCCACGCCGATGGATTTGCCGAAGACCGTTTGCGCAATCTCGATTTCCTTCGGTGCGGCGTCGGCCAGCGAGCGTTCGAGCAGCAATTCGAAAAAACGATTGATCTGCGACGATTTTCCGAGCACGCCACTTTTTTTAACGCGTTCTCCGTGAGCAACGAGCCGGCTTGTGTCTTTGTCCTCTAGCACGCTGGGCCTCCCTGGCTTGTGCGGGAACAGGCCCGTCGGCCGTGCGCCCATACCCGCCAAGGCCGCACGCAAACGGCCATCCCTGCAACCGGCGCCGACGATCGCGCCGCTGATTCGTTACGACCGACCGCATCTCGATCCTGGCGAGCTCCGATAATATGAACTCGCGCCCGGGAGGCCATAGCCCAAAACGGCAACCATGGCGGGCGCTAGGGAACTCCCTAGACTCCAGTCACAACCTGGCCCGGAAAGCACGCCGACGCACACTGTGACGCCGATGCCCCCTCTTTCGGTCGCGCGCCTGCCGCCCCGGGTGCTTGCGCCGCATCGGAATGCGGGTCTAAAATGACCATAGTCCGATGACCATGAACATATCATGATGCCGCACGCTCCCGTATCGAAATCCGAATTCAAGGCTCGCGCACTCGAATACTTCCGGCTCGTCGAGGCGTCGGGCGAAAGCCTGATCGTCACCGATCACGGCAAACCGACGCTCGAGATCCGCCCGTATCGCTCGCGCGAAGCTCAGCCGTTGGACATATTGCGCGGTTCGGTCATGCGCTACGACAATCCTCTCGATCCGATTGCGGAAGATGATTGGGAGGCGTCGCGGTGATCGTGCTGGATACACATGCATTGGTATGGTGGGTAGCGGGCGACCCTGCGCTCGGCAAGAAAGCGCGAAGCGCGATCGATCGTGCACGGAGCGAAGGCGCGCTCGCGGCATCCGCGATCTCCGCGTGGGAAATCGCGATGCTGGTGCGCAACGACCGCCTCGCCCTGACGATGGATGTCGACGCGTGGCTCGCCGCCGTCGCGCAAATCGACGGCATGCGCTTCGTGCCCGTCGATGCCGACATCGCCGCGAAATCCGCCGACCTGCCCGGCACGTTCCACAAGGATCCGGCCGATCGCATGATCGTCGCGACCGCGCGGCGGCTCGGCGCGCCGCTCGTCACCCGCGACGAAAAAATCCGCGCATACGCACACGTCAAGACGCTTTGGTAAACGTCGTTCGCGCTCGCAGGTCAAACCGCGCCGCGCCTTCCACCCGACTCCGGCATATTGGCGATTGGTCCGACCAAAACGACCGCACCCCTAATCGACATCGGCCAGCGGCCCGCAACCGTCCTCGCCACCTGCCCGCTACCGTGATTCCGCTCTCCGATCCCGCCGTCCGGTCGATCGCCCGGCAGGAGTCGCACCAAGGGGGCGTCGATCTCGCTACCTTCCACGACCGCATCGCCGTCGACTTGAGCCGCGCCCGCGTCGACAACGCGAGCCCGCATGTCCTGAAGGTGCGCCGCGGCGTCGCCGAACGGCTGGCCAACGCCCGCCTCGCACACGCTCCCGGCCGGCCTGCGCCTGGACGTGAAGGAAGGCCATCGCCCGCTGGCGCTGCAACGCGACTCTTTCACCGCCCACGTCGCGCATCTGCGTCGCACGCTCCGCCACCGTCCGACGAAGCCCTGTACGAACTCGCGAACCACTAGGTCGCGCCGCCGGAAGTCGCCGCCCATCCGACTGGCGCCGCCATCGACCTCACGCTGATATCGGCAGACGGCATCGAAGCCGATTTGGGCACCATCGTGAACGCCAGCGATCGGGAATCGCCCGGCGCCTGCTACACGCGCACCCCGTTCATCAGCCGCGCGGCCGCGCGAAACCGCCAGATCCTGATCGACGCGCCGATCCGCGCCGGCTTCACGAATTACCCGTCCGAATGGTGGCATTGGTCGTTCGGCGACCGCTATTGGGCCGCCATTCAGAACGAATCGCACGCAATTTACGGTCCTGTCGAGGAAAGCCTGCTCGACGAAGCGTCGCGATGACGGTT
Source organism: Burkholderia sp. BCC0398 (assembly GCF_902833245.1). Lineage (NCBI taxonomy): Bacteria > Pseudomonadati > Pseudomonadota > Betaproteobacteria > Burkholderiales > Burkholderiaceae > Burkholderia > Burkholderia sp. BCC0398. The sequence goes on from NZ_CADFEM010000004.1 coordinate 504,512, forward strand.
TTCCCGATCCGGCTTACGTGACTCGGTAACATCGTCACTTGCCGATCCCCGTGTGCTCCCGCACAATCGCAGCACCTGTCTCATTCCCCCCGCGCCGATGTCCTATGCGTCACTCGCAACCGGCGTCCTGCTCGCCGGCGGCCTTGGTCAACGCTTCGACCCGAGCGGCCTGCACAGCAAGCTGCTCGCTCGGCTTCCCGACGGCACGCCGGTCGCAGTCGCCGCCGCCCGCCGTCTCGCGGCCGCCACCGCCGACGTGATCGCCATCGTGCGGCCCGGCGCCGAAAAGCTCGCGATCCTGCTGAACGAAGCCGGCTGTCAGGTCGTCTATGCCCCCGACGCGTTGCGCGGCATGGGCGCGAGCCTCGCGGCCGGCGTCCGCACCGCGCCCGATGCGAGCGGCTGGCTCGTCGCGCTCGGCGACATGCCGTGGATCGCGGCTTCCACTTACGAAACGGTCACACGCGCGCTCGACGCCGACGGCGCGTCGATCGTCGCACCCGCGCATCGCGGCGTGCGCGGCCATCCGGTCGGTTTCGCCGCGCACCACTTCGAGGCGCTCGCCACTCTCGACGGCGACGCGGGCGCTCGCGCACTGTTCGCCAGCGCGCCGGTGGCCCTGCTCGACGTCGACGATCCCGGCATCCTGCGCGACGTCGATACACCGGCGGATTTGCGCTGACATTGATTGCGCGGGCCCGCACGTTCCCGCACGAACCCTGCCAATAGGCGGATTTCTCCGACGATCGACAAGCCATCGCAAGAATCCGGCTGCAAACGCGCGCCCGATTGGCTATAACGGAGACGAGGCGCGTCCGCCGCGCCACCGCCGTCACGCACTGCGCGAGTTCTCCATGAGCGACCACACGACCCCGACGCCCGAACCACCGGCCGACCCGAACCGCGATCCGGAAGACGATCCGTTCTCGTCGCCGCCCGGCCATCACGACAACCCGCAGCAGCCGGACGGACCGCCGAGCAAGGATCCGGTCTAGCCGCGCGCCGGCCGCGCCGCGCACTCGACCCGCGACTGCCGTGACGCGGTCTAGCGTGCGGTATACCCGCCGTCGATCGGCAACGACACGCCGCTGATCATCGACGCCGCGTCGCTCAGCAAAAACAGGATCGGCTCGACGACTTCGTTCGGCTGCGCGAACCGGCCGAGCGGAATCGCGGCCAGCATCGGCGCGCGCTTTTCCGGTGCGCTCCACGCGAACTGCGCCATCGGCGTGAGCGTGACGGTCGGGTTCACGCTGTTCACACGAATGCCGTACGGCCCGAGTTCGATGCACAGCACGCGCGTGATCGCGTCCATCGCCGCCTTCGACGCGCAATAGCTCAGATGCGCGGGCAGGCCGACGAGCGCCGCCTGACTCGACACGTTGACGATGCTGCCCCGTGCGTTCGCCGCGCCGCGTCCGTCGCGCTCGATCATCTTGCGCGCCACCGCCCGCGCGACGAGCGCCGCGCCGCGCGCATTGACGGCCATCACGCGATCGAAATGCGCGGCGTCGACATCGAGCGCCGGTTCGAGCGACGCGATTCCCGCGCAATTGACGAGGCCGTCGAATGCATCGTACTCATCGAGCGCGGCATCGATCGCGTGTTGGTCGCCGCCGACATCCATGCGCAACGTATCGCACGCAATCTCGCCGGCGAGCGCGTCGAGCGCGGCCATGTCTCGCGCTGCAGCGATGACGCGCGCGCCTGCGTGCGCCAGCGCGATCGCGCACGCGCGGCCGATGCCGCTCGATGCGCCCGTGACGAGCACCGTTGACCCGCTGAAATCGAATCGTGTGTTCATGATGACGTGCCCAGCTTGTGCATGATCGGCTTGAGCGCCGGATACAGCGCCGTGTAGAGCGCAAAACGCGCGTCATACGTTTTCGCGCGCTCGGCATCGGGCCGCGCGCGCTCGACGAGCGTGACCCAGCCGCCCTGCGCGTCATCGCGCGACACCAGCCCCACACCCACACCCGCCAGCAACGCGGCGCCCATCGCGGCTTCGACGTCCTGCTCGATCGTCCACACCGGAAAACCCGTCACGTCCGCGATGATCTGCATCCACAGCGCCGAATGCGCGGCCCCGCCGACGACGATCAGTCGATCGTCCAGCGCCACCGCGCCACGACGGCCGGCCTCGATGTTGTGACGCAACGCGAACGCGACGCCTTCGAGCACCGCACGATAAAGATGCGCACGCGTGTGCGCGAGGCTCAGCCCGACGAACGCGCCGCTCGCCTTCGCATCCCACACCGGGCTGCGCTCGCCCATCAGATACGGCAGGAACAGCACGCCGTCCGCGCCGGCCGGCACGCGCTCGGCCGCCTCCTCGAGCAGCGCGTGCGGATCGCCGTGCGGCAGCAGCCGCGCCGCATCGATTTCCGCGTGACAGAACTGGTCGCGAAACCACGCGACCGACGCGCCGGCCGTGATCGCGCCGCCGAACACGTACAGGTCGCGCTGCCCGTCGAACACGTGCGGCATGCTGACGAGGCCGTGCCGCGCATCGACGTGCCGGTTCACGTAGCCCCAGCACATGCTGGTGCCGATCATCGCGACGTGCTGCCCGGTACGCGTCGCGCCGGCCGCGAAGGTCGCGACCGCCGCATCGACGCCGCCCGCGACGACGGGCGTGCCGGCCGGCAGCCCGAGTGGCGCGGTCCATTGCGACAGCAACCCGCCGACGACGTCCGTCGAATCGACCAGCCGTTCCGGCATCATCGTCGCCGGAATGCCGAGCATGTCGAGCGCATCGTCGGACCACTCGCGGCGCGCGACGTCGTACACGCCGCCGATATTGCCGGCCGAACTGTGATCGACCGCGACTTCGCCGGTCAGCAGGTAGATCACGTACGCGTTCGGCGGCAGGAAATAGCGCACGTTCGCCCAAACGTCCGGCCGCCGGTCGCGCAGCCACAGCATCTTGGTGAAGCCGTAGTAACTGTCGACGCCGTTGCCGGTGATCACGCGCAGCCGCTCGACGTTCACGTGTGCGTTGACCCAGTCGACTTCCGCGGTCGCGCGCCGGTCCATCCAGATCAGGCACGGATGCAGCGGCCGCATGTCGATGTCGACCGGGATGCCCGAGCCGCCGTACAGGCTGCTCACGCACACCGCCCGGATCGCATCGGCCGGCACGCCCTGCACGCGCGCATCGCCCACGCAGCCGGCGATGCAGTCGCGCACCGCGTCGAACCACACCTGCGGCCACTGCTCGGCCCACAGCGGGCGCGGCGTATCGGGCTGGTAGCCGGCCGAGCGCCGCGCGACGATCGTGCCGTGCCGGTCGACCAGCAGCGCCTTGGTGCTCTGCGTGCCGATGTCGACGCCTATCACGTATTCCATGATGTCTCCGGTGAGGCGCACGCCGGCCGTCAGCGGGCCGGCTTCAGCAGCACCTTGATCGATTCGGGCGATTTCGCGACGCGGATCGCGTCGTCCCAGTCCTCGAGCGCGAAACCGTGCGTGACGATGCCCTTCGATGTGACGAGCCCGCGCGCGAGCAGGTCGATCGCGACCGGATAGCAGTAGGGCCCGAGGTGCGCGCCGCGTACGTCGAGTTCCTTGCGGTCCCCGATGATCGACCAGTCGACGGTCGCATCCTCGCCGAACACGCTGAATTCGACGAAGCGGCCGAGCTTGCGGATCAGGTCGAGCCCCTGGTTCACGCCGACCGGCGCGCCGGTCGTCTCGATGTACACGTCGCAGCCGTAGCCGTCGGTCAGCGCGCGGACGATCTCGCGCGCGTCGTCGCGCTGCGGGTTGATCGTCACGTCGGCGCCGTACTGGCGCGCGAGTTCGAGCCGTTCGTCGATCAGGTCGATCACGACGAGCTTCTTCGGCGTCTTCAGGTGCGCGACCTGCGTCATCATCAGCCCGAGTGGGCCCGCGCCGGCGATCACGACGACGTCGTCGAGCTGGACGTCCCCGCGGTTCACCGTATGAATCGCGCACGACAGCGGCTCGATGATCGCCGCGTCCTCGAGCGATACGCCAAGCGGAATCTTGTGGACGATCGCGGTCGGCGGAATGCGCATGTACTCGGCCATCCCGCCGTCGGCGACCTCGCGCTGGAAGCCGAAGATGTTGTGCACCTCGCACATCCAGTACTGGCCCGACTTGCAATAGCGGCACTTGCCGCACGGCACGATCTGCTCGGCGATCACGCGGTCGCCCAACGCGACGCCGAAATGCTCGGCCGCGCCGTCGCCGAGCGCCTCGACATAGCCGAAGAATTCATGGCCGGGAATCACCGGCGCCTTCACCCACGGGCTCGGTCCGCCCCAGAACATCTTGGCGCCGGTGTAGCACTTGCAGTCGCTCGCGCAGATCCCGCACGCGGCGATGCGGATCACGAGCTCGTTCGTACCGGCGCGCGGCATCGCGACCTGTTCGACGCGATAGTCCTCGGGGCCGTGGCAGACGACCGCGGTCATGCGCGGCTGGGCTTCGGGTGTCGTCATGGGTTGTCTCTTTTATGAGTGATTCGGATACCGGATTAATCAATAGTTACCGCGATCGCTCGCGGCTGATGTAGATCGCGAGCAGAATGATTCCGCCCTTGATCACGTTCTGCACGTACGGGTTCACGCCGATCATGTTCAGCCCGTTGTTGAGCACGCCGAGCAGCAGCGCGCCGACCAGCGTGCCGAGGATCGCGCCGCGCCCGCCGGAGATCGACGTGCCGCCCATCACGACGGCCGCGATCGCGTCGAGCTCGAAGCCCACGCCCGCGTTCGGCTGCCCGCTCATCAAGCGCCCGGTCAGCACGATCGCGGCGAGCGCCGACGTGAGCCCGGCCAGCGTGTAGACGATCAGCTTCACGCGTGCGACCCGCACGCCGGTGAGCCGCGTCGCCTGCTCGTTGCCGCCGATCGCGTACACGTAGCGGCCGAACGGCATCCGGTCGAGCAGCAGCCATGCGATCGCATAGACCACCAGCATGATCAGCACCGGCGCCTGGATGCCGAGCACCTTGCCGCTGCCGAAGAACGCGACCCAGTCGGGCAGCCCGTCGATCGGATAGCCGCCCGTATAGATCAGCGCGAGGCCGCGCGCGATGCCCATCGTCGCAAGCGTGACGATGATCGGCGGCATCCCCGCGAACGCGACGAACACGCCGTTCAGGAAGCCGAAGCCGAGCCCGACCGCGATGCCGATCGCGAGCGCGGCGACCGCGTTGACGCCCGCGACCATCAGCCCGGCCGCGAGCGTGCCCGACAGCGCCATCACCGAGCCGACCGACAGGTCGATCCCCCCCGTCAGGATCACGCAGGTCATGCCGACCGCGATGATCGCGTTGATCGACACCTGGCGCAGCACGTTCTCGAGGTTCGCGGCCGACAGGAAGCTCGGGCTCGCGATCATCATCGCGATGCATACGACGATCAGGCCGACGAGCGGATAGAACAGCGTCGAGCGGCGTAGCTGCGCCCACATCGCGCGGGGCGGCGGCGCATCGCCGTTTCCGGCGGTGGCCGCGAGCGTCGTCGAACGCGTGGAAGAAGAATCAGGCAGGTTCATGGGTCGCTCCTCGCGTGCCGGTCGTGGCATAGGTCATGACCGTGTCGGGATCGATCTCGTCGCCGGCGAGCGTCGCTTCGATGCGGCCCTGCCGGAACACGGCGACGCGATCGCACATGCCGACGATTTCCGGCAATTCGGACGAGATCATGATGATGGCGTAGCCGCGCGCGGTGAGTTCGCGCATCAGCCCGTAGATTTCGGCTTTCGCGCCGACGTCGATGCCGCGCGTCGGCTCGTCGAAGATCAGCACCGACGTGTGATGGTTCAGCCAGCGCGCGATCACGACCTTCTGCTGGTTGCCGCCGGACAGCGTCGCGACCTCGGTGTGGATCGACGGCGCCTTCACGCCGACGCGCCGCATCACGTCGTGCGTGGTGCGCGCCTCGCCGCGCCGGTCGATCAGCCAGCGCATCGACCGGTACTTGCCGAGGTTGTTCAGCGAGATGTTGTCGCGAATCGAGAACGACGTGACGAGCCCTTCCGTCTTGCGGCTTTCCGGCAGGATGCCGATGCCCGCACGCAGTGCGTCGGCCGGATCGGCGAGCTTCGCCGCCGCGCCGCGCACGCGCAGTGCCTTGCGATGCGCACGCGTCGCGCCGATCACCGCGAGCGCGGTTTCCGTGCGGCCCGAGCCGACCAGGCCCGCGAAACCCAGGATCTCGCCTTCACGCAACGCAAAGCGGTTCACCGGGCCGTCGCGCTCGATCTGCAGCGCATCGACTTCGAGCACGGCCGGCGCGTCGGCCGGCAAGACCGGCTTCGGCGGAAAGCTGCTCTCGATCCGGCGGCCGACCATCATGCGCACCAGTTGCTCGACGTCGGTGTGCGCGACCTCGGTCGTCGCGACGTACTGGCCGTCGCGCAGCACCGTGATCCGGTCGCACACCGCGAAGATCTCGTCGAGGTGATGCGAGATGAAGATCATCGCGACGCCCTGCCGCTTCAGCTCGCGCATGATCGCGAACAGGTGCTCGGCCTCGGCCGGCGTGAGCGTCGCGGTCGGTTCGTCGAGGATCAGGATGCGCGCGTCGAGCGACAGCGCCTTGCCGATCTCGACGAACTGCTGCTGCGCGACCGACAGCGTGCGGATCGGCGCATCGAGATCGATCGCCACGCCGAGCCGCGCGAAGATGCTCGCCGCCGCGGCGCGCATCCGCTTGCGGTCGCGCGCGCCCCAGCGGTTGCGCAGCTCGCGGCCGAGGAACAGGTTGTCGACGGCATCGAGGTGCGGAATCAGGCTGAACTCCTGGAATACGATGCCGACGCCGGCCGCGACCGCGTCGTGATAGTCCGCGAAATGGCGCGCGGCGCCGTCGATCTCGATCGTGCCGGCATCCGGCGGGTGGATGCCGCACAGGATCTTCATCAGCGTCGACTTGCCCGCGCCGTTCTCGCCGAGCAGCGCATGGATCTCGCCGCGCGCGATCTCCAGATGAATGTCGGACAGCGCCTTCACGCCGGGAAAGCTTTTCGTGATGTGGCTGAGCCTGAGTATCGTGTCCATCGGCTTCTCCGTGCGAAGGGCGTCGGCCGCGCCGCCGCCCTTCGCGTCGCGTCGCGTCGCACGTCGTTCACCAGCTGAAACCCTTCGCGTTGCCGCGATCGACGACCTTCACGTCGACGGGAATCGCCTTCGGCACCGTCGCGCCCCACTTGCGCGCGATCGCGATGCCGAGCGCGATGCGCACCTGGTCGGCCGGGAACTGCGCGGTCGTCTCGATGAACTTCGAGTTCGGCTTCTGGATCGCGGCGATCGCCTCGGGCGCGCCGTCGACGCTCGTCAGCTTGATGTCCTTGCCGGACCCCTCGATCGCGGCGAGCGCGCCCATCGAGCCGCCGTCGTTCACGCTGAAGAGGCCCTTCAGGTTCGGATGCGCGGAGATCATGTTCTCGGTGACCGACAGCGCGGTCGCGCGCTCCTGCTTGCCGTTCTGCGTATCGACGAGCTTCACGTTCGGGAATTTCGCGAGTCCGGCCTTGCAGCCGCGCACGCGTTCGAGAATCGGCACGACCGGAATGCCGTCGAGGATCGCGACCTCGCCGCTGCCGCCGATCGCCTTCGCGAGGTATTCGCACGACATCACGCCCGCGTCGTAATTCTTCGAGCCGACGAACGAATCGACCGGGCCGTTCGCGTTCGCGTCGACGGCCACGACCACCGCGCCGGCCTTCTTCGCCTGCGTGATCGCCGACTGGATGCCGGTCGAATCGGTCGGGTTCACGAGCAGGATGTCGATTTTCTTCTGCAGCATGTCCTCGACGTCGCTCACCTGCTTGCTGACGTCGTGATGCGCGTCGGTGACGACGACCTGCGCGCCGATCGACGCGGCCGCGTCGTTCAGCGCCTTTTGCATCGTCACGAAGTACGGGTTGTTCAGTTCCTGGAACGTCATGCCGATCCGCAGCGGCGCGGCGTGCGCGGCGGCGGGCAACAGCGCCGCGACGGCGAGCGCGGCAACGGCCGCCAGGCGGGCGGCGCGACGGGGGGATGAAGCGGGCGATGCGTGCGTCATGACGGTGTCTCCAGAATTGTGTGCGGCTTTTTCGTGGGTGAATGCGCCCCTCGCGACGTGAGCGACGCGATCGGCTGGGTGAAACGGCGGGTAAAACTCGGGCGGGCGGCGGCCCGGCGATCATCCGGGCTGCGGCATGAGTTCGGGCGCACCGGGCGTCAGCACGCGCGGCGGCAGCGGGTTACCGGTCGGCGCCGCGTGCAGCGCCAGCTCGCGGCTGCGCACGTTCAGGCGCTGCAGCGCGCGGAATTCGGACGGCGCCATTCCCTTCACCGCGCGGAACTGGCGGTTGAAGTTCGACACGTTATTGAAGCCGGCCTGGAAACAGATGTCGGTGATGCTTGCGTCGTCGGCGAGCAGCATCTGGCACGCGGATTCGATCCGCAGACGATTCACGTACTGGACGAACGGCATGCCCGTATGGCGATGGAACGCGCGCGAGAACGCGCTGACGCTCTGCCCGGTCAGTTGCGCGAGATCGGATTCGCGCAGCTCGGAAGCGAGGTTCTTGCCGATATACGACAGCGCGTGGCTGAGCCGTGTCGGCGTGACGTCGGCCTGGTCGTACGCGGGGCTCGCGAGCAGCGTGCGCTCCGCCGCGCCGCACAGCCGTTCGAGGATCGTCATGAACAGCGCGATGCGGCGCATGCCGCGCGCGGTCAGCAGTTCGTCGAACAACGGCGCGATCGCGGCGCTCGTCGCGGTGTCGAAGCCGACTCCGCGCCGCGCGTCGTCGAGCAGCGCCTGCGCGTCGCGGCATTCGGGGAATGCGTCCATGCAGCGACGCACGAACGACGGATCGAACTGGATCACGAGATTGCGGCGCTCGACGGTTTCGCCTTCGGCCATGTCGCTGACCCAGTTGTGCGGCAGGTTCGGGCCGAGCAGCACGAGATGGCCCGGGCCGAACGAGCCGATGTGATCGCCGACGAAATACTTGCCGTGCGTCGCGACGATCAGGTGCAGCTCGAATTCGGGATGGAAATGCCAGCGGATCGTGCGATACGGATAGCCGTGCGACCAGACCTTGAACGACTCGTCGCGTCGCACTTCGACCACTTCGAGATCGGGGTGCATCATGTTGGCGTCTCCATTCCCATATATTGCTGGCCGGCCTGTTCGGCTGGGCGCGCGTGCCGCGTGTTTCGCGCGGCACGGCGACCGGTCGCATGGGAAGCAATGTAGGTCGATCGAGCGCGCGGCTCCACCAACTTTACGCCTGATTTTCGATACTTTTTTGCCGCCCGCGCGCGGGAATGGCGTCGGACGGCAAATTTGTTGCAGCGCGGAACGGCGCGGCGGCCGCCCTCGCCGGCTTACGCCGCCGCGTGCTCGCGCGCCGTGCGCACCTCGTACGCCTTCAGGTGGTTGTACGCGATCCGCAGCAGCGACAGCGTATCGGCCGCCTGCGGGTCGCGTCGCGCGAGCAGGTCGCCGATCACGTGATCGGCTTCGACGCGCGCATGGTTCTCGACGTCGCGCAGCATCGACGCGGTCAGCGGCGACGGCGTCAGCACCATCCGCTGCATCCGCTCGCTGGCCGCCGGGTCGGGCCGGTGGCCGTTGTATTCGGCGATCGCGCTGCATTCGGCGAGCATCGTTTCGAGCAGGCGGCGGCCGTCCGGCGCGGCGAGAATGTCGCCGATCGACCCGCGAAACAGCGACGTGCTCGCGGCGAGCGTCGCGAGAAACACCCACTTGTCCCACATCCGCGCGGTGATGTCGTCGCTGAGCGTCGCGTCGAAGCCCGCGCCGCCGAGCACGTCGGCCACCGCGCGCACGCGCGGCGATTCGCCGCCGGCCAGTTCGCCGAACGACACGCCGTGCGTGTCGTTCAGGTGCACGATGCGCTGCTCGCGATCGAGCGTCGCCGCGATCACGCACAACCCGCCGAGCACCTGCGACGCGCCGAAACGCTCGCGCAGCACGTCGACGTGACGCATCCCGTTGAGCATCGGCAGGATCAGCGTCTGCGGGCCGACGAACGGCGCGAACGATGCAATCGCGTCGTCGAGGCTGTACGCCTTGCAGCTCAGCAGCACGAGATCGAACGGCGCGACGCCGGCGCCCGCGTCGCCCGCGCGGATGGTCTGCACGTTCGCGAGCGTCAGGTCGCCGCGCGGGCTGCGAATCAGCAACCCGTCGCGCGCAAGCGCGGCCGCGCGGCCGTCGCGCACCAGGAACGTCACGTCGCGCCCCGCCGCGGCCAGCCGGCCGCCGAAGTATCCGCCGACCGCGCCGGCCCCTACCACCAGAATCCGCATCGTTGCCTCCTTTCGGTTTCATCGTCGTCGCACTGCCGCCCGTGCGGGCGCGACGCCGACCATCGCCCGACAGTATAGCGGCCGCTGTTATGCATATGCATAGATGCCCGCGCCCGCGTAACGGGCATCGGGAAATGACCGCTTCTTAGCGTGCTGCCACCGCCAAAGCCACGCCGCAAGAAACACCCAGGACGGCTCCCGGTTTCCAACCGGGCGGCACTGGACGGCATCCTGAACGTATTCAAGACCGGGATACGCTGGTGCGACCTCTGGACCAAGCTGGGATTTGGCTCAGGGCCGACCTGCTGGAAGCGTTTGCGCGACTGGCAAAGGGCCGGCGTGTGGAGCGCGTTGCACGAACTGCTGCTTGCGAAGTTACGCGAAGCCGGCGAACTCGATTTCTCACGGGCAGCGGTCGATTCATCGTCGGTGCGAGCCGTTGGGGCGGGCGAAAAACTGGCCCGACCCCCATCGATCGCTCGCGACCAGGTTCGAAGCATCACATCCTCGTCGACGCCAATGGCGTCCCCATCGGTGCCATCCTGATTCGCGCGAATCGCAACGACGTTACCTAGCTGCTGCCGCTCATCGACGCGGTCCCGCCACTTCGCGGCGTACGCGGCCGACTGCTTCGCAAGCCCGAAGTCATCTACGCAGATCGAGGCTATGACTCCGAGCCGCATCGTCAGCGGCTTCGTGCGCGTGGTATCGAACCGGTGATCGCCCTGCGCCGTATGGAATGCGGCAGCGGACTAGCAAGCTCCGCTGGGTGGTCGAGCGTACTCACGCATGGCTGCACAATTTTCGTCGTCCTCGCATTCGCTTTGAGCGTCGAGCCGCGTCTGTACTGGTTAATCGACGGTTGCAGAAAAGGCAGCACTGCGCGGCGTCATCCTTGTTGAGTAAATGAAAAAAACCCGGACCTAATGAAGGTGCCGGGGCTTTTGTTGGTTTTTCGTGGATTTTCGTGGGTGTCCCCAGCCGACCGAAGAGATCTCAGGGGCAGCGTACGGTACGCTGCACTTCGAAAGAAAACGAGAAATCATTTAGCTGAAAAATAAATCATTTTTAGGTGGTGGAAATGTAATTTCCGCATCTGAAAATTTTTCAATGTCACGACGAACTATCGCGTCACCCAACCTTTCATCAAAACACCTTCTAAACACCCCAAGAACCTTAGAGGTGTATTTCGCCTTTTTAATAAATTGACGAAGATCATCAATCGCCAGTTGGGGGAGTTTTGCATTTTTATCACCTATAACAGGATGAATCAAAACTTCAGCCACATACTTTATATCTGCCCCTTCGAATACAGGGTAATCGTGCCAGTGCACGATTTTATTTCTTTGCTTATTTAGCGAAGCAACGATCTTGCGCACCGAATCCCAAAATTTCTTGAATTGATCTCCGCAGGACGCCTCTAGAATGGCGGTCACGATTTCAATCCGTGGACTCATTGAAATATTTGAGTAAAAAATGACAGATGCAATCTGATGGTCAATTTTTCCCGCATCAGCCATAACCCAGCAAAGCTGGCTCTCAATGTTCGCAAATGCGTCGATCGCCCTACCTCTTTCAAGATCGAAAGTGTCCTTTATATGATCTTTGTTATCCATCGATATTTTTCAAAAAAATCGCTGCACATACGACAACAAGCACGCTCAGTTTGATAGTACGTCGCTTGACTGAACAACCCTCCAATGCAATGCCATGTACTTCTCAGTGGTGCGTTGATCCGCGCTATCGGTATTCATCGACCTCGACCTCGCCTCCGAGCGATTCCACAAGAGCCCGGATATCGTCCGGCACGTCCGGCACGCGCTTACCGCTCTCGTTGTCCCAATAGCAGCGGAGACGGACCCGAGCGCCCGCACCGTCGATAAGCCCGCGCAGGTCCGGGCGCGGCAAAGACAGATGCTTGATGAGATAGCGAAGATGGGGTTCCAGTTGATCACTGTGGACAGCGCCGTCACTGCGAACCGCCCAAACACTCGTGCGACGCGTTATGACGCGCCCCTGTCCTGTCGGATCGTTTACCCGCTCCCCTTTCGTTACCTCCGTATCGGGTACGACGCGGAAATAGTCTGTCCAAAATTTGGGGACGACGCGATCGCCTGAAATAGAGAATGATGCATGTGCAAGTTGCTGTTTTTTCATGATCCGCTCAGTCCCCGTAGTTGTGCATGTTGTCGATCACGACACCTTTGAATTCAACGTCTCCGTTGTCGTGCCAGAGAACGTTATCGGCCCCTCCCAAATCATTCGCGTCTTTCATTTGGTGGATCATGTTGCCGAAGATTTTACGCTGGTAACCAAGCATTTTCGCCGCAAAGTTCGGGTTAGTCGTGCTTGCCGCCAGCTCTTGAATGTCACCGCTCAAAGGGCTATCAGCGTAGTCAAACACGTTCGCATCACCTAGCGGCGAACCCGATCCAAACGAGTTCGCAAGTTGAGGCGTACCGCCTGCTAGTGCGCCGCCAGTACCGGCAACGACACTTTGAAGGTAACTCATGAGTTCACCGGCTGACACATCGCTTGGTACGGCCCAAGACGGTATCGGCTTGTCCGCTGGAAGCGCAGCCATCCTCGGCACACTGGCAAACCTACTGCCCTTTGGGAAAGGCGGTGTTGATGGTCCGCCACCGCCCCCAGCACCCCCACTTGCCACGGGCCTATCGATCGAGACGGTAACCCGGCCGTCCTCTATCGCTGACCTAAGCGCGGCGACGGGATCGCCGGACAACGACCCGGCAAGCCCGAGTTCCCGAAGGTAGCTGGCAGCCTCCGCCATCAATGCGGAATACTTCGGCCAATGGAGCATTAATTCTGAGACAGCCGCGCGCTGTTCCGCAGGCCGAATTGCCCCGCTGTCACTGGACAGCGTAGCGCGCTTTCCTGAGCCAATGTCGATAGTTACGGCCACAACTCGAATTCTCCATACGAATCCTGGTCACTGGATCGCACCTCCCCCCGGCCTGTGAAGGCGCGGAGGGGTTCGTTTTCCGGTCCGGCGCGACGCCTTATAACGCGCCGCATAGAAGCTGTTGCGAAATCACGGCTTAGGTCTGTTAACTTTTTCGCAGCCGCCTCAAGATTCGCTACGAACGGTACGCACACGTGCACGAGGCATTCCTCTCGCTCGCGTGCTGCTTGATTTGCTGGAACAAACGCAAGACAGCGTCCGATTGATTTCGCAGCATCTTCTAAGGGATTTCCCGCCTACGGCGCCGCGCGTTTCACGCCGTCAAAACATGTATCCCGTCACGCCGTCCCGGCGAGCTTCCACGACTGACCGACCTCATACCATGCGCAATCTCTCCCTGAATCAGAAACTCGCCTCGATGATCGTCATCCTGTGGCTCGGCCTGCTCGTGATCGCCGGGCTCGGCGCATGGCAGACCCGCGCGTCGATGATCGCGGACCGCCGCGACCAGCTTGCGTCGCTGGTTGCGCAGGCCGCGAGCGTGACCGATCACTACTACAAGCTGTCGCAGCAGAACGCGCTGCCGGAAGCCGATGCGAAGCAGAAGGCGCTCGAGGCGATCGCCGCGATGCGCCACGGCGCCGACGGCTATGTGTCGGTCAACGATTCGAAGCCGGTGATCGTGATGCATCCGATCAAGGCCGAGCTCAACGGCAAGGACGTGTCGAACTTCACCGATCCGAACGGCCAGCACCTGTTCGTCGAGATCGTGAAGGCCGGCAACGCGGCAGGCGGCAAGGGTTTCGTCGAATATCTGTGGCCGAAGCCGGGCGCGGACAAGCCGCAGGACAAGACCAGCGCCGTGCAGCGCTTCGCGCCGTGGGACTGGTATCTGGTGACCGGCATGTACATGGACGACGTGCGCTCGGCGGTGCTCGCGAGCGTCGGCCGCTGGTTCGCGATGACGGCCGTGCTCGGCGCGATCGCGACGGCCGTGATGGTGCTGGTGCTGAAAAGCGTGCGCGCGAGCCTCGGCGGCGAGCTCGAAGCGGCGCTCGACGCCGCGCAGCGCATCGCGCAGGGCGACCTGACCGCGCGCGTGACCGTGAAGCACGACGATCGCGGCAGCCTGCTGCATGCGCTGCACACGATGCAGGGCGGGCTGATCGACATGGTGTCGCGCGTGCGGATGGGCACCGAGAACATCAACGTCGGCGCGAGCGAGATCGCATCCGGCAACACCGACCTGTCGCAGCGCACCGAGGAACAGGCGGCCGCGCTCGTGCAGACCGCGTCGAGCATGGACGAGATGACCGCGAACGTAAAACAGAACGCGGACAGCGCGGCGCAGGCCGCGTCGCTCGCCGGCCAGGCCGCGCAGGTCGCGACGCGCGGCAGCGAAGTGGTCGACGACGTCGTGCGCACGATGAACGAGATCACCGATCGCTCGCACAAGATCGGCGACATCATCGGCGTGATCGACGGGATCGCGTTCCAGACCAACATCCTCGCGCTGAACGCGGCCGTCGAAGCGGCGCGGGCCGGCGAACAGGGCCGCGGCTTCGCGGTGGTCGCGGCCGAAGTGCGGTCGCTCGCGCAACGCTCGGCGACGGCGGCCAAGGAGATCAAGTCGCTGATCGTGTCGTCGAACGAGACGGTCCAGCACGGCGCGACGCTCGTCACGCACGCGGGCGAGACGATGACCGAGATCGTGCAGTCGGTGCGGCGCGTGAACGAGATCCTCGACGAAATCAGCCACGCATCGCGCGAGCAGAGCGCCGGGATCGAGCAGGTCAACCGCGCGGTGGGCGAGATGGATCAGGTCACGCAGCAGAACGCGGCACTCGTCGAACAGGCCGCGGCCGCCGCGCATTCGCTGCGCGACCAGGCCGAGGCGCTGCGCGACGCGGTGACGCGGTTCGCGCTGCCGGCCTGACGGCAAGCCCGCCCCGCACTCACGCCGCGCTGCCCGCCCGCCGCGCGGCCTCGCCGCTCCCGAGCCCCAGCCCCGCCGCGCGCTGGATCAGCTCGACGTCGTTGCTCGCGCCGAGCTTCTTCATCGCGCTGATCTTCTGCGCGCTGACCGTCTGCTTGCCCTTGCTCAGGCGCTGCGCGATCGTCTTGATCGGCACGCCCGACAGATACAGGCGAATCACCTCGATTTCGCGCGCCGACAGCTTCACGGGTACATCGCCGTGCGTGCCGAGCGCATCGACCGCGCGGCGCACGGACGGCGACAGGTAGGTCGCGCCGCTGTAGCTCGAATGGATCGCCGTGACGATATGGCCGACCTCGTCGAGCTTGCTGACCACGCTCACGCCGCCGATCGCGAGGATCGACCGGAAGATCAGCGGGTTCTCGTTCGCGACCAGCGCGACGATCCCGACGTTCGGCCGCGTGCGGCGCAGCCAGTCGAACAGCGCGAGGCCGTCCATCTGCTCGTCGCCGCGAATCGCATAGTCGACCAGCACGACGTCACAGTCGACGCCGCCGAGCGACGCGACCAGTTCGGCCGCGCTCCGGTAAACCGCGGCGAGCTCGATCGCGCAGGCGCCGCCTGCGATCTGCTCGATACCGGCCAGCGTCAACGGCCAGTCGTACGCGACGACGATGCGAACATTAAATTTCCTCATGCGCAATTCCTGGTGGTTCACCGGCCGCGCCACACGACACGCGCGCGACCGGTGGGGCGTTGAAAGGACATTCAGGCTATTTTTAGCCTGAATGTCGATTCTATGAATGTCTGCCTGCGCGCGATATCGGACGGCGTACGAATTGGCTGCCGAAGACGTAATACTGGTTTGATATTTGCGCCGGTTCGACGCCCGGCGGCCGGCGATCGAGCGTCGCGGCATCGGCCCGATGGCCAGGGTTGCGCGCCGCGCGGCCGCCCAGCAGGTAAAATTGCGCGTTTGCATGCCACCCCGGGCCGCCGGCGGCGAGCGACGCGCCGATGCCGGCCGCGCGCCGCCGCCCCTTCGCCGGCTTACCCGACCTCCCCGCTTTGCTCATGACCGATTCCGACCTGCAATCCGACGACACCTCCATCCACGAAGACGGCCTCTGGCGCGACAACGGCTGGACGGCCCGCATCATCAAGAACGAAGACGACGACGGCTGGGCCGTCGAGATGGTCAAGGACGGCGAGTCCGAGCCCGCGCTCGTCGGGCCGTGGACCATGGGCCGCGACAAGAAGAACCCGAAGCCGATGGACGCGAACGCGTTCCGCACGCTCGTGAAAACCGCGACCGAAGTGCTGATGCGGCACGAACAGCAGCGGCGCGCGCTGCTGCACAAGGAAGTGACGGTGCAGGACGAAGCCGGGCAGGATGTGTCGGTGACGCTCGACATCGTGCCGGACGAGTTCGAGCCGTATGCGCAGCTCAAGGCGTTCGATCCGTATGGCGAGCTGCTGGCCGACGCGAAGGTGTCGGCCGGGTTCAAGCTCAACAAGGCCAGCGCCGAACGCTGGGTCGCATCGGGCTTCGACCGGCCGGCATAGGGCCGGCTCAGGGCCTGTTCGGGCCCTAAGCGCGCACGGCGCGCCGAGGCGGGCGATCAGGCCCGGGCGCCCCGCTCGGCCCGCGCGAGCCGGCGCGCGGCCAGCTTGCGCCGCACGAGCGCCTCGAACTGCGGCGTCGCGGCCTCGGGATCGCGCGCGGCCAGGCCCAGCACGTTGCGCGCGAGCTGGATCGGCGTCAGCACGATGCCCCACGGCAGCCCCCACCAGCCGAGCGTGGCCGACGCGAGCAGCGCGACCGCCTGCTTTCTGCGGCCGCAACGGCGGCAGCACACGTGGCGCCGCGTCGCCCAGCGCGTGACGAACACGAGCGACACGACGCGATGCGACGCGTGGACGTCGACCGGCCGCCCTTCGCGCAGGCAGATCGGGCAAGGCCCGTAGCGCCAGTCGTCGACGTACTGCCGCACCTTCGCGTCGGGCACCCGTTCGGCCTCGACGACGACCGGATGCGCCCGTGCGCATGCCGGGCTGCAATAGCGGCGGCCGTCGATCGACCGCCCGCCGACCAGGAACGTCCTGCCGCAGTGATTGCACTCTGCCACGATGACCTCGGATAAACGTGATGCGCCGCGTGCCGGTTGCGCGCCGATCGATGCGCGCGCCGGCCGCGGCCATTTGCTGTTTTAACGGCTGCCGCCGCGCGGTCTTGAGCGGTCGCGCGCCGCGGCGCGTCAGTCATGCAGCCCGTGCGTGTTCATCAGCCGGTACAGCGTCGCGCGCGAGACGCCGAGCTCCGCCGCGGCATCCGCATGCTGGTGGCGGTGACGCAGCAGCGTTTCCTCGATCGCGTGCCGCTCGGCCTGCCGGCGCGCCTGCGCGAGCGTCGGTGGCCGCAACGACGTGTACGGGCGCAACTCGAGATCGGCGGCCGAGATCAGCGGGCCGTTCGTCATCACGACCGCGAAGCGGATCCGGTTGATCAGCTCGCGCACGTTGCCGGGCCACGGATAGTTGTGGATCGCCGCGATCGCGCACGGCGTGAAGCCGCGAATCCGGTACGAGCCGTCGCCGCGGTAGCGCCGCAGCACGTGATCGGCGAGCAGCATGATGTCGCGGCCGCGCATGCGCAGCGGCGGCTCGTCGATACGCAGCACGCACAGGCGGTAGTACAGGTCGGCGCGGAATCGCCCGGCCTGCATCGCGGCCTCGAGATCGACGTGGGTCGCCGACACGATCCGCACGTCCACCGGAATCGACGCGTGCCCGCCGAGCCGCTCGATCTTGCCCTCCTGCAGGAACCGCAGCAGGCTCGCCTGGCTCTCGAACGGCATGTCGCCGATTTCGTCGAGAAACAGCGTGCCGCCGTGCGCGGCCTCGATGCGGCCGATCGTGCGCTGGTGCGCGCCGGTGAACGCGCCGCGCTCGTGGCCGAACAGTTCGGCCTGCAGCAGCGTCGTCGGGATGGCCGCGCAGTTCACGGCGACGAACGGTGCGTCGGCACGCGACGACTGCCGGTGGATCGCCGCCGCCGTCAGTTCCTTGCCAGTGCCGGATTCGCCGGCGATGAACACGGTCGCCTCGGTGTTCGCGACCTTGCGGATCGTCGCGAACAGCCGGCGCATCGCGTCGCACGCGCCGATCATCGCGCCGCCGGGCGGCGGCGCTTCCGCGGCCGGGTCGCCGTCCGCGAGCGTCAGCATCCCGTATGCATGGCCGACGAGATAGCCGATCGTCGTGTAGGCGGTCGCATCGCGCACGTAGTCGAAGCAGCAATGGCGGATCAGGCGCGCGATCGTGATGTTGCGCAGCCGCTCGCCGTCGGCGAGCGCGACCCAGCCGACGCGCGGGTCGCGCAGCAGCGCCTCGAACGACGCGACGTCCGGCGCCGCGAAACCGGCGAAATCGACGATGCCCGCGTGCGGACGGTTCGCCTCGACGAGATTCAGCGCGTCCGCCACGGTTTTGGCGTGCCATACGTCCCAGCCGCGCGACGCGAGCACATCGACGAGCGCGGCATCGTGTTGCCGCGACAGGTAGACGAGCGGCCGCGACGGCGCGACGGGGGGATGCCGGACCGCGATGAACGGCAGCGCGCTCACCTGCCGTTCGACATCCCGGGCGCCCGACATGCTCAGCTGACAGCAATGGTTCACGATCGCCTCGCCGCATAAGGTTGTGTATCGGAGCAGCCGTTTCCCGATCGCGCGTCGCGCGCTCGCAGCGCCGCGGCGCGACGCCGCTCCGTCCTCGAATCGATGCGTCATCGGCAGAACACGACGCGCTGCGTGTAGATCTGCGGCTCGACGACGGGTTGCGCGTGGCCGTTGAGATCGTCGCGATACGCGCGGTAGGTCCTGCCGTTCACCGTCACGTCCGACGCGCGGGCCGTCTCGATCCTGTCGAGCCCGGTGTGCCGCCATTCGTTCACCCGGTCCGCCGCCGTGACGCTCGACTCGCCCGCGATCTGCTGCGTGATCGTGCTGCCGTCGCTCCACGGCTGCGTCCGCATGTCCTCGGCGTGCTGCATCGCGCCGACCGTCTTGCCGGTCGACTTCGGCCCGTTCTGCGCGTCGAACGGCGCACCCCGGCCGTACACCGGCGATTGCCACGACGGCGCGTGACCCGCTTCCGGCATCATGTAGATCATCTGTGGATCGCCGATCATCATCATCGGCGCGCATGCCGTGTTGTCGGGACGGCCGAGCGTCGACAGCGCCTGCTGGACGCTCGCGGCGTTCGCGAGGGTCTGCTCGCTCAGGATGACGAAGACCGCGGGATTCTGGAAAACCGACTGCGCAGCGGCTTGCGCGCTGGCCAGCAACAAAGCGATCAAAAAGATCCTCATGATTGAGGCCTCCTTGCACTCGTCACGCAAAAAGAGGTGTTGACCTCGGGGATGGGAGCAACACCCGTCAAACCGGAAAAGCGGGTCGGGCATCGGGCCGAGCGCCTGCCGGGCGACCAGCGTGCCGGTCGCACGGCAAACCGACCCGCATGCTCATGACGAGGTGCTCGTCGAGATGATGGCCGGCGCCGGCGCGATCGGTGCCGCCGGTGCGGCCTGCTGGTCGACCGTGGCCGGCGGCAACGCTTGCGCCGGATCGGTCAGCGCAGGCATGCCGGCGGCTTGTGCAGCCGCGGTGCCAACCGATTCCACTGCGTCCGGCGCTTTCGCGTCCGCTGCCCGCATGTCGGCAGGCGCAGCGGCGACGGCAGGCTGCAGGGCCTCCGGTGCAGGCGCTTCGGCGGTTGCCTGCGGCGCCGGCTCGGCCGCCTTCGCATCGGCGGCAGGCGCCGCGACGACGGCTGCCGCCGGCATCGGTTCGGCAACCGGCTCGCCGGCGGTCTGGGCCGTGTCGGTCGCGGCCGGCAGCGGCTCCGGCGCCTTGTCGGCGACGGGCTGAGCAGGCTCGGGGGCCTTGTCCGCGACGGCCGGGGCAGGCTCGGGCGTCTTGTCGGCAACCGCCGGGGCGGGCTCGGCGGCCTTGCCGGCGACCGGCTGCGCGGGCTCCGCTGCCTTCGTATCGGCAACCGGTGCGGCAGGTGCCGGCGCTGCCTTGTCGGCCACAGCCGGTGCGGCGATGACGGCTGCAGCCGGCACGGCTGCCATTGCGGCCGCCGGTACCACCGAGGCCGCAGGTGCGGCGGCGACAGCAGGCGCGGCAGCAGCAGCCGGTGCCGCGGCGGCCGGAACTGCGGCGGCAACCGTCGGCACTGCGACGGCTGGAGCAGCGGCGGCAACGGCTGGCGTCGCGACGGCCGGCGCGGCGGCGACAGGCGCGAGCACCGGGACCGGGACCGGCACCGAAACGGGCGCAGCGCGCATCGAAGCCGTCTCGATCGGGCGCGTCGGTGCGGGCGCGGGTGCGGCCGAGCCGAGCGGCGGCAGGCCCATCCGGTCGCGCACGATCGGATCGCGATACTTGATGTCGTCCGCGACGGTCGCTTCGACGCTGGGCGCCACGTTCGAACGCGCGAGCGGCGCGGTCGTACCCGGGCACAGGTGCCCGGTCGCTTCCACCGCGCGCCGGTTCGCGTCGCTTTGGCACAGCAGCGCGAGCGCCACGTCGGTCAGGCCCATCGCACGGAATTCACGCGCATCGAGACGCCGCACGCAGGCCTGGTCGACCAGCGTCGTGCCGCCGGTCGCGCCGAACCCCGGGAACGACACGCCGACGCTCACCGAGCCCATGCAGGTATCGGACAGCGTGGTCGTGAGGCCCGGCGCCTGAATCGACGGGTTCGTCTTGATCGTCTGCGTGCCCGAGTAATTGACGTTTTCCGAGATCTGGGTGTTGTACGGGTTGGTGCCGGGCGCCCCGGACGACTGGAGCGAGTTCACGCTCTGCGGCGTCACGTTGCCGCCGGCCGTGCCGGACGGCATCGTCACGTTGACGTTCACGCTCGAATTGCCGCTGCCGCGCACGCCGCTGCTGCTGCTGGCATTACCGCCGCGCGAACTCGTGGTGTTCGTGTTCATGCTCGACCCACCGCCCTGGCTGATCGCCGTCGACGACGTCGACGATTGCGCACTCGACGTCGAATCGGCGGTTTGCGCCTGGGCACCGATCGTGGTCATCGCGAACATCGCCGCACATGCCACCTTGATCCTGTTGCTGTTCATTTCACTCTCCGGACGAGGTTTGACCTCCGACCCAGGCAACCGTACTAATTCCCCTGAATGCCTTCAGTTTTCGCTGCTTCCCCGAACTGCTTCCAGCCGCTGCCCAGCTGGGACCACGAGCCGGCCGACATGCCCTGCCACTGCTGGGTGTCCGGTCCGCCGATGGCACTGCCCGACGAAAGCGTGTGTTGTTCTGACGGTTTGGTTGTCTGGTCAGGTTTGTTTGACGTCTGCATAGTCGATTGCCCACCATCGGCAGCACGGTCAGCGCCATACGCCGTCAGAGACGCGAACATCAGAGCGGCGGCAATCAGGTTCTGCTTCATGCCAACTCCTTACGTGACAACGATGCGGAAAAGAGACCAGCGTCGCTGGGAAACTGGCCCCCCCACACCTGACTAATGACTGCTCCCGGTCGCGCTCGAGTCGCCCTGGCTTCCGCCCGATGCGGACGGCGAACCGGCCGGACCGGTACTCCACACGGTCGACGAGTTGTAGTGATTCGAGCCCGTGATCGCGCCCGACCCGCCACCGCCCGTCCATCCCACGGCACCCGCGTTGGCATTGCCGTGGTCGTTCGCGCCCGTGGCCGTGTAGTGGTTCGCGCCGAGTACGATCGTGGCGGTCACCCCTCCCGAAAGCGCATTCGCGTTCTCGTTCGTGCTGCCGTTTCCAGCGAACGAGCCCGCGGCACCGATACCGCCGCCTGCCGCGAACGCGCCCCCGTTCGTGCCCCAACCGCTGGCCGTCGAAGTCGAGTTGTGATACGCGGACGCCGTGCCGGCGGAGCCGGCGGGTGTCACGGTACTGCCCGCATTCGCGCCGGCCGTCGAAGTCGAATTGCTGGTATAGCTGCCGGAACCGACCAGCACCGAACCGGAAACACCCGCCGCGACGGATTGCGTCTGGTTGGTCGTGGACGATCCGGCCGCCAAAGCAGCGGACGAAATGACGGTGAGCGCTGTCGCTAATATGACTTTGGCTTTCATAGCAATTCCTTGCTGTGAGGAAGTTCGACGGTGGCGGAGCCGGGCCTGCCCTCGCGGGGCAAGACCCGGCTTCCGACCCGCCAGCCAATGACGAACGCTATGCGTCGCGGCTTAGTGGTGATACGTCCAGCCGGTCGAGCCCGCGTTCGCGCCGCTGCTGCCGCCCGCTTGTGCGCCGCCGAAGCCGAAGCCACCGACCGTCGACGTTTGCGTGTGGTTCGTGTACGAGATCGAACCGCTGCTGCCGCCACCGGCCGCTGCGCCGGCTGCGCCGAGCGCCGAGCCCGAATCGGTCGCGGAGAAGTGGCCGAACCCGGCAACCCCGGCCATCGTCTGGCCACCGCTCGACGAAGTGCTGCTCGACACCGTGCCGCTGCCGGCAAACGCTGCACCCGAAACCGCCAGAACTGCTGCTGCAATCAGAAGCTTCTTCATGGTGGACTCCTAACGGCGTGGAGAGAATGAGCACGGAAGATCGCACGCCATCGACCTTCCAGCCGCGAGCAATCCTTAAAAGTAAGGATTACTATAAAATTGATAAATCAGTACTTTATCGAAAGTCGGCGTTTTATTTTTACAGCCGAATTCTAGTTTTATGTTTTTAAGTTAGCCAAAGTTTATTGGTAGGTGTTTTCTATTATTTTTACGATCATTGAGATGACCAAAAAACACCCTTGATTCAATTAACCAAAATGACGCGCACATCTTTCCGGCTCGCGATTTTCAATTCCACGTCGAAAACGAATGCCGGCACTGGCGCCCGTTTCCGGAATTGAAAATCTGCGATTATATTGACTACCGCAAAATACAGCGCCCGCTCGACATGCACCCTTCATCCGGGCGATAACGGGCCGGCATTGCAGCCAGACGACATGTCTGCTCCCTGAGCTGACGAAGAAAGGCCTTCCGGATAACCGGCCGACGCGCGTTCGAACTAGTCCGGCCGGCACCGGGGCTGGCCCGGCGCGATCGAAACGGCGCTGCACGGTTGAAGAGGAATCGGCGCCACGCTGTCCGGCACGAACAGCAGGCCGCATCCGGGAATGCTGAATGAAGTGGAGCACCGCTGTCGGCGGGTGGCCGCGCGAAGCGACGAGCGCGCCACCACGCGGCGCGCGCGGAGGGCGGCAAACAGGCAACGCGCTACCGACGACGCTGGCACGGCGTCGCAAGCGCTACCCCGATCGTTCCCACTACCCCTTTGGTGCGCAAGAAATGCGCGGATCATGCCACTGCTTATAGTGTTCATCGCCGTTTCCCCGACAGGCATGTGACGAACTGGCCGCCCCCACATCGTTGTTGCATCGTGTCGACCGCTCGCCGGTGCGTCCTATATCGCAAACCCCATGCCATGCGATATTCCACCGAGCATTGCATGCGGCGTGCGGCCGTCAGGCCTGATCATTTCTCCAGAAACGGCGTTTTTTTGTTTCATGAATGTATCGCGATAATGAGGCGCCCCCTACAGCGATCATTGAAGATCGTGACGCAATATCGTGATTTGATGGAAGAATCCGGCTCGCTGGGCATTGGCGGACACCCGTGTGAACGGGTGTTTCAATCTTGAGAGGCGAATCTCGACTCACCGCTCGGGGTTCGTGCGTTTCCACTGACAAACCGCGTGTTGCGGCATGCCAGCAGCCGTCCATTACCCCGACGAACCAGGGCCGGTCGCTCGATGCTTCACGCCGAACGGCCGCCGATACGGCCGGAACACGGGTTCACCGAGAAATGCAAAAGGAATTTGATTCATCCGTGAAAATACCCGCACGATCACGCGGCGAAAAATCGTGCCATCCGGCGTGTTGCAGTCGCAATAACCGAACGAATGAAAACGTCCAATTCCGACACAAACGGGCGCCTTCATTTTTCACCGTTCGATTCACCTTCGCGCACGAAGCGACGACGATCGATTCATCGAACAGACATCTTCACTCGGTTATCCGTTTGATTCTCATCACTGAAACATTTCGATTCAAGACGGCTTTCACGTCTTCAATCTCGTGAAAGCCTGATTCATCGCGCGTTTCGTCGCATCGAACCGTAACGATCCAGCAATCTCCGTGGGTGCTTCCCTGTCCCCAAGGCTCGCGCGTGAGACACAAACGTTCGATTTCGACGAAGGCCCGCATCGGACAGGCGACGATTACAGTCGCGAACCGTGGCGCGACCGTCGGCACTGCGCAAGACCGGAGCGCGCCGCCCGTCAGCCGAGCAGTTCCTTCTTGCGCAGATGCACGACGTCGCGCATCGGCGGCGCGCCGAACAGCCGGCTGTATTCGCGGCTGAACTGCGACGCGCTTTCGTAGCCGACGACGGCCGCCACCGACCCGACGTCGCCGCCCTGCCGCAGCAACAGCAGCCGCCGCGCCTCGTGCAGCCGCAGTTGCTTCTGGTACTGCAGCGGGCTGAGCGTCGTCACGTGCTTGAAATGATGGTGCAGCGACGACACGCTCATGTTGACCGCCTGCGCGAGCGATTCGACGCGCATCGGCTCCGCGAAATGATCGCGGATCCATTCGATCGCGCGTGCGATCCGGTGCGTCTGGCTGCCTGCGATCGCCATGTGCCGCAGCCGCGTGCCCTGCCCGCTCGTCATCAGCCGATACAGCACCTCCTTTTCGATCAGCGGCGCGACGACCGCGATGTCGGCCGGCGTATCGAGCAGCCGCAGCAGCCGCAGCGCCGCGTCCAGCAGCGGCGGCGTCAGCTCCGCGAGCGCAATCCCCTCGCCTTCCGGGCCCGCATCGGGCTCGGGCAGCCGCATCTCGGCCGCCAGCTCGACGATGCGCTGCGGATCGAGCGTCAGCGACAGGCACAGATACGGTTCGTCCACCGACGCACGCGTCACGCGCGAGAGGATCGGCAAGTCGATCGACGTAATCAGGCAATTGTGGGTGTCGTATTCGTAAGCCTGGCCGGCCACGATCACGCGCTTCGCGCCCTGCGCGGCGATCACCAGCGCGGCGCGCGATACGCCGCAGCCGAGATCGACCGGCCGCGTGTGCCGATGCAGCATCAGGCCCGGTACGGCCGTCGAATGCGAGCCGTCCGCCGGCGCGAAACGGCCGATCAGCGACGCCAGCTCACGTCGCCCGGATTCGCGCGACGCGACGATATCGGTCATGTCCATGACGCATCCTCGAATGATTTCCCGTGTCGCGCGAGCATAGCGAAACGGCCTGCGGCGTGCCGGGGATTTGCAGGATTGTTCAATAAATTTGCAGGATTGGGTAGACGCAAATTCGGGCTGCTCGCGCACACTCCCGGCTAACCTGCCCGTAAGGCGGGTTTTCCCCACGGAGACATACAACATGCCTACCTCGTTTGTCCTGAACGGCAAGAACGTCACGCTCGACGCCGATCCGTCGATGCCCGTCCTCTGGGCGATTCGCGAACACGCGGGACTGACCGGCACGAAATTCGGCTGCGGCATGGCGCAGTGCGGCGCGTGCACGATCCATCTCGAAGGCCAGGCCGTACGCTCGTGCGTGCTGCCGCTCGCCGGCATCGCGGGCAAGCACGTCACGACGATCGAAGGCGTGCAAAGCAAGCCCGCGCAGGCCGTGCAGGCCGCGTGGGTGAAGCTGCAGGTGCCGCAATGCGGCTATTGCCAGTCCGGCCAGATCATGTCGGCCACCGCGTTGCTCGAACAGAACCCGAAGCCGACCGATGCGGACATCGACGCCGCGATGAACGGCAACCTCTGCCGCTGTGCGACCTACGCCCGCATCCGGGCCGCGATCCACGATGCGGCCGCGACACTGGGAGCCTGACCATGACGATCGAACTCGACCACACCGATGCGGTGCGCCCGTCGCGCCGCACGTTCCTGAAAGCCGCGGGCGCCGCTGCCGCCGTCAGCCTGACCATCGGCTTCGACTGGGCCGGCCTCGGCCGCCGCGCGCTCGCCGCGACCGCGCCGGCCGGCGAATTCGCGCCGAACGCCTTCCTGCGCATCACGCCCGACGGCGCCGTCACGGTGATCGCGAAGCACGTCGAAATGGGCCAGGGCGCGTATACGGGCATCGCGACGATCGTCGCCGAGGAGCTCGACGCCGACTGGTCGAGCGTGCGCGTCGAAAGCGCGCCGGCCGATGCGAAGCGCTATGCGAACCTCGCGTTCGGCACGATGCAGGGCACGGGCGGCAGCTCGGCCATGTCGAACTCGTGGCAGCAACTGCGCGAAGCGGGCGGCAAGGCGCGCGCGATGCTCGTGTCGGCCGCCGCGGCCCGCTGGAAGGTGCCGGCCGCCGAACTGACCACCGCCAACGGCGTCGTCACGCACGCAAAGAGCGGCAAGACGGCCGCATACGGCACGCTCGTCGCCGATGCGTCGAAGCTGCCGGTGCCGGACAAGGTCACGCTGAAGCAGCCGGCCGATTTCAAGCTGATCGGGCATCGGATTCCGCGCGTCGACGCATCGTCGAAATCGAACGGCACCGCGCATTTCACGCTCGACACGACGTTCCCCGGCATGCGCGTCGCGCTGCTGCAGCGGCCGCCGCGCTTCGGCGCGACGGTGAAATCGTTCGACGCGACGGCCGCGAAGGCCGTGCCGGGCGTCGTCTCGGTCGTGCAGGTGCCGGGCGGTATCGCGGTCGTCGCGACGGGCTTCTGGGCCGCGAAACAGGGCCGCGACGCGCTGAAGATCGACTGGGACGAAACGAAGGCGGAAAAGCGCGGCTCGGACGAGCTGATGCGCGAATACCGGCAACTCGCCGAGAAGCCGGGCGCGTCCGCGCGCAAGGACGGCGATGCCGATGCGGCGATCGCCGGCGCGGCGCGCAAGATCAGCGCGACGTACGAATTCCCGTATCTCGCGCATGCGCCGATGGAGCCGCTCGACGCGGTCGTCAAGCTGACGGCGAACAGCTGCGAGATCTGGGCCGGCGACCAGTTCCAGACGGTCGACCAGGGCAACGCGGCCAAGGTCGCGGGACTGAAGCCCGAACAGGTGAAGATCCACACGCTGTATGCGGGCGGCAGCTTCGGCCGGCGTGCGAACGCGTGGTCGGATTACGTGGTCGAGGCCGTGTCGATCGCGAAGGCGCTCGGCGCGGACGGCAAGCCGGTCAAGCTGCAATGGACCCGCGAGGACGACATCCAGGGCGGCTTCTACCGGCCGATGTACTTCCACAAGCTCGACGCGGGCCTGACCGCGGACGGTCGGCTGGTGGGCTGGCGTCACCGGATCGTCGGCCAGTCGATCCTCGCCGGCACGCCGTTCGAGGCATTCATGGTCAAGAACGGAATCGACGCGACGTCGGTCGAGGGCGCGGCGAATCTGCCGTACGCGGTGCCGAACGTGTCGGTCGAAC
Organism: Burkholderia sp. BCC0398; assembly: GCF_902833245.1. Classification (NCBI taxonomy): domain Bacteria; kingdom Pseudomonadati; phylum Pseudomonadota; class Betaproteobacteria; order Burkholderiales; family Burkholderiaceae; genus Burkholderia; species Burkholderia sp. BCC0398. The sequence goes on from NZ_CADFEM010000004.1 coordinate 532,138, forward strand.
TCACCACGACCCAGGTCGGCCTGCCGGTGCTGTGGTGGCGCGTGGTCGGCAGCTCGCACACGGCGTACGCGGTCGAGGCGTTCATCGACGAAGCCGCGCATGCGGCCGGCAAGGATCCGTACGCGTTCCGCCGCGACCTGCTCGCGAAGGAGCCGCGGATGCGCGCGGTGCTGGAGCTGGCCGCGCAGAAGGCCGGCTGGGATCCGGCCAAGCCGCTGCCGAAGGGCCGCGGGCGCGGGATCGCGGTGGCCGAGGCGTTCAAGAGCTATGTCGCGCAGGTGGCCGAGGTGTCGGTCGATGCGGACGGCAAGGTGAAGGTCGAGCGCGTGGTGTGCGCGGTCGACTGCGGGATCGCGATCAATCCCGACATCGTCGCCGCGCAGATGGAAGGCGGCATCGGTTTCGGGCTCGGCGCGGCAATGCACAGCGCGATCACGCTGAAGGACGGCCAGGTCGAGCAACGCAACTTCGACGGCTATCACGTGCTGCGGATGGCCGAGATGCCGAAGGTCGAGGTGCATATCGTGCCGTCGGCCGAGGCGCCGACCGGGGTCGGCGAGCCGGGCGTCGCGCCGGTCGGGCCGGCCGTGGCGAACGCGATCTTCGCGGCGACGGGCAAGCGGCATTACGTGCTGCCGTTCGATTCGGCGGAGAGCGCGAAGGCTTGATGGGCCGGGACGCCGGCTGCGGCGCAAGGTATGCGCCGCGGCCGGTGTTTTTCAACGCATCGTCAACACCATGCTCATCCGGGCCGAAGCCGCATGACAGGACGCGGCCCGCCACGCTCGCTCACTCCTGCTCAACTTCGGGCCAAAGCCTCGGAAACAGAAACCGCAGGCTATTCAACGGCAATCCAAAAGAAAGCTCGCCGCGATGCGAAGGCGAGGTCAGCAGCCCGTAGTCCAGCAGCGATCGAACGATCCTGCGCGCCAGTACGTCGCTGACACCCAGCATCTGCGCGAATTCCGCACGCGTGACGGTCCGGCGCAGCGCCACGAACTCCATCGCCAGCGCCGCCGCTTCCGGTTTGATCACGGATTTTTCCGAGCGAATCGTCCATGGGTTGGCCTCCAGGAACCTCAGCAAATCCAGCAGCCGTCCCGTCACTCCATCGAACTGGGTCATATGCACCATAAAACCGACCTGGTCCTGACAGCAGTCGAGAAAAAACCGGGCGAACTTGACCAATCCTTCCTGGGATAGATTGCCACGGCCGTCCAGATCGTTGCGACGCGTCTGGTCGGCCTCGCTCAGCCTCGCGTAATACTGCTCATGCTCTCGCGCCAGCCCTCGAAGCGGCGACCAGAGACCGTGGGTCAGATCGGCAGCGCGCAACCCGAGATGCGAATGCAGGCGCGCCACGCGCCCGTTGCCGTCCATGAACGGGTGCACCCAGGCGAGGCGATGATGCGAACAGGCAATGCCGATCAGTTGATATTCCTTGGCCCGAATGCGCGCGTAACGTGTCGCCCAGACCTGAAGCAGCGGCGCGATCATTTCCGGTTCCGGCGCCAGATGGCGCCCGACCGTCACGTCCCCGCGCCGAAATTCGCCCGGGACGACGACATTGCCGTCGGCGGTCATTCGCTCGTCGTCAGGCAGGCAGGAAAAGAAGCGATCGTGAATGGCCGAGATCCGCGCCGGCTCGAACAACGCAGCGACCGGTAGCGCACGCCACTCTTCCTCGAGCGCGGCTTCTGCCGCGATATGCGCGACCGCAAAGCGCTGCTTCTTGCGTTCGACGAGATCGGTCGAATAATCCCGATGCAGCGCCGCCTCGATCTTGGCAGGCGTCGTGTGCTGGCCTTCGATCTTGTTCGTGTAGTACGAGTTCATCGCGCGCAATTGCGGCACGAGTGCGGTGGCCAACGGGGTATCGCGTATGGCAAGCAACCGCTGCGAAGAATCGACGAGTTCGGCGGCCTGCTCGAGCAGCGGATCGAGTACGCGATCCTCGGGAAACAACGGTTCGAAGGTAGCGACGGTCGTCATGCTTCCCTGTATGGTTCCATGTAGGGTTCAATGTCGGCCATTATAATAACTTATGTTGCTGATTTATATTGATTTTTCATTGAACCACGTAGAGTTTAATGTAGGGTTCAATGTAGGGTTCCCATCGCATGCCGCTAACCCCGGTTGTGCCGCTTGTTACGATGCCCTCCCCACACGTTACGTCAGACGTAACGCCCGTAACGTCGCCACCCGATGCTACGTAACAATCCTTCACTATTGCCCGGCCGCTTTCATCGGTCGCCCGGCGCTCCCCGTTAAAAATTCTTTTAAATTCAACGCTTCCCCGCCGTCCGCGCCCTTGCCGCGGGCTCGCACCGCCGGACAACCATCTCCCTGGCCCGGAAGTTGCAGCACAGGACCCCGCAAACACTCCTTTACGGACATGCGAGGGCCACCATGGATTGCAAATACCTGTACATCGACAACATAAAAATCAACTTCGTCCGCCGCACGATCGAAATCGACAACAAGGTCGTCGACGTGACCCCGCGCGAATTCGACGTCGTCGAATTCCTGCTCGACAACATGAACAAGATCGTGCCGCGGCAGGCAATCCAGGAAGCCGTATGGGGCCGCGAGCTCGGCGTGTCGTCGCGCACGCTCGACACTCATATCTCGCGGATCCGTTCGAAGCTGCAGCTCGAACACGACAAGAACCTGCGCATCATCCCGATCTACGCGGTCGGCTATCGTCTCGTGCTGTTCGGTGCGGCGATGACGCACGTCGAGCGCCACGACGCGGCGCCGATCATGCGCGCGGCGCCGCAGCCGGCGATGTCCGCCGACTACGCGTAACGCTTCGCCCGCGCGCCGCCCGTTCGCCGCGCGCCGGCAACGCCTCCCCACCGCGCTGCGCGGATCCGCAGCCCCTCGCGACCTGCCAGCCGGATGCGGCCTGCCCGCCGTCCGGCCCCGTCAGCCAATCGCGCCCCGACCGCCGCCTCCGGGCGGCGGTCGCCTTTGACCGCCAGCCGTCGCGCCGCCCGCTTCATCGCCCGCCGCCGCACGCCGCTGCACCCTGCCGCACTTCGTCACGCTTCGTAGCGCCGCGCTCCCGCCGTCTGCGCGCGCTGGTCGCGACTACGGATTCCGGCGCGGCACGCGGCCATCGCCGTCCCTACAATCGACGCAGCAGCCGCGCGCCCCTCGGCGCCGCCGGCATCAGAACAACCCGTCGAACCGACGCCGAATCCGCCCCGATCCCGCCGTGCCTGCGCTGTTCCTGACGAATGCCGACGCCGGCGACGCCGCGAACCGGGCCATGCCCGCCGCTTCGCCGCCGCCCGCCGCCGCGCCGGCCGCGGTCGCGCTCGACGCGTCGCCCTACCTGCCGCGCCTGTCCGCCGCCGCCGCGCGTGGGCTGTCGCATGCGTATTGCGCGACGGGCGCCGTCCCGGTCACGCTCGGCGAGCATGCGTACGAGGTGTGCTGGCGCGTCGACGCCGAGCCTGCCGCCGATGCACATGCGTACCGTTTCGTCGTCGGCCCGGCCGCCGGCACGCTGTGGATCGACCCGATCGCGGAAACCGAATGGCTCGGCGATGCGGCCGATCCGGCGGTTCCGGCCGTGATCCGCGCGGCGCTGCTCGCCGATCTCGCCGCGCCGCTCGCGGCCGTGCTGCAGACGGCGACGCGGCAGCGCGTGGAACTGCTGCCGCCGGCGGACAACGCGCCGGCCTGGCACGCGTTGCCGTCCGCGTTGCGGTTCGAGCTGCGGCGCGCCGACGCCGCGTGGCGCTGCCACGGCGCACTGCTGTTCGACGCGCCGGATGCGCTGGCCGTATTCTTCGCGGCCGCGCCGGCCGCGCTCGCCGACGCGCGCGCGGCCTACGCGAGCCTGCCCGTGCCGCTCGTGTTCGAGATCGGCCGCACCGAGCTGACGACGGCCGAACTGGCCGACGTCGTCGGCGGCGACATCATCGCGATCGAGCGCTGGCAGGCGCACGAGCAGAACCTGCTGTGCGTCGCGCGGCTGCCGGCCGCGCCGGCGTGGGAGATCACCGGACGGCCGTCGGGCAACCGGCTGACCGTCGAACGAATCAGGGAGATGCCTTTGGAACCGACCCGCACCGACTCCGCGCCGCCGACGACGCACGACGCGCCGCCCGCCGACGCACCGCGCTCGCTCGACGGCCTCGCGGTCGACCTGCGCTTCGAGCTGCCGCCCACGTCGATGCCGCTCGGCGAACTGAGCGCGCTGCAGCCGGGCGCCGTGATCGAGCTGCAGCAGGGCATCAACCAGAGCGTGATCCATCTCGTCGCGAACGGGATGCTGATCGGCACCGGCCATCTGATCGCGGTCGGCCAGAAGCTCGGCGTACGCGTCGTCACGCTGACGCAACCCGCGCCGCGCGAGCGCTGAACGATGGGCAACCTGCCGAATCCGGTCGCGCTGATCGCGGTGATCGCCGCGCTCGGCATCGCGCCGTTCGCGGCGCTGATGGTGACGAGCTACACGAAGCTGGTGGTCGTGCTCGGCCTGCTGCGCTCCGCGCTCGGGATCCAGCAGGTGCCGCCGAACCTGGTGCTGAACGGCATCGCGCTGATCCTGTCGCTGTTCATCATGGCGCCCGTCGGGATGTCGATCCGCGACGCGCTGCAGGCGCGCCACTTCGATGCGTCGGGACAGTTGTCGACGTCGGACATCGGCGCGCTCGCCGATGCCGCGCTGCCGCCGATCAAGGATTTCCTCGTCTCGCATACGCGGCAGCGCGATCGCGAATTCTTCGTGCGCACCGCGACGTCGGTGTGGCCGAAGAACCGCGCGGACGGCATCAAGGACGACGACCTGCTCGTGCTGGTGCCGAGCTTCACGCTCGCCGAGCTGACGAAAGCGTTCCAGATCGGCTTCGTGATCTACATCGTGTTCATCGTCGTCGACCTGCTGGTCGCGAACATCCTGCTGGCATTAGGGATGCAGATGATCTCGCCGACCACGATCTCCGTGCCGTTCAAGCTGCTCCTGTTCGTCGCGCTCGACGGCTGGTCGCTGCTCGTGCACGGGCTCGTGCTGTCGTATCGGGTCGCCGGAGCCGGATGATGCGCGCACGCGCCCTGCGAACCGCCGCCGCGTGCGTTGCCGCGCTCGTCGCGCTCGTGCTCGCGTGCGGCCAGCCCGGCGTCGCGCAGGCAACCGGCAGCGCCGCCGGTTTCGCGCAACTCGCTCGCGCGTGCGCGCCGAACGTCGACCCCGCTACGCTCGCCGCCCTCGTGCGCACCGAGTCGGGCTTCAATCCGTATGCGATCGGTGTGGTCGGCGGGCATCTGGCGCGCCAGCCCGCCTCGCTCGACGAGGCGCGCGCGACCGCGCGCGAACTGTCGTCGCGCGGCTTCAGCTACAGCGTCGGTCTCGCGCAGGTGAACGAACGCAATTTCGCGAAATACGGGCTCGACGAAGCGACGATGTTCGAGCCGTGCCGCAATCTGCGGGCCGGCGGCGCGATCCTGACCGAATGCTTCGCGCGCTCGTCGGGCACCGGCGGCGCGACGCAGGCCGCGTTGCGCGCGGCGCTGTCGTGCTATTACAGCGGCAACTTCACGACGGGCTTCTCGAGCGGCTACGTGAGCCGCGTCGTCGCGAGCGCGCAGCGCAACGCGCACGAAGGCGGCATCGAGCCGATCCCGGTCGTGCGCGACGTGCCGCCGCCGGCGCGGCAGCGACGCATGGAGGCGGCCGCGACCACGCCACCCGACCGCGCGCGCCGGCTGCCGTTGCCGGCCGCCTCCGCCGACGCCCCGTCGTGCCATGCGCGCCCGGTCGTGATGATGTGCCGCGGCTTGCCGGCGAGCCAGGCGAAGCGGCTGTGCGTGCGGTGTCTCGATCAGTAATCGCATGATCGCGCGCGGCGCCGGGCGCGCGCGTCCGCGCCGCTTTCAGGGGTCCGAACGACGCCGCGCGGCATGGCTGCCGCACGCCGCGCGCATCTCGTAGCCTACGCGACGCCGGGGCGCCGAGCGCTTCCTGCCGCTACGAAACAGCGGCGTTCCCGCCGCCGGGTGCGTCCGTACACTCGAACGATCACGTCGCGGCGTGCAGGACGCCGCGCGTGCCGCGCATCGCGCGGCTCAACGGAGACGAGCATGCTGTTGATCGACGGATTGGGACTGGGTGTCAACTGGCAGCGCTTCCTGTCGGAAACGCTGAATCCGGTCGTTGCACCGCCGCCCCCGCCTCCGCCGCCGCCGAAGAAGGACGATCCGGCCGCCGGGCCCGCGAACCCGAGCACCGCGCCGCCGATTCCCGTCACCGCATCGCTGGCCACCGATCCGTCGAAGCCGACCAACGCCGAGATCCAGTCCGCGACGTCGCTGATCCAGAGCATGGCCGCGCAATATACGGCGCCGCCGCCCGACATCACGGTCGAGAACGACAAGACGCGCGCGGTACAGAAAGCGATCCAGGACGCGCAGACGAAATACGACAACGCGTCGCAGACGCTGCAAGGCGCGCAGAACGTGCTGCATCTGGTCAACCGCGATCCCGAGTCGACGGCCGACGACCGCAAGACCGCGCAGGCCGACTACGCGAAGGCGCGCACGACGGCCGACACCGCGCAGCGCGAGCTGAACGTGACGACCGACGCCGGCTACATGATCCTGTACGGCGAACAGGCGAACGCCGACATGCCGGCCGGGATGAAGATCGACGATTCCGGCAAGGTGACGGACCCCGGCGACGCGCAGCACGCGGCCGACCAGCAGTTCAAGACGCTGCTCGACGCCTTCCCCGATCATGCGAACGATCCGAACTGGGTGCCGCAACCGGGCGACTGCAAGAACCCGCTGCAGATCCGGCTCTACGACAATTGGCAGACCGCGAGCGCGAAGGCGGCCGTGGGTGCGTCGAAATACTTCGCGGACGTCGCGAATTCCAATCTCGCGTATACGCAGTTCCAGTCGTACCTCGCCGATCCGGACTACAAGGCCGCGCTCGATGCGGGCGTCGGGCGGCTGAACGACGCGTTGCAGCCGCTGGAGCTGCAGGTCACGATGCCCGATGCGCCCGCTTCGCAGGATGCCGCGCAGCAGGCCGTCACGTCCGCCGCGAAGGATGCGAATTATGCGAACGCCGCGTACGGCGCGGCCAACGACAGCCTGGCGCTCACGAACGCGCAGCAGCGCTACGATTCGGCCAGCGGCAAGGAAGGACCGACGGTGGTCGTCGCGAACGAGGTGTCGGACGCGAAGACCGCGCTCGCCCGCGCGCAGACGGCCGCGAACACGAGCGGCGGCTATCTGCAGATGCTGTCCGCGCAGCGGCAGGTCGACACGCTGCAGGCCGACTATACGAAGAAGCAGGACGCATCCAGCGCGTGGCACAAGGACAATCCGCACGCGATGATCAAGGATCCGCAGGTCGACCTGGACCTCGGCGATGCGTATGCGAAGCTCGATCAGGCGAAGCAGCAGGCGAGCATCGCGCACGACGGCTTCGTCGTCGCGTACGGCGCGTCGCTCGCGCAGCAGTACGACGATCAGGCGTCGCAGCTCAAGGCGCGGGTGAACGCGCAATCGATCTTCACGAAACCCACGCTTCAAACGCCGCTGCTGACGCCGTCGCTGTCGACCGCGAACGGCCTGCCGGGTGTGCCGGCATCGTCGTTGTCGACGGCGACGTCGGCCGCCCCCACCGGCACGCCGACGCTGCCCAGCGCGTCGCCGCAGGCCTCGCCGACGTTGCCCGGGTCCAATGGCGCATCGTCGCTGCCCGCGTCGCCGCTGCTCGACCGCCCGTTCCTGCTGCCGCAGTCGTCGGGCCCGACCGCCGCACAGGCCGGCCCGACGATGCTCGACGTGAAGCGCATGCAGACCGTCGCGGGCGCGATCCGCGCGGCCGACAGCCGGATGTCGGATTCGGTCAACGAGCACGCGACCCAGCTCGCGCTGTCGCAGGCGCACATCAAGCAGACGCAGGCGAAGAGCACGCTCGAGTCAGTGCAGAAAAAGTACGACGACTGGGCAGCCGCGAATCCGCCGCCCATGCGCTTTCGCACCGTCTCGGGCGACGACATGATCCCGGCGCCGTCGGCGCCGCGTCCGAACCTGTATCAGGACGAGCTCGACAAGGCGAAGGCGGCCGTCACGCAGGCCGACAACGCGGTACAGCGTCTGCAACTGCTGAGCGAAACGTCGCACCAGCAGGTGCTGATGGACGGGTTCGACGCCGGCCTCGACGAACGGCTGCGCTATGCGGCGCCCGGTTCGGACGCCGAGAACGACTACAAGAAGGCGCTGCACGATTTCTACGAAGCGCATCGCGGCGAGTTGTCGAATTCGCTGCTCGACGCAGCCAGCGCGAGCACGAACAACGGCGGCACGATCGCGTTCGGCAAGTTGACCGACAACGCGCAGCGCAATCTGATCGGCGTCGCGCTCGGCATGCAGCCGGACGTCCAGAACGACGCGGCGTCGAGCGACGGTTCGGATCCCGTATCGCCGACGAAGGACGACGTCGCGCGCTACACCGACAAGGACAAGCTGAAGACGATCAACAGCGTGCGCGACAAGCTGCTGTCGATCGGCGGCGGCGCGACGACGCAGGTCAGCGTGTTGCCGATGGTCTACGCGGCCAAGGATGCCGGCATGACCACCAGCGCGCTGTTCAAGGTCAGCGGCAAGGACGGCACGCAGTACGTCGACGAGACGGCGAGCAACTACGACGACATCAACGATTACATCGACAACAACGAGCTGTCGACGGACGGCACCGTCGACATCGCGACCGGCCACAACGCGGACGGCACGCTGCAGCTCGTGTCGAAGGCCGCGCATCACGAAAGCGGCTTCGACAGTTTTCTGAACACGCTGACGAGCACGGGCCTGAACATCGGCATGATGGTCGGCGGGATGGCGCTCGAAGGTCTCGGCACGCTGCTCGACGGCACCGGCATCGGCGCGATCGTCGGCGTGCCGCTGAACATCCTCGGTGCGGGGATGATGTATACGGCGATCGGCGCGACGATGACGAGCGCCGGACTCGATCTCGCCAATCGCGCCGACCACGGGCGCAGTCTCAATCCGTTTACCGACCCGGGCGCGCGGGCCGACTTCATCAACCTCGTGCCGATGGGCGCGGCGGGCGCCGCGAAGCTGGCCGGCAGCAAGCTGTTCACGCGCGCGGTCACGGCGCTCACGCGCACGCCGAAGGTCGCGTCGGTGCTCGCCACCGGCGCGCGGACCACCGCGGTCGTGACGGGCGTGGGCGGCGCGGTCGAGGCGTTCGGCGAAGCGGGCTACGAGTATTTCGTCACCGGCGACAAGAAAGCGGCCGGCGAGCAGCTCAAGTCCGGGATCACCAACGTCGCGTTGATGGCCGCCGGCGGCCTCAAGGAACGCGCGGTGACGTCGGTGCGCACACGCATCGGCCAGCCGGTGCCGATCCGCGGGGCCGACGGCAAGACCGTCAGCGTCGACAGCCAGACGATCGGCCGGATTCTCAACAGCGGCGACGCGTCGTCGCTCGCGGCCGGTCGCACGCGCGTGACGCTCGACGGCGAAGCCGTCAAGGTGTCGCCGGACGGCACGCTGCGCGTGGGCGACAAGGTGCTCACCTACGACAACACGCCGATTCGCGTGCTCGACCGCGCATCCGCGAAGCGCCTGCCGCCGGGCAAATCGGTGGTGCTCGGCGAGGACGGCACGCTGTCCGTCGTCTCGGTGTCGCCGAAGGCCTGGACCAATGGCACGCGCGTCGACGACGTGGCCGGCACCGGCGAACGCATGTCGTTCGGCCCCGACGGCGAGATGAGCGTGACGCCGAAGATCGTCGCGAAGACGCCGCTCGACGTGCTGCAACACGTGCTCGACCAGGCGAGCGACGCATACCGGCAGACGGTCGCCGGCGCGCAGGCGCCGCGCCGCCTCGCGCAGACGGCGGCCGAAGGCGAAGCCGCGAGCGTATCCGCCGACGCGCGCAGCACGCGCCGCACCAGCGAGGAACACGCCCGCGTACAGCAGCAGCGCGACGAAACCGATGCCGAAAGCAGCACGACCGCGAGCACCAACCGGCGCAGCGCCGACACGCAATCGATGCGCTGGCGGCCCGTCGCGGCCGACGAGCCGGCCGGCCCGGGCACGCGCGCGAAGCTGGACGGCACGCCGCCGCGCGTCAACGCGAAGGTCGTCGATCTGACGGACGACGCGCCCGTCGCGCGCGCGGCGACGTCCGATCCGGCCGGCATCGCCGTGCCGCGCGGGCCGAACGCCGAGCCGATGGAAATCGGCGATCGCACGGTCTACGTGGTGCGCAGCGGCGCGACGCCCGACGCGCCGGGTGCGCGGCCATCGTCGCCGCGCCCGCAGGATCTCGCGGAACCGGTAATCGTCGTCGCCGGCGAACACGACGCGGCGCTCGCACCCGAGCTCGCGAACCGCTGGCAGAAGCCCGTCTATGCAGCCGCGCCCGATGCATTCGGGGCGGACGGCCAGTTGCGCGCGGGCGCGCGCGTGCTGCGCTTCGATCCCGCGCCGGAGACGGTCGCGGCCCATGAAGCCGGCCTGCCGGCCGGCATCGCGCCCGACGAAGCGCCGCCGGCTGCGCCCCGCGCGGCTGCCGACGACACGGTGATCGTGCTGGCCGGCAAGCGCGGCCCGAACGAACCGGCGATGCCGCGGACGGCTGCGCCGCCCGAGCCGGTCAACGCGCTCGATGGCGTGTTCAGCGCGCCGAACCGCGTGCTCGTGCTCGTCAAGCCGGAACACGCCGGCACGCCCGAGCGGATGGCGGAACGCGAAACCGCCGCGGCCAACCGCGGCGCACGCGCGCTCGACGACGCCGACGGCCAGGCCGACCGCGCGCCGACGGGCGGCGAACGTCGCACCGCGGCGAACGACGACATCGGCCTCGCCGCCGCGCACCCTGAAACGACCGAGACCGCCCCGCCCGACGCCGGCGCCGCGAAGCCGGGCTGGGTCACGCGGATGCAGATGCGCTTCGGCGGCGCGGCACTGCCCGAAGCCGCGCAGGCGCTCGCGATGCAGTCGGGCACGCTCGCCACGCAACTGCGCATGCTGCAGGACGCCGGCTGGCGCGTGACGCTCGGCAAGCGCGGCGGCGGCAGCCGCATCGATCCGCGCAAGCGCCGCGTGACGATCGACGGCGCGCTCCAGCATCCGGGCAGCATCACCTATACGCTCGCGCACGAAGCGCGCCATGCGGTCGAGGCGATGGCCGGCGTGCTGAACCTCGACTACGGCAACCGCAGCCGCTTCACGCGCAAGGCGCTCGAAGCCGAGGCGCGCGCGCAGATCAACGCGTTCGAGGCACGCTACGAAATCGAGCTCGCGGGCGGCGGCGACATCGCCGCGCACGTGCGCCTGCCGGATGCGATCGAGCGCGAAGGCGCCGCATGGCGCGCGCCGTCGCGCGACTATGCGGGCACGGTCGGACGCCTCGTCGACGCATTCGCCGATGCGCCCGTGTCGGGCCGCGACGGCGAGACCTACCGCGATTTCTACGACGACGTATGGTCGCGCCAGAAGCGCCGCGGCGGCATCCCGCGCCGGATGCCCGCGCCGCAGACGCACGAGACGGGCGACGTGCCGCACGGGGTGCGCAGCTTCGACGAACGCGTGGCATGGAGCCGCGCGCATGCCGAATATGCGTCGCCGTTCGGCGACGGGCCCGTGCCCGCGGCGGCCGACCTGCAGGCGGCGCGCAGCCGCCACTTCACGATGCTGGAGGACGAAGGCGTGTTGATGCTGCACGCCGACACGTTGCCGGACGGCACGCTGCTCGCCGGCGGGCGGCCGGCCGGCGTGCACGAATACGCGCTCGACCAGGCGCCGTCGTTCCTGGTCAAGGATGGCTATTCGATCGTGCTGTCCGCGAAGCACGGCGGCGAGGCGGCCGCCGCCGGGCTCGCGAATCTGTGGCAGCGGCCGGTGTATGCGCCGCCCCCGCACGCGGTCGGCGAACACGCGGCGCTGCTCGACACCGGCGCATTCCGCCGCTACGATCCCGCGCCCGCGGCGCCGCACGATCTCGGGCAACTGGCGGCCGACGCCGAAGGCGTGCACCTCGAAAGCAATCCGGCGGCGCGGATCGACGTCGAGCGTCACGTCGGCGAGCTGCTCGGCGCCGGTGCCGAAAAAACCGTGTTCGCGCTCGGTCACGATGCCGCGCTCGCGGTTTACGACAACGGCCCGCATACGTCCGAAGCGCGCCAGATCGAGGCGGCGATCGACGAGAGCATCGCACTCGACGATCTCGCGTCGTACGGGCTGAAGACCGTGACGATGGACGGTCCGTTCTCCGCGCTGAATCGCGTCGCCGTGCTGTACCGGCCGCTTGGCGTGTTCCACAGCTTCGGCTTCGAGACGGGCGCGCTGCCGCGCGTGGTGTCGCGCGCGGCGCTCGAGCACATCCGGCAGATTCGCGAAGTCGTCGAACGCACCGGCATCGGCTTCGACCTGCAAGGCCTCTTCACACGCGGCGGCGATTTCCTGCTGAGCGACCCCGGTGCGATCGGCATGGGCGCGGGCGAGCATTTCACCACGCTGCAGCGGCTCGCGGTGATCGAACGCGCGCTGACGCAAGGCCTCGAGCGCGGCCACGTCGAACTCGCGCATCCGCGACTCGCCGAAACGCCGCCGCCCGATGCGTTCGTGCAAAAGCCGTCGGTCATCACGCGCGTGCGGATGCGCTTCGGCGGCGCGCCGCTGCCGAAGGAAGCGTACCGGCTGATCGACGCATCGAGCCTGCTGTCGCAGCAGCTTCGGCTCGGCGCCGACGCAGGCTGGAAAGTCGTGCGCGGCAAGCCGGGCGGCGGCAGCAAGATCGACACGCGACGGCGGCGCGTCACGATCGACGGCGGCCTGCAGTCGACCGGATCGATGGTCTACGTGCTCGCGCACGAAGCCCGCCATGCGCTCGAGGCCGCGACAGGCACGCTCGGGCTCGACTATGGCTCGACGCAGCGCTACGTGCGCAGCGCGCTGCTCGCCGAGGCGCGCGCGCAGGTCAACGCATTCGCGGTGCGCGACGAGATCCGCGCGAACCTCGGCATCGACATCGGCCGCCACGTCGCGCTGCCCGACGCGATCGCCAACGAATACGGCCGCGCGCGGGCCGGCGACGCCGCCTCGCTCGCGCGCCTCGCCGACGCGTTCGAGCACAGCCCGACGTCGCTCGACGGCGGCGTCACCTACGGCGAGCTGTACCGGCGCCAGGCGCAGGCCGCGCAGCGCGCCGGCGTCACGATGCCGGCGCCACGCGAGACGGCCGCCACGCTCGCAGAAGAAACCGCATGGTCGCGCGCACGTGCGGTGAAGGCCTCGCCGTTCGACGGCAAGCCGGTCGCCGGCGTCGACGCGCTGACGCTCGATCGCTCGGGCCCGCTGTCCTACGACCGCGACGGCCGCATCGTGATCGTGCATGGCGTCACCGACGCGCAAGGCCGCCTCGTCGATCCGGACGGCCGGCCGTACACGCCGGTCGAGGTCACGCTCGCGCACCGCTCGGTGCTCGGCCTGCCCGGCTCGTCGGTGATTCTGTCGGCACGCAACGGCCGCGACGCCGCCGCCTGGCTCGCGAACGTCTGGCAGCGCCCCGTCTACGCGCCGCCGACGATCGCGGTCGGACTCGGCGCCGAGGCGCGGCTCAGCCATACCAACGCGTGGCTGCGCTACGATCCGGCGCCGCACCAGCGCCCGGACCTCGGCGCGCTCGACGTCGACGGCAACGGCGTCCACGCGAGCGGCGATCCGGCCGCACGCGTGCCGGTCGAGCGCTTCACCGGCGCGGCCACCGGCGCCGGCATCGAGAAGACCGTGTTCGAACTGGGCCGCCGCAATGCGATCGGTCTCTACGAGGGCACCGACAATCGCGCGATTCTCGGCCACATCGAATCGATCCGCCTCGAACAGGAAGGGCTCGCGGCGCTGCGCGCACACGGGCTGCGCACGCTGACGGTCGGCGGCCCGTTCGCGGCATTCGATCGCGTGGCCGTGATGTACGCGCCGTTCGCGTCGCTGAGCAGCCACGACGTGATGGCCGGCATGCTGCCGTCGCGCGTCACCCGCGACGCGTTCGCGCAGCTCGACCGCGCGCGCGACATCACCGCGCAGCACCGTCTGTACTACGACTTCGAAGGCGTGTTCGATGCGCACGGCGACTTCTACCTGAGCGATCCGTCGACGGTCATGACCGATGCGCCGAAGCTGAACGTGGAAGGCATCGTCCGCGAGATCGGCACGCTGCGCGTGATGCTCGAGGACGGCATCGCGCGCGGCGCGATCGAGCTCGCGCATCCCGGCATCACCGAGCACTTGCCGCCCGACGCGTTCGTGCAGAAGCCGTCCGTCATCACGCGCATCCGGATGCGGTTCGGCGGCGCGCCGCTGCCCAAGGCCGCCCATGCGCTGGTCGACCGCTCGAGCCTGTTGCGCCAGCAGGTCGCGCTGGCCGGCGAGGCCGGCTGGAAAATCGTGGTGGGCCGGCCCGGGCGCGGCAGCCGGATCGATACCGCGAAGCAGCGGATCGTGCTCGACGGGCAGTTCCACGGCGCCGGCACGCTCGTCTACACGCTCGCACACGAAGCGCAGCATGCGGTCGAGACGATCACGCGCCGCCTCGCGCTCGACCGCTCGTCGCCGGACGCGCTGACCGACAGCGCGCTGATGGCCGAAGCGCGCGCGCAGGCGAATGCGTTCGCGGTGCGCCGCGAAATCCTCGACGATGGCGGCATCGACATCGCCCGGGACGCCCGCCTGCCGGATACGATCGCACGCGAAGCCGACCACGTGATGCCCAGCGACGAAGCCGGGCTGCGCCGGCTCGCGACCGCCTTCGGCGACGTCGCGCCGTCCGTGCCGGGCCACGCGACCTATCGCGCGTACTATGCGAGCCAGGCCGACGCGATGCACGCGCTCGGCGTGCCGCGCGAGATGCCGGCGCCCGCGCCGCAGCCGGGGTCGAACGCGCCGGTGCCCGCAGCGGCGGCGGACGCCGCGCGCCGCCAGCATGCGCTCGATCACCTCGCCTCGCACGGCAAGCGCGACCTGATCCGCATCGACGGTTCGCAACTCGCGTCGCTCCAGCAGATGAAGGATGCGTTCGGCACGAATGCGCACGTGCTGATCGCCGAGCATGAAGCGCGGCCGGACGCGTCGATCGACGCGCGCCATGCGCAGCCGAAATTCGTCGCGAGCATGCGCACCGACGAGCACGGTACGTTCGTCGACAAGGCGTCCGCCGATCCGGCCGTGTCGATCCCCGACGCGGTCTATCGCGCGCTGAAGGACAACGGCAGCGCGGAACGGGCGGACGTCGATTTCTACGTGTCGCCCGTGCCGCTCGCGGAATTGCGCGAGTACGGCGGCGCCGCGCGGATCACCGCGCGCAGCGACGGCCGCACGTGGGAAGCCGAACAGGCGGCCGCGACGCCCGACGCGGACGTCGTCACGACGCTGAAGTCGCTTGCCGACGCGCCGCGCTTTCGCCGGCCGAAGCAGGCGGCGAAAGCGGCCGGCGACGGCGCGACGCTTTACGCGATCGACAAGGAAACCGGCAAGGTGCTCGGCTACGCGACGCGCAACGCCGCGCACGACTGGACCTATCACGAGTCGACCTCGCTCGGCGACGCGACGATCGCGCCGCGCGATCTCGGCGCCGCATTCCGCCGGCGCGCGCGCAACCTGTCCGGCGGCCGGCGCGGCGTGCGATTCGTCGTGACGGACGTCGCGCACGACACGGTCGAGCGCTACGGCGGCTTCGCGCCGGCGGAAATGCGCAAGGCGCTCGGCGACGAGAAGCCGCCGATGCAGAAACTCGGCACGCGCGTGCAGCGCGGCCTCGCGAAAGCCGACCCCGGCGTGCGCCGCAAGATCGCCGAGATCGAAGGCGCCGACAGTCCGTTCCTGCCGCCGAAGCTCGTCCCGGACAGCAAGCAGCTCGCGATCGACTTCAGCGGCGCGAACACGCTGCACCTGATGCGTGCGCTGGAACTGAAGGCGCTGGGCGGCGATCACTACGTGTACGTGTACGAGACCGATCATCCGGTTGCCGAATCGCTGCATACGCGCCGCGGCATCATCGCGATCCACGACGGCAACGCGCTCTGGTACGACAACGCCGAGCAATTGCGCGACCACCCGGACGCGGGCCGCCCGCTCGACGAGATGCCGCTCGGGCGCGGCCCGTTCGGCGCGAACCAGCACTTCCTGCTGTCGACGCTCGCGCCCGAGGCGTTCGATCCGCGCGCGACCGCCACGCAGAAAGCCGCGCTCGCGCAACGACTCACGCAGCTGCTCGACGAGAAGTCGTATTTCGATGCGCTGCCGCAGAAGTTCGACCTCGCCACGCGGTGGATCCGCACGCAGATCGCCGGCCAGATCGATCGCGTGAAAGCCGCTCAGGCCGACCTCGCCGCGGCCCAGCAAGCCGCGCAGCCGGCGGGCGGCGGCGCCAGCGGCGCAACCGGCCCCGCCAGCCGGGTCCGCAATGCGCTGCGCGGCAAGGGCGGCCGGCGCAACCGCCGCGCCGCGAACGCGGCAAACGCGTCGAATGCGCCGAAGCCGCCGAAAACGCCGGCGGCCAAGCCGCTGACGCTGCGGCCCTACCAGCCGAGCCTGGGTTCGAGCACGGTCGCGGAATGGGTGATGCGTTACGGCGCCGCGAAGGTGGCCGACTGGTTCCCGACGATCGACCGCGTGAAGGCGGTCACCGCACGCAAGAACCAGCCCGATGCCGGCGGCCTCGCGCTGACCGACGAACCGCAGACGATCCTGGCCGACGCACCGATGCTGAAGGCGCTCGGCATCCCCATCGGTCTCGCGCGCGAGGTGTCGAGCATGCCGTCGCGCGGGCCGGTCGCCGATCCCGGCGGCGATCACAACCGCTTCGTGAAGTGGATGCAGGCGTACGCCACGCGCCACAGCGCGGCACGCATGATCGACAAGCGCGCGATCCAGGCGTTCGTGCGCGCGCCGGCCGAGATCCAGGACCGCGTCGCGCCGATGGCGCGTGCGTTCAACCTGCGCGACGATCCCGCGCTCGCGGTGCGCTACGTCGAGCAATATGGCGGCGCGATGCCGGTGGTGTCGATTCCGGTCGATCCGCATACGCTCGCGGCCGCGCGCGGCGGCAAGCACGATCCGGCGTTCATCCGGCGCGCGCGCCAGTTCGGCTCCCCGATCGGCGCGCGCTACAACGAGGCCGACGCGACGATCACGCGCGAGGCGCCGGACGGCACCACGCGCACGCTCGAGCTCGACGACATCGCGCATCTGCACAAATGGCTCACCGCGGCATCGCGCCACGGCTTCCAGCTTCGTCTCGAAGCGGCGTCGGGCCGCCCGCTCGTCTCCGCGGACGACCGCCGCACGATCGCCGGCACCAACGACAGCTATGCCGAGTACACACGGCTGATGACGTCGTTCGAGACGTGGTCGCACGATCACGCCGGCGAGCCCGCGCCGAACGTGATGCTGAGCTTTCACGGATGGGACGCCGTGCTCGAACCGGTGCCTGGCGCCGGCCACGTCGAGCTGCTCGATGCGCTACTCGACCGCAAGGCGATCGACTGGCTGCACGTCGGGCTGTCGTACGGCACGCACGGCGCCGACTTCATCGCGAACCAGGACCTGACGCGGGCGCTGGCGGAACGGATCGTCGACTATTACCAGACCGACCGTCACGGCAAGTTCGCACGGTTGCACGGCGCCGATGCGCTCACGCGCGTGTTCGAACCGGTGAGCCCCGAGGCGTTCGCGAACCAGCAACAGGTGCTGTTCGCGGAGATCGCGCGCATCGGCAAGTCGAAAGGGCTGTCCGACGACGCGCTCGCGACGCTGCGCGGCGAACTGTACGAACGCAACACGACCGCGCTCGTCAACCAGGCGCGCAAGGCGACGATCGAGCATGCGATGACGCAGTGGGCGTCGGCCGATCATCCGCCCGCCACGCGCACCGAAAAACTCGCCCGCCGCTTCGGCGAACGCTGGCTCGCGGAAGCGGGCGGCCGCGCACCGGCGCGCGGCACCGTCGTGTCGACCGCCGATCCCGCCGGGCCGCTGCCCGACAGTCGCGCGTACTGGCAATCGGTGGTCGAGCGCGAAGCGCTGAAGAACGATCCGTCGAAGCCGATCAGCGTCGGCCGGCAGATCGCGGCGAACCCGAAACAGGCGAAGATGATCGAGGAACTGCAGGCGCTCGCGCAGATCAACGCGCTGCGCGTGCATCGGCCGTCGTTCCGCAAGGCGGAGCTGTGGAAGTCGATCGGCTTCAGCTCGCTCGTCACCGGTGCGGGCGCGCTCGTGATCGCCGATACGCTCGGCGCGACGCACGTGCTGCGGCAGGACATGCTGAGCAGCGCGACGTCGTCGTTCCTGCTGGGCTCGCGTCTCGGTCGCGTGTTCCAGGTCATGCACCAGGGCGCGGTGCGCAGCCTGCAGGCCGGCGATCCGAAAGCCGCGCAGGCGGTGCTCACGCGGCTCGAAGTGACGCTGTCGCGGCAGCTGCGCTCGGGCGCGCACGATTACGGCCAGAACCGGCGCGCGCAGCTCGAGCAGATCTCGAACGAAGCGCGGACGCTGGCCGCGCAGTATGTCGAACTGAACCGCGTCGGGCTGATGAGTTTCGACGACGCGACCACCCACATCAAGGCGCTCGCCGCGGACGTGCTCGCGCAGATGCAGGGCACCGTCGGCGGCACGTCGCTGCAGCAGCTCCATACCGGTAACCCGCGTCACCTGTTCGGGATCGCGGGCCGCGCGGGCGCCGCGATCACGTCGACCGCGACGCTCGCGGTCGGCATCAGCGGCGTGGTGCACGCGCACGGGGCGTTCGATCTCGCCTACGGCTCGGCCGCCATCGCGAGCGGTGCGTTCGGCGCCACGTATGCGGGCCTCGTCTACACGATCGGCGCGCACCGCGTGAATGCCGACAAGCGCAGCCGCATCGTGCGCTTCACCGATTCGGCGAGCGACTTCATGGCCGTCGCGTACGGCGGTCTCGGCACCGGCGTGCAGTGGAGCGGCGGCCATTACGATCTCGCGATCGCGACCGGCGTGTCCACCGCGCTGCTGCTCGGCGGGCGTCTGAACACGCATTTCCCGAACGCGACGCCGCTGATCAAGAAGATCCCGACGGCCGTCGTGCTGATTCCGGTCGGCGCGTTCGCGTACAAGCTGATCGAAGGTCTGTTGACGACGTTCTTCGGCTCGGGGTCCGGTTCGTCGAATCAGTCGAATTCGTCGAATTCGTCGCAATCGAATCTCGCGCCCGGTGCGTCGCCGAGCGCGTCGGCCAGCCGTTCGGCCAGTCCTTCGGCAAGCGCCGCGCCAAGCGCTTCGGCGAGCGCATCGCCCAGTGCGTCGCCTGCCGCGCCGGCTTCGCCATCGGCCAGCGCCACGCCGTCGACCGCGCAACCGTCGGCGTCGCCGCAGCCCTACATCGTCGTCGCGGGCGATTCGCTGTGGGTCATCGCCGACCAGCATCGCCAGTCGCTGCTCGACGCCGCGCACGTGTCGCGCGCCGATCAGCAGGCGATGACGCGCGGCGAGCAGGATACGCGCGCGTTCAACGAGATCCTGCAGCTCAATCCGTCGGTGTCACGCGATCCGAACCGCCTGTCGGTCGGCACGCCGCTGATCGTCGGCTGATCCCCGCGCGCGGTGCGCGTGGCGCCGCGCGCGGCACGCCGCATCACGTCGCCCGCTGATGTTCCAGCCACGCCTGGAACATCAGCACCGTCCACAGCTGGTGCTGCCAGTTCATCCGGCCCGTCTGGTGCTGGCGCCACAGCCGCTCGACCGCCGCCGCATCGAAGAAGCCTTCGTCGCGCAGGCGCGACGGCCGCAGCAGCGCGTCGGCCCAGTCGCGCAGCGCGCCGCGCAGCCAGTGGTCGACGGGCGCGCAGAAGCCCTGCTTCGGCCGGTCGATCAGCGCGGACGGCACGTACCGGTCGAGCAGCCGGCGCAGCAGCGCCTTCGACTGCCCTTCCGGCAAGCGCACCGACGCCGGCACGCGCCACGCGAATTCGACGACGTGATGATCGAGGAACGGCATGCGCGTCTCGAGGCTCACGGCCATCGCCGCGCGATCGACCTTCGCGAGGATGTCGGTCGGCAGGTACGTGAGCGTGTCGATCGCCATCGCCTGCTCGGCGAAGCTCAGGTGCGCGGGCCACGCGGATACCGTGTCGAGCGGCGTCGGCGGCTCCTGCCCCGCCAGCGCGATGCGCTCCGGATGATGCACGGACGACATCAGCAGCCGGTACAGCCCGATGCGGCTCTCGGCGGTCATCACATGGCCGAGCTTGTGCAGGCGATCGCCGATGCGCGACGACGATTCGCGCGCTTCCACGCCGCCGCCCCATGCGCCCTGCGCGACGGCCGCGAGCTGGTCCGCGTGATCGGGCCGCAACGCATGCAGCGCGGCGGCGATCCGCGCGCGCACCGCCGCCGGCACGCGATGCAGCTTGCGCCACAGGCGCGGCGTCAGGAAGTAGCGCGTATAGCCGCCGAACAGCTCGTCGCCGCCGTCGCCGGACAGGCTCACCTTCACGTGCCGGCGCGTCAGTTCGGACACCAGAAAAGTCGGGATCTGCGACGCATCGGAAAACGGCTCGTCGTAGATCGACGGCAGCTTCGGCACGACGCCGAGCGCGTGGTCGGCCGTCACGTAAAGCTCGGTATGGCGCGTGCCGAGATGGCGCGCGACGGCCTTCGCGTAACCGGCCTCGTCGTAGCCGGCCTCGTGAAAGCCGATCGTAAACGTGTCGACCGGCGACGCCGATTGCGCCTGCATCAGCGCGACGATCGCCGACGAATCGATGCCGCCCGACAGGAACGCGCCGAGCGGCACGTCGGCTTCCATCTGCCGCGCGACGGCCTGGCGCAGGATCGTGTCGAGCTGATCGACGGCTTCGCCGGCGCTGCCCTCGAACGGCTGCGCGCGGCCCGCCTCGATCGCCTGTTCGAGCGTCCAGTACGCACGCACGCGCGGCGTGTCGCGCGCATGTTCGAACTGGATGTACGTGCCGGGCGGCAGCTTGCGGATGCCGCGATAGATCGTGTAAGGCGCGGGCACGCTCGACTGGCGCAGATACAGGCACAGCGCGTCGCGGTCGATCGTGCCGTCGAAGCCCGGATAGCCGCGCAACGCCTTCAGCTCGGACGCGAACACGAGCGCGTCGCCGATCCGGCCGTAGTAGAGCGGCTTCTCGCCGATCCGGTCGCGCGCGAGCGTCAGCACCCGCGACGCGCGATTCCACAGCGCGAACGCGAACATGCCGGTCGCGCGCCGCAACGTGGCCTCGACGCCCCACGCGACGATCGCCGCGATCAGCACCTCGCTGTCGGAGTGGCCGCGCCACGCCGGTGCGCGCCCCGTGCGCTCGAGCTCCGCGCGCAGTTCGCGATGGTTGTAGATTTCGCCATTGAAGACGAGGACGTAGCGGCCGCACGCGGAAGCCATCGGCTGCCGGCCGTGCACCGACAGGTCGACGATCGCGAGCCGCCGGTGGCCGAGCGCGATGCCGGCTTCCGGGTCGACCCAGATGCCCTGCCCGTCCGGCCCGCGATGCGCGAGGCTCGCCGTCATTCGCGCGAGCGTGCCGCGCGCTGTCTCCTCATCGAAGGCGACGCTATTCAGAAAGCCGTCGATTCCGCACATTGATTTGTCTGCCCCTGTTGACCTGTTCCGTCACGCACCGCGCACCTCGCGGCCCGCCGTCGGGCATGACGGTCGAGCCATATTACGAAGAAATAAATCAGCAATAATTCACCAGTGAATGCGGGCACCGTCCGGAAAAAAATGGACGTCAAGCGCCGCGTGCGGATGGCCAGATCACGGGGCCATATCGAATCCCGCCGGATGGCCGGCAGGCAAGGCAGGCAAAAAAGGGGGGCATACCGGCATGACGCCCTCCGGAACGCCGCGTCACGCGGCGCCGGTCGCCCATTTCAGCAACTGCGCGACCTCGCGGAAGTGCTGCGGCTGGATCGTGCCGTTCTCGGGCGTCGTCTCGTACAGCGCCTGCGCGAGCCCGACGTTCGCGAGCGTCGGGCGCAGCGCGTCGCGGGCCAGCCGCACGATCCGCTCGGCCGCGTCGCCCTCGCCGCGCGCGAGCACCCACGGCAGCGAGCCCATCCCGCCGTAGTAGAGCGCGACCGCGACGCGCGGCGAATAGACGACCACCGACGCATAGCCGACCCGGTCCGGCAGCGATGCGAACTGCACTTCGCGCGCGAGCTGGCGGCGCTTCGCCTCGATGTGCGGATCGCCTTCGTCCTCCTTGTGCTCGCGCCGCACTTCGTCGATCGACATTTTCATTTTCTGGTTGAATTCGTGCCGCTGGTGCACGATGTCGATCAGCGCCATCACGATGTAGATCAGCGCGGCCCAGCCGAACAGCAGCATCAGCAGCTTCACGATCAGCGCGAGGATCGAGACCGGCCGCGTGAAGCCCGACTGCACGGACGGATCGAGCGACTCGACGATCAGCCAGCCGAGCGTCGCGACGAGCAGCGCCGTCTTCAGCAGCATCTTCGCGAGGTTGACCAGGTTGCGCAGCGACCACAGGTTCTTCATCCCCTCGGCCGGGTTGAGCCGCGACAACTGCGGCACGAGGCGGCTCCACGCCATCACGCCGCCCACCTGCACGAAGCCCGCAAGCAGCCCCGCCAGCAGCCCGGCCGCGACGATCTGCGCGGACTGCGTGGCCCAGTCGCGCGCGGCGCCGTCGATCAGCACCGCGAGCCGCGCGGACGGATCGGCGGCGCCGACCGCGTCGAACACGAGCCGGAACAGCGCCTGCAATCGCGCGAACATCGAACCGATGCCCACCGCGAGCGCCACGCACACGCCGACGAAGAACGCCGACGACACCGTTTCCGCGCTCTTCGGTACGTCGCCCTTCTCGCGCGCCTCGCGCAGGCGCTTCGCGGTCGGTTTCTGGTCCTTTTCGGCCATGTCGGCTCCCGCGCGCTCAGCCGCCGCCGTGCGCGGCGAACAGCGCGCGCAGCAGCGCCATCAGCCCGCTGTCGGGGCTCAGCAGCGAATGCAGCGACGCGTACACCACCGGCAGGAACAGGACCATCATCAGCAGCGCGAGCGCGCTCTTCAGCGGCTGCGAGAACACGAAGATGTTGAGCTGCGGCACCGCGCGCCCGACCAGGCCGATGCCGAGTTCGACGAGCACCAGCACGATCGTGACCGGCGCGGCGAGCTTCACCATCCATTCGAAGATCGTATCGGTCTGCCGCACGATGAAGGTTTGCAGCATCGACGAGAAATCGGGGCCGAGCGAGCCGATCGGCCACCATGCGTACGACTGCGCGAACAGTTGCACGAGCACCTGCAAGCCGCCCGCCGTGACGAACAGCGCGATCGCGACGAAATTCAGGAATCCGGACGTCGGGCCGCCCTCGTGCTCACCCATCGGATCGAAGAACGCGGCGCTGCCGCTGCCGGTCTGGAAGTCGATCAGGTAGCCGACGCCCTGGATCGCGAACAGCACCGCGCTGAACGCGCCCGCGAGCAGCATGCCGACCACCGCCTCCTTCGCGACGAGCAGGCACCACATCAGGAACGGCAGCGCGGCGACCTGCGCGGCGTCGATTGTCGGCGCGACGAACGCGGCGATCACGACCGCGATCCCGTTGCGCACGAGGCCCGTGATGATCTGCTCGTTGAACACCGGCACGACGAACATGATCGGCAGCAGGCGCGGCATCACGTAGAGCAGCGGCCGCAGCATGCCGGCGACGTCGTTGAAACCCGCGGCCTGGTCTAGCATCGGCGCTCCGCGACGGCCGGCGGGGCGGAGTCGTCGGGCGAGGCGGACGGGCCGGTTTCAGCCGTGATGTCGGCACCGGTTTCCGCTTCGGTCATTGCCGCATCGAACGCGGCGGCGGCCTCCGGCGGCGTGGACGCATGACCGGCCGCGTCGCCCGCGCCGGCCACCCAAGTGCCGCCCGTCGCGAAGCGCCGCACCGCGTAGCCGTCCGCGACCTCGTCGGCGTCGCGCTCGACCCGCGCGGCGCGCGCGTGCAGCGCCTTCTCGCCGGCCTTGTCCAGCTTGTCCTCGGCGGCCTTCGCCTTGCGCGCGGCGCGCTGCAGGTCGGCGAGCGTCGCCTCGTGGCCGCGATGCACGTGCGCGGCCTCGCTCACCGACGCGTTCGCGGTGCCGATATGCCGGTCGAACGTGCGCGTATCGGCCGCCGCGTCCTGCAATGCGCGCGCTTCGCGCACGTCGTCGGCGAGCCGTGTCTGGATCGCGGCCTTCGCGGCGACCTGCTGCGCGAGCTGCGCCTGCGCGGCCGCCAGCGCGCGCCGGCTCTGCGCGGCGATGCCCTGCTGGCGCGCGGCCGCGACGCGCGCGATCTGGCTGCGCATCTCGCGCACGCGCTTCAGGCGGGCGAGCGTCGCGAGCACGAGACGGTCGTCGGCTTCAGACATGATCGTTCGCCAGCTTCGTCAGTTTCGCGAGCAGCGCGTCGAAGCGCACGTCCTCGTCCGACGCCTGCGCGCAGAACGCGCCGATCGCGTCGCGCGCACGCAGCGCGAGATCGCCGAGCCGGTCGCTGCCTTCGCGATACTCGCCGATCTGCACGAGCAGCTCGATTTCCTGGTACTTCGCGATCAGCTCGCGCACGCGCGCGGCCGCATGCTGGTGCGCGCGGCTCGCGACAAGCGGCATCACGCGCGACAGGCTCGCGAGCACGTCGATCGCCGGATAGCGGTTCGCGAGCGCGATCTTGCGCGACAGCACGATATGGCCGTCGAGAATCGAGCGCACTTCCTCGGCGATCGGGTCGGATTCCTCATCGCCTTCGACGAGCACCGTGTACAGCGCGGTGATCGATCCGCGCGCACCCTGCCCCGCGCGTTCGAGCAGGCGCGGCAGCACCGCGAACGTCGACGGCGGAAAGCTGCGCCGCGTTGGCGGCTCGCCGCTCGCGAGGCCGACCTCGCGCTGCGCGCGGGCGAAGCGCGTCAGCGAATCGACCAGCAGCAGCACGCGCTTGCCCGCATCGCGAAAGTGCTCGGCGATCGCGGTCGCGACCAGCGCGGATTTCACGCGCTCCATCGCGGGGCGGTCCGACGTCGACACGACGACGATCGAACGCGCGCGCACCTCCGGCGACAGGCTGTGCTCGATGAATTCGCGCACCTCGCGACCGCGTTCGCCGACCAGCGCGATCACGTTCACGTCGGCCTGCGCGCCGCGCGCGATCATCCCGAGCAGCGTGCTCTTGCCGACGCCCGACGGCGCGAAGATGCCGACGCGCTGCCCGACGCCGAGCGTCATCAGGCCGTCGATCACGCGCACGCCGGTCGGAAACGGCGTGTCGATCAGCTTGCGCGCAAGCGGATTCGGCGGGTCCTGCTGCGTCGATACCCACGCGGCGCCCGTCACCGGCCCGCGATCGTCGAGCGGCCGGCCGAGCCCGTCGAGCACGCGGCCGAACAGCCCTTCGCCCACCGGGAACACATGCTCGCGCCCGGACGGCACGACGGTCGTCTCCGGCGACAGCCCGGCCACGTCGCCGAGCGGCGTGAGCAGCGTCGTCTGCCGCGAGAAGCCGACCACCTCCGCAAGCAGCGTCGGCTGGTTCGGCGTGCGCAGCTCGCAGATCTCGCCGAGCCGCGCGCGGATGCCCGTCGCGTTCAATATCTGCCCGACCGCATGGTTGACGCGGCCCTGCACCGACACCGGCGAAAAAAACGCGAGCCCCGCGTCGAGTTCGCCGACGAGGCGGCCGCGATCGAACGGCGCGCCGTCGTCGTCGCCGAACGACGGCGGATCGTCGAGCGGCGCGTTCATCGCGCGGCCCCCTTCAGCGCGTCGCGGCGAATCGCCTGGCGCAACGCGTCGATCTGCAGGTCGAGGCTCGCGTCGATGCGCCCGGACGGCGTCTCGACCGTGCACGCGTGGCGTTCGAGTCGAGCGTCCTCGACGATGCGGATCTTCTGCCGGTTCGACTGCCCGGCGAATGCGCCGTCGAGCGCATCGCGCATCTCGTCGGTGCGGCCGGGCGCGATACGCACGATCAGGAACGCCTCGTCGCGCACGAGCGGCGCGATCCGCGTGAGCGCGGCCTCGTACAGCTTCTGCGTGCTCATCTCGCCGACGATCGCGCGCACGGCCTTCACGACGATATCGGCCATCGCGTCCTTCATCGTCTCCATCGTGCGCGTGGCGGCGAGCGCCTGCGTGTACGCCTGCGCGGCCTGCTCGCGCTGCGCGCGGCGCATGCCTTCGTCGTAGCCGGCCGCTTGGCGCTTGTCGAATTCGCGCTGCGCGTCGGCGACGATGCGTGCCGCCTCTTCATGCGCGGTCGCGATCACCGCGGACGCGTCGAGCAGCGCCGCGTATTCGCGCTCCTTGAGCACCTTGCGCTCGGACAGCAGCTGCAGGTTGTCGCTCGTGATCAGAAAAGCCAGTCCCATGACGCAAGCCTCTCGGGAATCAGAAACAGGAACATCAGTTCGCCGAACTGATCGCGCTGCGCGCGGTTCAGCCAGTACGGCGCCTCGTCGTCGATCGCACGGTTGAATTTCAGGCGCACGCGCCGCGCGACCGCATCGCCGGCCACGCCGATGAAATCCGCGAGCAGCCGGCCGCCGCGCGCGCGGATCACGACCGGCAGCGCGGCGGGATCGGCGCGCCACGGTTCGAGCGTTTCCGCGAGCGCGCCGAATTCCGGCGCGCGTTCGAGCGCCAGCTCGAGCGCATCGCCGCCGAGCCGCGCCGCGACTTCCGCGCGGATGCGGCGCCCGGCCAGCGCGTCGCGCAGCCACGCGCGATGCAGCAGCAGCCCCGCATACGCGGCCAGTTGCTCGAGCGCCGCGCCCGGCAGCAGCGCGAGCCGCGCGCACGGGTTCGCGACGTCGAAGTCGTGCCGGTCGGCCACGCCGTTCGCGTCGAGCAAATGCCGCGCGAGCAGCTTGCGGCCGGCCGCGCCGAACGCGTCCGGCGAACGGTAGCGCGCGGGCCAGTCGGCCGGCACGCGGGTCACGTGCAGATAGCGGTCGGGCCGCAGGTTGAAATCGCAGACGAGCGCATGGAACGCGGCAGCGCGCGCGGCCGGCGGCGGCGCAAGCGGGTGCAGCCATGGCAGCCGCGTCGCGTCAGACGCGTCGCCCGGCGGCCGCGCGTGCGAATCGCTCATGCGCCGTCGCGCGCGCCGTCCGGCGTGCGCAGCCCGCCGCCTGCCTGCTGCGGGGCCGCGCCGCCGCCGTTCGCGCCGCGCGGTGCGCCGAGCAGCCCCGCGAGCCGCGCGCCGAACATCCCGCGCCGCGCGGCCGACAGCGCGATCACCGCGCAGGTCAGCAGGATCAGCGCGAACACGAGCCAGCCGAGCGGCGAGCGCAGCCGCAGGATGTCCGACACCGCGCTGCCGATTCCGTCCACGCGCGTCGCGCGCGCGGCGGCCGGCTGCAGGAACAGCGACACGTTGTCGTACTGCAGCCCTTCGATGCTGTGCGCGACGAGATCCTTGACCATCGGCGCCATCGCGCGCAAGTCGACGCCCGGCCGATAGCGGATGTACACCGCGGCCGACGACGGCTTGATCTTGTCCGCGAGCGGATCGTTCTCCGGAATCACGACCTGCACGCGCGCGACGACCACGCCCTCGATGTCCTGCAGCGTGCGCGACAGGTCCTGCGACACGCCGTACAGGTAGCGCACGCGCTCCTCGGCCGGCGTCGACACGAGGCCCTGCTTCTGGAACAGCTCGCCCAGGCTCGCATAGCTCGGCTTCGGCAGCCCGTTCGCGTGCAGCACCGTGAGCGCAGACTGCATGTCGCCGTCCGCGACGCTCACGAGCCACGCGTTGCGGTCCGACGTGTCGCGCGCGTCGTTGTCCTTCGACGCGCTGATGCCCGCGTCGCCGAGCACCGCGATCATCTGGTTCGCGTCGCGCTCCGACAGGCCCGAGTACAGCTCCTTCTGGCACCCGGCCAACAGCACGAGCAGCCCCGCGAGCAGCGCGCGCGCCGCCCGGCTGCGCCACGCATGCGTGCGCGGCGTCGAATCGATCGTCGTCATCGTTTTTCCGCGTCAGGGCGCATGAGGCCGTATCCTCCGGCCCGCACGCGCTTTCACTCCTGCGTCTTCAGCACCGTATGCGTGAAGCCGTTCGCCGCCTGCGCAACCGACAGGCTCAACTGGTATTCCGAAATCGTGGTGGTTGCGGTCCACTGGAAATCCATCGCCTTCACCATCGTCATCAGCGGGTCGCTGCGGCTGTCCGCCATCGACGTCAGCATCTCGTTGCGATGCTTGTCGATGTTCGCGTACCGCGAATCGAGATCGTTGCCGTACGTGCGCAACCGCTCGACGAGCGACGACTGGTTCGCCTGCGCGGGCGTCATCTGCACGGCCGGCGCCGCATCCGCCGGCGCGCGCGCCATCGCGACGCCCGACGAAGACGGCGGGGCGACCGCCGACGCGCCCGGCTGCATCAGCGCATCGAACTGGCGCACCTGCGCCGGATCGGACGCCGTGCCCGTTTGCTGCGCGGCACTCGCGAGCGCCGCCGCGCCCGGCGGCGCCGCGCCTACGCCTGTTACCGACATGATCGTGTCCTCCTTGACCGGCAGAGCCGGGAACGGGCCGGCCGGCACGCATCGACGCCACACCGGGCGCCCGTCACGGGCGGCCCCGGCATGCGACGTCGCGCGGCGCGGCCGGCGACCGGCGTCACGCGCGGCCGGCGGAACTCAGGTGTTGCGCAACCTGGGCGTTCGCCGTCCCTTCCTGCGCGGTCACTGCGTTGCTGGTTTCGAACGTCGCAGTCGATTGCTGAACCTGGAAGTTGATCTTGGTCAGTTCGAGCTGCGTCTTGGTCAGGTCGTCGGCCTGCTTCTGCACGTCGCCCGTGTTCGTCACACCACCTGTTGCCGAGGTACCCATGCTTCGCTCCTTTACGTGAACCACACACCATCTTCCGGCGGCGGCCCCATGCCCCGCCGGCGACGTGACGCGCCGCATGCGCGGCGTGTCGCGTAATGCGCGCATCGCGAAACGCGCTGCGCTGATCCTGTCGCGACGCTAGTGCGTCGCGCCTTTCGATGCGCCGGCCGCCGCGACGGCTGGCGTCGCCGGCGCATCGGGCAACAGCGTCGGTCCCGGCACCGGCTGCGCGACGCCTGCCGCCGCCCCGCTCGCGAGCGGCGCCACGGGCGGCGCCGGCGCCTGCTCGGGCGCATGCGCCGACGGGCCGCCGAGCGGCATCGTGATGCGCTGGCCGTTGCGCTCGAACACCACTTCGTCCGGGCCGATCGACACGACGGTCGCCCCCTCCTTCAGCCGCGCGCCTTCGAAATAGCGGCTGCCGTCGACCGTCTCGATGTAGCGCTGGTCGCCGCCGCCCGCGAACACGGTCGTGATCTCCGGAATGCCCGCCGTGCCGCCGAGCGTCGTCGCCGTGCGCGGCGCGGCCGCATCGGCGTCGCGCACGTGATCGACCACCTCGAGCGCCGGCCGGGCATCCTTCATGTAGTTGCGGATGCGCGGCTCGATCTGCGCGCGCGCGGCCGTGCCCGTCAGCTCGATCCGGCCGCGCCCGAGATACGTGACCGTCAGCGCCGTATCGCTGAAATAGGTCTGCGCGGTCGCGACCAGATCGCTGACCACGTAGATGTTGCCGAGCGCCGCGTTGTCGACGCCCGCGACGATCTGCGCGACGCGCTCGCGCGCGGCCGGGTCGCTCACGTAACCCGACACGATCACGCCGTCGTCGCGCGGCGCGACCGCCAGCTCCGGATACGCGTGCAGCAGTTGCTGCAGCCGGTGCGTGCGCGCGAGCACCGATTCGTGCTGCCACGGCAGGCGCCCCGACCATGCGACGAAGCCGTAGCCGAGTGCGCCGAGCAGCACGCCGACCCACAGCGCGACCAGCGCGATCACGAGCCGCCGGCTGCCCAGCCGCCGCAGCCCGCCGGTGAGCCAGCCGAGCCATGCGGCCTCGCGCGCGGTGTCCGGCATATCGGTTTCGTCGGGCAACGCGACGCTCGCCTGCGCATGCCGTGCGATGCCGAGCCGGATCGAGCCGACGGTCACGACGTCGTTCGGCGTCAGCGAGCGGCGGCCGCTGCCGAGCGGCTCGTCGTTGAACAGCACCGGCGCACCGGTGTCGCCGCCGTGGTTCTGCACGGTCACCGCGAGCGCGCCGACCTGCAGGCACACCTGTTTCGCGCCGATCTCGCGATCGGGCAAGATCACTTCGCAATCGGCCGCCGTGCCGACCCAGTTCGCGCCGCGTGCGAGCGACATCGTGCGGCCGTACATCGGCCCGCTCAGGAAGCACAGGTTCCACGGCGACGCGAGCGCGGCCGAACCGGCCCCCGCGCTTCCCGCGCCGCCGGGCAACGCGCCGTCGCCGTGCGGATCAATGATGCTCGTCGACATGCGTGACCACTCCTGCGGTCGTCGCCGCCGGCTGCGACGCCGCGCCCGCAGGCGGCGGCGGCAACGCGGGCGGACCGAACTTCGTGCCGGGCAGCGGCGTCGGTGTCAGCGGCACCGCGACGTCGTTGTCCGGCGGCCGATACATCGACAGCCCTTCAGGGTTCGCCGGACCGTCGACGCCCGGGTTCACGGGCGAGCCGTCCGGCGCATACATCGACGCATTCGTCACGACGCGCGGCGTCAGCAGGTAGAACCGCTCCATGTGGTTGCCCGACTTGTCGGTGTACTTGAACAGGTTGCCGATCAGCGGAATGTCGGACAGCCAGGGCACGCCGCTCTTGTTCAGCCGCACCTCGTCGTCGTTGAAACCGGCAATCAGCAGGCTCTTGCCTTCGTCGATCATCGTCTTGGTGACGATGTTGCGCTGCTGGATCACCGGCACGTTCGACACGGCCTGCCCCGGCACGATGTTGCCGTCCTGGATGTCGATCGACATCATCACGCTCTGCGAGTTGCCGGACACGGCGGCCGCGTTGCGGATCGCCTCGTCGACGATCATCGGCGTCACCTTGATGCTGGTGCCGGTCGTCACGCTGTACAGCGACGAATCCTGATAGCCCGGCACCTGCACGTAGAACTGCGTGAGGTTCTCGAGGATCGCCTCGGTGTTGTCGAGCGCGAGCACCTTCGGCTTCGATCGCAGTTGCGCCTGGCCTTTCTGCGCGAGCGCGTTCACGCGCGTGAGCAGGTAGTTGCGCAGCGACCCGCCGATCGATGCGGTCAGCGCGATGCCGGTCGGCATGAAGGCGCCCGTCTGCCCGGTTTCCGACGTGCCGATGCCGAACGTCAGCGGCGGGTTGCCGGCGCCGTTGTACTGCGTGTTGCCGTTCAGCGCGTTCTGGCCGTTGCCGATCTGCACGTCGCCGTGCGTCGTGTGCAGGCGCCAGTCGATCCCGAGGCTGTCGAGCGAATCCTCGTTGATGTCGATGATCGTCACGTTGATCTCGACGATGCGCGGCCGCTCGTCGAGCTGGCCGATCAGCGACTGGTAGCGGTACATGTTCTCCGGCAGGTCGCGCACGATCACCGCGTTGATCGCGGGATCGGCGACGATCTGCGGCAGCGTGTCGCCGCCGCCGTTGTTCGAGAACGGCGAGAACCCGCCGCCCATGCTGCCGTCCGCACCGCCATAGCCGCCCTGCCGCGGGCCGCCGGAGATGTCGGGGAAGTCGAGGCGCGGCACCGCAATCGTCAGCCCCGAGCCGAGCTTCACCTGGCGCGCGGCCTGCCCGAGCGGCGTGCTCGACGGCGCCGCGACCGTGTCGCCGGTCTTGCCGAACAGCCGGCGCAGGATCGTCGCGACGCCCGGCACCGTCACTTCCTTGCCCGAGCGATTGATCGTGAAATCCGACGCCCAGCCGTATTTCAGACGGAACGCGCGGATGTCCGCATGCGCGCCGTTCGCCGACGGATCGCCGACCGAGCCGATCGCCTGCCGCACGAGCTCGACGTAGCGGCGCGGGCCGGCCACGTACACGCTGTTCGCGCGATCGTTGATCACCAGCGTGTAGCGCTTGTCCGGAATCTGCATCGCCTGCAGCGCGCGGCCGATTTCGCCGGACGCGTTCGGCGGGATCGGGATCATCTGCGTTTGCGACTGGTCGGCCGGATCGACGTACAGGAACGAGCCGTCGTAGTACCACGTGAGCCCGTAGGTCGAGCAGATCGTGTCGAGCGTCTGCTGCGGCGTGCCGGAAAAGCGGCCGCTGATCACGCCGTCGACCTTCGGGTCGACCACCGCCGTCACGCCCTGGGACGACGCGAGCTCGCGGATGAAGTCGCCGATCTTCTTGCCGTTCGCGACGATCGTGAACGGCTTGTTGCGCCAGCGCAGGTCCGCGGCGCGCGCATGCTGCGCGGGCGCCATGCACAGCGACGCCGTGAGCAGCGCGGTCGCACACACGGCAAGCGCGGCCCGTTGCAGGCTGCGCGGTTGAAACCGGATCGAGGCGACGCGTCGACGCATCAAAGGACTCCTGTGGAAGAAACGAACATGCGTTCCAGCGCCTGCTGTGCGAAGCGCAGCACTTCGCCGCCGAGCCAGCCCGACAGCAGCACGAGCGCGACCATCACGGCGATCAGCCGCACCGCGATGCCGATGTTGGCGTCCTGCACCTGCGTGACGGCCTGCAGGATCGCGACGACGAGGCCGGTGACGGTCGCGATCAGCACGATCGGCAGCGACAACAGCAGCACGAGCATCAGCGCCTGGCGCGTCAGGTCGAGGATCGTCGAACTCGTCATTGCATGGCTCCCGGCGCGCGCACGTCGGCGCCCGCGCCGACCGTGCCGTCGTCCGGCGGGTTCTTCACCCAGCCGACCGTATGCAACTGCACGTCCTCCTCGACTTCCTGGTACGACAGCACCGCGAGCTCGGGCAGCACCGGCTGCAGGATCGTCTTCACGTAGCGGCGCGCGCCGAGCGCGACCATCACCGCGAGCCGCGCGGCGCCCGGCGCATTGCCGTGGCCACCGTGGCCGCCGGGGCCGGCCGCCTGCGCGGCCTGCACGATCGCGCGCACCTGCTCGCCGATGTCCTGCTTGACCGCGCTCGACAGCGCGAGGAAATTGCCCTGCTTCGTGCGCATCACCGCGCTTTCGATCCGCTCCTGCAGGTTCTGCTCGAACAGCACGACCCGCAGCTGGCGCGCCGTGCCCGCGTGACGGTCGGTGATCATCCGGCGCAGATCGACGCGCACGAGTTCGACCAGCGCGATCACGTCGTCGGGCTCGTTCGGCGCCCACGTGATCAGGCTCTCGAAGATCACGCGCAAGTTGCGGATCGGCACCTGTTCGGCGAGCAGCCGACGCAGCACTTCGGTCACGCGCTGCAGCGGCACGAGCCGCGTCAGTTCGCCGACGAGCTCGGGGTGATCGCGGCGCACCAGATGCACGAGCGCCTGCGTCTCCTGGATGCCGAGCAGCTCGTCCGCATGCTGGCGCACGATCTGCTCGACGTGCGCGGCCAGCGCGCTTTCGCTCGACAGCCACTTGCCGTCCGGCGCCGCGCCGTCCGGCTTGATCCACAGCGCGGTCGCGAACGGACCGAACGCCTCGGCCGGCTGGCGCTCCGCGCGCTCGGGCAGCGGCGCGACGCCGTCCCACAGCAGCCAGCCCGGCTTCAGCGCGCCGTGCGCGGCGAGCACGTCCTGCAGGTAGATCCGGTACGTGCCGGCCGGCGCGCCC
Organism: Burkholderia sp. BCC0398; assembly: GCF_902833245.1. Taxonomy (NCBI): domain Bacteria; kingdom Pseudomonadati; phylum Pseudomonadota; class Betaproteobacteria; order Burkholderiales; family Burkholderiaceae; genus Burkholderia; species Burkholderia sp. BCC0398. The sequence goes on from NZ_CADFEM010000004.1 coordinate 565,761, forward strand.
CCGTCGTCGTTCAGCGTGATGCGCGGAAACACCGTGCCGATGTCCGCGTCGACGCGCGCCTTCGCGCTCGACAGCGCCGCCTGCAATTGCGCGAGGTTCAGGCCCGTGCGTAGCTCGTCGGACAGCGACACCGCGATCAGCGACGTGACGCCCGCCGCGTGCGACACCTTCGCGGGCTGGCCGTCGTCGGCCGCGCCGACGCGCCCCGCGACATGAATCAGGTTGAAGCTCGGCGCCGACGTCTTGCGCTTGAGTTGCGAGAACGCGAACGCACCGAGGCCGAGCGCGATCAGCGCGAACGACCATTTCGGAAAACCGGGCACGACGAGAAAACCGGTCAGCACGAACGCCGCGATCAGCAGCGCGCGCGGGTGCGCACCCAGTTGCTCGCCGAGCTGTTCGCCGAGCTGGCGCTGCCGCGCATCGCGCGTCGCCACGCGCGTCGTCACGATGCCGGCCGCGATCGACACCAGCAGCGACGGAATCTGCGACGCCATCCCGTCGCCGACCGTCAGGATCGCGTAACGTTGCAGCGCCTCGCCGATGTCCATCCCGTGCATCAGCGTGCCGACCGCGATGCCGGCCACGATGTTGATGAACGCGATCACGAGGCCCGCGATCGCGTCGCCCTTCACGAACTTCATCGCGCCGTCCATCGCGCCGTGCATCTGCGATTCCTGCTCGAGCTTCTCGCGGCGCTCGCGCGCTTCGTCGGCGCTGATGATGCCCGCGCGCAGGTCCGCGTCGATGCTCATCTGCTTGCCCGGCATCGCGTCGAGCGAGAAGCGCGCGCCGACTTCGGCCACCCGCTCCGACCCTTTCGCGATCACGATGAACTGCACGACCGCGATCACGAGGAACACCACACCGCCCACCACCACGTTGTTGCCGACCACCAGCCGCCCGAACGCGTCGATCACGTGGCCGGCGTTCGCATGCAGCAGGATCAGCTTGCACGACGCGATGTTCAGCGCGAGCCGGAACAGCGTCGTAAACAGCAGCAACGCGGGGAACGACGAGAAGCTGACCGCCGACGGCACGTAGGTCGACACCGTCAGCAGCACGACGCTCGCCGCGAGATTCAGCGAGATCATCCCGTCGAGCGCGGTCTGCGGCAGCGGCAGGATGAACAGCGCGACGACCGCGACGATGAAGGTCGCGAGAAACAGGTCGGCGCGCGGCGATGCGCCCCCGAGGCGCCGTCCGGACACGCCGCGGCCGGCGGAAAACAACCGCTGCCAGTCGCGGGGGAGCGCCTTCGGTTCAGCCATCGTGCCGTCGTCCTGTCGTTATCGCCGGCTGGCACGGGCAACCCTTCCCCGTGCTGCGCGGACCGTTGAATGGGACGAGTGTAGCGACGGGAACCGAAAGAAAAAGAAGCGCGCCTCGTAGCGTGAAAGCGCGTTTTCGTCAGACGATCGAATCGGACTACGAAACCCGGCGGCCGGTTCGGGCACGCGTCGCCGGAACCGCTTCCATCGCGCGCCGGGGCCGCCGGCGCGCGTGCCCGAAGACGTCAGATCAGGACGGCAGCCGCCGCGCGGCGAGGTACGCGAGCTGCGCGCGATTCTGTACGTTGAACTGCTTTTCCAGCGAGCGGATATGGTGCCCGACCTTGTGCAGCGACGTACGCAGCGCGCTCGCGATCTCCTGGTCGGACAGCCCGTGCACGAGCCGGTCGAGCACCTGCTGCTGCTCGTCGCCGAGCGCGAAGCCGCGCATGCGCGCGACACGCGCCTCGAGGAACGGCAGCGCGACGCGGTGCACGGCAAGACTGACCGACAGCGCGCCGCCGATCACGCGATCGTCGATCCATTCGGTACCGTGCGTTTCCGACGTCAGGTTCACCGCGACGCGCAGGTCGAGGCGCGGCGCCGACAGACTGAAGATCACGCCGCTATTCATTGCATGCGCACGCAAGTGGCCGGCGAGCGCCAGCACCTTGCGATCGCCGCTGCCCTGCCCGGCCGCCTCGATCTCGTCGAGCCGCCACGCGACCGGGAAGCCGCTCTGCCGCACCTGCGCGAAGCGCGGGTCGCTTTCGTACAGCATCCCTTCGATGAACGGCTGCATGAACGTCGCCGGCGCGAGATCGCGCAGCAGATGCGCGCGCAGAATGCGGCGCCCGATCATTTCGTACGCGCCGTAGCCGAGCGTACTGAATCCGATTTGCCGCAATCGCGCATGGCATTGCGCGAAATCGAATGACGCAAGGTCGGTTTTACCGGGCGCTATTTGAATACCGGTAAAAACGTCACGCTCGATGGTGTGATATTCGTTCGAATAAGCGGCAGCGGCCGCGATATCGGCTTGTGAGAACCACTCGACGCGTGGTGCGCCGTCAGCATATGTCATGAGGAGCCCGCCCTTTCCCAATATGTGAAACTGCGCCCCGTCACGATCTGGTCTTTTCTTTATGATTTTCTGGTCGTCGTTATATGCACGCGAACATGAAACTTTCGCCGCGATTAGTATTACGGCATATTACCCACACACCGGCATTTTTGTACAATGCCCCCGCGTTTCGTCAGGGATGACGACGGCGCAATCACAACGATGCTCGGTCGCACCGCCGCGAATGCCGTACACGATACGGCCGCCGCCAGGCGATGCGCGTCGATTCCGAGGGATGGCTCATGTCCGATATTGCATTGCATGAAGAAGCGGTCGCCCCAACCAGCTTGCCGCGCTCGTCGCGCGTGTCGAACGCCGGCGCGGACGCGCTGCGCGAGCGCGCCGTGCAGGTCGTCTGGTGCGACGACGTGAAGCGCGGCGACGACGCGCAGCCGCACGCGCCGAAGCTCGGCGTCGCCGATACGCTCGCGCTCGCGCAGAGCACGGCCGAGCGCAACCGGATCGTCACGAGCCTGCTGCACCTGACCGGATTCTCGACGTTCGCGTATTTCGCCCTCGAATTCACGCGCGAGCGCGTCGAAAGTCTCTACCTGCACGAAGCGTTCACGCCGGCCACCTATCGCGGCGACTACGTGCGGCACAGCCATCACGACGTCGATCCGCGCACGCTCGGCGCGCGCGTGTGCAACATGCCGATCGTGTGGGATCTGCAGCAATTGCGCCGCGCGCACCGCGAGCGCGACGACGCGCCGTCCGTGAGCCCGGCCGCGCTCGACGGCTTCCTGCAGACGATGCAGGACGACGGAATGTGCAGCGGCATCATGTATTCGATGGCCGTGCCCGGCACGCGGCTGCACGCGTTCATGAGCTTCACCGCGCCGCGCCGCACGCGCGAATGGATCACGCCGGCGACGATCGAGCAAGCGCTGTCGATCGGGCTGTCGGTCCACAAGTTCGCGTCGCCGCAACTGATCTCGACATCGCGCGAGCGTGCGGTCAACGGGCTCACGCCGTTCGAGCAGGAGCTGCTGCTCGGCATCGCCGAAGGTGCGTCCGACAAGGAGATCGGCCGGCGCCTCGACACCAGCGCGCACAACGTCGACTATCACCTGCGCAAGCTGCGCAAGCGCTTCGGCGTCGCGAACCGGATCCAGCTCACGTATCTGACGTCGAAGCTCGAGCTGATCTGACGCGCGGCGGCGGCGCAACGCCGTTGCGCGTCATTGCCCGCGTAAACGCACATGCCGGCCTCGCGGGCCGGCATGGACGGGCGGCGCCGGGTCTGGCGCCGCTTCCTGGCAGACGATCGCCGTTACTTCAGCAGCGTCATCTGCACGACCTTCACGATCACGAGGCCGACCGCGATCACCAGATAGCCGCGCAGCACGGCCATCCAGATCCGCGTCGCGAGCGTCATGTTCTGCGGCGCCAGCGTGTCGAGCGGCGGCATGCGCCACGTGTCACGCAGCGAGCGATCGACGCCCGGCTCGACGACGCGCTTGTTGCGGCGAATCAGTACCGTCGCGAGATAGCCGGCGATCGCGAGCACGGTGCCGCCCACCAGCACGTCGACGATCGCTTCGCCGCTGATGTCCGGATACATCACCGACGCGGTCAGGATGATCGACAGCAGCACCAGCACCCAGATCACCGCGCCCGTGAACACGTTGAGCTTCGTCGAATTGACCCAGGGGCCGAGCACCTGGCGGTCGTTGCACAGCACCAGCAGAAACACCGTCGCGCTCGGCAGCAGCACGCCGGCGAGCGTCTGCACGGCTTCGGTCAGCAGGCCGAGCGGGCTGCCCGGGATCAGCACGAGCGTGGCCGCGGCCGCGACGATGCCGAAATACACGAGATAAAAGCCCTTCGCGTCGGTCACGCCGCGGTGCAGCGAGTGGCGGATCTTGAACACGTCGCCGATCGCGTAGGCGGTCGACAGCGACACGGCCGCCGCGCCGATGATGCACGCGTCGAGCAATGCGACCGCGAACAGCGTCGCGCTCGTGCGGCCCGCATATCGCTCCAGGCCGGCGATGACGCCGCCCGCGTCGGTGAAGTTGCCGGCTTCCGGATGGCCGCCGAACAACGCCGAGCTGAAGCCGATCATCGCGACCGCGCCGACCAGCACGAACGCGATGCCGATCCACAAGTCGGCCTTTTCATATTTCATGAAGCGCGGCGTGATGCGCTTGTCGATCACGTAGCTCTGCTGGAAAAACAATTGCCACGGCGCGACCGTCGTGCCGACGATACCGATCACGAGCAGCATCACGTCCGACAGCTTCGCGTGCGCGGGCCAGTTCGGCACGAAGAAATCGCGCGTCATCTGCGCGACCGGCGGGTGGATCGACACGAGCACCGGCACGAGCAGCAGGCTCAGCACGCACAGCCCGATCGCGAACCGCTCGAAGCGCCGGAAGTCGCCGGTACTGACGGCCGCCATCGTCAAGGCCGCGGCCACGCACACGCCGGCCACCTTCGGCAATCCGAAGAAATCCAGCACGAACGTGATGCCGATGAACTCGGTGACGATGGTCAGCGCGTTGAGCAGAAACAGGTCGATCACGCTGAACGCACCCCAGAACTTGCCGAAGCGTTCGAAGATCAGCCGTGCATGGCCGACGCCCGTAACGGCGCCGAGGCGCAGCACCATTTCCTGGTTCACGTACAGCACGGGCACGAGCAGCAGCAGTGTCCACAGCAGCGTCGTGCCGTAGTTCTGGCCGGCCTGCGTATAGGTGCCGAATGCGCCGGCGTCGTTGTCGCCGACCATCACGATCAGACCCGGGCCGATGATCGCGAGCAGCGTGCGCAGGCGCGCCCACCACGTGCCGCGCGCACCGGTGTCGTGGTGCGAGATCGTGCCGAGCGCACCGCGGATGTCGCCCAGATGGGCTTCGTCGAGCACGGCGCTGCGCTCGACCGCGATCGGTGGGGAGACGTTGGAGGGCGTGGACATGATGTATTCCGTACGGCTAAGGGTTATGCGATTCGATGAGCGTGTGACCTTGGCATGCGCGCGGGACGGCCGCTCGAAGGCGCGCGCGCGTGCGCATGCCGAGGCGCGCTCGGCGCTTCTTTTCAGTGGATCAACGCTTTCAGCTGGTTCAGCAGGCGGGAGAACACCCGCGGACGGGCGTCGAGCGTCAGCATCGCGTCGTAGTGGTGGCGCGATTCCGTGACGTGCGGAAGGTTCGACAGCAGAAGGCCGAAGTTCATGGTCTGGCTCCGTGCGGCGACGGCATCGTGCCGGCCGCGTCGTGGGCGCGGGGCCAGTCCGGTGCCTGAACGACGTGTCAGGCTAGGCGGCCGGCGTGTCCCCGCGACCCGGGTTCAAAAGGGTCTGCGTATGCAACGGGCATAAGGGACAACTGTCACTGTCGTTCACGGCGGCTCCTGTGCGGTGTTCCGGAGAACACGGTTGACCGCCGTCCGGCGGGCGGGCCGGCGTTCGCGCGCCCGGAGAACGGATGCGCGAACGCGGCCGCCTGCCTGGCGGCGGTGAAACCGGGCAACGCATGCGAGAACGCATCACGCTAACCGGCGCGAATCAGGGTGCACGTAGGGAGTGGCTGCGGAATACTGCTGCGCGCACCGTTTGCCCGGGAGACAAACGGCGGCGTCGATGAGGCGCGGACGTCGGTCGCTCAGGCGGAAATGTCGTTCGAAGATCGACTACTGCAGGCGTCCAAGGCGGCGGCCCCAAGAGTGAAGATGGCGGATTCTATGGACCGCCCGAAAGTGAAGTCAACCCCTTGAAACCCCATTTTTCGAAATAAATTCCCCGCCTGACGCGACTGAAAGACTTGCCCTTGAAATAACGTTCCGAAACCTTTCAGCGCCGTCACCGCGCCACCGCGCGCCGATGCGTGCGAGCAACGGCCCGGCGCCCTGCCGCGCATCCTTTTCGCGATCGCCGAGCGGCCGCGCGACAGCCCCGCTCCGCGGCGACGTGCACGCGACACAGCGCATCTTTCGTGCGTTTTCTGCTTGCGCCGCAGCAAAAGTCGCGACTACAATCCGCCCCAATTCATCAAGGGAGTCCCTCCGTGGACACATGCTCTAGTTGCAGTTCGATGCCGGTCCAGGCCGGCCAAGCCATCGCGAGATAGCAGCCAGACACATGTCTTTCGCCGCTAGCTCGCATTCGTCGGGTTAGCGCGCCTCCTCCCGGGCCGGCCATCGCCGGTTCGTCAGTCGCACGCTCCGTTATGTTCCATCCTCCGATCACAGGGTCGCGTCACGCACCCGCGCTCGATCACGTCGTCCGGCGTTCGCCGGACGGAACCGGAGGCAGCGTCATGTTCTTTCAATCGTTCGCGGTCAGGCTCAAGCGCGTCGTGCACGTCGCGTGCGACCGCTCGTTCGTTTCCGGCCTTTCGCCGCTCACCCATGTGTTGAGCAACTGGCGCGGCTTCGCGCTCGCCCATGTGCCGGCGGCGCCCCGCCTGCTCGATTGCGTGCTGATCGCCGCGACGGCGGCCGCGGTCGCGCTCGCCGCGCTGCTTTGCTCGGTCGCGCCACGCGTCGGCTTCGCGCAGGTATGGCGCGTCGGCGGCTGGCTGCCGTAATCCCTCTGCGTCCGTGCGGGCCGTCTCGCCATGCGTCCCGCATCCCGTTCCCGTTTCTTCAGCCTAACGAATCAAACTGCCAACGGAACCAAATGAAGAACACTCTCGCACCCGTCCCGCGCAAGCGTCGCGTCGATGCGCTCGCCGCGCTGCTGCTGTCGTTCGCCGCCGCACCCGCATTCGCGCAAGCGACGTCTCCCGCCGCAACCGAACCGGCGGCCGGCGCGCGCGATGCGGCCGCCCCCGCGCAACAACAGGCCGCCGATGCTGCCGCGCCTGCTCCCACCGGCTTGTGGGAGCGCTCGAACCTGCTCGGCAACATCGGCGGCCTGCGCGACGTGCTCGACCAGCACGGCGTCACGCTGAGCCTGCAGGAAACCAGCGAGTACCTGTACAACACGTCCGGCGGCACGGGGCGCGGCGGCGCGTACCAGGGGCTCACGCAATTCGGCTTCAACGTCGACACCGGCAAGGCGATCGGCCTGCCGGGCGGTACGTTCAACGTGTCGGGGCTGCAGATCCACGGCACCAACCTCTCGCAGCGCTACCTGCAGACGTTGCAGACCGCGACCGGCATCGAAGCCAATTCGACCACGCGCCTGTGGGAGCTCTGGTATCAGCAGTCGCTGCTCGACGGCAAGGTCGACGTGAAAGTCGGCCAGCAGAGCGTCGACCAGGAATTCATGGTGAGCGAGAACGCGGCGACGTTCATGAACGCGACGTTCGGCTGGCCCGTGCTGCCGTCCACCGACCTGCCGTCCGGCGGCCCCGCGTATCCGCTGTCGTCGCTCGGCGTGCGGCTGCGCGTGAAGCCGGCCGACGCGTGGACCGCGATGGTCGGCGTGTTCGACGGCAACCCGGCCGGCCGCAGCGACGGCGACGCGCAGGTGCTGAACGCGCACGGCACCAACTTCAACCTGCGCAGCGGCGCATTCGTGATCGGCGAAGTGCAGTACGCGCTGAACGCGCCGGCCGCCGATCCGAAGGCGCCGCCGCCGGCCGGCCTGCCCGGCACGTACAAACTCGGCGCCTGGTATCAGTCGCAGCACGCGAACGATCCACGCTACGGCACCGACGGGTTGTCGCTCGCCGATCCGGCGAGCAACGGTACGCCCGCCACGCATCGCGGCAACTACGGCTTCTATGCGGTCGCGGACCAGATGGTGTGGCGGCCGTCGGCCGACAGCCCGCGCTCGGTCGGCGTGTTCGCGCGCGTGATGGGCTCGCCGGGCGATCGCAATATCGTCGATTTCGCGGCCAATGCGGGCGTGACGCTGAAGGCGCCGTTCGTCGGACGCGACAACGACGTCGCCGGCATCGCGATCGGCTACGCGAAGATCGGCTCGCATGCGCGCGGCCTCGACGGCGACACCGGCGCGTACACGACGCCCGGCTATCCGGTGCGCCGCGCGGAGACGGTCATCGAGGCGACGTACCAGTATCAGGTCGCGCCGTGGTGGCAAGTGCAGGCCGACCTGCAGCACTTCTTCCGTCCGGGCGGCGGCATCCCGAACCCGAATGCGGCCGGCGCGCGCATCGGCGACGAGACGGTGGTCGGCGTGCGCACGACGATCACGTTCTGATGCCCGCCGCATCGAGGCACGGGCCGGACGGCCGCTTGCGCGACGGCCCGGCCCATGTGGTGGCTTGCCGTGCGGGCATGCGGCCCGCGCCGCCGTGCGTTACTCGCCGTACAGCCCCAGCAGTTTCAGCGTGACGCCGTTGGTCCAGCCGAAGCCGTCCTGCAACGGATATTCGCCGCCCCCGCCGCCACCCGTTCCGGTGCCCTCGACCACGTACTTCTCGACGAGCTTGCCTTCGGCCGCGTACACCTGCTTCACGTCGGACAGGAAACGCGTGCCGATGTCCTTCGCGAGCGCCGGTTCGCCGTAACGGCGCAGCCCGTCGATCGCGATCCACTGCAGCGGCGCCCAGCCGTTCGGCGCATCCCACTGCTGGCCCGTGTTCTCGGTCGTCGTCGCGAGCCCGCCCGGCTGCAGCAGCGTCTTGCGCACTTCGCGCGCGGTCGCCTTCGCGCGCTCCGGCCACGCGACGCCCGCGAACAGCGGATACAGCGCGGCCGCCGTCACGCCGTCGCGCGGCTTGCGCAACTGCCAGTCATAGTCGCCGTAATAGCCGCGACGATTCCACAGGTAGTGATTGATCGCGGCCGCACGCCGCCCCGCGCGCGCCGAGAAATCGGCCACGCACGCGATGTCGCGCGTGACCACGCAGCCCTTCACGATCGTCGTCTCGAGATGGAACATCAGGCTGTTCAGGTCGACCGGCACGATCGACGTCGTGCGGATCGTCGCGAGCGTCTTGCCGTCGCCGAACCAGCGCGAGCTGTAGTCCCAGCCGCTTTCGGCGCCCGCGCGCAGGTCGCGGTACACCTCGTTCGCCGGCCGGGACGGCACCGATTTCGCGGTCGTCACGTCCTCGAGATACGACTCGTCGCGCGGCGTGTCGCTCGCATCCCAGTAGCGGTTCAGCACGGCGCCGTCGGGCATCGCGACCACGTTGCGCGTCGCCTGCCCGCGCGGTGTCGTGGTTTCGCCCTGCATCCAGTACGCGTGCTCCTTGCGCAGCGCCGGCAGGTATTTCTGGTAGACCTTGTCGCCCTCGACCTGCGCGGCGAGCGTGACCATGTACGCGAAGAACGGCGGCTGCGAGCGGCTCGCGTAGTACGTGCGATTGCCGTTCGGGATGTGCCCGATCGTATCGATCAGGTATGCGAAGTTGTCGAGCATGTCGTCGACGAGATCCTCGCGCCCCGACACCTGCAGCCCGAGCATCGTGAAATAGGTGTCCCAGTAGTAGCCTTCGCGGAAGCGGCCGCCCGGCACGACGTACGGCTTCGGCAGCGGAATCAGCGAACTGTACGGGGGCGCCGCGGTGCTCGTGCGCGTGAGCTGCGGCCACAGCCAGTCGATGTGCTGGCGCAGCGTCTGGTTCGGCGGCGGCGTCACGCCGCCTGTCGCGGGCGGCGTGAAATGCTGGTCGACGAACGCCTTCAGCGAGAAGCCCGGCTGCGATTTCTGTTGCTGATACAACTGCACGATCGTCGCGGGATCGGTATCGGGCGTGGCGTCGACGAAGGTCTTCTGGTCGGGATAGAGCTGCGCGGTCTGCACCGCGACGAACAGGTCGCCGTAGAGCTGGCTCGGCGGCGGCAGCAGCGTGCCGGACGCGGGAGCGGATGCGGCTGCGGGGGTGGCCGGCAACGCGGACGGGCTCGCCGCTTGCGCGGCGGCCTGGTGCGCATTGTCGGCCTGCGCGGCGCAACCGGCGACGGCGAGATAGGCAATGGCCAGTGCGGCCGCCCAGCGCGGACGCGGCGCGGGCGGTGACTGACGCGACGGGAAGCGAGATGCAAGCGGTGCGGCACGACGTGACGTCATGGCGTGTCCCCTCCTTTCGAATGGTGAGTGGATCGGCACGAGGTCTCGTTCGCGCGCGCGTTCGTCTCGATGGCCTTCGATCGATACGCGTCATGTTGTGGTGCGAATGGGCCTGACTGTCGCACGAAACATGCATGTCAAGCAAGTTTCGATTCGCGCGACTCGCGGAGATAGCCGCGTACCGCCCGCCACGCACGCGCTTCGAGCGCATCCGCATCGGTCTCGCCGCGCGCGCCCGCCGCATCGACGATGCCTTTCACGATCGCGAGCAGATCGTGTGCCACGACGCCGGGCGCGGCGACGCGCGGCGCATCGCGCAGCCCGAGCGCATGCAGCAAGGTCGCGTGGATGCGGTCCGCGACGCGCGCGGTGCGCGCGCCGAGCGGCAAGCGCGCCTCCTCGAAATCGATCAGCCGCGCGAGCACCGGCCGGCGCATCTGATGCGCGACGGCCCCGCGCACCAGCGTGCGCAGCACGTCGTCACAGCACGACAGCGCGGCGGCCCGGTCGACGTCGTCGAGCAGATGCGCGCTCTCGCGTTCGACGAGCGCGGCCGTCAATGCATCGCGGTTCGGGAAGTATTGGTAGAGCGAGCCGATACTCACGCCGGCCAGCGCGGCCACCGCGTTCGTCGTGTAACCGTCGAAGCCGTCGCGCTCCAGAATGCGGGCGGCAGCCTCGACGATCGCATCGACGGTGGCCACCGAGCGGCGCTGGCGCGGCGCCTTGCGCGGCGAAAGCGGAATGCGCGACGACGATTCGGACATGGCGGGAAGGCGGCTTTCGAATGTGAGCAAGTGCTCATATTCTAGAAACGCACGGACACGCCGTCAAAAGGAATCGACATGACCGGGCCCAACGTCGTCCCCGCTCGTCGCGCATTCCAACGCGAACGCGCGGTCGACTTGCCGTGCGGCAAGCGGTTCGCAGATCACCGCGTCAACCTCCGGCCTCGCATCGAAAACGCGTGCGCATCGCGACGACGATGCCGCGTCGTTCATCGCCCAGGCAGCACATCGCTCACACGTGCGCGGTCGTCCTTTCCGCGCCATCCGCCGGAAAAGACGACTGTTGCAACATGCGGAACAACTGTTGTCGTACGTGACGCAGCGGTCACATTGTGGGCATAATGGCGTCTTTACCGCGCGCCCTGCCCATGTCGCCCGTCTTTCTAGCACCGCTCATCGTTGCCTGTGCGTTGTTCATGGAAAGCGTCGACGCGAACATCATCGTCACCGCCCTGCCCGCGATGGCGAGGGACTTTGGGCACAACCCCGTCACGTTGAACATTGCGATCACGGCCTACGTGGTCGGTCTCGGCGTGTTCATTCCGATCTGCGGCTGGCTCGCCGACCGCTTCAGCGCGCGCGCCGTGTTCCGCACCGCGATCGGCATCTTCGTCGTCGGCTCGCTGATGTGCGCGGCATCCAACTCGCTCGGCGTGCTCACGTTCGCGCGCTTCATCCAGGGCGTCGGCGGCGCGATGATGGTCCCGGTCGGCCGCATCATCATCTTCCGCGCGGTGCCGCGCGCCGATCTCGTGCGCGCGATGAACTACCTCGCGATTCCCGCGCTGTTCGGGCCCACGGTCGGGCCGCTCGTCGGCGGCTTCATCACGACCTACCTGCACTGGCGGATGATCTTCTTCATCAACGTGCCGATCGGCATCTACGGGATCTACCTCGCCAGCAAGCACATCGCGAACACGCACGAGCCCGATCCGGGCCCGCTCGACTGGTTCGGCTTCCTGCTGTCGGCCAGCGGCGCCGCGTTGCTGCTGATGGGCCTCACGCTGATCGACGGTTCGCTCACGTCGCGCTCGAACGCCATCATCATGTGCGCGGCCGGCGCCGCGATGCTCGCGCTGTACGTGCCGTACGCGCGCCGCAAGGAACGCCCAGTGCTCGACCTCAGTTTTCTGAAGATCCCGACGTACCACGCGAGCGTCGTCGGCGGGTCGCTGTTCCGCATCGGGCTCGGCGCAGTGCCGTTCCTGCTGCCGCTCGCGCTGCAGGAAGGGCTCGGCATGAGCGCGTTCCACTCGGGGCTCATCACGTGCGCGTCCGCGCTCGGCGGCGCGGTCAGCCGTTCGACCGCCACGCATACGCTGCGCCGCTTCGGTTTTCGCACGGTGCTGATCTACAACGCGGCATTCGCGGGCCTCGCGATCGCCGCGTACGGCGTGTTCCATCCCGGCATGGCGACCTGGACGATCTGGCTGATCGTGCTGGTCGGCGGCATCTTCCCCGCGCTGCAGTTCACGAGCCTGAATTCGATGATCTACGCGGACATCTCGCCGCGCGACGCAGGTCGCGCGACGAGCCTCGGCAGCGTCGTCCAGCAGATGTCGCTCGGCCTCGGCGTGACGGTGGCCGGCCTCGTGCTGCACGTGTCGCACTGGCTCCAGGGCCATCAGACGATGATGTGGTCGGATTTCTGGCCCGCGTTCCTCGTGGTCGGGCTGTGCTCGTTCGCGTCGATTCCGATCACGCGGCGGCTGCCGCCCGGCGCCGGCGACGAAGTCGCGCGCGGCAAGCGGGCATAAGCGCCCGACGGCCGACGCGGCGGAAACGTTTTCGCCGCAATCGGTCGCCCGCGTATTGCATCGCTTTATTTTCCAATTCCGCGATTTATTCAATCTCGCGAAACGCAAAAAGCATTCGCCGTATCCGCATGTCGAAATAACATCGGCTCGAAAATCGACTGCGCATCACCGCTTTCGATATCGGCCGGCACCCCGCCACGCCTGCTCGGTCGCTTGCGCTGGCGCGCCGAGAAATGGTGCATGCGAATGACTTGAAAATCCGAAATTCATTGATCAATAATAATCGCTCGCATCGGTGCGAACAGAATTCCCACGCCGGCATGCGGCAGTCGCCATAACGATCCCACTGCTGTTTCACGTTTCGATCGCTTCCTCGCCTCGAAGGAGTCGCCATGACTCAAGAGCTGATTCTGCGCGCGCCGGCAACGTTCGCCATCGACTCGCCTGCCGCATCAGAGACGGCCCGGCCGCCGTTGCCGACGCATCTTGCCGTCATTCTCGATGGCAACCGGCGTTGGGCGGACCGTCTCGGCCTGCCGGCCGTCGACGGCTATCGGGCCGGCGGGCGCAACGTGCATGCGCTGCTGTCGTGGTGCGAGGAAGCCGGGATCCCGTTCGTGACGCTGTGGCCGCTGTCCACCGAAAATCTCAATCGCGACGCCGCTCAATTGCGCGGTCTGCTCGCGGTCATCGCCGACGTCATCGACGAGCTCGCCGCCGGCGGCCGCTGGCGCCTGCACGTGATCGGCGACCTGACGAAGTTGCCGCCCGCGACAGCCGAGCGCATCGGTGCCGCGCAACAACGCACGGCCCACGCGTGCGGGCTCGATGTGAACATCGCGGTCGCGTACAGCGGCCGCCTCGACCTGCTGCACGCAGTCCGCTCGCTGATCGCGGAGCACGTCGCGGCCGGCACCGTCGATCAGTTGCTCGCGCAGCTCAGCCCGGAGCTGATCGCGAGCCGGCTCTATACGGCCGGCCAGCCGGAGCCGGACCTCGTGATCCGCACGTCCGGCGAGCAACGCCTGTCGAATTTCATGCTGTGGCAAACCGCTTTCTCGGAGTTCTATTTCACGCCGACGTGCTGGCCCGATTTCGGACGCGACGATTTCGAACAGGCGATCGATGCATACGGCAAGCGCGCGCGCCGGTTCGGCATGTAGGCCGCCCCCCCCTTCACGACACCTGTTGTCACCCGCCATCCGCGAGGTACGCCATGTCCACCGCCGAAACCGTTGCCGCCGAAGCCGCCGCGCCCACGCTCGTGCTGCCGCACCTGTTCCACCCGTTCGAAACGCCGGTGCATCCCGACGCCGACCGCGCCGAAGCCGACCTGCTCGCGTGGATGAACGGCCATGGCCTGCTCGACGATCCGCGCTGGGCCAACGGCATCCGTCACGGCAAGGTCGGCGAATACTGCTCGCGCGTCTATGCGCACGCCACCTTCGACGGCCTGTGCACGACGACCCGCGCGTACGGCTGGATCTTCGCGATCGACGACGGCCTGTGCAGCCTGCACGGCGTCGCGCGCACGCCCGGCGAGCTCGGCGCGCTCTACCTGTGGCTGTACGAAATGATTGCCGATCCGACCGGCCACGATCCGGCACCGCTGCGCGCCGCGCTGGCGGCGCGCCTGCCGCACCTGGCCGCGTTCCTGCCCGCCCTGCAACGGGCGACTCAAGATGTGTGCGCGCGTATCGCCGCGACGTCCACGCGCGTGCAGTACGCACGCTGGGTCGCGGGGATGATGACGTTCCTGTTCTCGACGCTGTGGGAAGCCGGCCGGTTCGCGACCGACGTCGTGCCCGACACGGCCGAGTACCTTTCCGGTCGCACCTATAACGGCTGCGGCGAAGGCGCGTTCGCGCTGATCGATATCGCCGCCGGCTACGAAGCGCCCGCCGCGTTCTACGCCGACGAAGGAGTCGAGCGCCTGCGCAAGCTGTCCGGCCTGATCCTCTGCCTGTGCAACGACATCTTTTCGTATCCGAAAGAAGCTGGCGAATCGAGCAGCAATCTCGTCTGCGTCCTGATGCACGAACGCGGGCTCGCGCCGCAAGCCGCGCTCGACACGGCGGCAGACATCCACAACGGCTATCTCGCGCGTTATCTCGATCTGGAAAAACAGGTACGTGCGCGCACCGACGACCGCGCGTCGCTGCGCCTGCTCGACGAGGCCCGGACGTACATTCGCGGCAATTACGACTGGCACTTCGGTTCGCCGCGTTACGGCGCGGCGAAACACTACGACCTGTCCCGCGCGCTGCGGCCCGGACAGACGAGCGCCGCGGCATGACCCGTCGCGCGGCAATGGGTGAAAACCGGAAAAACAAAAAAATCAGCGGACATCCACACGGGGCCGGTGCACAGCCGCATGGATGTCCGCTCAGGGCTCCGGGTCTCCCGATGGGGGTCGGGAATCCCGGATTCGCTTCCTGCGTGCCATGGACATATGTGCGTCGGAAGCGGAATCGTTGCGCGCATTGATCGTCGCGCCATGAACTGCACTATAGGGAAACTTGCGAAACGCATCTGTCAACCATTGTCAGACGTGTTGCAGCCGCACGTCGCACGCGCGCGCCGCTTTCGCGCTAAAGTGGTTCCCGATCGCCACCCTCGACCGTCTCGCCGATGCTCACGCTTTCGCCCGCCGCCGCCCGCGCGCTCCATCTCGCCGCACAGGGCCTGCTCACCCCGCCGCGCCGCAAGGCGACCAAGTCCGACGTGCTCGACACGATCCGCCGGATGGCGCAGTTGCAGATCGACACCATCCACGTCGTCGCACGCAGCCCGTATCTCGTGCTGTTCAGCCGTCTCGGCGATTTCCCGCCGCGCTGGCTCGACGAACATCTCGCCGAGGCGCGCCTGTTCGAATACTGGTCGCACGAAGCGTGTTTCCTGCCGATCGAGCAGTTCGGGCTGATGCGCTACAAGATGCTCGATCCGTCGGGGATGGGCTGGAAATATGCGGCCGAATGGCACGAGCAGAATCGTCCGGAGATCGAACGGCTGCTCGCGCGGATTCGCGACGAAGGCCCGGTGCGCTCGGCCGATTTCGCGCGCGAGGACGGCGTGAAGGGCAACGGCTGGTGGGACCGCAAGCCCGAGAAACGTCACCTGGAAGTGCTGTTCACGACGGGCGACCTGATGGTGTCGGAGCGCCGCAATTTCCAGCGCGTGTACGACGTGCGCGAACGCGTGCTGCCCCACTGGGACGATACGCGCGACCTGCCGCCGCGCGATGCGGTGCTGCCTGCGCTGCTCGACTACACGTGCCGCGCGCTCGGCGTCGTGCGCGCGGACTGGGTGGCCGACTACTATCGGCTGCCGCGCCGTTCGTACCGCGCGGAACTGGAGCGGCTCGCCGAGGCCGGCGACCTGATTCCGGTGCAGATCGACGACTGGAAGGAACCGGCCTACGTGCATCGCTCGCTCGATGCGCTGCTGCCGGCGGCCGCTGCCGACACGCTGCGCTCGACGGTCACGACGCTGCTGTCGCCGTTCGACCCGGTCGTGTGGGACCGGCGGCGCGCGTCGACGCTGTTCGGTTTCGATTACACGATCGAGTGCTATACGCCCGAGCACAAGCGGCGCTACGGCTATTTCTGCCTGCCCGTGCTGCATCGCGGCCGGCTGGTGGGCCGCGTCGATGCGAAAGCGCATCGCACGCTCGGCACGTTCGAGCTGAAAGCCGTGCATGTCGAGCCGGGCGTGCGGTTCGGCGCCGGGCTCGCAGCCGACGTCGCGAAGGCCGTGAAGAAACTCGCGGCGTGGCACGGCACGCCGGAGGTCACGGTCGCCCACGCGCCGCCGGCCCTCGTGCAGGCATTCGCGCGGACCTGAACGCCGCGCGCCGCCGGCGCGCTAGAGCATGTGCATGCCGGCGTCGACATAGTGCGTGCCGCCCGTGATCGCCCGTGCGCCGTCGCTGGCGAGAAACGCGCAGAACGCGCCGACGTCGTCGATGTCCAGCGCGTGATGCAGCGGCGCCCGGCGCGCGGTGTCGTCGAGCAGCCGGCCGAAGTCCGGCAGGCCCGACGCCGCGCGCGTCGGCAGCACGCCCGGCGAAATCGCGTTGACGCGAATGCCCGCGCCGCCGAGTTCGGCCGCCAGGTACCGCACGCTCGCTTCGAGCGCGGCCTTGACCGGCCCCATCACCCCGTAGTTCGCGACGACCTGCTCCGCGCCGAGATAGCTCATCGCCATCAGGCTCCCGCCGCGCGTCATCAGAGGCTCGGCGAGCCGCGCCATCCGGATGAACGAATGGCACGAGGTATCCATCGCCAACGCGAAGCCTTCCGGCGAACTGTCGACCACGCGGCCGTGCAGATCGGCCTTCGGTGCATACGCAACCGAATGCAGCACGAAGTCGATTTCGCCCCATTGGGCCGCGATTGCATCGAACACCGCCGCCATCTGGTCGGGCCGCCCGACGTCGAGCGGCATCCGGATCGGCGCGTCGAGTTGCGCGAACAGCGGCTCGACGTGCGGCAAGGTCTTGTCCGACTGCCAGGTCACCGCGAGCGTCGCGCCGGCCCGGCAAAACGCACGCGCGCATCCCCACGCGATGCTCTGTTCGTTCGCAATGCCGACGACGAGCCCCCGCTTGTGTCGCAACGTCATGCCGCCTCCCTTGCCGATCCGCGCCGGCCTAGTGTCCTGTTCCGTTGTTAACCGGTCTATGTTCACGTAGCATGTTGACGTCAACGGAACGGGAGACGTCAGCATGGCGATGGGACGA